>DXFO01000011.1 GCA_019114415.1 Candidatus Gemmiger faecavium | reverse complement strand
AACATCAAGGCATAAGAAAGCCCCTTAAGGGGCCGCCATGAGTCAGCAATGCAGTTGGCCGACCCTTTCGTGGCCCCTTGAGGGGCGTTGTCTGTATTATGCCCTTCCAGGGCTTACTCAAGCCCCCGGCTTAGCCGGGGGTCCTGACTTGCGGAAAGACTTTGAAGCTTTTTCGCTCTGTGGGATGCGGGCGGGGCAATCAAAATGTTTTGTCGCCCTCCGGCCTCTCCTCTTTCCTGCACCTGTCGGGGCACATGCAAAAACGCCGGGGAAGGCAGCATGCCTTCTCCGGCGTGATATGTTTGTCTGTACGATCAGATGGAGATGGAGTTTGCCACTTCCAGCATATCCATATCGATGGTCTTGTGCATGGACAGAGCGACGTTGACATCGTAGTCGACGATCTTGTCGCCGGACATGGCAACAACGCGGTTGTAAACGCCCTTATCCAGCAGGTCGATGGCGTGATAGCCCATGAGAGAAGCGTTGACGCGGTCGCGGACCGTAGGAGAGCCGCCGCGCTGGATATGGCCCAGAACGGTAGCACGGGAATCGACACCCGTGGCAGCCTGGATCTGGTTGGCCAGTTCCTGAGCGCTGATGACACCCTCGGAAACGATGATGATGAAGTGCTTTTTGCCGGTGACCTGGGTCTGACGCATACGGGACAGAATGTCACGCTCGAAGTCAAAGGGACGCTCCGGCAGCAGGACCGCCAGCGCGCCGGTGGCAATGCCGACGTTGAGGGCGATGTAACCGGCGTGATGGCCCATGACCTCGACGACACTGCAGCGGTCGTGGCTCTGGGTGGTGTCGCGCAGTTTATCGATGGCTTCCACCGCGGTGTTCATGGCGGTGTCGTAGCCGATGGTGTACTCGCTGCAGGCGATGTCGTTATCGATGGTGCCGGGGATGCCCACGCAGGGAATGCCCTGGTTGGCCAGCGCACGGGCGCCCATGAAGGAGCCGTCGCCGCCGATGACGACCAGCGCGTCGATGCCCAGCTCCTTGCAGCGGGCAAGGGCCTTGGCCTGGCCGGCCTGGGTCTTGAATTCGAGGCAACGTGCGGTATACAGGATGGTGCCGCCGCGATGGATGATCTCGGAAACGCTGCGGACGTTCATCTCGTAGCACTCGCCGTTGATGAGGCCGTTGTAACCGCGCTGAATGCCCATCATGCGGTAACCTTTGGTGATGCCGGTACGCACGATTGCACGGACCGCCGCGTTCATACCGGGAGCGTCGCCGCCGCTGGTCAAAACGCCAATAGTTTTAATTTCCTTTGCCATAAGAGTTGCCCCTCCATTTCAGGAAACAATAAATCAAATTTTTCACAACCTCATTATACCACAGCTCGGCAATACAGATTATGGACGATTCTTGCAAAAGTCATGGATTTATTTTGCAGTCTGCTCTTTTACGTGATCTTTGCCCAAAATCCGCTCCAATTCTGCGCGTAAATAAGGGTGATCGTGCGCCCACATGCTCTGGGGAGCACGCATTCTTTGGCCGGTATCCTCAAATTTGAAGTACACCGGCGTTGGACCGTCGAAAATGTTGCGCAGCAGATTTTCCACCGCGTGCATTTCCTTGCTCTGCATGGACGGCACCAGCAGCCACAGGCTTGTGACTTTGCGCTCCGCCTGGCGGGCCTGTTCATGGGCGGCAACGCGGTTTTCTCCGAAGGAATGGTCCGCGTCATAACCGTCGATGGGACGTACCCCTTCCACCAGAAGGCGGGTGCCCTCGTCCTCCTTGTAAGAAACGCGGCCGCTGGTGACAATGACCGCGTTCTCCTGCAGGTAGGCACGGCACTCGGCAAACACTTTGGGGAACACCAGCATTTCCATGGTGCCGGTCAGGTCCTCGATGGTGGTAAAGGCCATAAGGGTGTTGGAACGGGTGGTCATGACCTTATTCTTGACCACCGTGCACAGGATGGTCACATGCTGGTTGTCAAAGTTTTTGGCGTCCTCGCCGCAGAGCTGGGAGACGGTGCAGGTGGAGATCTTGCCGATCTGCTCCCGGTAGGCATCCAGCGGATGGCCGGACAGGTACAGGCCGGAGACGTCCTTCTCCATCTGGAGAAGCTCGGCAGTGGTGTACTCTACCATGGGCGGGACTTTGTAGTCGTCATTCTGGGGACTGCTCTCCCCTGCCATGACGCTGAACAGGTCCATCTGCCCTTCCAGGTTATGCCGCTGCTCATTCTCAATGCTCTTGAGGATAGGTTCCACACTTTCCAGCATGCCCCGCCGGGAGGGTTCCAATCCATCGAAGGCACCGGCACGGATCAGGCTCTCCACCGCGCGGCGGTTGAGTTCGTTGCCGTGCAGACGCTTGCAGAAGTCGTACAGGCCACGGAACGGCCGCTCTTCCCGCTTGGCGACGACCGCCTCGATGAGGTTGCGGCCCACGTTTTTCACTGCGTTGAGGCCGAAGCGGATGGCGTCGCCGTCCACGGTAAAGCCGCCGCGGGAGACGTTGATGTCCGGCGGCAGAACCTTGATGCCCAGGCGCTGGCACTCGGTGGAGTATTCGATGACCTTGGAGGTGTTGTCCAGCACGCTGGTCAGCAGGGCGGCCATGAACTCCCTGGGATAGTGGCATTTGAGATAGGCGGTCTGGAAGGCCACGTAGGCGTAGCAGGCCGCGTGGGATTTGTTGAAGGCGTAGGAGGCAAAGCTGCTCATGTCGTCGTAGATCTCATTGGCAGCCTGCTCCGAAATGCCGTTATTGACGCAGCCGGGACATTCGTGGCCGGGGTCGGTGCAGCCGTGGACAAAATGGTCGCGCTCGGCCTCCATGACCTTGTGCTTTTTCTTGCTCATGGCGCGGCGGACGTTATCCGCCTGGCCGTAGCTGAAGCCTGCCAGTTCCCGGCAGATCTGCATGACCTGTTCCTGGTAGACGATACAGCCGTTGGTGACGTCCAGGATGTGCGCCAGCTGGGGCGTTTTGTAGCTGATCTTGTCCGGTTCCCGGCGGTTGCGCAGGTAGGTGGGGATGGAATCCATGGGGCCGGGGCGGTAGAGGGAGATCAGGGCGATGACATCTTCCAGGTTGCGGGGGCGCAGGCCCATAAGAACCTGGCGCATGCCGGTGGATTCCAGCTGGAACACGCCCTCGGTCTCGCCGTTGGTCAGCATGGCGTAGGTGGGCTGGTCGTCGTAGTCGATCTTTGCCATGGCAAAGTCCGGTTCCCGGCGCTGGACCGCCACCTCGGTGTCATGGATGACCGTCAGGGTGCGCAGGCCCAGAAAGTCCATTTTGAGCAAGCCCAGGCGCTCGATCTCGGTCATGTTGAACTGGGTGACGGGCAGACCGTCGTTGGTAGCCAAAGGCACATACTCGGTGGCAGCGTCCCGGGTAATGACGACGCCCGCCGCGTGGGTGGACGCATGGCGGGGCATGCCTTCCACGGCGATGGCGGTGTCGATCAGTTCGTGGATCTTTTCGTCGGTATCGTAGAGCTTTTTCAGGTCGGGCGAGACCTCCAGGGCGTGATGGAGGGTCATTTTCAGCTCCATGGGGATGAGCTTGGCCACCTTGTCCACGTCCTGATAGGGCAGGCCCATGACACGGCCCACGTCGCGCACCGCATTGCGGGCCGCCATGGTGCCGAAGGTCACGATCTGGGCCACATGATCCCGGCCGTACTTTTCGTTGACGTAGTCGATGACCTCCTGGCGGCGCTCGTAGCAGAAGTCCACGTCAAAGTCGGGCATGGAGACGCGCTCGGGGTTCAAGAACCGCTCGAAGATCAGGTTGTAGCGGATGGGATCGATGTCGGTGATGCCCACGCTGTATGCCGCCAGGCTGCCCGCACCGGAGCCGCGTCCCGGGCCTACCGGAATGCCTTTGCTCTTGGCGTAGTTGATGAAGTCATAGACGATGAGATAGTAGTTGGTGTAGCCCATCGTCTTGATGACGTTGATCTCATATTCCAGGCGTTCCCGCAGCTCGTCGGTGACTTTGCCGGGATAACGGCGTTCCAGGCCTTCCCGGCAGAGCTTTTCAAAGTATTCCTGGTTTTCCATGCCGTCGGGCGCTTTGAAGTAGGGCAGCTTGGTCTGGCCGTACTCAAAGTGGAAGTCACACATATCGGCGATGCGGTTGGTGTTCTCGCAGGCATCGGGGGCCATGGAGAACAGATCATACATCTCGTCGGTGCTTTTCAGGTAGAACTCGTCGGTCTGGAACTCCATCCGGTCGATGTCGGCAATGGTCTTGCCGGTCTGGATGCACAGAAGGATGCTCTGCATCTTGGCATCCTCTTTGCGGATGTAGTGGGCGTCGTTGGTGGCGGCCAGAGGGATGCCCGTCTCCCGCGCCAGGCGGATGAGCTGGGGCAGGACGACCCGGTCTTCCTCCAGGCCGTGATCCTGCAGTTCGATATAATAATTGCCCTGACCGAACAGTTCGTTATAGTACAGGGCCGTCTGTTTGGCTTTCTGGTAATCCCCCGCCAGAATGGCCTGGGGGATCTCCCCTGCCAGACAGGCGGACAGGCAGATCAGGCCGTCGTGGTACTGTTCCAGCAGCTGCTTGTCCACCCGGGGCTTGGAGTAAAAGCCTTCCAGGAAACCGGCCGACACCAGTTTGATGAGGTTTTTATAGCCGGTATCGTTTTTGCACAGCAGGATCAGATGGTTATTGCCGTCCACACGGTTGACCTTGTCAAAGCGGGTGCGGGTGGCCACATAGACCTCGCAGCCAATGATAGGCTTGATGCCCGCCGCCACCGCCGCGTCATAAAACTGCACGCAGCCGTACATGACGCCATGGTCGGTGATGGCAATGGCCGTCTGCCCCATTTTCTTGATATGGTCAAACAGCCTGTCGATGCGGCAGGCGCCGTCCAGCAGGCTGTACTCGGTATGAACATGCAGATGGGTAAACTGTCTTTTTGCTTCCGTCATTGCTTAACCTTTTTCCGCCGGCTGTCCGGCGGTTCTGCCGGCAGCCTCAAGGCGGCGGGCCGCCTCCTGTATGCGTTTGAATCGGTGGGAAAGCCCCGCCTTACTCACCGGCGGGTCGAATTTTTCGGCAAGGCGCGCCAGGGTCAGGTCGGGATATTCCATCCGCAGGCGGGCGGTTTCCTGAAGCTGCTCGGGCAAAGTCTCCAGTGCGCCGGCCTCCTCCAAAGCCCGGATGGCCATCTGCACCTGGACCGCCGCCTGAACGCTCTTGCCCAGATTGGCGGTCTCGCAGTTGGAAAGGCGGTTGGTGCGGTTGCGCATGTCGTTGTACATGCGCTGTTCCATGACGCGCATGGCCGCGCCGCCCGCCCCCATAAAGGTCAGAAGGTCCTCGATCTGGTCGCTGGCCTTGATGTATACCACGTTGGCCCCCTTGCGCAGCGTACGGTGGGGGCGGAAATCATGCTCGGACAGGATGGCTTCCAGCTGGCGGGACACATGGTACCGGGTGGAGAGAAACTCCAGAGTGTAACCCTTTTCCGGGTCGGTGGCCGTGCCGCAGCACAGAAAAGCCGTGGACAGAAAATGCGACACGCAGTCCCGGCAGACAAAGCACTCGGGACGGATGCGCAGGGCAGGTTCCCGCCCGGTATGGCCGAACAGGTCCAGCATCTTTTTCACCTCGGCCGGGTCCTTGACCGAAAACTCGTACACCGTGCCGGAAGGACGCTCCTTGGGCAGGATAGTCCCCGCGATGCCGCAGCGCTCGTACAGTTTGCGGGCAAGGGCGGCAATGCCTTCATGCTCGGTCTGGAGCACCACGCCGCGGTCGTCAAAGTATCTGCCGAAGCAGGCCACCGCATAGGCGGCGGCCTGAGTGCAGCAAGGCCGCTGGATCTTGCGGCGCAGGATCTCGTTTTTCACATCCTGAGAAAAGCTCAAACGGATGTTCCCCTCCTGTCTGGTGGTTGTGCCCCGCTCCGCTTAAACGTTACGGCGCGCGTCGCGGTGCTGGACCGCCGGGGCGTAGCCCTGCTTCTGGCAAAATTCACCCAGCAGGCGCGCAAAAGTGATGGAGCGGTGTTTGCCGCCCGTACAGCCCACCGCAATGACCAGCTGGCTCTTGCCCTCCTTGACATAGAGGGGCAAGGCGTATTCCAGCAGGCTTTCCATGCGTTTGAGCAGTTCCCGGGATTCGGGTGCATCCATCACATAATCCACAACGGCCTGGTCCAGGCCGGTCTGGTTTTTGAGTTCGGGTACGTAAAACGGGTTGGGCAGGCAGCGCACGTCAAAGACGATGTCCGCCTCCGGGGGCAGACCGTACTTGAAACCGAAAGACATGATGGTCAGGGCCATGGCGCTCTGTCCCCGGTTGAGGAACAGCCCGCAGACACGCTCCCGGTTCTGGGCCGCGGAGAGCAGCGAAGTGTCGATGACATACTTGGCACGATCCCGCAAAGGTTGCAGCACCTGCCGTTCCCGGGCGACGGCCTCCTGGATGGAAAGCCCGTCACTGATGGACAGGGGGTGCTGGCGGCGGGTCTCCTTGTAGCGGCGGCGGATGACGGCGTCGGACGCATCCAGAAACAGGATCTCGTAGTCCACCTTTTTCTCATCCAGAGCGGCAAGGGCAGCGTCCACGTCCTGCACCGTGCGCAAACCACGGACGTCCAGCACCACCGCCACACGGTTGAGCTGGTTTTCGCCCTGCTGGGCAAAGTCGATCAACCGGGACACCAGCCCCGCCGGAAGGTTATCAATGCAGAAAAAGCCGATATCCTCCAGCGCGTTGACCGCCATGGATTTGCCTGCGCCGGACAGGCCCGTCACAACCAAAAGTTTCATTCCCGTTCCCCCGCCTTATCTGTTCCCTTTTCTCCGGCCGGGCAGTGCGCGCCGCCCGGTTCAGCGGACGACGCGGATCTCCCTGGAAAGCCGGTAGCCGGTCTTTTCCTCCACGATCCTTTGAATTTCATCGGTCAGCCGGATCACGTCGGCACAGGTCGCGCCGCCGGTATTGACCACAAACCCGCAATGTTTGGTGCTGACGGCCGCGCCGCCCACCGCAAAGCCCCGCAGGCCGCACTGCTCGATGAGCTGACCTGCAAAAGCGCCCTCCGGACGCTTGAAGGTGCTGCCCGCGGAAGGCAGTTCCAGGGGCTGCTTCTCCTTGCGTCGGGCCATGAGTTCCTGCATCCGGGCCTCGATTTCCTGAGGGTCGCCGGGCTGCAGGGTAAAGACTGCTTCCAGAATGCAGCCGCCGTGGGTCTCAAAGCGGCTGGTTCGGTAGCCCAGGGCCAGTTCTTCCACCGGCAGCGTTTCCAGGTTCAGGTTTTTGTCCAGGAAGGTCACCCGGCTGAGCACCTGTTTGAGTTCGCCGCCGTAAGCGCCGGCGTTCATATACACCGCGCCGCCCACCGTGCCGGGAATACCGAAGGCAAATTCCAGCCCGGTCAGGCCGGCCTGCTGTGCCTGACGGCAGACCGCCGCCAGAGATGCTCCGGCTGCGGCGCAGACCGTCGTACCGGATACGGTGACAGGCGCTTTGAGGGCCACGGTGCAAAGGACCGCACCGTCAAAGCCCTCGTCCGCAAACAATGTGTTGGAGCCGTTGCCCAGAAGATAGTGCCGGATGTCATGTTCCCGGCAGAGTTCCAGCGCACGCAGAAGCTGTGCCGGGGTCTCCGGCAGGCAGAACACTGCCGCCGGGCCTCCGATGCGGAAACTGGTGTGCCGGCTGAGGGGTTCCCTCTCCAGAAACGGGATCTGCTGCCCCCGCAGTGCCTGCACAAAGGCCGCCATGTCCGCCATAGGTTTCCTCCCTTTGTTCACCGCCGGGAAGGTTCCCGGCAGGTAATCTTAAATCGAATCCGCCAGTGCAGCGGCGCCGATGACGCCTGCATCGTTGCGCAGCACGCAGGCATGGATCGCGGGGCACTTGCCTGTAGTGATATTATGCGTTTCCTTCTCCACATAAGCACGGATGGGGGCCAGCAGGACTTCGCCCTGGTTGGACACGCCGCCGCCAATGCAGATGACTTCCGGCTGGAAGGTGTTGACCACGTTGGCAACGCCGCAGGCCACATATTCCACCCAGGTGTCAATGACCTGCTTGGCCAGGCCGTCGCCCTGCTCCGCCGCGTCAAAGGCAGTCTTGGCGTTGACATGGTCCAGGTCGCCGGCGATCTTCCACATGACGCTGCCGGGGGCGGTCTTCATGGCCTCACGGGTATCCTCGCTCAGGGCGCGGGCGGAAGCATAGCGCTCCCAGCAGCCGCGGCGTCCGCAGTTGCACTGGCGGCCATCCTTCACGATGACAGTATGCCCCATTTCGCCCGCGGCAAAGTTGAAGCCGCGCAGGATCTTGCCGCCCAGGATGATGCCGGTGCCGATACCGGTGCCCAGGGTGATGATGACCGCGTCGCGGTAGCCCTTGGCGCCGCCCGCGATGTACTCACCGAAAGCGGCGGCGTTGGCGTCGTTTTCCACATAGACCTTGCAGCCCAGCAGCTTTTCCATATCGGGGCCGAGGTTCCAGTCATAGTAGTTGAAGTTGGTGTTGTAGCCCACAAACCCGGTGGTGAAGTTGACGCTGCCAGGGGTGCCGATGCCCACATAGGCCACCTGGTCGAAGGGGACCTTGTTCTCCTTGGCGACGGTGCGGCAGAGCTTGGCAAGGGCTTCCTCCAGTTCCTGCGCGGGACGGGGCAGACGGGTCGCCCAGGTGATCTTGCCCACGATCTCGTAATTTTCGTCCACAAGGCCCGCCGTCATGGTGGTGCCGCCCAGATCGATACCAATGGTATATTTGCTCATTGTAACAGTCCTCCTATTTCCTCCGCAGAAGCTCTGCGGTGCAGTTTCAAAGTTTCCACAAGAGCCTGGCAGGAAGCATTGACCACCAGTTCGGACGGGTAGTCCACTTCCTCCAGAAGCGTCACCAGCGGCTGCATGTTCTCACGCAGCTGACGGGTGCTGTGTGCGTCGGTATCTAGTGCGATGCGGCAGTCGTTTTTCAGGCAGGCACGCACCAGAGCGCGCATATTGGGAATGCCGTCCTTGCGCACGTTGAAGGAGTTGCCGTTGAGTTCCACGACCTTATGGTTGGCCGCAAAAGCTTTGGTGACCAGGTTGTAGTCATAGCGGTAGTTCTGCTGCTCCGAATGGCCGATGCAGTCAATGGCGGGGTTTTCCGCCACCGAAAGCCAGAGACGGGTGGCCTCCTTTTCGGTCAGCAGGCCCGGCACACAGGTGCTGTGGATGGATGCCACCACCCAGTCCATCCCGGCCAGAAGGCTCTGGGGCAGGTCCAGACCGCCGTTGATGTCCATGACGTTGACTTCCGCGCCGTAGAGCATGACGACGCCGCCGATGGTACGGTCCAGAGCCGAAAAGTTCTGGAAGTGCCAGATATGGGGCGAGTCCGGCATGGCGGGCGCATGGTCGGTAACGGCCAGGGCGCGGTAGCCCAGGCGTTTGGCCTGGGCTGCCATCTCCTCAAGGGAGTGGTAGGCATGGGTGGCGCTGAGGGTATGGGTGTGCAGGTCTGCGATGATCGGATTCATGAAGTGTGTGACTCTCCTTCGGCTGCGCGGATACGGGCGCGGCAATGCTTAGAAATCGTTTTCCAGTCCCAGGTGCTTGAGCAGTTCACGGGCCGCGTTATAGCCCATCTCCTTGGAACGGTTGTTCATGGCGGCAGTCTCCAGAATAACTGCCAGGTTACGGCCGGGCATGACCGGGATCAGCATGCTGGGGACTTTGACGCCCAGAATATCATAGCTGTCGGTTTCCAGACCGGTGCGGTCGTAGTTTTTGGTGCGGTCCCAGGGCTCCAGTTCCACCACGATCTCCACCTCGACGCTGTTCTTGACAGAGCCGATACCGAACAAGCGGGCGACGTTGATGATGCCGATGCCGCGCAGCTCAATAAAGTGGCGGATGTTCTCCGGCGCGGAGCCCATGATCTTGTGGGAAGAAACGCGGCGCAGTTCCACCGCGTCGTCGGCGATCAGGCGGTGGCCGCGCTTGACCAGCTCAATGGCGGTCTCACTTTTGCCGACGCCGGAGTCGCCCATGATGAGGATGCCCTCGCCGTAGACCTCGACGAGAACGCCGTGGCGGGTGATGCGGGGAGCAAGCTCGGTGTTGAGGGTGGTGATCATGCTGCTCATCAGCGGAGAGGTCATCTCGGAGGAAAGCAGCAGGGCCACGCCGTACTGTTTGGCAAACTCCACCATCTCAGGCAAGGGTTCCATATCCCGGGAAATGACCACGGCCGGGGGCTGGAAGGAGAACAGTTTCTCCAGATGGGTGCGGCGGATGTCCGGTTCCAGCTCATTGAGGTAGGACATCTCGGTCAGGCCGATGATCTGGATACGGGCACTGTCAAAATACTGGTAATATCCCGCCAGCATGATGCCGGGGCGATAGACCTCTGCGGCGTACACCTTGATCTCCTTGAGGTCTTTGGGTGTGTAAGCGACTGTCAGGCCGGATTCTTCGGCCACTCTGTCCAATGTCACGGAAAATTGCTGTTCTTCCATGGTATTCGCCCCTTTCACTTTGGCTGCGGCAGGCACCTGCCCGCGCCGCGCCAGTATATAGAAACATTATAACGTACCGCCCGATTTTTGTACAGCGATCTTGTACAAAAATCGGGCGGTAAAGTTTCCTGATTCCGGGCCATTCAGCCGTTCAGCGGGCGAACAGGCGCCCCGCGGCAGCCCGTACCCGCACATCCAGGCGATACAGCCCCCAGGATGCGGCGGCGGTGATGACCAGGTAAGCACCGAACAGCAGGGCAGTATCCCTGCGGGTCAGGGCGGCCAGGTCAAATTTCCGCACCATCTGCAAAATGATGAAGTGGTGCACCAGAAAGACGGCGTAGCTGTACTTGCCTGCCAAAGCGCAGGTGCGCTGCAGCCACGCGGGGGAAGCTGCTTTGGGCCAGGCGGACAGCACCACAAACACCGCTGCCGAGACAACGGCGCAGAGCAGTTTGGCATCCAACACCGTGACCTTGCTGACCGCCCAGAGCACCGGCCAGACCAGTGCGGCGGCGATGACCACCGGCCATTTGGGGCGCTTGGCCCCCACCACGGTGATGCCGAACAGGAATTCCAGCAGATGCACGCCGATGAGCTGGGCGTCCAGCCCCGAGAAATGCAGCCCCAGGGCCAGCACCAGCGTCACCGCCCAGGTGATTGCCTTGTTTTTGCGCATGCCCGCATAGAGCAGCGGGAACAGCAGGTACAAAAACAGGATGCTGCCCAGGAACCACTCGCCCACACAGGCAAAGTCGGTATGGACCCAGCCCGCCGCCACGGCAAAGTTGTCAAGGCCCAGGACGGACAGAATCAGCGCGGGGGTCTTGGCGGCGGCATAGTACCCCGGCTGGGTGACGAAGCGGATAGAAAAGCAGATGCACCACGCCAGCCAAAACATGGGATAGACGGCATGGGCGCGCCGCTTATAAAAAGCTGACGCGGAGAACGGTTCCTTTGCCGTGTAGGCAAGGGCTGCTCCCGACACGATGAAAAACAGCGACGAGCCGAAATCTCCCAGGTAAATGCCCCCCGGCAGCGTGCTGGTGAACAGCTTGTGGGGCAGCGTAAAATACCCGGTGACAGTGGCGTTGAAATGAATGATAAGAATACAGATCAGCGCGAGAGTGCGGACCAGATCAAGATAAAACAGGCGCGGGCGCTTGGACATCGGGCAGTCCCCTTTTCCTTTGTTAGTGTTTGCTGCGCAGGCGGCGGCGCAGGATGCGGGCCAGGTCCTTGGCAGTCTCTTTGGCATCCCGGCGGGCGGCAAAGGTGCAGTCCAGCTGGTCCGGGATAGCATGCGTCTGCGTGTCGGTGTACAGCGTCAGGCAGCCGTAGCCTGCCTGCTGGGCTGCCAGCGGCAGCAGCCACCATCCCGCCGGGCCGTCCAGCGGCGGCAGCCCCTGGGGGAACGCATCCCCCCGCAGGAACACACAGTCCCCATAAGGCACCGGTAAAGGCTGGGCGTCGATGGGAGTCTGCCAGCCCAGGCGGGCCGCCTCGGCACGGAGAGCAGGCAAAACCGCCTGCCACTCCCCTGCCCGTTGCAGCTGTGCCGGACCAAAGGCAGGCACTGCCGGGGCGGCAATGCCCGCCAGCGGGTGGGCGGCCAACACGGCCCCCGCAGCATTGCGGAGGGTTTCGTCCTCGGCAAGGGTACGGGCCATACGGCGGGCATACCAGTCCTCCGGTGTCTGGGCTTGCCCGTCAGGCGGGCGGTACAGGCAGAGGATCTCCCCGGGAGCGATGGCGGGAGCAGGTTTTCCCGGACACCAGGTCGCCAGGCGCACCGGTTGCGCATTGACCGCCGCTGGCCCATTCTGCGGCAGAACCGCGTTCCAGTGCAGGTTCTGCGCCATGGGCGCAAGGGGCTGGGTGCGCAGCAGGGCGCGGATCAGATCATCCACCGGATAGTCGGTGGACGTTTTGAGCCAGTGATACAGTTCGGCGGCGGCAGTGCCGTCGGTGCGGCGCAATTCGTCGGCGTAGGGCGTGAAAAAGCTGCGGCGCTTGAAAAAGGGACAGCCCCGCCGGGCAGCCAGCTCCTGCGGGCATGCCATGATGGGGTTGACGAAAATATCCCGCAGGTCCCCGGTATCCACCGCGGTGTCCCAGCAGTAGCCCAGATCAGCGAAGTGACGGGTGAAGCGGGCTTCATGCCCGGCCACCGACTGTTCGTAGCTTTGGGGCAGAGACATCGTCTCCCAGTAGGTCCAGAACGCCTCCGAGTTCAGCAGCCGGGGCCGCACCGCAATAAAATGGGACTGGATGTGCTCCGGCACTTCCCCATACTGCGTTTTGAAGCGGCGGCTTTTCATGGCATAGTGGCGGGTCAGGCCCCAGAAATCCAGCTCGGGGCGGGCGTCCATTTTGGCAAGCAGCGACTGGAGGGGCGTGACCGGCCCCGCCAGGGTGTAGTTCATGAGGATCAGCTCGTCGATCTCCTTCAGCCCCTGCTTTTTCAAAAGCATCAGGGCGTCACGGTAGGCACCCACGTCAAAGCCGGCGTTCTCCCGTTCCAGCAGCTGAACATCCAGTGCCTGCACCGCCGCCCGGGAGGCATCGTTCAGTCTGCCGTTTGTGACAAACAGCAGGCCGCGGCTTTCTTCCCGCATGGCATGCACGGCAAACAGGCAGGCGTTATCCGCCTGCCCGCCTGGATCATAATGGAAATAGATGACAAAACGTCCGGGCATCTGCTTTCCCCCTGTCCGACGTCAGTCCTCGTAGCTGTCCAGATGAGGGCCGAACACCGCGCGCTTGACGCCCATCATCTTGTTGTAGGTAGATTCCGGCACGCGGTCGCGCAGCCAGTTGCGGGCGCGGCGGCGTCTGCTGTTGGAATAGGGTCCGTAGACCTTAAGGCCAAAATGCCGCTTTGCCGCAAAGATGGAAATGGCGCGGGATGCGCCCCAGAACGTCGTGCAGTCCATGATGCGGGCCAGCGGCCGGATCATGCCGGTGGCATAGGCCTGCATGCTATCGCCCCGCTGCACCGCAAACACCGAGCTCATAACAATGGCGGGATAATACCCCGCCCCCTGGGCCACAAAGGGATAGATGCGCTCCACCGCATGGCTGATGGTGCCGTCCGGAGCCAGAGGCTCGGGCGGGAAATCGTCGTGGTGCCAGTCGCGGTCAAACAGCGGCTGCAGCGCCTTGACCCGGAACCAGAACACACTGCCAAAGGGCGCGATGGGAGCCTTCTCCCCCGAGATGGGCACGTCGATGCCCAGCTTTTTCATCAGCGCCTTGGTGTTGTCGAAGTTGGGGCCCCAGCCGCTGGAGCACATATTCAGGAAGTATGCGCCATGGGTGGGGAACGGCGGGCAGAGGATGCCCAGGAAGGGGTCCTTCTCAAACTCGGTCAGAACGTTGAGGACGTGGTCTTTGCTGCGGCAGATGTTCTCGTTGCAGACATAGCCGAAGCTGGCGCCCACGCTGCCGGGCTTGGTCTGGATCGCCTTTTTGTCGTGCATGAAGCAGGCGTAATCGTACCCCTTGAGTTCCGGGGCAAGGTCGCACAGGAATGCCGCCACGTCCCGGCCGCGGTTTTCCACCACCTTGACAGTGACGCTGTGCACCGGCAGATCGGCAAAGCAGGCTTCGATGGCCGCCTTTTTCTCCTCGGTATTGGTGGAGACAAAGACGTCGGTCTCGGGGGGCATCTTGGCGGCAAATGCCTTGCTCTGGGGCAGCATGTCGGTGAAGAACAGATGCATGGCCAGAGCGATGCGGCGGGTCTTGCACACCTGCTCGGCGCAGGCGGGGTCCTGCAGGCGCTCGGGGATGATGCGGGTCAGGGCAAGATCCCGGGTGAAGTCAAAGGGATGCATGGTGCGGATCATGTTCCGCCACAGCAGTTCCAGGGGGTAATCGGTCTCGTCCCGCAGGTAGTCGTACAGTTCCTTGGCGGGCTCCCCTGCCGTATCGTTGAGGTAGGCCTCAAACTCGTGCATGAAGCTGCGGCGCTTGAACAGCGGGCACTTCTTGTCCCGCAGCAGCCGCACCGGGCAGACCAGCAAGGGATAGTCGGTAAAGGCTTTGAGGTCGTCGGTCTTGACATAGACGTCCCACTGGAATCCCTTGTCGGCAAACATTTTGGTAAACACCGACTCATACCGCTGCACCGAGTCCATGTACCCCTGGATCATGGGCATGGTATCCCAGTAATTCTGCAGTTCCGGACTCTGGATGAACTTTTTGCGGTAGACGATAAAATGGGACTGAATGTGCACCGGCAGATGATCGTAGATGTGCTTGCCCTTGAAGGGGTTGCCCTCGGCACCATGGTGGACGGTCAGGCCCCAGAAATCCAGGTCCGGGTTCTTTGCCATCTCGTCGAACATTTCGGCCAGAGGACGCACCGGCCCCATCAGGGTGGAGTTGGTCATGACCACCTCGTCAAACTCCGACAGCTTTTCCCAGCCGTAGGAGTCAATGGCAGTCTTGTATGCCCAGACGTCCAGGCCCTTGTTCTCCCGCACGATAATGTTGGAGGTGAACTTTTCAAATTCCGCCCGGCCCTGATCGCTGAGCTTGCCGTTGACGACCACCACCAGCTCGGACAGGTTTTTGCACAGGTCCGCCAGGTAATAGGTCAAGAAAGCGTCCACATAGCCGTTTTTCTCATAGAAAAAGAAGATACCCAGTCGTTTCATACAGTCTCCTCGTTGGTCTGTGCATCTTTCAGGATGCTTTCGATGCGGGAGGGATCGCCCCAGACGCCGGGGCTGTCATAGGGACGGTCCGGGAAGGCACCGTAATCCAGGCGGATATGGTAGCCCTTATCCCGCAAAAACTGCTCCACCCGGTCGGCCAGGGACATGGGTTTGCCGGTGCAGACGTTGATAATGCCGTCCACCTTGTCCTGGACGCTGGCCAGCACGATCATGCGGGCCAGGTCATGGATGTCGATGAAATCATACAGATTTTTCCCGCTGGTGAAGGGGAAGGTCTTTTTGCCGTCCTGCTCCGCCTGGGTGATCTTGGCAAAGATGGAGCTGCCGTGGGCTTCGTCGCCGGTGATGTAATAAGCGCGCAGCCAGTGCAGATGGCAGGGCGTGTCCTTGAGGGAGAGCATCAGGCTCTGGCGCAGGGCATTTTTTGCGATGCCGTACTGGCTCTGGGGATTGCAGGGGGTGTTCTCGTCGATGGCGCCCTCCCAGTAGCCGATCTCGTGCATGGTGCCCATGACGGTCAGCGCAGGCAGCCCGCCCTTGGCCATGTTGTTGAGGAAGATCACATGGTTGGACAGGTCCTTCATATGAGAGGAAGCGTTATGGATAAAGCCGTCGCGCCAGGCCATATGGATCAGCACGTCGGGCTCCCCCAGCTGGCGGTAGATGTCCCGGCTGCCGCTGAAAATCGGCACGTCGCAGAACTGCGCCCGCTCGTCCACGCCTTTGAAGGAAAAATCGGAAGCAATGACCTTGTAGCCCCGGTCCAGAGCTTCCTTGACAACGTGGCGGCCGATATAGCCGCCCGCGCCGGTCACAAGAATCGTTTTCATTGTTTATCCTCCCTGTTTGGGAACCATTGGTACAATCCCTGCAGATGCACCTCATACAAAAACAGTGCAAGTATCTGCTTCTTATTTTGCCCTTCCACACGCAAAAAGTCAAATGTTTTGGACGGCAGGGCGTCGTCCAGGGCAGCGCGCAGCGTCCGCCAGCAGGCCCGCCGGACCGGGTGCGGGGCATGAGCATCCCGCAGCTGGTGCATCAGAAACGTGACGATCTCAGCCCGGCGCTCGCTGCGCACCGGGGCAAGGGTTTGGGGCGTGCACCAGCGTTTCAGGGCATCGGCTTCCGCCTGCGCCCACAAGGACGCGGCTTCCACCCGGGCCTCCACCGCCTCCCGGGAAAAGCAGGCCGAGGTACTGCCCTGCGCCCGCTCATAGTGCAGACAGGCGACCTGGGGCAGCAGCACCGCCCGCTCCATACGGGCATGGAACTGCGCATTGAACACAAAGTCCTCCACGCCCCGGCGGCACCGGGTATCAAAGCGGAGATCCGCCAGCGCTTCCCGGCGGTAAAGGGCATTCCAGACAAACAGCGGCCCCGCCATGCGGAGAAAGAGACCGTAATCCCGGGGATTGTCTTTCAAAACCAGGCAGCAGGGCTGTCCGGCCGGGTGGCAGAGTTCAAACTCCCGCCCGGCGGCGTCGCTGCGAAACAGGCGGAAATCCATCCGCACGAGGTCGGCAGCATTCTCCCTTGCGGCATTGAGAGCAGTTTCCAGAAAGTCGGGCAGGAAGGCGTCGTCGTCGTCGCAGAAAGTGACGTACTCCCCTGCCGCCAGTTCCAGCCCGCGGTTGCGCGCCGCACAGATGCCGGCGTTTGCCTGATGCACCGCCCGCACCCGGGGATCGGACTCGGCGGCATCACACAGGGCGGCGCTTCCGTCGGTGGACCCGTCGTCCACCAGGATCAGCTCCAGGTCGCCCAGGGTCTGGCACAGCACGCTCTGCACGGCAGCTTCCAGGTGGGCCGCCGCGTTATAGACCGGCATGATGACACTGACACACGCCACAGTCTTCATCCATCCTTTCCCGGGGCAGAGCCGCCTTTGAGCAGGCTGTACACCGCGTCATAGGGCAGCGGCAGGCGCAAAAGCCGCCGCAGAAATCCGATTTTCCAGCGGGAGTCCTTGAAATCCCGCGCCAGTCTGGCCGGGGTTCGCAGATAGGCCGTCAGCGGAGCGGACGCCGCCAGACGGAAGCTGACGCCGTCCTCCAGCGTGAAATCCCCGAAGCATACCGCCTGCCGCAGAGCAGGGCGGCGGGCCATACGCAGAAACGGCAAAATCGTCCGGTCGGGAGAGAGTTCCAGGCCGTTCAGGGAGGAAGCGCTCCACTCCTTTGCAAAGCGCAGCACGCCCCGCTGCACCGCCAGCAGTTCCGCCGGGGGCGCCACAGGCTCCCGCACCGGGCTGACGGAGGTCCCCGCCTCATGGTAGCCCAGGGTGGGACCGCAGGGTTCCGAGATCAGGTACTCCAAAAGGGGCTGGGCCATCCAGAACCACAGGGGCGCAGGTTCGCCGCCGAACAGGCAGACCTGGGCGTCGGTTCTGGGCAGACGCTCAAACAGGCGTCCGTCACAGGCCAGGTAAAGGCCGTGCAGCGGCGCGCCGCAGAGTTCCTGCAGCACCCGCTGGGTGGTGCCGCCGCTGCCGATGTCCACCAGCATGGTCCCGGGGCGGGTCAAATCAAAGTCCCGCAGGTAGGCACGCACACGGGCGGCGCTTTCCCGCACGGCAAGGCCTGCCGTGCCACGGCTGAGGGCGCAGATGCGCAAAAGCAGTTTGGTCAGTTCGGCATCCGCCGGGCGCTGACGAAGGTCAAACATCCGGCAGCCGTCGTAATCAGGAAGCCGAGTGTCCGGCGGGAAGCCGCAGAAAGACAGAATCTCGTCCACGCGCATGACCTGGCGGGGCAAGGTATCCAGCAGCAGGGCCTGGGCCTCCGGCGTCATGGGGCGCATGAGCAGCGCCGGGCAGAGGCTGCGCCGGGAGACGCACAGGTACCCCGACTCCTTTTCCCCCAGGATGCGGCAGACCTCCCGCACCAGGTACATATCCCGGGCCAGAAACACCAATCGTCCTTCCGGATGTTCGGCACGGCGCCGGCGCAGCCAGGCGGCAAAAGCCAGCACCAGAGGGCCCGTCACCGTGTAGCCGAAGCATTCCTCCTGGTTGTCGAGGAACTGGGCGCGGTTGGCGCAGAAAGCGGTCAGCGTTTCCTCCCCCGCTGTGAGAGGTTCAGGGTAATATTCAGGCCGGGGCAAGCGTCCCGGCGTCCTGACGCTGCGGATGCCCGCCAGCGCCGCTCCGATGCAGTCGGCACGGCGGTCATCCCCAAAAAACAGCACGTCCCGGGGCGAAAGGCCGGTCTTTTCCAGAAACAGCCGGAACAGTTTGCCGCTGCGCTTCTGCACGCCGTATTCCGACGAGACAAACAGTCCGTCGGGCGCTTCATAGCCGCAGGTCCGGAGCATCTCGGCAATGACCTGCGCAGGCAGGTACATATCCGATACCACATAGACCGCCTGGCCGCGGGCGCGGCAGGCGTTGTAAAGTGCCTGCATCCCGGCGTCCGGCACTATCAGCGACAGTTCGGCGTCGATCTCCGCCTTGGGGTCGATGCCCTCCAGTTCTTTTTGGGTGTAGATCTCCGCCAGGGTCACTTCCCGGGGGGCACTGGCAGCCCGGGCGGCGGCTTCGGCGGCGATGCGGCGGGCGGAAAAGCCCTCCGCCACGACACCGGCCGCTTCCATCCGGGAAAAGACGTCGGAGGGCGCGGCGACATCGCGGTGGATCAATGTGTCGAATACATCGAAAGCCACCGCGCGATAACTGCCGGCAAGCCGGTCAAGGTCCCGCATCCCGTTCTCCGTCCTTTCCCTCAAAATGTTTGTTCTCGCCTTATCAGTCGCCCGGGCGGCGAATCTGCGGGTGGAACTTTACCCCCGCTGCAAAGGACCGCCAGATGATCCCCAGGCGCTCACCTTTATCAGGGCATTTACCCGTCAGCACCTGTACCGAATGCCAGGCGTCCTTGCACAAAAGCCACAGCCAGCCGGTCAGCCCCTCACCCCGGTAGAGCACCACATCGTTGCGGTAAAAGTACCGGTATCGGCCCAGCCGGTCGGGGGTATCCTTTGCGATGTTGACCACCGTTTTGTGCTGCATCGCGTGGACCACCCGGCTTTGGGGCACCGTGTAGCAGGGGCGGCTGCGGGAAATGCGCCGGGTATACTCCCAGTCATCCGACCAGATAAAGAATTCCTCAATGGGCAGGCCAAACTCCCGCACCGTATCGGCGCGGAGAAACAGTGACACAAAGCTGGCCATGACACTGGGGACCGGCTCATCACCATAGCCCGCAATGTCCCGGTAGGGCGTGCGGCGCTGGCGGTTCATGGGCTGGTCGGCTCCGTCGCGGTCCACCGCCCGGGAGGACAGCCAGCCGTAATTCCCCTGCAGATCCTGTTCACAGCGCAAAAGCGCCGCCAGAGCACCAGGTTCCGGCAGCGTATCATCGTCCATCAGCCACAGGGCTTGGTATCCGGCCTGCACCGCGGCTTCCACGCCCCGGGCAAACCCGCCCGCACCGCCCAGGTTTTCCCCGGTGTTCAGGCTGTGCAAATCGGGTCCTGCCAGGGTCTCAAGCAGTTCCGCCGTGCCGTCGGTGCTGGCGTTATCCACCACAAAAATGTCGCAGGCGGCGCCCTGCTGGGCGCGCAGGCAGGCAATGCATTCCGCCAGAAGCGCCTTTCGGTTATAGGTCACCACCACGGCCGCGATGGGTTGCATAACAGATTACTCCTTTTGCTTTTTGGGGAACAGTTTGCGCGCCAGGAAGGAGGCTCCCTTGCGCAGCCAGTGCTGGCTTTCCATATACACCACGTCCAGCTCCTCGTAGGAGATGCGGTTGGTGATGAGCCATGCGTCCAGCAGGCGTTCACTGACAAAGCCAAACACCCGCTTGTCGTTGGTGGAATAGTCCGAGATATCCAGTTCCCGTTCCAGCTCAAACAGAATGTCGAACAGCCAGGTGCTGTAATGCTCCAGCAGTTCCTTCTTCATGATGAACATGTTGAAGTGATGCCCGTGTGTCTTGGACATATACATGTCGTAGGCTGGCAGGTATTCCGGGCATTTGCGCTCGATGATGCGGCGGGTGACTACCAGGTCCTGCTTGTGGTGGGCATGGATATACTGGGTGTAGTTGGTCTCAATGAAATAATGCCGCTGCTTGGGCAGGATGACATTGGTATGCTGCAGGATCTCGTCCAGCTCCTGCCCCGAAATGACCCGCTCTTTTTTGGGCGCAAAACGATGGCGGCGGCTGCCGAAATAACGGCGGTAGTGCACAATGCCCAGATACTCGGCATCAATGTTGTGCACTGCCCAGTACAGCCCCGTCAGCTCACAGAAATTCCAGTTTTTTTCCGATATATTTTCGCCCGTATCGTCACCGACATATCCGATGTCGGGATGAATCGCATGGCCCATCTGCACCGGCAGATAAACCGGATCATCCGGTACCCAGTAGGGCTTGTGCGTGGCAATGATGATCTTGGTTTTCAAAGCGTATCCCCGTTTTCACTGGCAGAGCGTCCGGACACCCCGGTCCGGAGCGCTTCCTGCGATCCGTATCGTCCACGGGCACGGCGGCACACATGGACAAAACAACACTTATTATGTAAGTATATCGCTTTTGACGCAGAATACAAGTTACAGTTAGACAACAGAGTTGTAAAATCTGTCGAAGGGACGGACTCAGACCTCGCCGGAGTCCTCCGCCTCAAAGCGTTCCTGTTCTTCCAGCAGTTTTTCCCACTCGTCAAACAGTTCCTGCTGGCGGAAGCGGGTGTCCTCCAGATCGTCGCATTTATCCCGCACAAGCAGGTGGTCACGCAGGACTTCCGGGTCGTTGAGCTCGTTTTCCAGTTCCACGATATGCGCACCCAGTTCCTCGATCTCGGTCTCCACGGCCTTGATGCGGGCACGGACCTCCGCACGGCGGCGGCGCTGCTCCTTGCCGTAGGCCTGACGCTGGGGCTTTTCCGGTTCCCCGCGGGCAGGACTCTGGGCGGCCGCCGTGTTTTTGTCCCGCAATGCGGCAAAGTCACGGTAGAAGGTGGTGTCCCCTTCCTCCAGATACAGGATGGGGCAGCCCAGGGTCTGCATGAGGTAACGGTCATGGGTGACCAGGATCAGCGTGCCGGTATAGGCGGCAAGAGCCTGGGTCAGGCTTTCACGGACATAGATGTCCAGATGGTTGGTGGGTTCGTCCAAAAACATCAGGTTGGGACGTTCCAGGGCCAGCTCCGCAAAGCGCAGGCGGGCCAGCTCGCCGCCGGACAGCGTGGCGCAGTCCTTGAACACTTCCTCCCCGCGGAAGCCGAAGCGCGCCAGATGGCTGCGGACCTCCAGCTCGGTAAAGCGGGGATACTTGTCCCAGATGGCGTCGATGACCCGGCCGATGCGGCGGGCCTGCTGCTGGGTAAAGATGCCGGTGCGCGCGCCGCCGCCCAGGCGCACCATGCCGCCGGAGGGACGGCGTTTGCCGTCCAGCACCTGCAGCAATGTAGATTTGCCCGTGCCGTTGGGGCCTGCAATGACCAGCTTATCCCCACGGTGGACCACATAATTGAGGTCCTTGACCAGGGTGCGCTCCCCCATGCGGATGCTGATGTCCTTCATGGTCACCAGCTCGTCGTAGGGTTCGATATCATATTCAAAGCGGAAGCCCAGTTCCCGGGCTTCGTTGACCGGGGCCGCGGTGATCTCCAGCTTTTCCAGCTGTTTGCGGCGGCTCTGGGCCATTTTGGTGGTGGAGGCACGCACCAGGTTGCGGTCGATGTAGTCCTGCAGCTTGGCGGCCTTTTCCACATCGGCGTCATGCTGTTTCTGCCGGCGTTCATCGGCGGCCTGGCGCTGAGGCAGGTAGGCCGAATAGTTGCCCCGGTAGGTCTGGATAGTCTTTTCCCGCAGTTCCCAGATCTTGGTGCAGACCGCGTCCAGGAAATACCGGTCATGGCTGACCACCAGCACCGCCCCCCGGCAGGTCTTGAGATAGGTTTCCAGCCAGGCCATGGTCTCGATGTCCAGGTGGTTGGTGGGCTCGTCCAGAATCAGGATGTCGGGCTGGCGCAGAAGCAGCCCGGCCAGGCGCAGGCGGGTCTGCTCGCCGCCGGAAAGCACCCCGGCCTTTTTCTGCCAGGTATCGTTGGGAAAGCCCATGCCGTTGAGCATCTTCCGGATCTGGGTGTCCATGTTATAGCCGTCCATGGCATCGATGACGGCGGTGCAGTGTTCAATGCCCGCGGTGATCTCCGGGTCGCCGGGGTGGCCGGCCAGCTGCTTTTGCAGCGTTTCCAGCCGGTCCATGGCGTCCAGTGCCGGGCGGAAAGACTCCCGGGCCGTGTCGTAGACGGTGGCGTCGGGGTCCAGGTTGGCGGTCTGTTCCAGATAGCCGCAGGTGGCCCCGGCTGCAAAATCAGCACTGCCGGTATCGGGCAGGCTCTGTCCGCACAGTACCCGCAGCAGCGTTGTCTTGCCGGTGCCGTTGGCTCCGATGATGCCGATGCGGTCCCCTTTTTCCACGCTGGCGGTCACATCCCGCAGCACTTCATGCTCGCCAAAGCTCTTTCCCAGGCTTTGCAGTTCGATCAGCATAGTTTTTCTTACTCCATCCCTCTTGCGGCGTCAGGCCAAAATTGTGCCGCTGCACTTGGAATGCAGCGGCACAATACGGGACCTGCCGCCCGTTGGTTACAGGTCATTCATGTGGCGGCGGTTACGCACGCCGATGTTTTCCAGTTCTTCCGGTTCCATCACGATGCGGTACAAATCCTCATACGAACCGATGGTGTACTTGGGCTGAATGTCGGTGTCATTGTCACTGCCGGTAAAGTTGACCCAGCAGGTGTCCAGCCCGGCGTTCAGGCCGCCCTTGATGTCGGCGTGAAGGTCATCCCCCACCACCAGCACCCGGCTGCGGTTGGTGATGCCCAGATCCTTGAGCACCGCGTCAAACAGCTTGGCCGAAGGCTTTGCCGCACCGATATGCTCCGAGATATAGATGCCGTCCATATAGCGGTCGATGCCTGACGCCTTGATGCGGGACTGCTGCACCTTGGTGGCGCCGTTGGAGACGATGGCCAGCGTGGCCACCTCGGCCAGTTCCTCCAGCGCAGACATAGCGCCGGGGATGATGTCCGCATGCAGGGCCAGCTGATCCTCGTAGTAATCGTTGATCTCGCGGCTCTTGCCGTTGTCGGGCAGCTCCATTGCCTGCATAAAGCGGGCAAAACGGATGGCAAAAAGTTTATTCTTGTTCAGCTCGCCCTTGGCAAGGGAGGTCCACAGCTTGCGGTTGACCTCATGGTAAACATCGCAGGCATGGGCGTCGCAGGGCAGTTCATACTGCCGCAGGGTATCGGTCAGAGCCTGACGCTCCGCCGCATCAAAATCCAGCAGGGTGTTGTCTACATCCAGCAAAAGACAGGTATAATTTGCCATGGTTTGCTCCTAATACTTGCAGCAAGGCACAGCGCTTAATCGTCGTCCTTGTCATCTTCTTTGTTCGGCGTGGGGGTCGGGGTCGGCGCCGCGGTGACCTCAATGGCCAGCTCGGCAGTCACGCCGTTATTGGTCGCCTGCACATAATAGCGGCCCGGCTGGGAGGCGCTGAACTGCACCTGGTTGCCGGTGGCGGACCAGCTGGGCAGCTGCGGGCAAGCCCAGGTCGTCTCGCCGGAGCCGTTCTCCACGCTGGCGCTCAGAGTGGTGCTGGTGCCCGCTGTCAGGGTAGTCGGCGCGGTAAGGGTCACCTTGGTCGGCTTGGACTCAACGGTGATGTTCACCGTCACCTCGGCACGGCCGCCATTGACCTCGATACCGGCTTTCAGCTTGTAGGTGCCGGCCTCGGACGGCGTAAAGGTAAAGCTGCCGCCGTTCTGTTCCAGCTCATCATTGATGGCCCACTGCACGTTGGAGTTGCTGTACTCCTTGCCGCCCAGCGTGACCGACGCATTGAAGGTGACGCTGTCCCCCACCGTCATGGTGGTGTCGCCGCGGTCCAGAGTGAGGGCCACGCGGGCGTCATTGAACAGTGCCGTGACCGAGATGTCCTTGGTCACAACATCCACGCGCTTGGGATTGGTCTGGCCGTCGTCCCACTTGTAGAAGGTATAGCCTTCCGCCGCGACTGCGGTGATGGTGACGGTATCATTTTCGGAAACCTCAAATTCCAGCGAGGACGCGCCCGTCTGATCGTTGCCGGTCAGAGTGCCCTTGCCTGCTTCCGCCTTGTAGCTGACGGTGTAGCGCACCGGCGTGGGGCTGGGCGTGGCGGTGGATTCCTTGTCGGCAGCCTCTGCCGCGCGGCGGGGAATGTCGTTGGTATCGGGACGGCGGTCCTCCGTCTCGTAGGCATGGGTGGTGACGTAATCCAGGTAGGCATTCACGCCGGAGGAAGTCATCACGCCGGTGTCCTTGCTGACGTAAGCACCTTCGGCATAGCCGTTGCTGCTTTTCAGCTCCTCGGCGCTGTTGAGGTACTTGTAGCCGTTGTCCTCGCACATTTGGGCAAGGGCCTGGTTAAACTGGTCGATACGGGTCTGCACCACGGCCGCATCGGAGGAATCCTCCGTCACGGGCGGGATGGCGCTGACGATGATATCACAGTACTCATAGGCGGTGTGCAGGTTGTCCAGCGCCTGGGTGTACGACTGGATAAAGCTGTCCACCGTGGTGTTGCCGTCCACGTCGTTTTTGCCGATCATGACAATGACGCGGCGGGGCTTCATCTTGGCGATGGCCTGCGGGATGGTGTAGGCCGAGGAATCATCCTCAAAATAGACGCAGGACTTTTTGCTCATGTTAGAGACCGAAAGCCCGTTTTCGCCCACATAGCGGTCGATGGTGATAGAGCTGGAGGCCGTCAGCGCGACCACGTTATCATCCCCCACAAAGACGGTGGAGGAAAGATACTCGCTGCCCGCGTCGCTGCTCTCGGTGAGGACCGCTCCCAGCGAGGTATCCACGGGATAGGCGTCGGGGTCATAGTCGCCGGTGGAGCCAAACAGCAGATCGGGCAAAATCCAGGCAGCAACAAAGCTGACGATGATGGCGGCAAAGCAACCCGCCAAAACCAGGCAGGCCTTACGCTGGGTCGGGCTGAAGGACGCGCGCCCCTGTGAATCTCTACGGCTCATAATGAGTCTGTAACCTCCAATCAAATTCAGACGGACTGCAAAATAAAGTCTGCCAGCGCGGCACAGTCCGGAGCAAGATATACCGGGTTCCATGCCTCCAGTTCCTCGCGGCTGCCATATCCGTACAGCACCGCGGCGGCGGGCAGGCCGCAGTCTGCGGCTCCCTGCATATCATCCCGGCGGTCGCCCACCATCAGCACCCTGCCCGTCGAAAAGTTCGGGTCGGTCAGGTCCTGACGGATGACGGCCGTCTTGGTATCCACGCTCTTATCCATGCTGGCCCCGCCGACCAGGTCGAAGTACTGCAGGATATCCTGCTCCTCCAATATCGGCAAGACTACTTCTCTCGGTTTGGACGTCGCCGTTGCCAGCCGCACTCCGGCTGCGCGCAGGCGCTCCAGCAGCTGCCGTACCCCGGGAAACAGGCTGCACTCGTGCATGCCCAGCCGTGCATAACGGTCACGGTAGATTTCCACCGCGCGCTCGACGTCGGCTTCATCGGAGAAATGCTGACCGAAACTCCAGCGCAGCGGCGGTCCCAGATAGCGGGAAAGGTCGATCTGCGCGGGGTCCAGCCCCATCTCGGCAAACGCATAGGCAAATGAATTTTCAATGCCGGGACGGGAATGGATCAGCGTTCCGTCCACATCAAACAAAACAGCGTCATAGCGCGGCAAATAAATCCCCCCAGGTACAGTAGATTACATTATAGCATAGATTTTTTGATTTGAACATCATTTCATAAAAATTCCGGAGGATTACAAGTTGGTAACGAGGCGCTGTTCCGCCGCGCTCCCCTCCCCCGGGATGCGTGGAAAATACAGGTCCCCCTATGCAGTCAAATGGCCTGCTTCCGCCGTTTTTCTGCACCTGGTTGGATGTTTGAGATAAGGGCAGCCGACTGCTTTGAATTCGATCTGTGAGGGCGGGCGTTGTCTTTTTGAACAGTCTGCCTTGCAGGTATTTTTTACATGCTGCACAAAAGGAGCGCGGAGCCGGAAAATCCGGCCCCGCGCTCCGGCAGGGTGATACAGTTTTCAGGAAAGCAGCATCCGGTCGTTTGCGAAGCTGCCGTCGCTGACCTGCTCAAAGCGGGCCAGCAGATCGGATACTTTCAGGGCGGCTTTTTCCTCGCCGCGGACGTCGTAGATGATGCGGCCCTCATACATCATGATCAGGCGGTTGCCGTACTTGATGGCATCCTTCATGTTGTGGGTGATCATCAGGGTGGTAAGGTTATGCTCATGGACGATCTTGTCGGACAGTTCCAGCACCTTGGCCGCCGTTTTGGGGTCAAGGGCGGCGGTGTGTTCGTCCAACAGCAGCAGGCGCGGCTGCTGCAGCGTAGCCATAAGCAGCGTGATCGCCTGGCGCTGACCGCCGGAAAGCAAGCCTACCTTGCTGGTCATGCGATCTTCCAGGCCAAGGCCCAGGGTCTTGACCAGTTCCCGGTAGCCGTCGCGCTCCTTGACGGAAATGCCCTGCCGCAGCGTTCTGGGCTGGCCGCGGCGGCGGGCCAGGGCCAGGTTTTCATCAATGCCCATGGTAGCGGCGGTGCCCATCATGGGGTCCTGGAACACACGGCCGATATACTTGGCGCGCTTATGTTCCGGCAGACGGGTGATGTCCTTGCCGTCCACCAGGATCTTGCCCATATCAATGGGCCAGACACCCGCGATGGCATTGAGCATGGTGGACTTGCCCGCACCGTTGCCGCCGATGACGGTGACAAAATCGCCGTCCTCCAGTTTGAGGTCCAGGCCGTTGAGGGCCACTTTCTGATTTACAGTACCGGCATTGAAAGTCTTGTATACGTTTTTGATCTCAAGCATTGGGGTTGCCTCCTTTGCGGACGGTGGGCTTGGTGAAGTAGAGGCGCTTCCAGTACGGGATCGCCAGGAAGATGGCCACGACTACGGCGCTGAACATCTTGAGCATGTCGGTATC
The DNA here is from genome assembly GCA_019114415.1 of Candidatus Gemmiger faecavium. GTDB lineage: Bacteria > Bacillota > Clostridia > Oscillospirales > Ruminococcaceae > Gemmiger > Gemmiger faecavium. The sequence continues at coordinate 33,445 of DXFO01000011.1, read as the reverse complement.
CACCTTGAACCAGATGACCACCTGCAGCACCAGGTAATAAATGATGCTGCCGAAGGCAACGGACAGCAATTTGAGGGCAAAGTTGCGGAAGATCTTGCTGAAAATAGCCTCGCCGATGATGACGGCAGCCAGACCGATGACGATGGCGCCGCGACCCATGTTGATGTCGGCAAAGCCCTGATACTGGGCCAGCAGTGCGCCGGACAGAGCCACCAGACCGTTGGAGATCATCAGACCAATGACCTTGTTGAAGTTGGTATTGATGCCCTGAGCGCGGGCCATGTTGGAGTTGCAGCCGGTGGCACGGATGCCGCAGCCCAGCTCGGTGCCGAAGAACCAGTACAAAATGCCGATGACCACCGCAATGACAACGGCAACCACCAGGATGGTGTTGCGGTAGAAGGGCACGTCCTTGATGAAGCGCAGCGAGACAAGCAGGTCATACTTGTCCACATTGATGGCCTGGTTGGACTTGCCCATGATCTTAAGGTTGACCGACCACAGCGCCAGCTGGGTCAGGATACCGGCCAGGATGGCCTGGATTCCCATGAAGGTATGGAAAATGCCGGTGACAAGGCCTGCCAGCAGTCCCGCACAGGTAGCCGCCAGAATGGCGACCCAGACGTTGCAGCCGTTGAGCATGCACATGATGCAGACAGCGCCGCCGGTGCACAGCGTGCCGTCGACGGTCAGGTCGGCAATATCCAGCACGCGGTAGGTAATGTACACACCGATGGCCATAATGGCCCAGATCAGGCCTTGCGCCGCTGCACCGGGCAGGGCGTTCACCAAACTCATGATATCCAAGATTTCACAGTCCTCCTCTGTGCTGCGGCTCCGGACCGGTGCCAGGGTTCCGCCGCACTTTTGTTGCGGGGTGCAATGTTCCCCAAATCACACAAAGCCACATTAAGGCGGGAAAAAGGGAACTCCCTTTTCCCCGCCTTCCGTTTACCGGAATTCACGCGGCTGTCTGACGATATTTAGCCCTCGATGGCGACGTAGTCATCGGGAACGGTGACGCCCAGTTCCTCACAGTTGGTGGGGTTGTACTTCTTGGTGAAGTTGGGCGCGTACTCGATGGGCATGGTGGAGATGTCCGCCTCACCCTTCAGGATCTTGGCCGCCATCTCGCCGGTGGCGTAGCCCAGATCATAGTAGCTGATGGACAGGGTGGCAACGCCGCAGCCGCCGCAGATGCCCTCCTCGCCCGCAATGATGGGAACACCGGCGGGCAGACAGATGTTATTGATGATCTCGGTGTTGGAGGCCGCCGTGTTATCGGTGGGAACGTAGATGACGTCGCACTCATTGGCGGCGCTGGTGGCGATGGTCGCCAGGTCGTTGGAATCGCTGAAGGAGTAATCGGTGCAGGTGTAGCCCAGTTCGGTCAGGTATTTGGTGACCTGCTCCACCTGGTACTCACTGTTGGGCTCGGCGCTGCAGTACAGCATGCCCACATTGGGGTACTCTTCCACCGGGAAGAGGTCGCTGAGCATGGTCGCCTGCTGGTCCAGCGGAGCCAGGTCACTGGTGCCGGAAACATTGCCGCCTACCGTGCCGTCAAAGCCGTCGATGCCCAGCGCCACGCCGTACTCGGTGACGGAGGTGCCCAGGATGGGAATCTCGGAAGTGCCTGCGGCCGCCGCCTGCAATGCGTTGGTGCCGTTGGCCATGATCAGATCATAGCTGCTGGAAACAAAGCCGTTGATGATGGTGGAGCAGGTGTTGGCATCGCCCTGGGCGTTCTGTTCGTCGAAAGTGACGCCATCCTCACCGAAAGCCTCCACCAGAGCATCCTTGAAGCCCTGGGTGGCGGAGTCCAGCGCCTCGTGGGGCTGCTGCTGGCAGATGCCGATGGTATAAGTACCGGACGCGGAGCCCTCCGCCGTAGAGGTGGACGCCGATGCTTCCGAAGAAGTGTCCGCCGCCTGAGAGGTGGAATCGGTGCCGCCGCTGCACGCGGCCAGGCTGAGTGCCATACAGGCTGCGGTCAGGATAGAAAGTGCTTTTTTCATACTGTATCTCTCCCCATTCGTTTATCGCCGGGGCGCCGCCTGTTGTGTGGGCGGTGTCCTCTTCCCCTTTGGCGATTTAATGTATTAAAGTATAGCATAGACATTTTGCTATTTCAATGGTTAATCATACAGTTTCCTTGTTTATACTGCATTGTTTTTCGGCAGTTTCACCATTTCATCCCCATTCACAGGAAAAGCGGGCCGCTTTTCCCGATTGGGCAGCGGTCCGCTTGACAACAGAACAGGTTCAGATATGGATTTGGAAGCCGTCAAAATCAAATATGCCGCTCCCCTGCCGCAAAAGGTCCCTGTCGGCCAGGCCTTGCCAGGCATCGTCCACCCGGGCGGCAAAGTCGGGCGGCAGTTCCAGCCGGTGATGCCCGGGCAGGATGCGCTGTACCGGAAGCTGCCTCACCTTCCGGACCGAGCGGGCAAACGCCGCGGGATCGGTGGTAGGGTAAAAGGCATCCAGACACCCGGCATAGAGCAGGTCCCCCGCAAACAGCAGGCCGCGTGCTTCCTCATAGAAGCAGCAATGCCCGGGAGAATGTCCCGGCGTATGGATGACCCTCACCTGCCGGTTGCCCAGGTCGATCACATCGCCGTCTTTCAGCAGGTGGTCGACGCCGCCCTCATAAACACGGTAATCGTCCGGGCAAAAGCCGTGGGGAAAGGTACAGGGCCGGGCGGTAAGGTTCGCCCGCACTGCCTGCGGCGGCAGCGGGAAGTGCCCGGACAGCCAGGAGGCCTCCGCGTGATGGACAGCGGTATGCTCAAAGCAGCCAAGGCCGCCGATATGATCCCAATGGGCGTGGGTCACGGCGGCCAGTTCCGGCAGCGAGGTCAGGCTGCGCACCACTGCCCCCATATCCGCCACCCCCAGTCCGGTATCAATGAGCAGGGCGCGGCTTTCTCCGCACAGGAGATAGCTGTGGGGTTCCTCCCAGTGGAGGGGTTCGCTGATGGCAAAGGTCTCCCCGTCGATGGGAGTGACGGCAAACCAGGATTCGTTCATGATGGCTCCCCTTTTGGTACTGTTTTTAATGATAGGATACTGGGTTTTGCTCTATGGCTGGAAGGCGGAAAAACACAGTTCTTTGGCCGCCCCGGTCCGGCAGCGGAACATAAAAAACGGGAGCCGAGGGCGCAGTCTGCGGCGCTCGGCTCCCGGATGCAGTGTTTTTGCGGGTCACTCGGCAAAGCGCTCTGCCTCGGCGCGGGCCAGCAGTTCAATGAACCGCTCCCGCGTCAATGCCTGGCGCAAAGCCTGGGTCAGGTTGTTGTCGGACAGAAGATTGACCAGCCGGGCCAGCAGCAACAGATGGTCGCTCTGGGCCTGGGGCGGCATGGCCAGCATAAAGATCAGATCCACCGGCTTGCCGTCCGGCGCGCCCCAGTCGATGCCCTCGTTCAGGGCAAGGGCAGCCACGCCCGGCGCCGCCACACCCGCATTGCAGGCATGGGGCAGGGCGATGCCTTCCCCGATAGCGGTGGAACCGCCGGCGGTCTCCCGGTCGCATACCGCATTATAGTAGGCGGTGCCGTTGGTGATAATGCCGCTGGCTTCCTGCAATTCCACCAGAATGCCCAGGGCATTGGAGGCGTCGGGAACATCGGCGCGGACCAGCACGCTCTCCCGGCTGAGCAGTTGACTGACTTTCATGATGGTACCCTCCGCGGGGACTCAGCCCGTGACGGTGTTGATGAGGCGGTAGAGATATTCTCCCACCGCGCCTTCGGAACAGGTGCAGGTGGTGACTTCGTCGGCGTTGGCCTTGACCTCGCCGGGAGCGTTGGCCACAGCCACCGAATGCCCTGCCACTTTCATGATCTCCAGATCATTGTAGTAGTCGCCGATGACGATGGTCTTTTGTAGCGGCTCACCCAGCAGGGTACACAGGTCCCGCAGACCGGAAGCCTTGCCCACGCCGCCGGGCATGATCTCAAAGTAAATGCTGTTGGTGGCAAGGAAGTAGTTTTCCCGGCCATAGTATTTGGTCTTGGCGTACTGGGACAGCTTGCGGATCATCTCCGGCGGGCCGGCAAAGACCACCTTGACCCAGCCGTCGGGAACGCTTTCCAGCGGGCAGCAGACCCCGGAGATCTTTTCGTCCACCTGGTGGGCATGGGTGTATTCATTGGCGTGAATGACATACAACTCCCCCGCGTGGGCCATGACCTCCACGCCGATGCGCGGGAACTGGCGCAGGATATCCGCAATGGCCAGGGTGGCCTGGTTGCGGTCCAGCGTAGCCCGGCGAAGCACCGTGTTGGTGGAGAAATCATACAGCAGCGAACCGTTGCAGGAAATGGCCGGCAGCGAAAGCTCCAGGTCTCCCAACGCGGCACGGATGGATTCCGGCGGGCGGCCGGTGGCTACGGTAAAGCGTCCCCCCAGCTGGGTGAACAGCTTGATGACCGTGCGGTTGCAGGAAGGGATGCCCTCCTTGGCGGTCAGCAGCGTATTGTCCATATCGCAAAAGACAAGATAGTCGTGCAGACTCTCCTTCATTGACGGCATTCCTTTCTCAGTTTCGTCAGATAATCGTTGAAATACGCCGGCAGGGGCGAATCAAACTGCATGTATTCCCCCGTGACCGGATGGACAAAGCCCAGTTCCTTGGCGTGCAGGCATTGACCGTTCAGGGCACGGATGACATTTTTGGGTCCGTAGACCGCATCCCCCGCCAGCGGGTGGCCGATGGAGGCCATATGGACGCGGATCTGATGGGTACGCCCCGTCTTGAGGCGGCAGGCAATATAAGTAAAGTTCCCGAAGCGTTCCAGCACCTGCCAGCCGGTGTAGGCGTACCGGCTGTGGTTGTCGGTGACCGCCATCTTTTTGCGGTCCCGGGGGTCCCGGCCGATGTGGGCCTCCACAAAGCCGGCATCCTCCTTGAGGTTGCCGTAAACCACGGCATGATAGACCCGGTGGATGGAATGGACGCTCATCTGTTCGCTCAGCGCCTGATGGGCGGCGTCGTCCTTGGCAATGACCAGCAGGCCGCTGGTGTCCTTGTCGATGCGGTGGACGATACCCGGGCGGATGGCTCCGCCGATGCCGGAAAGCTGCCCCGCACAGTGGTAAAGCAATGCATTGACCAATGTTCCGTCGGGGTTGCCGGGGGCGGGATGCACCACCATGCCCTTGGGCTTGTTCACCACGATCAGGCTGTCATCCTCATAGACAATGTCCAGCGGGATATCCTGGGGTTGGGCATCCAGAGGGCGCGGGTCGGTGATGGTGATGGACACCCTGTCCCCTGCCCGGACCTTGTACCGTTTGGGCGCCGGGCTGCCGTTGCACAGGGCAGCGCCTTCCTCGATGAGGTTTTGCAGGGCGCTGCGGGTGATGCCTTCGCACTGTTCCGTCAGAAAGCGGTCAAGGCGCTGGCCTTCCGCTTCCGGAGCGGCGGTGAATTCAAGCGTCTGCATCGGCGGCGGGCTCCTCCCCGGAGGATTTCTTTTTGCGTTCCTTCAGCTCGGCCCACAGAACGTAGACAAACAGCAGGGCAACACCTACCGTCACGCAGATGTCGGCAAAGTTGAAGATGGCAAAATCCATGAACAGAAAATTGATATAGTCGACAACCTGGCCGCTGACGATGCGGTCGATCAGGTTGCCGACGCCGCCGCCCAGCACCATGGTCCAGGCGATGCGCTCCAGCACCGGCATTTTACGCAGCAGCAGGTAGCCCAGCAGGACCAGGAGCGCCACCGAGGTGACGGCAATGAGAAAGCCCTGCTTGCCCCACAGCAGCGAGAACGCCATCCCTTCATTGAGAGAGTAGCGCAGTTCAACGACATGCGGGATCAGCGTCATGGAACCGACGGGCAGCAGTTCCGCGGTGGCCCATGCCTTGAGCAGCTGGTCAGTGACGACCAGCACCGCGGCCGCCGCAATGGATATGAAACCGAAAACCATGCGGTCCTCCCTGTGGTCCGCCCGCTAAGCGGGCCAAAATCAGCCGAGCGCCGGCCCTCCCGCAAAGGCACGAAGCAACGTTCAAAGGAGCAGTCCAAGGCCGCAGCAGTCAGGCACCGGCAGATGCGGCACCCGCTTTTGCAAACCTTGCACTCCGCGCTTTGGGCGGGACTTTTCAGCCCGGTCCAAAACGTCCCCGACATCGCCCCGCCAAAGCAGAAAAACCGGCAGCTCGTCGTTATTGGATTTTATTTTGCCAGAACTTTGGCACAGCGCGGGCAGAGGCCTTCCTCGTTGACCGCGTCGTCGTACTTCCAGCAGCGCAGGCACTTGGCGCCGTGAGCATGCTCAGCCGCAGTGCCCAGGCCTTCGCAGACGCCCTTGACGCCGCCTTCGCCCTTGACCAGGTTGACCTGGGAGACGATGAGCAGGTCGGCCAGCTCATCCATGGGGATGGCGTTGAGGAAGTCATACATGGCATCGCTGCAGTACAGGGTGACGCAGGCTTCCAGAGAGGAACCGATCACCTTGTCGGCACGGGACTGCTCCAGCACCTTCTTGACGTCGTCACGCACGGCCATGATCTTGTCCCACTTGGCGGTGAACGCCTCGTCGGGAGCCGCACCGGCCTCGGGCATCTGCTCGAAGACGACGTAGTCCTTCATGCCGGGCAGTTTGGGGATATAGCTCCAGATCTCCTGGCTGGTGAAGCAGAGGATGGGAGCCAGCAGACGGGTGAAGTCCACCAGAATGCGGTAGAGAGCCGTCTGTGCGCAGCGGCGGGCATGATCGTCGGCGCAGTACAGGCGATCCTTGATGACGTCCATATAGAAGTTGGACATATCCAGGACGCAGAAATTGTAGATGGCGTGGTAAGCGCGGGAGAAATCGTAGGTCTCGTAGCTGTCACGCACGGTGGCGGTCAGCGCACGGGTGGCCTGCAGCGCCCAGCGGTCGATCTCAAACAGCTGGTCCTCCTCCACCATATCCTTGGCGGGGTCGAAGCCGTTGAGGTTGCCCAGCATGAAGCGGGCGGTGTTGCGCATCTTGCGGTAGGCCTCGGACAGCTGACGGAAGATCTCCTTGCCGGCACGCACGTCTACGGTGTAGTCGCTGGAAGCGACCCACAGACGAACGATGTCGGCGCCGTAGTCACGGATCAGCTCGGAAGGCTCAACGCCGTTGCCGGCGGATTTGTGCATCTGCTTGCCCTGCTCGTCCACGACCCAGCCATGGCACAGAACGCCCTTGTACGGCGCAATGCCCTGGGTGGCAACGCTGGTCAGCAGGCTGGACTGGAACCAGCCGCGGAACTGGTCGGCGCCCTCCATATAGAGGTCGACGGGCCAGTGCAGCTCAGGACGCTCGCGGCAGACAGCGCTCCAGGTGGAGCCGGAGTCGAACCAGACGTCCATGATGTCGGGGTCCTTCTCCCAGTCGGAAGCGCCGCATTCGCAGACTTCGGTCTTGGGCATGATGTCGTTGGCATCATACTTGTACCAGGCGTCGCTGCCCTCCTTGCGGAACAGGTCGCTGACAGCCTTGATGGAAGCGTCGGTGATATGGTACTTGCCGCACTTCTTGCAGTAGAACACCGGGATGGGAACGCCCCAGACACGCTGACGGCTGATGCACCAGTCGCTGCGGTCGCGGACCATGCCCTGCATACGGTCATGGCCCCAGACGGGCTGCCAGTGCACGCTGTCGATGGCCTTGTAGACATCCTCCTTGAAGGCGTCGATGGAGCAGAACCACTGCTCGGTGGCGCGGAAGATGATGGGATTGTGGCAGCGCCAGCAATGGGGATACTGGTGGACGATGTGCTGCACGCCCATCAGATGGCCGGTGCCCTTGATGTGCTCCAGAATGACCTTATTGGCATCCCAGACTTTGAGACCGGCGAACTTCTCGCCAGCCTCGGCGGTCAGGCAGCCGGCGTCGTCCACGGGAACGACCACGGGCAGCTGGGGATAGTGCTGGGTGCAGACCTCAAAGTCCTCGACGCCGTGGCCGGGCGCGGTGTGGACACAGCCGGTGCCGCCTTCCAGGGTGACGTGGTCGCCCAGGATGACCAGGCCGGTGCGGTCCAGGAAGGGATGCTGGTACTCCAGCATTTCCAGTTCGGAACCGAGAACACGGGGCTCCAGAACGGTGTAGTTTTCAATGTGGCAGGCTTCCATGGTGGCCTTGACCAGGTCGGCCGCCATGATGTGATACTGGCCGTCGATCTCCACGAAAGCGTACTCGATGGAGGGGTTCAGGCAGGTTGCCACGTTGCCGGGCAGAGTCCAGGTGGTGGTCGTCCAGATGACGATCCATGCCTTGTCCAGGTCAATGCCGTACTTGGCCAGAACGCCCTTGGGGTCCTTGGTCAGTTTGTAGCGGACATAGATGGAATCGCAGCCGTCCTCGGCATACTCGATCTCTGCTTCGGCCAGGGCGGTGCGGTCCTCGGGGCACCAGTAGACAGCCTTGAGGCCCTTGTAGATGTAGCCCTTCTTCGCCATCTCGCCGAAGATCTCCACCTGGCGGGCTTCAAACTCGGGCTTGAGGGTGAGGTAGGGGTTGTCAAAATCACCCTGAACGCCCAGGCGCTTGAACTGGGAGTTCATGACATCGATATGCTCGGTGGCGAATTCCTTGCAGATCTTGCGCAGTTCCAGCTTGGAAACGCCCGCCTTGTTGTCGCCCAGAGAACCCAGGGCCTTCAGCTCGATGGGCAGGCCGTGGGTGTCGTAGCCGGGAACATACGGAGCGCAGTAGCCGGACATATTCTTGTAGCGGATGATGATATCCTTGATGATCTTATTCAGGGCGGTGCCCATGTGAATGCTGCCGTTGGCATACGGAGGGCCGTCGTGCAGGATGAAGGACGGCTTGCCCTCGTTGTTCTTGATCATCTGTTCGTAGACCTGGTTTTTCTCCCAGTCCTCCAGCATGACCGGCTCTTTCTTCGGCAGGCCCGCCCGCATCTGGAACGGTGTGGACGGCAGATGGATGGTGTCATTGAAATTCTGCGCCAAGGTTTCCTACTCTCCTCTATACTTCATTCACGCACAAACCCGGCACGGCCGTTCCCTGCCCCATACAGCCCCTGGCTGTTTCGGCAAAGTCACGGCGCGCCGGTGCCGGTGCGCGGTATCACGATACACGCCCGTAACGGAACGCGTATGGCTGTCAACTGTCAAAGTCCACGCCGGAGAACGTGTCAAAGGACGCGGGCAGCGGGTCCGGCTGGGCCTGCTTTTTCGTCCGGCGGGTCGAAGTGGAACTTCTGCGGGTGGTGGACTTGCTGCGGGTGGTCTTTTTGGGGGGAGCCGGGGGCTCCTCATCGGGAAGGTCATACAGGCCTGCACCGGGCTGGAACTTACTGGTGGATGCCGCAGGAGCGGGCGCTGCCATGGCAGGGGGCTCCTCCCGCAGGTCTTCCGGCTCGTCCGGCTTGGGGGCGATGGCAAACTCAACGGTATCGACCTTTTCCTCGGTCTCGGGGAGGGATTCCTCCTCCGGGTCGTCAAAATAGGGTTCCGCCTGCTGCTCGGGGAGGGGTTCCTCCACGGGGGCGGGTTCATAGACCGGGGCCGGTTCCTCGTAGGCAGGCGGCTCATAGGAGGGCTGCTCAAAAGCAGGCTCCGGCTCGTAAGCAGGCTGCGGGGTCTCGTAAACCGGCTGCTGGACGGGCTGCGGTTCCGGCTGGGGCTGAGTTTCTTCCTCCGGCTGCGGCTCGACGGTATCGGACGCTTCCGGGATCTTGGAAAGCAGCTCGATATGCTTGCGGTACATGGCCAGCAGAGACTTTTTGAAGTTTTCGGTCTCCTTGCGGATGGTGGTCAGTTCCTGCTGGGCCAATTCGACCTCGTCACGGGCGCGCTGCTCCCGGTCCTCGGCACGGATGTTGGCGGCGCGGATCACTTCGGCAGCCTTCTGCTTGGCCTCCTTGATCACGTTCTCGCCCAGACGCTGGGCGTTGATGAGCGTGGTGTGCAGGGTATCCTCCTCGGCGCGGTACTGGTCGATGCGCTGTGCCAGCACCACGAGTTTCTTCTGCAGATCCTCGTTTTCGGCGCTGAGAGCGTCCAGACTGTCCGCCACCTGTCTGAGATAATCATCGACATCGTCACAGCGATAGCCCCGCATGGCTTTTTCAAATGTGACGCGCCGTACATCCTCCGAAGCGATCATTCTATATTCCTCCTGTCTCGGGCCGTGCCCGGGATTGGTTGTATGGCCAAACTGCCGCACTTAATATTGATAGAACAGGATAAAGGTGCGGTCACTGCGGCTTTTGCCGCCGATCTCCTGCAGCCGGTAGCGGCCGCTGCCGCGTACCGTGAAAATATCCCCCGCATAAACCGCGTCATGGGCGCTGCGCAGGGGAACATGATTGACCTGGACCCGGCCTTCGGATATGACCTGGGCGGCCTGCCCGCGGGAGGTGTGCAGCATGGCTGCCAGCACCGAATCCGCACGCAGAGAGCTGACCGTCGCCTGGCGCAGCTGGCGTTCCGGTTCCCGGAGCGCCGACTGGGGCGGCTGATCGCAGGGAGCCGCGTCCAGGCGGACATGGCCCGCTGCCGTCAGGTTGGCCGACACAAAGTCCAGCTTGTCCTGTAAAAGGAACAGATAACAGTCCCCCGGATGGTCGGGGTCGGGGCGGATGTCCCCCAGGCAGGTCCGTTCCAGACCCAGCCCCAATACCGCCCCCAGAATATCCCGGTGGGCCGGAGGTTCTGCCCCCGGCGCAAGGTGTGCGCGCAGGCGCAGGCAGGCAACCGGTTCTTCCTGCCAGGCATCCTCCGGTTCAATGCAAAGGACCCGGCGCTCGGCATCCTCAAACCCGCCCCAGAACCGGATGCAGGTGACCTGCGCCCGGTTGGCGGCAGCCTCTGCGAGAGACTGCTCCCGGTCAGACAGGAACCCCGTATAGCGGGGGATGCCCCGGCGCTGGGCAAGGGTGCAGAGTTCCTCCACACGGCGCATCAGGCGGCGTTCTTCCTCATTCTGCGGGGGCAGAAAGCCGCGGGCCGTACGGCCGGTTTCCGCGGGATCAGAAGAATACGCCATTGTTCTCCAGCTCGTCGATCAGGTCGCCCATGATATCGACGTTGTAGGGAGTAATAATGAAGGTGCTGGTGGCCACGCGCTTGATCTGGCCGTTGTTGGCGTAGGCAACGCCGGACAAGAAGTCGATCAGACGGCGGGAGACCTCTTTGTTGGTGGACTCGAGGTTCAGCACGACGGTGCGCTTGGCGTTGAGCTGGTCGGCAATGGTCGACGCATCGTCAAAGCGCTCCGGCTTGACCAGAACGACCTGAAGCTGGGTCGTGGCATTGATGTTGACCACCTTGTTGCGCTGCTTGGCAGCTTCGGCCTGGGCATAGCTATCCTGGGCTGCCGCACCCTGGTTGCCGGCAAAGATCTCGTCTTCGCCGCCGTCCAGGTACTCGTCATCTTCCGGGTCGGGATTGATGCCGAGCATATTTTTGAAGCCTTCGAACATGGACATGATGGATTCTCCTTAACTTATGGCTGCTGCAGCCGCAAAGGCTGCCTGCCGTCAAAGCGGCAGAATTTCACTGAATACAGCGATATACATTAAGTATTATCGCTTTTTTAGCGTCAAAAGTCAATAGTGGCGGCAGGCAGGCCGGATTTTTCGGATGCAGACCGGAAAAACGACGGTTTTTCTTTCAAAAATGCCGCCCGCTTTGTAAAAATAGCATCAGCGGGCGGCATTTTTGGCCGTTTGCAGCGGCCTTTGCGCGGAAATATTTGACTGTCTGTCCGATATTTACATCAATTTTCCATCCTGGAGGTTGGTGCCTTCCACGATGACCTCGTCGTACAGGCGGATCTCATTGTCGGTGCCCACGGCGCCGTCGGTGTCCACCAGAATGTAGTCCTCGTTCTGGTAGAGGATGGTGATCTTGCGGAAGCGCTGAAGGTTGCCCACCTTGACGTAGACGCCGTTGTTGCCGTCCACGATATGCAGCGCCTTGCTGTCGATGCGGATACCGGTATAAGTATGCAGGTCGATCTGAGCGGTCTCCTGTCCCAGGGTCAGGACTTCGGAATTGATGGTGCCGCACTCCAGCACGATCTTGGCCAGGCCCGCCTCCTCGTCCGTCTCCACCGAGACCACCGTGGCGGACAGCGGGTCGTCCTGTTTGCCGGGCACGCTGATCTTGACGCTGGTCAGCCCGTCAAACCGGGCGGCGGTGTCCAGGTCGCAGGTGGCGTAAAACCGCCAGGAAAAGCCCGACACGATCCACCCGGCTTTGCCGTCCGCCGAGGCCGTGAGATCCTGGCTCAGCAGGTCGGACAGTTCCGAGACCGTGGCGTTGTCCGCCGTCTCCTGGTCCAGCGTGGTCAGATGGGCGGAATCCGACGAGACGAAATAACCGTTGGTCTCGGCAACGAGGTTTTCCAGGCCGTCCAGGCTGGCGGCGATGGAATCCCGCTCCGCCTGCAGTTCGGCGATGGTTGCGTCAAAACCGCTGCTCTGTCCGGTGGATATCTGCATGCGGTTCTGGGCCAGCAGGAAGTCTTCCTCGGCGGACCGGATGTTGCCGTAGGCGCCCCGGTCCAGCTGGTCCAGCAGGTTGTAAAGGGCCGTCTGGGTCTGGGTGGTCAGCACCGAAAGGTCGCTGCCCGACGAGTTCTGGGACTTGTTCAGCAGCGAGATCTCCCGGTCCAGGTTGGTCAGGGCTTCCCGCTGCAGGTCCTGGCCTTCGGCGGTGTAGCGCTCGGCAATGACGGTGCCTACGGTGACGCGCTCGCCGTTTTCCACCAGGTAGCCCAGGTCGCCCTCCCCCGACACCGGCGTGGCGTCAAACACGGCGGTGCCGGTCAGTTTGACGCTGTCCGACATGGTGGCAAGGATGGCGGTCTCTGTTTTATAGGTATGGTGCAGGATGGCGTACAGCTGGACGCCCACGTAAAGCACGGCAAAAATCAGAATGACGGTGATCAGCGCCACCGAAAAGTTTTTGGCAACACGGCGGCGCTCAGCCGGATCTCTCTGCATGGATCGGTACTCCCCTCCCCTTGCGGGGGCGGCGGGCCGGAGGATCAGTCCTCCCCGGCCAGGAAATTGCGGACAAGCTCCCCGGCGCGCGCAGGCGTGTCGGGATCTTCGATCTCCAGCCAGACGGCGTTCGTCTGGCGGCGGAACCAGGTCAGCTGGCGTTTGGCATAATTGCGCGACGCCTGCTTGAGTTTGGCGGTGCACTCGGCCAGCGTCCCGGTCCCCTCAAAATAGGGAAAGAATTCCTTGTATCCGATGGCCTGGGCCGCGGTGCGGAAGGTCTCGCGGTTGTTCCAGACGTACTCCGCCTCTTTCAGGATTCCCGCTTCCACCATGCGGTCCACCCGCAGGTCGATACGGTGGTAAAGCCGGGCGCGGTCGGCGCAGGTCAGGCAAAGGCACAAGGCCCGGTAAGGTTTCTGCGCCGGGAGGGACTCTGCCCGCTGCTCGCTCATGGTGCGGCCGGTCAGGTGATAGAGTTCCAGGGCGCGGATGACCCGGTGGGTGTTATTTGGGTGCAGGGTGCGGGCGTAGTCGGGGTCAACGCGGCAGAGTTCCTCATAGACGGCCTGGGTCTCCCCGTTTTCGATGCGCTGCTGGAGGGCGGCCCGGAAGGTGGGGTCCTCCGGCTGGGGGGCAAAGGCCACCCCGTTGAGCAGGCTGGAAATATACAGCCCCGTTCCCCCGACCACCAGGGGCAGCTTGCCCCGGGCAGTGATGTCCCGGATGGTGGCATCCGCCCGGGCGGTGAACTCCGCCACGCTGAACAGCTGCGCCGGGTCCAGGATGTCGATGAGATGGTGGGGGATCCCCTGCATTTCCTCGGGGGTGACTTTGGCGGTACCCACATCCAGGCCTTTATAGATCTGCATGGAGTCGGCGCTGATGATCTCGCCGTCAAACTCCTTTGCCAGGGCGACGGACAGCGCCGTCTTGCCGGTGGCGGTGGGGCCACCGATGGCTACCACGCGGGGCAGGTCAGACAATGCGGCCAAACTGTTTTTCCAGCTCCTTCCGGGTGATCTTGAGGACACAGGGGCGGCCGTGGGGGCAGAAGGGCGGGACGCTGCCGTCCATGATCTGCTGTGCCAGGGCCAGCAGTTCCGCCGGGTTGCTGCGGTCCCCCGCCTTGACCGCCGCGCGGCAGGCGATGGAATGGAGCACCCACTCGGTCTTTTCCCGCAGGGCGTCGCCGCCCTTAGCAAGGCGGGCGGCCAGCTCCACCAGCATATCCTCCACATCGTCCACGGGAACATCCGCCGGGACGGCCCGCACTATGACGGTGGCTCCGCCGTAGTCCTCGGCCTCGATGCCTGCATCCTCCAGCATTTTCTGGTTCTGCAGGACGGCCAGCTTTTCCTCCGCCGAAAGATTGACCTGCACCGGCACCAGAAGCATCTGGGCGGGCACGTTGCCGTAGTCCTTGGACAGCTTTTCAAAAAGGATGCGCTCGTGGGCGGCGTGCTTGTCAATGAGGCAAAGTTCCCCCGCCCGCTCGGTAATGATGTAGGTGCGGAACACCTCGCCCACCAGGCGCAGGGGTTCGCTTTGGGGTGCGGGAGCCAGGGTGGTCTGTTCCGGCGTGCCTGTGGGCAGGGCGCTGAGGGCGGGGGCTGCCCCCTCCTCCGGCTCTTCCCCGGTGAGGTCCGGGACGAAAGCGGTCTGTTCAGCGGTTTCTTCCGATGCGGGAACAGGCTGCGCGGCAGCGACGGGGGTGTTCTCCGGCGCAGGTGCGGCAGATGTGACCGTGGTCGGGGTCGCGGCAGCCGGGGCGGACTGCCAGGCCGCGGGAGTGTTCTCCTCCGGCAGATCGGGCAGAATGTCCAGAACGGCCTCCGATGCGCCACGGGTCATACCGGCGGCAAGGGTCCCAGCCTGCGGTGCGGCAGGTGCAGGGGCCGACGGTTTATTATAGTCCTCCCGCACCGCGCGGACGGTGCCCTGGCCGGGCACTGCGGTAAGGCCCGGAACCGGCCGGGGCGGGATGGGGTCCGTCAGGGTATGGGCGGCGCGGTACTGCGCCGCCGTCATGGTGGCAAAGCCGCCTGTGGCCTGAGGATGGCGCACGCCGGTCTGCGGGGCAGCCGCCGGGCGGGCCGGAGTCTGGGGTGCAGACTGCGCGGAGGCAGAAGGCTGTTTGCCCTGCTCGCCCCGCTCCATGGAGAAGCGGCATTCCCCGCTGCCGGGGGCGGTCAGCGCGTTGCGCACGGCACGGTAGACCGCGTCAAAGACGTCGCCCTCCCGGGCAAAGCGGATCTCGGTCTTGGCGGGGTGGACGTTGACGTCCACCAGCTCGGCGGGCAGTGTCAGCATGAGAACACCACCGGGGAACTTGCCCTGCATCAGGGTCCCCTTGTAGGCGTTTTCCATGGCAGCCATCATGGTACGGTTTTTGACGTAGCGGCCGTTCACATAGAAATACTGCGCCCCGCGGGAGGCACGGCAGGCCCGGGGCGGGGTGACCAGTCCGGTCACCTGATAGACGCCGGACTCTCCCTCCACCGGCAGCAGGTCCCGGGCGAAATCCCGGCCTACCGCGGCGTGCACCGCGCTGAGCAGCTTGCCGTCACCGGGGGTAACGAACTGCAGCTTGCCCTCCCGCTCAAAGCGGAAAGAGATCTCCGGGTGGGACAGGGCGGTGTGCAGCACCACGTCGGCCACAAAAGTGCCTTCGCTGGCGTCCTTTTTCAGGAACTTCATGCGGGCGGGGGTGTTATAGAACAGGTCCCGCACCGTGA
Source organism: Candidatus Gemmiger faecavium (assembly GCA_019114415.1). GTDB lineage: Bacteria > Bacillota > Clostridia > Oscillospirales > Ruminococcaceae > Gemmiger > Gemmiger faecavium. The sequence continues at coordinate 17,737 of DXFO01000011.1, read as the reverse complement.
TGGTAGTGCCCACCGGGCGGGCGCCGGGCTCCATGCCCTGCTGTTCCCCGCCTGCGATGCGGTAAAGGCAGGCGTATTCATCCGCCTGGGTGCGGGTGAGGACCTCCACCCGGGCCACGCTGGCGATGGAAGCCAACGCCTCACCCCGGAAGCCCAGGGTGTGGATGCTGTTCAGGTCGTCTGCCGTCTTGATCTTACTGGTGGCGTGACGGATGAAGGCCTTGTCGATGTACTCGGCCTCGATGCCGGTACCGTTATCAATGATTTGCAGCTGTTCAATGCCGCCCCGGCGGATGGACAGGGTGATCTTGGTCGCACCCGCGTCGATGGCGTTTTCCAGCAGTTCTTTCGCCACCGAGGCGGGGCGTTCCACCACCTCGCCCGCGGCGATGAGTTCGGATGTGTGCTTGTCCAGCACGCGGATCTCTGCCATAAGTCACCTTGCCTTTGCAATGGGGAAACAAGCCCGCCGTGTTCCCTGCTTTCGGGAACGCGGCGGCCGGTATCAGTGTGGGACGCCGGACATTATTTTGCCAGCGCTTTTTTCAGTTCATAGAGGAAGTTGAGGGCCTCGATGGGGGTAAGGGTCTCCACGTCCACGTTTTTGAGTTTGTCCACCACTTCGCTGGGGACCTCGGGGTTCTGGTAGGCATGGACCGTCTCAAAGTCCAGCTGCATGGAGGCGTTCGCTCCGGGGGCCGAGGCTTCCAGCTGGCGCAGCACCTCATGGGCGCGGCGGGTCACGCTGGAGGGCAGGCCTGCCAGCTTGGCGACCTCGATGCCGTAGCTGTCGTCCGCCGGTCCGGCCACGATGCGCCGCAGGAAGGTGATGTCCTCCCCGCGCTTTTTCACCGCAATGTTGTAGTTCTTGACGCCCTCCACATCCTGCTCCAGTTCGGTCAGTTCGTGGTAGTGGGTGGCAAACAGCGTCTTGCAGCCGATGCGGGCGCAGATGTGCTCCACCACCGCCCGGGCAATGCTCATGCCGTCAAAAGTGGAGGTGCCGCGGCCGATCTCGTCGAGAATGACCAGGCTGTTCTTGGTGGCATGTTCCAGAATTTCGGCCACCTCGGTCATCTCCACCATGAAGGTGGACTGGCCCGCCGCCAGGTCATCGGAGGCGCCCACGCGGGTAAAGATGGCGTCCACCACGCCCACCCGGCAGGACGCCGCCGGGACAAAGCTGCCGATCTGTGCCATCAACGCAATGAGGGCGTTCTGGCGCATGTAGGTGGACTTGCCCGCCATGTTGGGTCCGGTAATGATGAGCATGCGGTTGTCGGTCTCATCCAGGGTGGTGTCGTTGGGAACGAACAGGCTGCCCTTGAGCATCTGCTCAATGACAGGGTGGCGGCCCTCCGCAATGTCCAGCACGTCGCTGTCGTCCACCGTGGGCTTGACATAGTTGTTGCAGACGGCAACCTCCGCAAAGGCGGCCAGCACGTCCAGCTGGGCCACGGCGGAGGCGGTCTTCTGGATACGCAGGATTTCCGCCGAGATGGCGCTGAGCAGTTCGGCAAAGAGCTGATGCTCCAACACCAGCAGCCGCTCGTTGGCGCCCAGGATCTTGTTTTCCAGGTCCTTCAGCTCGGGAGTGATGTAGCGCTCGCCGGTGGTGAGGGTCTGCTTGCGGGTGAAGGTATCCGGCACGCTGCCGGTATAGGAACGGCTGACCTCGATATAGTAGCCGAACACCTTATTGAAGCCAATCTTCAGCTTGGGGATGCCGGTCTCCTCCCGCAGGCGGGCTTCCAGCTGCGAAAGATAGCCCTTGCCGCCGTGCATGATGTCCCGCAGTTCGTCCACCTCGGAATTGTAGCCGGGGCGGATGACGCCGCCGTCCTTAAGGCTGGCGGGCGGGTCATCCCCGATGGCCGACCGGATACGGGAGAGAATATCCTCCAGCGGGTCGATGTCGGCGGCCAGTTTTTGCAGCTGGGGCGCCGTGGAGGCTTCCGCGATGCGGCGGACCTCCGGCAGAGCGTCACAGGTATCCCCCAGGGCGCAGACCTCCCGGGGAGTGGCGGAGCCGTACAGGATGCGGGTGGTCAGGCGCTCGATGTCAAACACCCGGCCCAGGGCTTCTTTCAGATCGCCGCGGGCCACGTTCTCCTGATAGAGGGCGTCCACCGCGTCCAGGCGGGCGTTGATAGCTGCCGAGTCCACCAGGGGCTGCTCGATCCAGGCACGGAGCAGGCGCTTGCCCATGGAAGTCTCGGTCTTGTCCAGCACCCAGAGCAGGGTGCCTTTTTTCTCCCGACCGCGCATGGTCTCGGTCAGTTCCAGATTGGCGCGGGTCACCGGGGAAAGGCGCATGTACTGGGCGTCGGCGTAGTTCTGCACCGCGCGGATGCGCTCGATGCCGTGCTTCTGGGTCTCCTTGAGGTAGCCCAGCAGCATGGCCACCGCGTAGGGGACCATGCCGCCCTCAGCAAAGCCGCAGGTCTTGCGCCAGTCGGCACCGAACTGAGCGGTCAGCTCGGCGTCCACCACGCTGTCCTTGCAGCAGGCGTCCTCCCGCAGTTCCACCAGGGCGCTGGTGTGCTGCTTGATGTAGGCCGTCACGTCCTTGAGGTCCAGCATGGCGGTGTTGATGAGGATCTCGCTGGGCATATAGCGGCAGAGTTCCGTGATGATAGCGCCGCCCATCTTCTCGGCGGAAAGCTCGGTGGCGTAGGCTTCGCCGGTGGAAATATCGGCAAAGCAGACGCCTGCCCGCCAGCTGCGGCGCTGTTTTTTCAGGTAGATGGCGCAGAGGTAGTTGTTCTTGTCCTCCGCCAGCATGCTGCTCTCAATGACGGTGCCGGGGGTCACCACGCGGATGATGTCCCGCTTGACCAGGCCTTTGGCCAGGGCGGGGTCCTCCATCTGCTCACAGATGGCGACCTTGTACCCCTTGGCAATGAGCCGGGCCACGTAACCCTCGTAAGAATGGAAAGGCACCCCGCACATGGGGGCGCGCTCCTCCTTGCCGCAGTTCTTGCCGGTCAGCGTCAGTTCCAGTTCCCGGGACGCGGTGAGGGCGTCGTCGTAGAACATTTCATAAAAGTCGCCCACGCGATAGAAAAGGATCTCGTCCGGGTGCTGCTTTTTGATCTCAAAATATTGCTGCATCATGGGAGAAACTGCTTGTTCTGCCATGTTTCACACTCCTGTTCCGGGCCGGGACCGCCGTTGCCGCGGTCCGGGGGGATACTTCTTCTGGAAAGGCGGGGGATGCTCTCCCCCGCCGGACAACCTGCGTATTCGATACAATCAGTGGCAGCCGGAGCAGGATGCGCAGCTGCCGGTGCAGCCGCCCTGAGGCGCCTGGACGGTCATGGGGTCGCCGCCGTTCATAGCGGTGTTGATGATGGCGTCGATGTGGTTGACCATGGCCTCGCACTCGCTCTTGGCGGCGTTGTAGCGCACCATGCCCTCGCTGGACATGATCTGGGTGTACAGGTCGTTGATCTTCTGGTTCAGCTCTGCAATGCGGGCGCTGTCCGGCTCGGCCTCGGCGCTGGCGCGGTTGAGGTCGAGACGCTGGAGGTTGAACTCGCCGATCATCTTCTGCAGTTCCTCGTCGGCGTCGTTCATGCGGCGGGCGGCGTCCAGCTCCAGGTAACGGGGGTCGGTCTGCATAGCGGCAGCGGCTTTCTTGAACAGATCAATGCAATCCATGATAGGGTTCTCCTTTGTTATTTGTATTTTTTATTTTTGTATCGCGGAGGTTCCTCTCAGCCGTTGGTCACGGCCTTGCCGGTGAGCAGCGCCGCCCGGGAGCCGGTCAGCTCCACGTCGGCCCAGCTGCCGATGAGTTCCTCTCCGCCGGGGAATTCGACGACCAGGTTATTGTCCAGACGCCCGTTGAGAGTGCCGGGGGTACGGCCGCAGCCTTCCACCAGCACCCGCACCGTCTGCCCCGCCATGGCCGCAATGCGCGGGAAGGCGACCTCGTCCTGGGTGCGCAGCAGGCGTTCCATGCGGGCGGTCTTTTGGGCATGGGTGGTGGGGTCGGGCATTTCGGCGGCTTTGGTGTCGCCGCGCTTGGAATAAATAAAGGTGAACAGCTGCATATAGCCCACCTTTTTCACCAGTTCCAGCGTCTGCTCAAACTCCTCCTCCGTCTCGCCGGGGAAGCCGACGATGATGTCGCTGGAGAAGGTCACGCCGGGAATCTTTTCCTTGGCGTAGTCGATGAGTTCCAGATACTGGGCCGAGGTGTAATGGCGGTTCATGGCCGCCAGCACCCGGTCGCTGCCCGACTGCACCGGCAGGTGGATGTGCTTGCACAGGTGGTCGTTGGCGGCGATGGTGTCAATGAGCTTGCGGCTGGCGTCCTTAGGGTGACTGGTCATGAACCGCACCTTGTAGTCGCCGGGGGTCTGGCAGAGCAGTTCCAGCAAGTCGGCAAAGTCGATGGGTTCCGCCAGGCCCTTGCCGTAGCTGTTGACGTTCTGGCCCAGGAGGGTGATCTCCTTGTAACCGGCCTGCACCAGGCTGCGGAATTCTTCCAGCACGGCCTGGGGTTCCCGGCTGCGCTCCCGCCCGCGTACATAGGGTACGATACAATAGGTGCAGAAGTTGTCACAGCCGTACATGATGGGCAGCCAGGCCCGGAAGCCGGAATCCCGGCGGATGGGCATTTCCTCCACCACGGCGTCCCGCTGGACGGGGTCCTGCAGATACCGTTTGCCCCGGCGAATGCGCTCGGCCAGGATGGCGGGCAGACGGTCGATGCCGTCCACGCCAAAGACCAGGTCCACATAAGGATAGCTGGCCCGGAGCTTGTCCACCACGCTCTTCTGCTGGGCCATACAGCCGCAGATGCCGATCATCAGGCGGGGGTTCTTTTCTTTCAGGCGCTTGAGGGCGCCCACATTGCCGAAGACCCGCTGCTCGGCGTGCTCCCGCACGGCGCAGGTGTTGAACAGGATCAGGTCCGCCTGCTCCACATTGTCGCAGATGCCGTAGCCGACATCCATCAGAACGCCGCGGATCTTTTCGCCGTCGTTGACGTTCTGCTGGCAGCCGTAGCTGTGCACATAGGCCATGGGCGGGGTGTCGTAATATTCGGCCAGCGTGCGCGCCGCGGCCGCGTCATGGGTGTAAGTGGTCTTTTCCAAAGCCGTCTCTCCGAAGCATGAATTTGAAGTGTCGGGTATGCAGTCCCCAAAAAAAGGGCACAGATACCAAATATACCGTTTTAGTATACCGCAACTCGCAAAAAAGCACAAGAGTCCTTTCCTGCACCGCGGTGAACGGCCTGACGGCGGCGGAAACCGTACCGCGGGCGGAGCCCCCGGGAGCGGCGGCAGGGCCCGGTCGTCGTTCTGTCCCCTGCCGTCCTGTTGTCAGAATACACTATTTTCTCCCCGCTGTTTGTTGCCGGAGACACGCCCCCCTTATAGTTTTTTATTTATAGTGTTTACGGATAGGAAGGATTGTGATATAATTTTTGTGGCAACAACCTATCGTTGTTATTTTTTCTGTTTCGTCGGGTTTATTTTTCTCTATCCCGGCGGGCGTGATATGCCTGACGCTTTGCCAAATGTTCAGGCGGCATCAGCAAGCAAAGGAGCTTTTATGGAAGAGCCTTCGATTTTTCATCTGCAGGCCCCCTTCTCCCCCACCGGCGACCAGCCCCAGGCCATTGACGCCCTGGTGGAGGGCATCAACCAGGGGGACAAGGCCCAGACGCTTTTGGGCGTGACCGGTTCGGGCAAGACCTTCACCATGGCGAACATCATTGCCCGGTGCAACCGCCCCACCCTGATCCTGGAGCCGAACAAGACCCTGGCCAGCCAGATCTGCACCGAGATGCGGAGTTTTTTCCCCGACGATGCGGTGGAGTACTTCGTGTCCTACTACGACTACTATCAGCCGGAGGCTTATATCCCCTCCACCGATACCTATATTGAAAAGGACAGCGCCATCAACGACGAGATCGACCGGCTGCGTCACTCGGCCACGGCGGCGTTGTCCGAGCGGCGCAACGTCATCATCGTGGCCAGCGTGTCCTGCATTTACTCGTTGGGCGACCCCATCGACTACCGGAGCATGGTCATCAGCCTGCGCCCCGGCATGGAAATGAGCCGGGACGAGCTTTGCCGCCGTCTGGTCAAATTGCAGTACGAGCGCAACGACATCAACTTTACCCGCAACAAGTTCCGGGTCCACGGGGATATTGTGGACATCTACCTGGCCTACATGGATGATCTTGCCATCCGGGTGGAGTTTTTCGGGGACGAGATCGATCGAATCAGCGAAATGCGCCCCCTGACCGGCGAGCGTCAGAACGTAGTGCGCCATGTGGCTATCTTCCCTGCCAGCCACTACATCGTCGGCCCCGAAAAGATGAAGGTCGGCCTGGCCAAAATCGCCCAGGAAATGGACGAGCAGGTGAAGAAATTCACCGAGGAGGGCAAGCTGCTGGAGGCCCAGCGCATTGCCCAGCGCACCAACTACGACATGGAAATGCTGCAGGAAGTTGGCATGTGCAAAGGCATCGAGAACTACTCGGCGGTCTTGTCCGGCCGTGCGCCGGGTTCCACCCCCACCACGCTGCTGGATTACTTCCCCGGCGACTTCCTGTTGATGGTGGACGAAAGCCACGTCATGCTGCCCCAGGTGCGGGGCATGTACGCCGGCGATCACAGCCGCAAGGACACTCTGGTGGAGTACGGCTTCCGCCTGCCCTCCGCCTTTGACAACCGCCCCCTCCGGTTTGAGGAGTTCGAGGCCAAAGTGGGGCAGACTATCTTTGTCAGCGCCACCCCGGGACCTTACGAGAAGGAACATTCCACCCGGGTGGCCGAGCAGGTCATCCGCCCCACCGGATTGCTGGACCCCATCATCATGGTGCGCCCGGTGGAGGGCCAGATCGAGGATCTGCTGGGCGAGATCCGCACCCGCATCGACCGGGGCGAGCGCGCCCTGGTCACCACCCTGACCGTGAAAATGGCCGAGGACCTGACCAACTATCTGGAGGAGCACGGCGTCAAGGCCCGGTATCTCCACCATGAAGTGGACACCTTTGAGCGGATGGAGCTCATCAAGGATCTGCGCGTAGGCGCCATCGACGTCATCGTAGGCATCAACCTGCTGCGCGAGGGCCTGGACCTGCCGGAAGTTTCTCTCATCGCCATCCTGGACGCCGACAAGGAGGGCTTTTTGCGCAGCGAGACCAGCCTGATCCAGACCATCGGCCGTGCGGCCCGCAACGCCAACGGTGTGGTCCTGATGTACGCCGACGAGGTTACCCCCAGCATGGAGCGGGCCATCATGGAGACCGAGCGCCGCCGGGGCATTCAGGACGCCTACAACAAGGCCCACGGCATCACTCCCAAGACCATCGTCAAAGCCATCTCCGGCGGGTTGGAGATCAGCATGTCGGAGGAGAACAAGAAACTCCGCCAGCGCCGCATGAGCAAGGCCGAGCGGGAGCAGACCATTGCCCGCCTGACCAAGGAGATGAAAGAGGCCGCCCGCCTGCTGGAATTCGAGCACGCGGCCTTCCTGCGTGACCAGATCCAGCGTTTGCAGCGGGGCGAGGATCCGACCGAAATGGATACCGAACAGCGGCATGCCGCCGATCAGAAGCGGCGGGCCGGAAGCAGAAAAGGCAGGGGGAAAGGAAAACATTGAGCAAAATCAAGATCGATCCCAACCAGCGCATCGTCATCAAGGGTGCGCGGGAACACAACCTAAAAAACATCGACCTGACGCTGCCGCGCAACAAGATGATCGTCATGACCGGCCTGTCCGGTTCGGGCAAGTCCAGCCTTGCCTTTGACACCATCTACGCCGACGGCCAGCGCCGCTATATGGAGAGCCTTTCCAGCTACGCCCGGCAGTTCCTGGGCCAGATGGAAAAGCCCGACGTGGACGAGATCACCGGTCTGTCCCCGGCCATCTCCATCGACCAGAAAACCACCAGCCACAACCCCCGTTCCACCGTGGGCACCGTCACTGAGATCTACGATTATCTCCGCCTGATGTATGCCCGCATCGGTATTCCCCACTGCCCGGTCTGCGGGCGGGTCATCAGCCAGCAGAGCGTGGACGAGATGGTGGACGAGGTGCTCAAGCTGCCCGAGCGCACCCGGTTCCAGGTGCTTGCCCCCGTGGTGCGCGGCCGCAAGGGCACCCAGCAGAAGGAGCTGGACGCCGCCCGGCGGGCCGGCTATGTCCGTGTGCGTGTGGACGGCAGCATGTATGATCTGGACGAGGAAATCAAGCTGGAGAAAAACATCAAGCACACGGTGGAGATCGTGGTGGACCGCCTGTCCATCAATGACGGCATCCGCAGCCGCCTGGCCGACTCCATTGAGACGGCTCTCAGCCTGACCGACGGCCTTGTGGTCATCGATGTCATCGGCGGCGAGCCCATGCAGTTCAGCCAGAACTATGCCTGTCCCGAGCACGGCATCTCCATTGAAGAGCTGACACCCCGGATGTTCAGCTTCAACAATCCCTTCGGCGCCTGCGAGACCTGCACCGGCCTGGGTACCTTCATGAAGGTGGACCCCGCCCGCATCATTCCCGACAAGCGCAAGTCCATCCGTCAGAGCGCCATCAAGGCCAGCGGCTGGTACTACGCCGAGGGTTCCATCTCGGAGATGTACTACGTGGCCTTAGGCAAGCGCTACGGCTTCACCCTGGACACCCCCATCAAGGAGATGAGCAAGGAAGCCCTCAACGCCATCCTGTACGGCACCAAGGGCGAAAAGCTGGAGATGCAGCGGGAGAACATGTTCGGTTCCGGCACCTACAAAAACGACTTTGAGGGCATCGTCCCCAACCTGGAGCGCCGCTTCCGCGAGACCAGCAGCGAGTGGGTCAAAGAAGAAATCGCCCAGGTCATGTCCAGCGAGGAATGTCCTACCTGCCATGGCCGCCGTCTGAAACCCACCAGTCTGGCGGTGACGGTGGGCGGCATCAATATCTCCGACTTCTGCGACATGAGCGTCAACGAGGAACTGGAGTTCGTCAAGACTGCCTCGGTGTCCGAGCGTGACCAGATGATCGGCGCTTCCATCTTCAAGGAAGTGCGGGAGCGCCTGGGCTTTTTGCAGAGCGTGGGCCTGGGATACCTGACCCTGTCCCGGGGTGCGGCTTCCCTGTCCGGCGGCGAGAGCCAGCGCATCCGTCTGGCCACCCAGATCGGCAGCGCTCTGACCGGCGTTCTCTACGTGCTGGACGAGCCCAGCATCGGCCTGCACCAACGTGACAACGACAAGCTCATTGCCACCATGAAGCGGCTGCGGGACCTGGGCAACACCCTGATCGTGGTGGAGCACGACGAGGACACCATGCGCCAGGCGGACTACATCGTGGATGTTGGCCCCGGCGCGGGCGTACACGGGGGCGAGATCGTGGCCGCCGGCAGTGTGGAGGACATCTGTGCATCCAAGCGCAGCGAGACCGGCGCCTATCTGTCCGGCCGCAAAGCGGTGGAGGTCCCCGCCATCCGCCGGGAGGGCAACGGCAAGTTCCTGCGCGTGGTGGGTGCCCGGGAAAACAACCTTACCGGCATTGACGTGGATTTCCCCCTGGGCAAGATGATCTGCGTCACCGGCGTTTCCGGTTCCGGCAAATCCACCCTGGTCAATGAGATTTTGTACAAGACCCTGGCCGCCGCCCTGAACGGCGCCCGCAGCCGCCCCGGCCAGTGTGAGGAAGTGGAAGGCATGGAATGGGTGGACAAGGTCATCGGCATCGACCAGTCCCCCATCGGCCGGACGCCCCGCTCCAACCCTGCCACCTACACCGGCGTGTTCAGCGACATCCGCACCCTGTTTGCCGAGACCCAGGAAGCCAAGATGCGCGGTTACGGCCCCGGCCGGTTCAGCTTCAACGTCAAGGGCGGCCGCTGCGAAGCCTGCGAGGGCGGCGGTATCCTCCAGATCGAGATGCACTTTTTGCCCGACATCTTTGTGCCCTGCGATGTCTGCAAGGGCAAGCGCTACAACCGGGAGACGCTGGAAGTCCACTACAAGGGCAAGACCATCGCCGACGTGCTGGACATGACGGTGGAGGAGGCCTGCACCTTCTTTGCCAACCTGCCCAAGATCCACCGCAAATTGCAGACCCTGCTGGAGGTGGGCCTGGGGTATATCCAGCTGGGCCAAGCGGCCACCACCCTGTCCGGCGGCGAGGCCCAGCGCGTCAAGCTGGCCAATGAGCTGGCCCGCCGGGATACCGGGCAGACCGTCTATATTCTGGACGAGCCTACCACCGGCCTGCACGTAGCCGACGTTCACCGCCTGGTCAAGGTGCTGGACAAGCTGGTGGATGCGGGCAACACCGTCATCGTCATTGAACACAATCTGGACGTCATCAAGCGGGCCGATTATATCATCGACCTGGGTCCCGAGGGCGGCAGCGGCGGCGGACGCATCGTCGCCACCGGCACACCGGAACAGGTGGCCGAGAACCCCAACTCCTTTACCGGTCAGTACCTGAAACCGGTATTGGAACGCGGCAAGGCCTATGCGGCTGCCGAGGCGGCCAAGGCAGAGCAGGCAGCGGCAAAAAAGGCCCGCCGAAAGACTGCCGCCAAAAGCCAGGAAAACTGATTTTTTCTCTTGCGCCAACCTGCCGTCATATGGTAAACTGTCAACAGGAAGGGCAGGTGAACGACATGAAATGTATACGCTTTTGTGGGTATCGTTGTCGTTCGCTGTCCGGTCTGCGCTGACCGCAGGCCCTGCCCCCTCAGCCGGCAAATCCAAGCGTCCCCGCTTTGTCAGAAGCGCGAGTGACATAAGAAAACAAAGGTTCTGCAAGAACTGCTTTGCATCGCAAAATCGATGCAGGGCGGCAAATGCAAGGCAGAGGGCTGAAGCGCTCCTTGGTGGAACGCAAAGCCCGATAACGCGGCAGATGCCGCCTTGCAGTTAGAATTTTGCGGCGTTGTTTTCTTATGGACCCGCGCGAAGTGGGGGCGCTTTTGTTTTGGCCCCGATCGGGCCGGAAAGGATTTGCCATGAAAAAGACTTTTGTTTCCGATTTCACCGAAATGCCGCTCTCTGATTTTTCCCACCCGGGATTTCGCCGGGCATTTGAACGCTATTTTGCGGAACTGGAGGTTGCCGTTGATGACTGGGAAGCCGTTTACCGGGATATGGCAGCCTCCGGTGCTCAGGCTTTGCTCCTGTGTTCCCCGGACGCTGATGTGGCGGCTTTTTTACTGTGGGCAACGCTCCCCTTTTCCAGTTCCTTTTTTGAAGGCAGCGCTGCTTTTATCCAGGAATTCTGGGTTGCGCCCTCCCTGCGCGGGCAGGGCTTCGGCCGACGGCTGCTGCGCAGTGCCGAGAAGCAATTTGCCGCGCAGGGTTTGGACCTTGTCCTGCTGACCAGCGACACTGCGGAAACCTTTTATCTGCACTGCGGTTACCGCCGGGCTGCGGGGATTCGCGCCAAAAACGACTGCCCCGTTTTTCTGCGCTGTCTGCCCGAATAATTTTCCCCGTTCCGTCTGTGATTTTTCCCCGGGCTGAATTTCCCTCGTTCTATCCCCTTTCCCCTCCGCATACGGTTTGGCAGAAGCCTGGCGCGCAGGCGCCAAAAAAGGAGGGCGTGCATGATGAAAGGCGACGCGGATGAACGCGCGGTCGAGGTGGGGCGCTACATTGTACAGCATGGCACGACGGTACGGGCAACGGCGGCAGTGTTCGGCGTAAGCAAGAGCACCGTCTGGAAAGATCAGACCCGGCTGCGCAGGCAGTGTCCCGCCCTGTGGCGGGAAGTCCAGCTGGTACTGCAAAAAAACAAGGCCGAACGCCACCTGCGCGGCGGCGAAGCGACCCGCAGGAAGTTTCTGCGGCTGAGTGCGGTACACCCGCCCGATCAGCCCTGAACAGGGCTTGCACCTGTACTGCACAGCCTGTATAATAAAGTGAAAAGAATCCGGCTCCATCCCGTGTTTGGCCTGTGGACCGGGCACCGGCGGATGGCGGGAACTCCCATGTCAGAAAGGTCGTGCGAACCATGAAACGCAAGGATTATATCTCCTGGGATGAATACTTTATGGGCATTGCGCTGCTGACCGCTATGCGCTCCAAAGACGACAGCAGCCAGGTAGGCGCCTGCATCGTCAGCCCCGAAAACAAGATCCTGTCTCTGGGTTACAATGGTATGCCCATCGGCTGCAATGACGACGATATGCCCTGGGAGCGGGAGGGCGATCCCCTGGACACCAAGTATATGTATGTCTGCCATGCCGAACTGAACGCCATTCTGAATTCGGCTCACAGCAACCTGACGGGCGCCCGCGTCTATGTGACGCTGTTCCCCTGCAACGAGTGTGCCAAGGCCATCATCCAGAGCGGCATCAAGGAGATCATTTATTACTCGGACAAATACCATGACGCGCCGTCCAGCATGGCAAGCCGCCGGCTGTTCAACATGACCGGCGTCAAATACCGCGCGTATCATCCGTCCGGCCGGGAGCTCAATCTCACGGTCTGACCTGTACAGCGGCAGGAATCCGAAAAAAGCGGAGGAATCTTCATGAACACCATCGTGATCGGCATTGCCGGCGGCACCGGCAGCGGCAAGACGACCCTGACCCGGAAACTGCGGGAACATTTCGGCGAGCAGGAAGTCAGCGTCATCAACCATGACAGCTACTACAAACGCCATGACGAACTGCCCTACGAGGAGCGCTGCAAGCTCAACTACGATCACCCTGACTCCTTTGACACCGACCTGATGATCGAACACCTGAAGCAGCTGCGCGCCGGGCAGAGCGTCCAGGTCCCGGTTTACGACTACACCATCCACAATCGCAGCAACGACACGATCACCGTCAATCCGGCGCCCGTCATCATTGTGGAGGGCATTCTGATCTTTGCCTCCCAGGAGCTTTGCGACCAGATGGACATCAAGGTCTTTGTGGATACCGACGCCGATGTCCGCATCCTGCGCCGTATCGTGCGGGATGTCAAATCCCGCGGCCGTACGTTGGACAGCGTGGTGACCCAGTATCTGACTACCGTCAAGCCCATGCACGAACAGTTCGTGGAGCCCAGCAAACGCAAGGCAGACCTGATCATCCCGGAGGGCGGCAAAAACGCCGTGGCCCTGGATATGCTCATCAAATGGGTGTCCAACCATCTGAACGGAGTTTGAGTGTTTTTTCCTCGCTGTGCGCCCCATTCCTTAGGAGAAAAACATGCAGGAACTTGAAATGCTTCACGGCATCCTGAACAGCTATCCCTACCCCATCGTGTTTGTGGATAATGATTACATCATCCGATACATGAACCAAAATGCCAGATACCACTACTATCAGGAACGGGGCTACCACGATTTGATCGGCTCCAGCCTTTTTGCCTGCCATGAATCCCCCGCCTCGGTAGAGAAAATAAAGGCTGCATACGAAGGGATCCGGCGCAACGGCAAGGAAGTTTTCATTGGAGTATCCGCCCGAAATCAGCGAATCTATATGCAGGGAGTGCTCGGCGCAGACGGGCAGTGGATCGGCTTTTTTGAGCGGTTTGAACTGAACCTCCAAAAATAATCCCTGCCCCCCAGGCAGCGCATTTCCTGTCACAACACAATAAAAATCGCCGTCGGGCACCTTTCACGGTAGCCTGACGGCGATTTTTAATTATTGCTCCGCTGTCAAAATGGAGTTTACCAGAGCGTCACGACCTCATTGTACAGGCCTTCGTAGCTCTTGGCCGAGTTGGACCAGCTGAAATCGCACTCCATGGCACGGCGGACCAGGATGGGCCAGCCGTCTTTCTGCCAGTAGCCTTCCTTGGCACGCCAGCAGGCTTCGTACAGCTCATGGGCATTGTAGTTGGCAAAGGTGAAACCGTTGCCGTAGCCATCGCCGGAGTCATGGATGGAATCGCGCAGACCGCCGGTCTCGCGGACGATGGGAATGGTGCCATAGCGGCAGGAGACCATCTGGGCAAGGCCGCAGGGCTCGCTGCGGGAAGGCATCAGGAACATATCCGCGCCGGCGTAGATCTGCTGCGCCAGCTTGGCGTTGAAGCCGATGTAGACGCCCACACGGCCGGGATGACGGGCGCACAGCTCATTGAAGAAGGCCTCGTAGCCTGCCTCGCCGGAGCCCAGGATCACCAGCTCGATGCCCTGCTGCAGCAGACCTTCGGCAATGGTACGGACCAGGTCGACGCCCTTATGGCCCACCAGACGGGTGACCATGGCCATGACGGGACTGCCGTCCTTGTTCAGCCCCATCTGATCCTGCAGCGCAGCTTTACAAACAGCCTTACCTTCCTGGAAGGTATTCACATCATAGTTTTGGGCAATGTCGGGATCGGTGGCGGGGTTGAACACGTCCACGTCGATACCGTTGAGAATGCCGCACAGCTTATACTGCTTTTGACGCAGCAGGCCGTCGAGACCATGGCTGAACCACGGGTCGAGGATCTCCTGTGCGTAGGTGGGGCTGACGGTGGTGACCTTATCGGAGGTCTCGATGGCGCCCTTCATGAAGTTGGCGCAGCCGTCATACTCCACCACATGGGCATCCCGGGCGCCGATGCCGCAGGTATCCTCCAGGATATCCAGGCCATACTTGCCCTGATAGGCGATGTTGTGGATGGTGAACACCGTCTTGATGTGGTTGAACTTATCCAGATGGCGGTAGTACAGGTTCAGATAAACCGGAGTCAGCGCCGTCTGCCAGTCGTTGCAGTTGATGATGTCGGGCTCGAAATCGGTATAGAACAGCATTTCGAGGATGGCACGGGCAAAGAAGGCAAAGCGCTCGCCGTCATCATAGAAGCCGTACAGGCCGCTGCGCTTGAAGTAGTACTCGTTGTCAATGAAGTAGAAAGTGACGCCGTCATTCTTTGCCTTGAACAGACCGCAGTACTGGCTGCGCCAGCCCACGGGGACACTGAAGTTGGTGACGTAGGTCAAACGGTCACGGAGTTTCAGATCGCCGTACAGAGGCATGACCACGCGGCAGTCAACGCCGTCCTTGACCAGAGCCTTGGGCAAAGCGCCCGCGACATCGGCCAAGCCGCCGGATTTCGCAAAGGGAGCAGCTTCACTGGAAGCGTAAAGAATCCTCATCTTATCCTCCTTATCGTAGCCCGCCGCTTTGCCGACGGGCAGAGCTTGGGCCGTGTATCTGGCGGCGCACCCCAACGGATGCGCACAATAATAAAAGAAGGGGCGGGAGCCGGGACACCTGTACGGAAAGGCACATCCGCATCCACGGCAGCAGGTGCGAGGCGCGGCAGGGCTGCGGCCTGCCAGCGGCGGCACAGCCGAGCGATCGCGTCCGGCGGCCTGCGCACATGGGGGATGCCTGGCCCAAAACCGGGCCGCGCTTTTCCGTCACCGGCGCCCCTCTCCCGCCCTCTCAAAGACCGTGATGCCGGGGAGATTTGGCGTCACAGCCCATTGAGGCTTGGCTTACACGGTGTGGTTCTTGGCAACAAACACCGGGAAAGATTCGGTACCGCTGAGTTTCTTGTCGGCGGTGATGTGGACGTTCTTGTCGGTGACGACATACTCCACGGAGGAGTTTGCCTCAACAACAGTGTCCTGCATCAGCACGCAGTTTTTGACAACGGCGCCTTTCTTGACCTGGCAGCCGCGGAACAGAACGCTGTTTTCCACAACGCCCTCGATCACGCAGCCGTCGGCCAGCAGAGAGTTCTTGACCTTGCTGCCGGTCAGGTAGCGGGACGGGTTGTCGTCGCGGATCTTGGTGTAGATGGGGTTGGCCGGATCGAACAGCGCTTCGACGTTGTCGCCTTCCAGCAGGCGCATATTCTCGTCAAAGTAGCTCTTCATATCGGAGATACGGGCCGCATAACCGGTATATTCATAGGCATGAACATTGAGCAGGTTCAGGTTGCGGGCCAGAATGTCGCGCTCAAAGTAGACCATGCCGCGGACGGAAGCGTCACGTACCAGCTGGATCAGGCTCTCGCGCTCGATGATGTAAATGTTCATTGCCAGGTTCTGAACGCCGGGACGATAATCATTGGAGAGCAGCTCAGTAACGCGGCCGTCCTTGATCTGAACGGTGTAGTTATCGTTGCGGGCGCCCTCGGGGATCTCGGCACGGTTGTAGACCATGGTGACGTCAGCGCCGCTCTTGACATGCTCTTCGATCAGCTTGTTGAAGTCGAAGTTCATGGCGATGCAGGCGTCGGACAGAATAACGTACTTCTCTTTCTGGGCATTGATCCAGGACAGGATGCTGGCCATAGCGTCCACACGGCCGGAGTACATCTTGACGCTGCGCTCCGCAAAGGGCGGGACGATGTTCAGACCGCCGCGCTTACGGGTCAGGTCCCACTCACGGCCTGCGCCCAGGTGATCCATCAGGGAGTGGTAGTTTTTACGAACGATGACCGAGATATTGTCGATGCCGGAGTTTGCCATGTTGGACAGGACAAAGTCGATCATGCGGTAACGTCCGCCGAACGGGATGGAGGCCATCGTGCGCTCCGCCACCAGTTCCGGGACAAGGTTATCATACGTATTGGCAAAAATGACGCCCAGGGCGCTTGCGTTGCTGCTTACCATTGCTCCTCACCATCCTTTACATCATTGGAGACCATCGCTTTGGGGCCGACGGTAGCGCCCTTGCCGATCCGCACGCCCGAACCGACGGTGGCAACGTCGCCGGGGTTGGCGATATCGCAGCCGTCCGCAGGCATTGCGCCGACGGTGGCACCTTCCTCGATCATGACGTTCTCCGCCACGATGCAGTGCTTGACGGTGGCGCCCGCCTTGATGACGGTGCCGCCCATAACGACGGCAGCCTCGACCGTGGCGCCCTTTTCGACGACAACACCCGGGAAGAGGATGGAGTCCTTGACGGTGCCGTTGACTTTGCAGCCCTCGGTGACCATGGAGTTTTCGATATCAGCATCCGCACCGATCTTCTGGCAGGGATTGCCGCTGTTGCGGGAGTAGATTTTCCAGCTTTCGTCAAACAGGTTGATGCCGGAGTGAGAGGGGTCCAGCACTTCCATGTTGGCCTGCCACAGGGAGGAGATGGTTCCCACGTCCTTCCAGTAACCGGCAAAGCGGTAAGCATACATACGGCGGCCGTCACGCAGCAGGGCGGGAATGACGTTCTTGCCAAAGTCGTTCTCGCTCTCGGGGTCGGCTTCGTCGGCGATCAGGTAGGACTTCAGGATGTCCCAGTTGAAGATGTAGATGCCCATGGAAGCCAGGTTGCTCTTGGGTTCCTTCGGCTTTTCCTGGAACGCGTTGATGCGGTCGTCCGCGTCGGTGACCATCAGGCCGAAGCGGGAAGCCTCGCTCCATGGCACTTCCATGACGGCGACGCTGAACTCGGCGTTCTTTTCCTTGTGGAAGCGCAGGAAGTCAGAGTAATCCTGCTTGCAGATCTGGTCACCGGACAGGATGATGACATACTTGGGATCGTAACGGTCGATGAACGAGATATTCTGATAAATCGCATTGGCCGTGCCCTTGTACCAGTCGGAACCGGAAGCCTGCTGATACGGCGGCAGAACATGCACGCCGCCATGCAGACGGTCAAGGTCCCACGGCTGGCCGTTGCCCACGTACTCGTTGAGGACGAGCGGCTGATACTGCGTCAGGATACCGACGGTATCGATATCAGAGTTGACGCAGTTGGACAGCGGGAAGTCGATGATACGATACTTTCCGCCAAACGGCACTGCGGGCTTGGCGAGCTTTTGGGTCAGCGCATACAAACGCGAACCCTGGCCGCCGGCCAGAATCATTGCGATCATTTCTTTTGCCATGATAA
>DXFO01000010.1 GCA_019114415.1 Candidatus Gemmiger faecavium | reverse complement strand
GAAAAACGCAACCTCCGATTGTCGCCAAACAAAGCCCAAACAGAAAAGGAAAACCCTTGTTACCATCTGAGTGGAGTTGCGCTTTTACCGAACTCATATCAGATGATAACCAAAAAAGGGTATAGTATCCCCTTGGTAAAAAGTAGTCCTTTTCCTTATTCAGCTTTGTTTGGCTAAAATATTATAGCACAAAATCGTCGAAATTACAATAAATCTCAGAGAAAATTTACAATGTTCACAAAAAAATCCGTCCGCAAGATGATTCTTACGGACGGACAACAATCAGTTATCTAAAGTTTTATACTCTGTGACGGTTTTCAAATAGGTTTCAGGATCACCGTTCAGTATCAGATCGGCATATTCAAGCGGTGCATTGTAAATCAAATAATCAAGCTCCGACCTTTGATACATATTGTCAGCAACCTCATTCTCCACGGCAATCGTATCAATCGCAATCATGCTGCCATCTGTAAATTTCAGTTCAACACAGCAGTTATCGAAGTTATATTCGCAGGATATAAGGCGTTTCATAGGGTTTACCTCCAAAATTGTTTTGTTTGGAAGTAATGTAAGCGTGGGTTTTGTGGTGGTATCTTTAAGTTTGGGAAACTCCCCGCTCCCATTTGGCCACTGCCTGCCGGGATACATCGAGCTTTTCGGCAAGTGCTTCCTGGGACAGACCCTGCTGCGTCCGGAAACTGCGGATCCGTGCACCGAGGGGCTCGGGCTCCGGGAGCGGGCCGGTATAAGCAGTCTGGGAGTTGGTATCATGGTCGTTCATGTTTGTATTCCGCCTTTCCCGGGCCGGGGACAAACCGGCACTGTATCTGCATTCAGTGTAGCCGAGCCCTGCCGGACAGACAAGAAACCGGCTGTAAACTATTGGTTGCGCAGCCGGAATTTTGCCTTGGCCGGGGCCGTCTCTCAGACGCCGCGTGCTTTTTTGCTGAATTCGCAGCCGCAGTAGTCCTGGCGGTACAGTCCGTACTCGGTGCTCAGGGTAAGGCTCCGCTTGTAGCCGTCCCGTTTGCGGAACTCGCTTTGCAGATAATTCAGCCCGTATTGCTCCGCCAGCTCCATCCCGATGGTGTTGAGCCGTACCGGGTCTTTGACCGGCGAGATGGACAGAGTGGTGGTAAACCACGGGAAATCATGTTCCGCTGCGTACCGGGCGGCACGCTCCAGCCGCAGACGGTAACACACGGTGCACCGGCTGCCCCGTTCCGGTTCCTCCTCCAGTCCACGGATTGCATCATAAAATTCCTGTGGTTCATAGGGAAGTTCAATTACGGGGATACCCTCGTAACCGGCATCGTGTACAAAACGCTCCAGTTCGGCCTCCCGGCGGTGGTATTCGGCGGGGGGATAGATGTTGGGGTTGTAATACAGGATAGAAAGCTCAAAATGTCCTGCAAGGCGTTCCAGTGTTGCGCTGGAACAGGGAGCACAGCAGGCGTGCAGCAGCAGCCTGGGGCGTTGGTCTTCCGCAGCAAGGCGGTCGAGCACTGTCTGCATCTCGCGGTCATAATTGATACGGTTTGCCATGGCTTGAAATCTCCGTGTAAATATTTGTGGTAAGAAAGAGCGCCGGCTGCCATCGATATGCAGGCGCGGCGGTCCTGGACTTTGCAAGAAGCATCACCGCAATATTAATGTCACGCAGCACGGCAAGGCTTGCCGGTTCTGCCAGGTTCTTTCGATGATGGGCCTTGCCTTTGAGGCATTGAATTTTTCTGCGTTCACAATTCATTATAACTTCTTTCGTAAATTCTTGAAGTATCTGTCACCTTTTTGTCACAAATTGGCAGTATTCTAAACGTGTTCCCAAAAGTAAGGCGAACAGGGACGCCTGGCAGGAAAGACAGGGCTTTCCGGAAACGGGAACGAACGCTTCTATCTTTTTCATCTCCACTCCTCTTTCTCTTTCTTTTTTGGTTAGAAACAGCGCGCCGGAACAGGGACCGGCGCGCTGTTTCTTTGTGTGTGCCGGCCTAATGCAAGAAAAACAACGGGGAAAAACGGCACTTTTTCGGAAGCGGAAATCATCTGACCGAAAAACGCTTTTTGTTCACACACGGTTCAAAAAAGGAAACTATACTGGTAAAGAGTTCGGGATATCTTGCTAATTTTCGCATATTGCGGTACAATATAGTGATTTATTCTGTAATCCGCCGTCGAAATCCGGCAGAATCGGAGGCCGACGGTGATTCTGATACGCCGCCGCATCCGCTTCGGCGAGATGCCTGTGCGGGATAGAACAGAAATCCTCCCCGGTGAGCCGGAGACTCCTCCGGCCGGCTTGGGACGGTACGGCTTTTTGAGGAGGTTTTTGTAGAATGAGAGTCGGGCTGGATATTGGTTCCACCACGATCAAATGCGTTGTCCTCAACGACGCGGACGAATTGGTTTACTCCACCTATGAACGGCATTACAGCCATATTTTGGAGAAAGGCCGCGAGATCCTTTCCCGTATTGATTCCGACTACCTGCATGGGGAAAAGGCGCTGCTTGCCATTTCCGGTTCGGCGGGCATGGGCCTGGCCGACAGCTGCAAGGTTTCCTTTGTGCAGGAAGTCTTTGCCACCCGCGTGGCGGCAAACCGTCTTGCCCCCGGCACCGATTGTATCATCGAGCTGGGCGGTGAGGATGCCAAGATCCTGTTTTTGACCAACGGCACCGAAGTTCGTATGAACGGCAGCTGTGCCGGCGGTACCGGTGCGTTCATCGACCAGATGGCCACGCTGCTCAAGATGTCTGCGGATGAGATGGACAAGGCCGCGCAGAATGCCACCCGTACTTATACCATTGCGTCCCGCTGCGGCGTCTTTGCCAAGAGCGACATTCAGCCGCTGATCAACCAAGGCGCACTGGCAGGGGATATCGCCCGGTCCATTTATCAGGCCGTGGTCAACCAGACCATTGCAGGCCTGGCCCAGGGACGCCCCATCAAAGGCAATGTTCTGTATCTGGGCGGCCCGTTGACTTTCTCGGGCGTGCTGCGTCAGTGCTTTGATGAGACGCTCCATGTCAAGGGTGTCTGCCCCGAGAACAGCCTGCTTTACGTGGCATTGGGCGCGGCCTACTATGCCGACCAGGCTTTTGACTTCAGCGAGGTCTCCGAGCGCCTGAACGAGTACAGCGCCACCGCCACTTATGCCAGCCAGCCGCCCCTGTTCGCTAACAAGCAGGAGTACGAGGAATTCCACGCCCGCCACATGAGGGCGACGGTGCCTTGCGTCCCCTTCGGTGTGGACTGCGGCCCGGTGCATATCGGCATCGACTCGGGTTCCACGACCATCAAGCTGGTGGTGATCGACGATAACAGCAATATCCTGTTCACCAGCTACCAGCCCAACCTGGGCAACCCGGTGCCCATCGTCCGGGATGTGCTGACCAAGCTGTATGAGAATCACCCCAATCTGCATATCGCCAGCGTGACCACCACCGGCTACGGGGAAGCCCTCATTCAGAATGCTTTCCATGCCGATTTCGGCCTGGTGGAAACGGTGGCACACTTCACGGCGGCCAAGTACTTTATGCCCAATGTAGATTTCATCATCGACATCGGCGGCCAGGATATGAAGTGCTTCAAGATCGAGGACGGCGCCATCAGCAATATCTTCCTCAACGAGGCGTGCTCCTCCGGCTGCGGCAGCTTCCTGCAGACCTTTGCGGAAGCTCTGGGTTACGACGTCAAAGAATTCGCTGCCCTGGGCCTGTTTGCCGACCGGCCCGTGGACCTGGGCAGCCGCTGCACCGTTTTCATGAACTCCTCGGTCAAGCAGGCCCAGAAGGACGGTGCCAGCATCGAGAACATCAGCGCGGGTCTTTCCATCTCGGTGGTCAAGAATGCGCTGTACAAGGTCATCCGCGCTTCCAGCCCCGAGGAACTGGGCCGCAACATCGTTGTGCAGGGCGGTACTTTCTACAACGAAGCCGTGCTGCGTGCCTTTGAAAAGGAAATGAACGTCGAGGTCATCCGCCCCGATATTGCAGGCCTGATGGGCGCTTACGGCGCTGCGCTGCATGGCAAGAGCAAGGTGGCCCAGGGCCATGTCAGCAGTGTGCTGACCCAGGAACAGCTGCGCGCTTTTGAGCAGAAAGTCACCTCTGTCCAGTGCAAGGGCTGCGGCAACCATTGCCAGCTCACCATCAACATCTTTGCGGACGGCAAGCGCTTTATTTCCGGCAACCGCTGCGAAAAACCGGTCACCGGCAAGGCGTCCGACGAATCCATGGACCTGTACGCCTATAAACTGGCTCTGCTGCTGGATTACAAGCCGGTCAAGGGCAGCCGCAATAAGAAGATCGGCATCCCGCTCTGCCTGAATATGTATGAACTGCTGCCTTTCTGGCACAGCTTCTTCACGACCCTGGGCTTTGAGGTCGTCACCAGCCCGGTGTCCTCCCGCGCTCTTTACCAGGAGGGCCAGGCGACCATCCCCAGCGACACCGCCTGCTTCCCGGCCAAACTGGCCCACGGCCATATTGCGGAACTGGCCAAGATGGGCGTGGACGCCATCTTCTACCCCTGCATGACATATAATATCGACGAGGGCCTGGGGCAGAACCATTATAACTGCCCGGTCGTTGCTTATTATCCCGAGGTCCTGGCAGGCAACTGCCCCGAACTGGAGAACATTCCGTTCTTCTATGAGTACATCGATATTTCCCGCCGCAAGGACTTTACCGCAAAGATCCCCAAACTGCTGGCCAAGTACTTCCCGGATGTGACCCGCGGAGAGGTCAAGAAGGCCGTCGACGCGGCTTACGCCGAGTACACCCGCCACATGGCACTGGTTCGGCAGAAAGGCGAGCAGATCATTGAAAAGGCCCGTGCCGAGCACCGCCGTATCATTGTTCTGGCCGGTCGTCCCTACCATGTGGACCCCGAGGTCAACCACGGCATTGACAAGCTGATTCTGCAGCAGGGGGCCGCGGTGGTTACGGAGGATTCGATTTCCGACCGTGTTCAGCCCTTCAAGACCTCGGTCCTCAACCAGTGGACCTATCACAGCCGCCTGTATGCTGCGGCACGGTACTGCACCACTCAGCCCGATATGGATCTGGTGCAGCTGGTCTCCTTCGGCTGCGGCGTTGACGCCATCACCACCGACGAGACCCGCGAGATCCTGCAGGAAGGCGGCAAGCTGTACACCCAGCTCAAGATCGACGAGATTACCAACCTGGGCGCGGTCAACATTCGTCTGCGCAGCCTGTTCGCGGCCCTGGACGAAAAGTCCGGCAAAGTCTGACGCACGCTTTTCGGGATTTATCACAATAGCGAGGGAACCTGTATGGAATATACCACACCCAATTTCACCAAGGACATGATCCATACCCACAAGATCCTGATCCCCAACATGGCGGTGACTCAGTTCCGCCTGATGGAGGCCGCCCTGGAAAAGGAGGGTTATCAGGTCGAGGTCCTGGGCAACTGCGGCAGTGAGGTCGCACAGCTGGGCCTCAAATATGTCCACAACGATACCTGCTACCCGGCACTGCTGGTCATTGGCCAGTTCATCGACGCCCTCAACAGCGGCAAATACGATCTGGACCACACGGCTCTGCTCATCACCCAGACGGGCGGCGGCTGCCGTGCTTCCAACTACATCAGCCTTCTGCGCAAGGCACTGGTCAAGGCCGGCTACGGCAACATTCCGGTGGCGTCGCTCAACTTCTCCGGCCTGGAAAAGGACAGCGGCATCCCCCTGACTGCCAAGCTGCTGCGCAAGGTCATTGCAGCGATTTTCTACGGTGACCTGCTGGCCAGCCTGCGCAACCAGGTCCATCCCTATCAGAATGAACCCGGCGCCGCTGAAGCCATGACCGAAAAGTGGATCAAGACCATCCAGGGCTGGATGCATGAGGATAAATATTACAGCGCCCATGATATGAAGGCGAAATTCCCCGACATCGTTGCCGATTATGCCACTATTCCCATCACCCGGGTGCCCAAGGTCAAGGTCGGCGTTGTGGGCGAGATCTACGTCAAGTATTCGCCTCTGGGCAATAACGATCTGGAAAAGTTCCTCGAGTCTCAGGACTGCGAGGTCAACCTGCCCGGTCTCATGGGCTTTGTGGAGTACTGCATCGCCAACTACACCATCACCCAGAAACTGTACGGCGGCAATGTGATCGTTGCAGGCGGTGCGGATGCGCTGCTGAGCTGGCTGGATTCCATCGGCAACGCCATGAACGCCGCTTTGCGCAAGTACGGGTTCTATGCGCCGGGCTCTTTCCGGGAACTGATGGAAAAGCCCGAGGGTATCGTCTCTCTGGGCGCAAAAATGGGCGAGGGCTGGCTGCTCACTGCCGAGATGATCGAGCTGGTGGAGGGCGGCTATGCCAACATCGTCTGCGCTCAGCCCTTCGGATGCCTGCCCAACCATATCGTGGGCAAGGGCATGATCAACAAGATCCGCGCCTTGCATCCCGAGGCCAACATCACCCCCGTGGACTATGACCCCAGCGCTACCCGTGTCAACCAGGAAAACCGCATCAAGCTCATGCTGGCTGTTGCCAAAGAGCGTCTGCAGAGCGGTGCCGCCGAGACTTCGTCCGTTACGGCGGAGGACCTTGCGGGCGGTGCGCCGTCTGTCAAGACCACTGTCCCGGCTGGCATGTAACTCATGAAACAATAAAAAGCCTCCGCGCATCATCGGGCAGGACCCGAACAGTGCGCGGAGGCTTTTTGCAAAGTAAAACGATCAAACGGTTTTGGCCGGATCGGTGGCCCGGTAGAAACCACGTACCAGAAAAACGATGCAGACGACCAGCACAGCCGTCAGCAGTTCCGAGGTCCACAGGCCGATCATACCAGTCTGGTACATTGCGGCGGGTACGTTGGATACCGCATGCAGTGCAATGGAAAGGGGATACCCCCACATGGGCAGGCGCTTGGTAACGACCATCCAGATCAGCACGGACAGGGCAATGTGCATGCTGATGGCGATGATGCGCTCCACACCGGCAGCCAGGAAAGTCGTGGACGGAAGCGCGGCAAGCTGTTCCAATTGTGTTATGACAAGGCTGGACTGTTCCTCGGTGGCACCCGTCAGCAGCGAATCCACGCTGCCGCCGTTTACCGTGAGCATGATGATGAAGTTGTTGAGCACAGTGACGCCGACCAGCAAAATCGCCTCGATGCCTCCATGGCCGACACCGTAGGAAAAACCGGTGACAGGGGAGGCGTCCCGCTTGCACAGGAACCGCAGACCGATCAGGCGGGCGGTCTCCTCAAACAGGCCGGCTGCCAGACAGCCATATACAATATAAAGAAGTGCATTTTCCGTCAGTCCGGGAATGAAGGCAAGGACCAGCTGATGGAAAGCAGATTCCAGCACGATTGCTCCCAGAGTAAAACATACCGCGCCGACAGCCACAGCAAACAAGGCGTTGCGGGAACGGCGGCAGCAAAGTACTGCCAGCACAATGGGCAGTGCAAAGGCAATTACCCCGGAAATGCCGGTGAAAACGACGCTGAGGGTGGGAAAGGCAAGCGTAGTCATCATAAAGATTCCTCACTTTACAACAAAGATTAGAAGATTGTCTAAATCTTTGAGCATTATACACGCTTGCCTTTGGGATGTCAATCCGCGGTGCCGGTGGTGCTGATCACAGTGGCAGACAGCCGGGAAGCCGAGACCTCCGCATTGTGGGAAGCCGCCCGGCATCCGGCCGCGATGCTTGCAAACAGAATGGCAGCTGCCAGCAAAAGGGTCCCGGCCAGCAGGACGGGGATGAATGCGAGCCGTCTTGTCAGTTTCATAGTCGTTCCCTCCGAATTGGCTTTGATGGCTTGCCGCAGAGTTCCGCGGCCTTTGCCTTCCGCAGCTGTGCGGCATCTGTGGAAGGCCCTTCTATCTATTAAAACGACGATAGCTGCCGCTTTGTTACAGGTTCGACAAAAAATATCTGATATTGAACGGGTAGCCGGACAGATGAAAAGCAGTCCAAAAGGATACCGGGAATTTCCTTCCTCTTTTCTCAAAAAATGGTTACAGGAAGGGTGAGTGGGGCTGCAAGAAGGAAAAAACGGGCAAAAAGGCCCTCTGAACCCTGCTTTTTGCCGTAAAAATGGCAAAAAGACTTGCATTTTCAGGGGCTGTGTGGTATATTCCTATTGTTCGATGATTACTTGAAAGTGGGCCGTGCAGGTCCGCTTTCTTTTTATGATGGGGGCTGTTTGATGGAAAAAGCCAAAAAAGGACAGGGCTCGGCAGGCGCGGCGGCGACCGTGGAAAAACTGGTCCGGCCGACGATCGAGAGCATGGGACTTCGCCTTTGGGACGTCCGCTTTGAAAAGGAAGGCCCGGACTGGTTCCTGCGCGTCCTGATCGACCGCGATACGCCGCTGGACACCGATACCTGCGAGGAAGTCTCCCGGGCGATCGATCCCATTCTGGATGAGGCCGATCCCATCTCCCAGAGCTATTATCTGGAAGTGGGCAGTCCCGGCCTTGGCCGCCGTCTCAACCGTCCGGAGCACTTTGAACAGCTGGCGGGGCAGAAATGCCTTGCCCACCTGATCCGCCCCGATGCCCAGGGCCGCCGGGAAATCTCCGGTATCCTGGAGGGACTGACTGACGGCAGTGTCACGCTCAACACCGAGCAGGGCCCTGTCACCTTTGCCCTTGACGCAGCAAGCTACGTCAAGCTCTGCGACGACGAAGATCTGTTCTGAATTTCCGCAGCCGTGCAAAAATACCGCATGGTCTGTGCATACAATGCCTTTGAACGAGTACCGGCTGTATTATGATTTTGGGAGGAAACCGAAAAAATGGCTACTGCAAACAACAACGAGTTTTTTGAGGCACTTGCCGCACTGGAAAAAGAGCGCGGCCTGCCTGCCGATTACCTGATCGAAAAGATCAAAGCGGCTATCGTGATTGCGGTCAAAAAGGATTACGAGGTCGAGGACGAGAACGTCATCGTCGATATTGACCCCTCCATCGGTGCATTCCGTGCCAGCCTGGCGCGGGAGATCGTTGAGGAAGTGGAGAATCCCCACACCCAGGTCACCCTGGAAGACGCACAGCGCGTGCGCAAGAGCTACCAGATCGGCCAGAAGTTCATCACCCAGCTCAAGACCAAGGAGTTCGGCCGTATCGCCGCGCAGACTGCCAAGCACGTGATCCGTCAGGGCATCCGCGAGGCGGAACGCAGCGCTCAGTGCAGCGAGATGCAGTCCCGCGCTCACGAGATCATCTCGGCAACGGTCGTTTCCATCGACCCCGAGCGCGGCAATGTGACGCTGGACCTGGGCAAGGGCGGCAGCGCTGTCCTGCCCCGCAACGAGCAGGTCCCCGGTGAGCATTACACCGAGGGCGACATCCTGCAGGTTTACGTGGTGGACGTCGTTCCCACCGAGCGCGGCCCCCGCGTGACCATCAGCCGTACCCATCCCGGCCTGGTCAAGCGGATGTTCGAGCTGGAAGTTCCCGAGATCTACGACGGTACCGTCGAGATCAAGGCCATCTCCCGCGAGGCCGGCGCCCGCACCAAGATGGCTGTGTACAGCCGCGACCCCAACGTTGACCCGGTGGGTGCCTGCATCGGCTCTCACGGTTCCCGCGTGGAGAAGATCGTGGAAGAACTGGGCGGCGAAAAGATCGACATCATCCGCTGGAGCGAGGATGTCTCCGAGTTCATCAGCGCGGCTCTGTCTCCGGCCAAGGTCGTCAAGGTGGAGCTGCTGCCCGGTGAGACCAAGAGCTGCCGCGTCACCGTGCCCGATCACCAGCTCAGCCTGGCCATCGGCAACAAAGGTCAGAATGCCCGCCTGTGTGCTCGTCTGACCGGCTACAATATTGATATCCGGCCCGAGTCCGGCTACTATGGCGAGGAATAAGCCGTGGCACGGATAAAATAAGGATCGGGGCAGGGCCCCGGCCAAATGTTTGTTGGAAAAGAGGTCAGCTATTTGCAGCAAAAAAAGATCCCGGTCCGCCGGTGTGTGGGCTGCAACGCCCAAAAGCCTAAAAAAGAGCTGGTGCGCGTCGTGCGCGCCCCTGACGGAAACGTCAGCGTCGATCTGACCGGCAAAAAAGCCGGCCGCGGCGCTTACCTGTGTCCGTCGGCTGCCTGCCTGGCAAAGGCACGCAAGGCCAAGCGTCTGGAAAATGCGTTTGGCGTCAGCGTGCCGGATGATGTGTTCGCGCGCTTGACGGAGGAGATCCAATGCGCGGAACAGATGGCAAAGGAGGCGGCGCTCCATGAATGAACCGGGATTGCTGCTGGGGGCGCTTGGTTTGTGCCGTAAGGCAGGCAGCCTGCTGCATGGGTATGACCGTGTCTGTGATGCGGTCTATGGCGGCAAGGCAAGCCTGGTCCTGCTGGCTTCGGACGCCAGCAGCCGCACGGCATCCCATATCCGCGAAGTCTGCGCGGACCTGGTGGATTGCCGCGCCATGCCCCTGACCATCGCACAGCTCAGTGCATTGACCCCGCGTCCGGCGGCTGTCTTTGCGGTAACGGACGAGAACCTCGCCCGCCTGTGCGCCAAACACCTGACCCAAGAGAAGGAGGAACCTGCCCATGGACTTTAAGTATAAGATCAGCGATGTTGCCAAGGATTTTGGCATTTCGACCAAGAAGGTCATCGATATGGTGGCACAGATCACCGGCGAGACCAGAAAGACCGGCGGTACCGTTGACGAGCAGGAGCTCAATCACCTGCTGGAAAAGCTGACCCGCGATAACGCGGAGAGCAGCCTGGACGCTTATTTCGCATCCCAGAACGAAAAGACCGAGGAGCCCAAGCCCGCCCAGCCCAAACAGGCAAAGCCCGCTGAGAAGGCTCCTGCCAAACCCGCCGAGCAGCCCGCCCCCAAAGCGGAGGAGAAGCCCGCTGCGCCCGTTCAGCCCAAACCCGCCGAGCAGCCTGCAGCCAAGGAGCAGCCCAAACAGCAGCCCAAGGCCAACGAGCATCGCCGTCAGCCGGAGAAGCCCGCCGAGAAGCGCAAGGAAAAGCGCGTCACCATGCAGGCCCTGGCAGCGGATACCGGCGTACAGCGCCCCGTTACCACCGAGAAGGTGGAGGTCCAGCGCGCCCGCGTTCAGGTCGACACCCGTACGGTGGATGTCAACGTCGACAAGTTCAGCGCCCGTTACGACGATCTGGCCGACAGCCGCAACATGCCCGCCAAGCGTAAGAACCAGCCCATGGGCAACAAGCAGAAGTTCAACAACAAGAACAAGGGCCGCAACCAGTATCAGCACCGCCGCGAGACCGAGGCGGAGCGCCTGCAGCGCATTCAGCTGGAGAAGGCCCGCAACGCCCAGCTGAAGATCTCCATTCCCGACGAGATCACCGTGGGCGAGCTGGCTACCCGCCTGAAGCAGAACGTTGCCAAGGTCGTTGCCAAGTTCATGCAGATGGGCGAGATGCACTCTGCCTCCGACGTGGTCGATTTCGACTCCGCCGCTCTGGTGGCCGAGGAATTCCACGCCAAGGTCGAGCGCGAGGTCCATGTCTCCATCGAGGAACGCCTCTTCGATCAGGAGGAGGACAATGCAGCCGATCTGGTCGAGCGTCCGCCCGTTGTCGTTGTCATGGGCCACGTCGACCATGGCAAGACCTCCATTCTGGACGCCATCCGCAAGACCAACGTCACCGCAGGCGAGGCCGGCGGCATCACCCAGGCCATCGGCGCCTATCAGGTCAAGTCCGGCGACAGCGTCATCACCTTCCTGGACACCCCCGGCCACGAGGCATTCACCTCCATGCGTGCCCGCGGCGCCAATATGACCGACATTGCCGTCCTGGTCGTTGCTTCCGACGACGGCATCATGCCCCAGACCATTGAGTCCATCAACCATGCCAAGGCGGCCGGCGTCAAGATGATCGTCGCCATCAACAAGATGGATAAGCCCACCGCCAACCCCGAGCGCGTCAAGGAACAGCTGACCAAGTACGAGATCGTTCCCGAGGACTGGGGCGGCGACGTTGCCTGCATCCCCGTGTCCGCGCTGACCGGTATGGGCATCAGCGACCTGCTGGAGCGTATCGTTCTGGAAGCCGAGGTCATGGAACTGAAAGCCAACCCCAACCGCCGTGCCAAGGGCGCCGTTGTGGAGGCCCGTCTGGACAAGGGCCAGGGCACTGTTGCCACGCTGTTGGTCCAGAACGGCACCCTGCATCGCGGCGACTGCCTGATCGCAGGTTCTGCGGTCGGCCGTGTCCGTACCATGCGCAACGACAAGGGCCAGGATATTACCGAGGCCACTCCCTCCATGCCTGTTGAGATCACCGGCCTGACCGAAGTTCCCACCGCCGGCGATATCTTCGAGGCGGTTGCCGACGAGCGTCTGGCCCGTGAGCTGGCCGACCGCCGTACCGCCGAGGCCAAGGA
Organism: Candidatus Gemmiger faecavium; assembly: GCA_019114415.1. Classification (GTDB taxonomy): domain Bacteria; phylum Bacillota; class Clostridia; order Oscillospirales; family Ruminococcaceae; genus Gemmiger; species Gemmiger faecavium. The sequence goes on along the minus strand of DXFO01000010.1, from coordinate 42,063 downwards.
GCGTCAGTTCGCCGCCTACACCAAGGTCACTCTGGATAACCTGTTCGATCAGATGGCCCAGAACGACATGAAGGAACTGCCCATCGTCGTCAAGGCCGACGTCCAGGGCTCTGCCGAGGCGGTCAAACAGAGCCTGGAGAAGCTCTCCAATGCGGAAGTCCGCGTCCGTGTCATCCATGCGGGCGTCGGCGCCATCAGCAAGTCCGACGTTTCTCTGGCGGATGCTTCCAACGCCATCATCATCGGCTTCAATGTCCGTCCCGACGCGGTCGCCAAGGCGGAAGCCGAGCAGGCCAAAGTCGAAATGCGTATGTACCGCGTCATTTACGACGCCATCAACGATGTTTCCGACGCTCTGAAAGGCATGCTCGCTCCCAAGATCCGCGAGGTTGCTCTGGGCGAAGCGCAGGTCCGTCAGGTGTACAAGATTTCCTCTGTCGGCATGGTCGCCGGCTGCCGCGTGACCTCCGGCAAGATCACCCGCGACGCTCAGCTGCGTTTGGTGCGTGACGGCATCGTCATCTGCGAGGATGCCATCGCCTCCCTCAAGCGCTTCAAGGACGACGCCAAGGAAGTGGCCGAAGGCTTTGAGTGCGGCATTACGCTGGCCAAGTTCTCCGACATCAAGGAAGGCGACGTCTTCGAGTGCTTCAAGCTGGAAGAATATCGTGATTGATCCGGGAAAGACGGCGTCCTGCCGGATTTCCCACGACCGAAAAATAACAAAGAATCTCTGTACGGCGGCGGGCAGTGACCGGCCGCAGCACAGAGCGTAAGGAGGCGACAAGGATGCCCACCAAAAATCAGGGCCGTATGGCTCAGGATATGAAACGCGAACTGATCGACATCATCGGTCAGATGAAGGACCCGCGCATCACGGGCGGTTTGCTTACGGTGACCCGCCTGGATGTCACGCCCGACTTGGACGTGGCCAAGGTGCATATCAGTGTAATGGGACGCGAGGGCGGCGTAGAGCCGGTCCTCAAGGCCCTCAACCGGGCGTCCGGCCATGTCCGCACCGAGGTGAGCCGCCGGATGCATATCCGCAAGGCTCCGAAGTTTGTCTTTGTGGCAGACGACGGTGCGGCGTACGCGGCCCATATCAACCAACTGCTGAAGCAGCTTGACGACAAGCATCCCGCTCAGGAGACCTCGGGCACGGATGCAGCATCCGAAGAGTAATCCTGCATTGTCCGCGGACAGCGGGGAAAGCCGGGCTTTTTGCACCGGCCTGCGGATGAACGCCAAGCTATAAGAAAAGAGGAGCATTATGACCGAATCTCTGGATCGTCAAACCGCCGCCGCAAGGCTGCGTGCCGCAGATGATATCCTGATCCTGAGCCACAAAAATCCGGATGGGGATACGATCGGCAGCGCGCTGGGGCTTTGCCTTGCCCTGCGTGCACTGGGCAAGAATGCCGCGGTGCTTTGCAGCGATCCGATTCCCAAGATGTATGAATATCTGGACATCAACTGGTATGACGGCAGCTATGAGCCTTCCTTTGTGGTGGCGGTGGATGTTGCCAGCATCCAACTCTTTGGTGAGAACAACAATGTCCAGGAATATGTCAAGCGTGCAAATCTCTGCATCGATCATCACGGTTCCAACAGCGGCTATGCCTATGCAACGCTGCTGGAGCCGCAGGCTGCCGCTGTCTGTGAGATCCTGACCGATCTCATCCCGGACAATCTGGGCGTGCCGCTGACCCCGGAAATTGCCAACTGCCTGTATACCGGCGTTGCAACGGATACCGGGTGCTTCCGCTTTACCAGCACCACGTCCAAGACCCACCTTGCGGCTGCCCGCCTGATGGAAGCCGGTGCCGATGCGGGGCGTCTCAACGAGATCCTGTTTGAATGCCGCTCCCATTCCCGTATTGAGGCGGAGCGCGAGGCGCTGGAGAGTCTCGAATATTACTTCGATGACCGCTGTGCCATGATCTGCCTGACCCGGGACCAGATCGTCCAGACCGGTGTTGCCAATGCCGAGCTGGAGGACCTGACCAGCCTGCCGCGCTCCATTGAGGGCGTGGAGGTCGGCCTGACCCTGCGTCAGCAGCCGGACGGCAGCTTCAAGATCAGCGTGCGGACCTCCCGGGATGTGGATGCCTGCTCCATTGCACGGCGTCTGGGCGGCGGCGGCCATAACCGCGCTGCCGGCTGCGAGATCTCGGGCAACCTGGACAACGCCAAACGCGCGATCCTTCAGGAAGTACAGAAGGAACTTGCCCGCTGCGACGAAAATCGCAGGGAAGAATAAGGCTCCAGGCTTCTTATCCGAAAATCCATATGACCGAACGGGTGACGGCCTGCATGGCTGTAAGGCGGCCTGCTCGGTCTTTTTTATGTAAGGACGGCATTGATGAAAAACGGAATTCTGCTTGTAGACAAGCCGGCGGGCTGGACAAGCTTTGATGTGCTGGCAAAGCTGCGGGGCGTTCTGGGAACACGAAAGCTGGGACATTCGGGAACGCTGGACCCCATGGCCACCGGCGTCCTGGCGGTATTTGTGGGGCGGGCTACCGCTGCAGCGGACCGTCAGCTCAACCATGACAAAACCTATGAGGCGACCATCCGCCTCGGTGTCCGCACCGATACGGGGGACATCACCGGCACGGTGCTGGAAACCGCACCGGTCACGGTGACCGAACAGGATTTTGTGGCCATGCTGCCCCGTTTTGTGGGAGAGCAGCAGCAGCTCCCGCCCATGTATTCCGCCGTCAAGATCAACGGCCAGCCGCTGTACAAGGCGGCTCGGGCGGGGAAAACAGTGGAGCGTACCCCGCGGTCCATCACCGTCTATTCCATCGACTATCTGGGAACGGCAGGAGAACAGGAATACCGTATCCGTGTGGCCTGCTCCAAAGGAACTTATATCCGCACCCTGGCCGAGGACCTGGGCAAGGCTCTGGGCGTCCCGGCTACTTTGTCGGCGCTGCGCCGCACTGCGGCGGGTGTCTTTGAGATCGCCGATGCCCATACCATGCCGGAGCTTTTGCAGGCTGCTCAGGAGGGCAGCGTGCCGGAAAGCTGGCTGCTGGGGGTGGATACCGTATTTTCGCCGCTGCCCGCCTTGAAGGTAGGGGAGAAGGTGCGAGTCCATCTGTTCAATGGCTGCCCCACCAGCCGGTATCCGGCGGCGGATGGCCGTTACCGCGTTTACAGCGAGAATGGCGGTTTCCTGGGCCTGGCCCAGATCACCGGCGGCGTGCTGACGGTAGAAAAACTGTTTTGTGAAAGAGAGTGAGTCGAAATGCACATTTTGGAGACCCTTGCGCCGGTGGATGCACCGAAGGGGAGCGCTGTGGCGCTGGGATTTTTTGACGGTGTGCATCTTGGCCACCGGACCGTTCTGCAGTCGGCAGTGGACTATGCGGCCGCTCACGGCCTGACGCCGGCAGCGTTCACCTTTTTGCTGCCTCCGGGGAATGCCCTGAAAGGCGGACGTATTTTTTCCGTGGAGGAAAAACGCCGCCGCATTGCAGCACTGGGCATAGAGCAGTATCAGGAAGCCCCCTTTGCCGATTTCTGCGCTCTGTCTCCGGAGGACTTTGTCCGCAAAGTCCTGGTAGAATGCTTCTCGGCCCGGGCAGTATTCTGCGGTGATAACTTTACCTTTGGCGCCCGCGCGGCGGGGGATGTGGAGATGCTCCGTAAACTCTGTGAACCGCAGGAGATTCAGGTCTGCGTCGTTGAGATGGAGCAGTATAAAGGAGAAAATGTTTCCTCCACCCGCATTCGAGCCGCGTTGGAAGCAGGGGAGATGGAAGAAGTCAACGCCATGTTGGGTCAGCCTTATGCCGTAGACTGGCCCGTCACCCACGGGAAAGGCGTCGGCACGTCCCGGTTGGGCACCCCTACCATCAACCAGAACTATCCCCAGGGCGCATTGCAGCCCCGCTGTGGCGTGTATATCACCCGCATCCAGATCGATGGCTGCTGGTATCCCGCGGCGACAGGACTTGGCCGCAGGCCCACCGTTGACCAGGAGGATGCCCCGGTCACCTGCGAGACTTATGTCCCGGGCTTTTCCGGAGACGTTTACGGTACGAGACCCCGGCTGGAATTCCATCGGTATCTCTGCCCGGTGCGGAAGTTCAACTCTCTGGAGGAACTGCGCGCCCTGATCTGCGATGCGGCGCAAAAGAGCTGTGACTATTTTTCGCAAAAGTAATGCACGTCCCGGACTGCTTGAAGCCCAGGAGGCTTTCCGTTTGAGCTGTTTTCAGGACAGCTGCCCAAAAGGAGAATTGCCATGCAGCCAGACAAGCAAATAAATCGCGGGGGATGCTTGGGAAAACTGTACCGGCCGGTCGGCTGGTGCATCGCCTGTATCACTGCCGTATTGCTGGCGCTGCTGTGCTTTATGGCGCTGCGGCACAGTGCTGCCTTTCATCACGAAGAGTTTCAGGAACAGATGGCGGTTGTCCCGGTGGATACGGTGCAGGTTTTGCTGACGGCGTTGGCGCTTGGGGCAGCTGCCATTGGGATCGGCTGGCTGTCAACAAAAGGAAACCGGGGACAGACCCTGCTGATTGCGATTGCATCGGCAGGTGTGGTGCTGTTGGGCTGCATATGGAGCCTTTCGGTGCATGGCCATCCCGTTGATGACCAGAAAAAGGTCTGGGACATTGCCGTGGCGTTGGCAAATGGCACGACGGACGGCATGGATTTTGACTATCTCATCATGTTCCCGTATCAAAGCAGTATGGCGCTGTTCTTTGAGCCGCTCGTGCGTTTGTTTGGGCCCGATCCCTATCCTGCATTCGGAATCTTCAACGCACTGTGTGCAGGGGCCTGCGTCTGGGCACTGTGTTCTGTATGCGCGCTGCTCTGGCCGGAGAAAGGCGCAGCAGGGATCTGCGCGGTGCTTTGCCTGGCCTTTGTCCCGTTGCCCCTTATGTCGGGATTTTTGTACGGAACGCTGGCGGCCTCGGCCATGGGGCTGTGGGCTATGTATGGCGTGCTCCGTCTTTGCTGGGGCGGGTCTGCTTGGTGGTGGCTTTTGACGCTGATGCTCCCCCTTGCGGTGGTTTGCTATAACGGTTCGCTGCTGTTTGCGGCTGCGGCCTTTTGTCTGCTTGCGGCCGACGGACTGTTGGGCGGCGGCAAAAAGGGACTGTTGCATCGCTTGCTGCCGGCAGTGCTGCTCCTTGTGATCTGCATGAATGCCTCGACCTGGGCGGGGGCGATTTTTACCTGGCGGACGGGTGTCCAGCTGGGTGACGGAATCCCCAAAACGGCCTGGGCGGTGATGGGCCTTACGGCAGAAAACACCAACTCCGGGCCGGGCGGCTACAACAGCTATACCAAACTGCTGTTTTGGGAGAACAATGCAGACAGTGCAGCAACCAGTGCGGCAGCCATGCAGGACCTGCGGGAGTATCTGGCCAGCTGGCGGGATACTCCGCACGAAAACTTCGGATTTCTGCATGAAAAGATCCAAACGGAATGGCTGGACCCCTGGTTTGACGCCCTGACGGGATCTTATCATCCCGAGGTGGATACCCCTGGCAGGTTTGCATCGCTGCTCTGCGGCGGCAGCCTGCTTGCACCGCTGGAAGATTTCTTGCGGGCTGTGCTGGTGCTGATCTATGGCATGGCCGGTTTCGGGACCCTTACTCTGGCTGTACGCGGGAAAGGAGAGATCTGGAAACAGGGGATGGGCGTCTGCTTTTTGGGGTGCTTCTTGTTCCAGGTCGTGTGGGAAAACCACAGCCGGTACTGCTTCCCGTATTTCCTGTGCTTGATCCCGGTGGCTGCCGCCGGACTGGCGCAGCTGGCTTCTGCGGTCGGCGGATTTGTCCGGAAAAAGGGCCTGCCCCGCAAGCAAAACAGTCAAGAGACGGCAGCGCAGAATGCCATGCCGGAAGCCGTGTAAAACGGGGAAAGGCAAAGCCGTAAAAATCAAGTAAATTTTCCTTGTAAAAAGCAGCGCCATGTGATATAATCTAGGCGTTACCGCGGCCCGGCTTTGGGTGTATGCCCTGCGGCGGTCCCTCCGCCGCGAAAGGGAACCTTGCTGCCCGTTGCTGCGCCGTTGGCAAATCTTATAAAAAGAGAGGGTTTCATCATGCAAGACAAGAAGACGATTATCGAAAAGGCTGCGATCCACGAGGGCGACACCGGTTCTCCCGAGGTTCAGGTCGCACTGCTGACTGCTCGCATCAACCATCTGACCGAGCATCTCAAGACCAACAAGAACGATAACCACAGCCGTCGCGGACTGTTCAAGATGGTCGGCCGCCGCCGTAACCTGCTGGCCTATCTGCAGAAGAAGGACATCAATCGTTACCGCGCCCTGATCGCTGAGCTGGGTCTGCGCAAGTAATCTTGCAAAACGGTGGGCAGGACGCACAAGGTTGCGCCCTGCCCTCTTTTTATATTTTCTTCAAGGAACCCGGGCCCATCCAACGTGGTTTTGTGCAGTAAATCGAACGCCCGTACAGTGACAGACGGACGCTGGATTTATTGCTCAAAACCGGGATGTGCCCTTGTTATAGCCCCGCGGACGGAGCCGCCGTACCGCACCAAACCCCAAAAGCCAAGGAGGAAATACGAATGGCACTGGAATTTGCATCCCGCAAGGAAACATTCCCCAACTACCGCAAGTATGAAACCACGTTTGCGGGCCGTCCGTTCATTGTCGAGACCGGCAAAATGTGCGGACTGTCCAACGGCAGTGCGATGATCCGCTACGGCGAGACCTGCGTGCTGTGCAACGTCACCATGAGCGAAAAGCCCCGTGACGGCATTGACTTTTTCCCGCTCAGCGTTGAGTTTGAGGAAAAGCTCTACGCCGCAGGCCGCATCCCCGGCAGCTTCATGCGCCGTGAGGGCCGCCCCGGTGAGCATGCGATCCTGAACTCCCGCGTGGTCGACCGTCCCATCCGCCCGCTGTTCCCTAAGGATATGCGCAATGACGTCTGCGTCACCATGACCGTCATGAGCATGGACCCCGACAACTCTCCCGAGATCGCCGGCATGAACGGTGCGTCTCTGGCCATCGCTATGTCCGACATTCCCTGGCGCGGCCCCATCGGCGGCATCCAGGTCGGCCTGGTGGACGGCGAGATCGTCCTCAACCCCACTGCCGAGCAGCGTGAGAAGAGCGATCTGGCCCTGACCCTGGCCGCTTCCGAGGAAAAGATCGTCATGATCGAAGCCGGCGCCAATGAGGTGGACGAAGACACCATGATGGCAGCCATCAAGGCTGGCCATGCCGAGATCAAGAAGATGCTGGCCTTCATCAACTCCATCGTTGCCGAGATCGGCAAGCCCAAGGCCGACTTCCCGTCCATGGATCTGGACCATGACCTGCTGGCTGACGTCAAGGCCCGCCACCTGGATCAGTTCAAGGCTGCCATGGATACCGACGACAAGAACGTCCGTGACGCGGCTCTGCTGCCCATCATGGACCAGATCGCCGAGGAGCATCCCGAGCTGGATGCTGCCACCCTGGATTATGTCAGCTACAAGATGCAGAAGCAGGTCGTCCGCCGCTGGCTGCTGGATGAAGGCAAGCGTGTTGACGGACGCGGCATCAATGAGATCCGCCCGCTGGCTGCCGAGGTCGGCATCCTGCCCCGCGTGCATGGTTCCGGCATGTTCACCCGCGGCCAGACCCAGGTCCTGACCATCTGCACCCTGGGCTCCACCAAGGACGCCCAGATCATGGATGACCTGTCTGACACCCCGCTTAAGCGCTATATCCATCACTACAATATGCCGCCGTACTCCACCGGTGAGGCCCGCGCACCCCGCAGCCCCGGCCGCCGCGAGATCGGCCACGGCGCACTGGCAGAGCGCGCTCTGATCCCCGTGCTGCCCTCCATGGCGGATTTCCCGTACACCATCCGCTGCGTCTCCGAGGTCCTGTCCTCCAACGGCTCTACCTCTCAGGCTTCCATCTGCGGCTCCACGCTGGCTCTGATGGACGCAGGCGTTCCCATCAAGGCTCCCGTTGCCGGTATCTCCTGCGGCCTGATCACCGAGGGTGACCGCTGGATGACCATGCTGGACATCCAGGGCGTCGAGGACTTCCACGGCGACATGGACTTCAAGGTCGGCGGTACCCGCCGCGGCATCACCGCCATCCAGATGGACATCAAGATCGACGGTCTGACCTACGAGATCGTTGAAGAAGCTCTGGAGAAGTGCCGCAAGGGCCGTCTGTTCATCCTGGACGAGATCATCAAGCCCTGCATTGCCGAGCCTCGCGCCGAACTTTCCAAGTATGCTCCCAAGATGTTCAGCATGCAGATCCCCGTTGACAAGATCAAGGACGTCATCGGCAAGGGCGGCAAGGTCATTCAGGATCTGTGCGCTACCTGCAACTGCAAGATCGACGTGGAGGAAGACGGCCATGTCTTCATCTCCGCCATCGATGCGGATGACGCCAAGCGCGCCATCTCCACCATCAAGACCATTGTGGAGGACCCCGAGATCGGTGCTATCTACAAGGGCCGCGTGACCCGCCTGATGAACTTCGGCGCCTTTGTCGAGATTGCTCCCGGCAAGGAGGGCCTGGTCCACATTTCCAAACTGGATGACCACCGCGTTGAGCGCGTGGAGGACGTTGTCGCTGTGGGCGACCCCGTCTTTGTTATGGTCACCGACATTGACCAGCAGGGCCGCATCAACCTGTCCCGCAAGGACGCTCTGGCTGCCATTGCCAAAAAGCGCGCCGCCCAGGGCAAGTGATTTTTGATCCTTAAATAAAAAGAGACGGACCATTCGGTCCGTCTCTTTTTTACGTCGTGCGTAAAATGTTATATGCCCAGTGCCAATACGATCATGGGAAGCCAGAGACACCACAGGGTCAAAAACACCGGGGGGAGCAGCGCTGCCGCAAAGGCCCGAATCAGCTCCTTGCCCCGAAGGCCGGAAGAAATGCTGCGCACCAGCCAGAGAAACAACATCAGAATGGCAGCACCCCGACCGGCGTATCCCAGCACGACCAGACCGCTGCAGAGAATCCCCACGCCATGGGCGCGATGCAGGGCGGGAAGAGGATCGTCGGCGGACGCCGGATTCAAAATGAAGAGCAGACAACTCAATCCGATACAGACTGCGGCCACCGGGAGAGATACCGCTTTGCCGGTCACGGCAAAGAACATAAAGGCGGCAAGTCCGGCGCCGCAGAAACCGGCAAGGAGCAGGCGGACCGTCCGGCTCGCTTTGGTAAAGGAAAAGCGGGCGATCACGGCAGAGAGGGCAGCCAGCGGCGGCAAAGCAGTCGTGAACAGGATGCTGCGGCTGTTTTCGCCGGGCGTCCAGATAGCAAAGAGAAAATCCAGCGCGGACAGGCTGTCACCGGAGAAAAGAAAATAGCCCTCCATGCGGATGTTGCCGGAAGCGGCGCCTGCCGCCGCAGTGAATAGCGTCAACAGTGCCAGCACGGCACAGCCGGTAATAAATGCACAGACACCGGGGGAGAGAAGAAATCTCCTAGTCAGGCCGCGCTTCGGCCGTACCGTGACGAGGACCGCTCCCAGAATGAATGCCTGTGCGCCCAGACTCAAAAGCCCGCAGCATCCGGCGGCAGCCAGAACGGCAATGGCACTGCCAAGCCCAAGGGCGGGGGCGAAACCGTCCGATAAATGCATCCGGCGGCAAAGCCACCAGCCCCATGCCAGAACGCAAAAGATCCCGATGAGATATGAGGTGATCATAGAAACCATTTCAAGGACATCTCCATTGTCAAAAACGGCCGGTCAGTCAATTCGCTTTGCAACCACGGCAAGACGCTTGTCGGTGGTGGAACTGGTCGTACCGCAGGTGGACAGCGTCAGAAGCTGGTCGCCGTACTGCGCGGTTACGCCGGTGTCATACAAAGCAAGGTCCATGACAGCCTGATACTTTGCCTGCCAGTCGCGCTCGCTGGAGGCATCAAAGAAGGTGTAGTAGGGCAGATCATCCGCTCCGACTTGGGTACGGATAACGGCAACGATCTGCCATTGCATCTCCTCATACAGTGTATCAAACTCAAAGGTCGGATGTTCCCTGTAGAAACTTTCCTCGGCGTATTTGTCCAGCTGGCCGAACATGCTGCCGTCGGACATATTGTGGCCGTAGATCAGCCAGTTTGCGGTGGAAGGGGACGTGATACGGCAATTCTCGTCCAGAAACAGGCTGCCCGCCAGAGAATAGAGCTTGTCAAACCCGCGGCGGAGGTAATACTCGTTGTCGCCGGGGGTCTGCATGACAGGATAATCCACACCGATGGCATCGATGGTGAGCCAACCCACCAGGTCGCTGTTCTGAGCATACAAGTCCTGATACTTGGGCAGGATGGCGTTCTCCGTTTCCGCGGTGCTTTCCGGCGTCTGGACATTCTGGGGGGCATTCACGGTAGCGGGCTGTACCGTTACGGACACCGGGCCGGAGGAGGCGGTCTCCGGAGTTGCGGTTACTCCTATGGGTGGTTTGGGCTGTCCTCCGTTAAAGAAAATCTGCCGGACCAGAAAAAGGGCGACCGGAACGATCAGCGCCAGCCCCAAAAGACGCAGCAAAACAACGCGCATGCGCTGCTTTTTTCGCAGCGAAGTGCGCGCGCCGAAAGGATAATAGGCGGAACTGCCTTTCAGATGAGCATAACGGCCTTTTTTGGGCATAGAGAAAACCTTTCACGGGAAAACAGAATATAAGAAAGAAAACAGCCTCCTGCCGATAACGGAAGAGACTGTTCGATCTACATCAGATACGCTTGAGCATCAAAAGTCCTGCGGAGCAGAACAGAATCAAGCCGATCGCGCCTGCCATATAAACAACGGGTGCGTCGCCGGTGGAGGGAGTGGGGGAGGAAGTAACTGCCGGGGAAGCGGTCTCCTCGGGAGCATCCGTTGCCGCCGGTGTGGCGGTAGGGGATACGACATCCGCGACCGCATAAGTTTCATCCACCTTGACCGGTTCATTGTGAACGTCGCGGGATGTAGTCGCTACCGTCGGTGAAGGGGTAGGCGTTGCGACGGGGGAGTTGGTGGAAGAAGGAATGCCGCAAGCTGCGAGCAAAGCAAGAAAAACAACGGTAAGCAGAATACCGACAGTACGTTTCAAGGGAAGGTGCCTCCTTTTATATACACAAACAGCGCACCACAAAAGGGTACGGCCCGGGCAAGGCCGCACGACAGCGCGAATCAATCTATAATAGACACAAACGCCGAAACCGGCGGAGACAATTTATCTATCGTACACTAACTTATTTTATATATTATCACGGGGAACCCTCTGCGTCAAGATGACATCCAAAACGGCAGCGAGTTTTACAGGAAGCCGGATTGCGGGAAATACAAAGGGAAAAAGCCCTCCGACCATAGCGCAGTCACAAATTTGACATGGAACAGGGCTTGTACAAAATCCGCGCAGGCAGTATAATAAATTAAATAAACGCTGGCGGGCGGTCTTTTTGTCTGACTGCTGACCGCAGTGAAGGAGTAACAGCATGAAAGGTATCATTCTCGCAGGCGGCGCCGGGACCCGGCTGTATCCGCTGACAATGGTCACTTCCAAACAGCTTCTGCCGGTTTACGACAAACCTATGATCTATTATCCGCTGTCCACGCTGATGCTGGCGGGCATTCAGGATATTCTCATCATCTCCACGCCCACGGATACCCCGCGTTTTGAGGCCCTTCTGGGGGACGGCAGCCAGTACGGTGTGCGGCTGCAGTATAAGGTCCAGCCTTCTCCCGACGGTCTTGCGCAGGCTTTCCTGCTGGGCGAAGAATTCATCGGCGACGACTGCTGCGCCATGGTTCTGGGCGACAATATCTTCTATGGTGCGGGTTTCAGCAAGCTGCTCAAGGCGGCTGCTGCCAATGCGGAAAACGGCCGCGCGACGGTTTTCGGCTATTTTGTCAATGACCCCGAGCGTTTCGGTGTTGTGGCTTTTGATGAGAACGGCCATGCAACCTCCATTGAAGAAAAGCCTGCCCAGCCCAAGAGCAATTATGCAGTGACGGGTCTGTATTTCTATAACCGTGACGTTGTGCGCATGGCCAAGCAGGTCAAGCCCAGCGCCCGCGGCGAGCTGGAGATCACCACGCTGAACGAGATGTATCTGGAGCAGGGGTTGCTGGATGTGCAGCTTCTGGGCCGCGGTTATGCCTGGCTGGATACCGGTACCATGGACAGCCTGGTGGAAGCCGCCGACTTTGTCCGCATGATCGAGCAGCGCCAGGGCATCAAGATCTCCGCTCCGGAGGAAATTGCCTATAAATATGGTTGGATCACCCGGGATAAGCTGATCGAAAGTGCCGAGCGTTACGGCAAGTCCCCGTATGGCGCGCATCTGCGCAATGTCGCGGACAACAAACTTATGTACTGAAACCACAGGGCCGCACGGTGCACAGGTGCCGTGCCGGCCCGATTGTTGCGGAGGCTGATCTATGAAAATCCTGATTACCGGCTGCCGCGGGCAGCTGGGAACCGAACTCCAGAAGCAGCTGCGTGAGGGCGGCTGCGTTCTGGGCCCGCTGCCCGAGCGGCTGAAAAATGCTCCAGCCGTTGCGGTGGACCTGGAGGACCTCGACATCACCGACCGGGAGGCGACAACCGCCTATATCCGCAGGCACCAGCCGGACACGGTCATCAACTGTGCGGCGTTCACCAATGTCAACGGCTGCGAGACCAACCGTGATGCGGCGTTCCGCGTCAATGCGCTGGGACCCCGCAATCTGGCCATGGCCTGCGACAAGGTGGGAGCCCGCCTGATCCACATTTCCACCGACTATGTGTTCAGCGGCGCGCCCAACGGCGGAGTTCCCCTTGATGAGTGCATGCTGCCTGCGCCGGTTTCGGCCTATGGTCAGACCAAGCTGCTGGGTGAGCAGTACGTCCAGAAGTTCTGCCGCCGCCATTTCATTGTGCGCACCGCGTGGCTGTACGGCACTGCCGGCAAGAACTTTGTCAAGACGATGGTCAACCTGGCCAAGACCCATGACGAGATCACGGTGGTGGATGACCAGCTGGGCAATCCCACCAACGCAGTGGATCTGGCGTATCATCTGCTCAAGCTGGCGGTCAGCCACGACTACGGCATCTACCATTGCACCTGCAACGGCGTTTGCAGCTGGTATGATTTCGCCTCCGAGATCATCCGCCTGTCGGGTGAGAACTGTAAAGTAAAACCGATTTCCAGCGTTGAGTATGCCGCTCAGCACCCGGAATCGGCCAACCGCCCTGCATGGAGCGCACTGGATAACCGGATGCTGCGCTGCACCGTAGGCGATTCGATGCGCGACTGGAAGATCGCGATTCAAGATTTTTTTGCAAGTTGGGATGGTAACTGAATGATGAAAACGTATCTTGTCACCGGCTGCGCCGGATTTATCGGCTCCAATTTCGTCCATTACATGCTGGAAAAGCATGAGGACATCCGCCTGGTCAACCTGGATAAGCTGACCTATGCGGGCAACCTGGAAAACCTCAAGGACGTGGAGAACGATCCCCGTCACATCTTTGTCCAGGGCGACATCTGCGACAAGGCTCTGGTGTCTGACCTGATCGCCAAGTACGACCCCGATTATCTAATCAACTTCGCGGCAGAGAGCCATGTGGACCGCAGCATCAAGAACCCCGAGATCTTTGTGGAAAGCAACGTTCTGGGCACCGTCAATCTGCTGCAGTGCTGCAAGGACGCCTGGTATGACGCCGAAAACAAGACCTGGAAGCCCGGCAAGAAGTACCTGCAGGTTTCCACTGACGAGGTGTACGGTGCGCTGGGCGCTGAGGGCTACTTTACCGAGACCACTCCGCTTTCTCCCCACAGCCCCTATTCCAGCTCCAAGGCCAGCGCCGACCTGTTCGTCATGGCGTTCCATGACACCTACGGCATGCCGGTCAATATTACCCGCTGCTCCAATAATTACGGCCCCTATCAGTTCCCGGAAAAGCTGATCCCGCTGCTCATCAACAACGCCAAGCAGCACAAGAACCTGCCGGTCTACGGCGACGGCATGCAGGTGCGTGACTGGCTGTACGTCATGGATCACTGCAAGGCCATTGATATGGTGGCATCGGACGGCAAGGACGGTGAAGTCTATAATGTCGGCGGCCACAACGAGCGTCCCAACATCTTTATCGTCAAGACCGTCATCGCCCAGCTGCGTGAGCGTCTGGGGGATGAAGCCATCAGCGAAGAACTCATCACCCATGTTGCCGACCGTCTGGGCCATGACCGCCGCTACGGTATCGACCCCACTAAGATCAAGAATGATCTGGGCTGGTATCCCGAGACTCCGTTTGAGAAGGGCATCGTTCTGACCATTGACTGGTACCTGGCAAACCCGGACTGGATGGCACATGTCACCAGTGGCGATTACCAGAAATACTACGAGCAGATGTACAAAAACCGCTGAGTAATCGGCGCTTCGCCCGTACCCGGACATCGGGTGCGGGCATATTGTGCCCAAATGGGGTGTCCCTTTGCAATGTCCGGGCCGCTGTGCTATACTAGAAAAACATTGCAGCCCCGGCAGCGCCGGACTCGTCTGTGAGCCCCGCTGTCAGGAGGAGATTTCCCCGACCCAAGGAGTAAAGAATGGCAATTTCAAGAGAAGAACAGCTGCGCAATAACCGCCGCCTGGCCCGGCAGGGACTGGGGCTTGTGGCGATTTTGCTGATCGTGATCGGTCTGTTTACCGTGGTTGGCTGGGCGGTCCGCGCCATTACGGCGGCTTTGGACGACTCCGACCGCCGGGAAAGCTATGCCGATCTTCTGTATGGTCTGGTCATGTTTGACACCGTGCCTTTTGACGATGTGAACACTGTGGACCAGTCCATCTTCAAACAGGCGGCGATCTGGGGCTGCGTCTACCAGGTCCAGAAGGACGGTGGTAGCCTGGATCAGTATGAGCGTGACGAGGAAACCGGCTGCATGATCCTTCCGCAGCTGGAAGTGGATGCATATCTCACCAACCTCCTCGGCCCGGATTATCAGATCCAGGAAGGCTCTTTCCAGACCTCGGAGATGAACTACGTTTACAGCGAGGAAAAGCAGGGCTACCTGGTGCCGGTCACCGGTTCGGTCGGCCTGTACACGCCGGAAGTAGAGAGCATCTCCACGTCGGGCGGCAAGATGTATGTGACCGTGGGCTATATTCCCACTCTTGCCAGCACCACCAGCCTGACCCTGACTACGCCGACGGAGCCCACCAAATATATGGACTACGTCTTTAGCCGCGGCGAAAACCGCCAGTGGTACCTGTCTGCCCTGCAGGAAAGTGACAAACAGGTCGTGGCTTCCTCCAGCTCCGTCACCAGCGAGAGCCAGGCCGTCACCAGCGACCCGCAGGCATTGGTGGAGAGCAACCTTGCCTCCTCCGTCACCAGTTCGGAGGCTTCCAGCGATTCGGAACCGGCATCGGATTCCACGGATGAATCGGTAGACACCGAACCGGAAGGGGATACCTCCGGGGATGACTCCTCGCAAGAAAGTTCCGATACCTCTTCAGAGGAGACGGACGGCGAGACTGACAGCAGCGACAGCTCCGATTCCCAGCCGGAGGAATAATCACAAACAAACAAGCAAAGCCCGCACAACCGGAACGATCCGGCGGCGCGGGCTTTGTTCTGCCTGTGGCGTAGCAACATCTTTTTCGGATATACTGAAATTGACAATCCCGGGAAATTTTGTTTTAATAAATATGTATGTGCATATGTATGTGCAATTTTAGCACGGACAGAGTACGCTGCTTTACGCAGAAAAATCTGCGTGTAAAGAGATATAGATGTGGATGAGTTGTTGGATGGAGGGGTAACCTTTTCATGGCAAAAAAGCAGGAGTATGGCAACGAAAGCATCAAGAGCCTGAAAGGCGCGGACCGGGTACGAAAGCGCCCGGCCGTTATTTTCGGCTCCGACGGTGTGGAAGGATGCGCACACTCGATTTTTGAGATCGTCTCCAACTCGATCGACGAGGCGAGAGACGGATACGGCAATAAGATCAACGTTACGCTGTTTGAAGACCACTCGGTGGAAGTCGAGGACTTCGGCCGCGGTATCCCGGTGGACTACAACAAGGCGGAACAGCGCTGGAACTGGGATCTGGTTTTCTGCGAACTGTACGCCGGCGGCAAGTATGGCGAGGGCAGCGGCACTTATGACTTCAGCCTGGGCCTGAACGGTCTGGGCCTTTGCGCTACCCAGTATGCCAGTGAATGGATGACGGCGGATATCTACCGCGATGGCTGCCATTATCATCTCGACTTCAAACAGGGCGAGAACGTGGGGGGCCTCAAAAAGGAACCTTACTCCGGCCGCCGTACCGGGTCGGTCATTCGCTGGAAACCGGATACCCAGGTTTTTACGGACATCGCCGTGGCACCGGAAACCTTCCGGGATATGCTCAAACGTCAGGCTGTGGTCAATGCGGGCATCACCCTTGTTTTTGACGACCGCTCCCAGGGCAAGAGCGAAAAAAGCGAATACTACTACGAAAATGGCATCGTGGACTATACTAACGAGCTGGTAGGGGAAAAGTCCCTGACGCCGGTGCATTTCTGCCAGGGGTCTGCCACCGGCCGCGACCGTGCCGATCAGCCTGAGTATGAGGTCCAGATGAACGTGGCGTTCTGCTTCTCCAACCAGGTGCAGACGCTGGAATACTACCACAACTCCAGCTGGCTGGAACATGGCGGCAGCCCTGACCGGGCCGTACGCCTGGCTTTTGTCAACCAGATCAACGCCTGGCTGAAAAACAAGGGCCTGTATAAGAAGAACGAAAGTTCCATCACCTTTGCCGATGTGCAGGACTGCCTGGTTCTGGTTTCTTCCAGCTTCTCCACCCGGACCAGCTACGAGAACCAGACCAAAAAGGCCATCACCAATAAGTTTGTGGCCCAGGCCATGACCGAATTCCTCAAACATCAGCTGGAAGTCTATTTCATTGAGAATCCCGACGAGGCGGAGAAAGCCTGCAAGCAGGTCCTTATCAATAAGCAGAGCCGCGAGCACGCCGAAAAAGCGCGTATCAGCATCAAAAAGAATATCACGGCTCAGATGGACCTGGCCAACCGCGTGCAGAAATTCGTGGACTGCCGCACCAAGGACGTTACCCGACGCGAGCTGTATATCGTGGAGGGCGACTCCGCTATGGGCGCTGTCAAGACCAGCCGCGATTCGGAGTTCCAGGCCATCATGCCGGTCCGCGGTAAGATCCTCAACTGCCTGAAAGCGGATTACAGCCGCATCTTCAAGTCGGAGATCATCACCGATCTGATCCGTGTCATGGGCTGCGGCGTTGAGCTGGGCGGCTCCCACAACAAGGATCTGGCGGCCTTCCGGCTGGAGAATCTGCGCTTTAACAAGATCGTTATCTGTACCGACGCCGACGTGGACGGTTACCAGATCCGCACGCTGATCCTGACCATGCTCTACCGTTTGACTCCCACTCTCATCAATGAGGGCTACGTCTATATTGCGGAGAGCCCGCTGTACGAGATCAACACCAAGACAAAGACCTACTTTGCGTACACCGAACCGGAAAAGGCAAATATCCTCAAACGCATCGGCGACGCAAAGTATACCATCCAGCGCTCCAAAGGTCTGGGTGAGAACGATCCTGAGATGATGTGGCTGACCACCATGAACCCGGAAAGCCGCCGTCTCATCAAGGTCATGCCCACCGACGCCGAGAAAACGGCCCAGGTGTTCGACCTGCTGCTGGGTGACAACCTGCAGGGCCGTAAAGATCATATTGCAGAACACGGCGCCGAGTATCTCGACGATTTGGATCTGAGCTGAAAGGAGGCGGGAATATGGCAAAAAAGAAAGAAAAGAAAATCGTTCCCGCACGGCCGCAGCTGGGCGATAACGTGGAGATTCTCTCCGCCGGTACCGTGCTGGAAAGCGCCATCACCGATACCCTGGAAACCAACTATATGCCTTACGCGATGAGCGTCATCGTCTCCCGCGCTCTGCCGGAGATCGACGGCTTCAAGCCCGCCCACCGCAAACTGCTGTATACCATGTATACCATGGGCCTTCTGAAGGGCGCCCGCACCAAGTCCGCCAACATCGTGGGCAGCACCATGCACCTGAACCCCCACGGCGATCAGGCCATCTACGACACTATGGTCCGTATGGGCCGCGGCAACGAAAGCCTGCTGGTGCCCTTCGTTGATTCCAAGGGAAACTTTGGTAAGGCGTACAGCCGGGACATGGCTTATGCGGCCTCCCGTTACACCGAGGCCAAGCTGGACCCCGTCTGTGAGGAACTGTTCCGGGACATTGACAAGGAGACCGTGGACTTTGTTCCCAACTATGACGGCTCCACCACTGAGCCCACGCTGCTGCCGGTGACGTTCCCGACCATTCTGGCCAACAATACCCTGGGCATTGCCGTCGGTATGGCCAGCAACATCTGCTCCTTCAACCTGACCGAGCTGTGCAACGCCACCATCGCCCTCATGAAGGACGAGCAGGCCGACCTGTCCACGCTGCTGCCCGCCCCGGACTTTGTGGGCGGCGGCTCCATCCTGTACAACGCTGCCGAGATGCAGAACGTCTATGAGAACGGCCGGGGCAGCATCCGTGTCCGCGCCAAGTGGAGCTACGACAAGGAAAACAACTGCATCGACGTTACCCAGATCCCGCCCACGACTACCGTCGAGGCCATCATGGACAAGATCACCGAGCTGGTCAAGGCGGGCCGCATCAAAGAAATCAGCGACATGCGCGACGAGACCGACCTCAACGGTCTTAAACTGACCATCGACCTCAAGCGCGGACAGGACCCGGACAAGCTCATGGCGCGGCTGTTCAAGGCAACTCCTTTGGAGGACAGCTTTGCCTGCAACTTCAACCTGCTGATCGGCGGCCAGCCCCGGGTGCTGGGCGTGCGTGGCATTCTGCAGGAGTGGATCGCCTTCCGTGCCGAGTGTGTCCGCCGCCGCACTTACCACGACCTGCAGGGCAAGCAGAAGCGCCTGCATCTGCTCAAAGGTCTGGCGGCCATCCTGTTGGACATCGACAAAGCCATCCGCATTGTGCGTGAGACGGCGGAAGAGTCGGAGGTCGTTCCCAACCTGATGATCGGGTTCGGCATCGACGAGGTCCAGGCGGAGTACGTGGCGGAGATCAAGCTGCGCCATCTCAACCGGGAATATATCCTCAAGCGCACCGAGGAAATCTCGGAATTGGAGGACGCCATTGCCGACCTGGAGGACATTCTCAAACGTCCGGCTCGTATCAACAAGATCATCATGAACGAGCTGGCAGAGGTCGCCAAAAAGTACGGCAAGCCCCGCAAGTGCGAGATCTTGTACGAGATCCCGGACGCGGACGACGAGGATGAAGGGGAGGAGATCCCCGACTATCCGGTCACGCTGTTCTATACCCGTGACGGCTATTTCAAGAAGATCACGCCCCAGAGCCTGCGCATGTCCGGTGAGCAGAAACTCAAGGATGGCGACGAGATCGTTGCGACGATGGAAGCCACCAATGCGGTAGAACTGTTGTTCTTCACCAACCACCACCAGGTGTACAAATCCCGGGCAGCGGACTTTGCCGACGGCAAGGCCAGCGTTCTGGGCGACTACGTGGCGTCCCGTCTGGGCATGGAAGACGGGGAAGTGCCTATCTATATGGCAGTCACCAAAGATTATGCGGGGCACATGCTGTTCTTCTTCCAGAACGGCAAGTGCGCCAAGGTTCCCCTGGCCAGCTACGAGACCAAGCAGAACCGCAAAAAGCTGCTCAAGGCATACAGTGATAAGGCGGAACTGGCCTGCATGATGCAGATGACCGAGGAAGCGGAGCTTGCCATCTATACCACTGGCAACCGCCTGCTGCTGGCAGGCAGCGCCCTGATCCCGGCCAAGACTACCCGGGATACCGCCGGTGTCAATGTGGTCAATCTCAAAAAGAATCAGCGCATTTCCAAGGTGCAGGTTGCCGATGGTCTGGAACTTGCCAATCCCCACCGTTTCCGCGTCCGCAGCCTGCCTGCGGCAGGTGCTCTGCTGCGGCAGGAGGATACTTCCGAGCAGCTGACGCTGTAAAGTTTTTGTGCTTTATAGGGAAAAACGGCAAAAAAACTGCATCGGACGGCACTTGCGGCTTGCAATCCTCTGGATTGTATGCTACACTATTATTCGCATTAGAATGTGAAGGAGAACTTTTCAATGAGCGTTTACGAGATCGTTTTCGGCGTTATTCTGGTTGCCGTTTCGCTTTTTATCATTGTTTTCACTCTTGCTCAGGAAAGCAAGGGCCAGGGCCTGTCTGCCGCCATCATGGGCGATAACAGCTTTATGGCTGCGGGCCGTGAGCGCGGCATCGACGCCAAGCTGGCAAAGGCCACCAAGGTCTGCGGCGCGATTTTCTTTGTCGCGACGCTCGTTGTCTGCGTGCTCAGCGCGCGCCTTGGCTGAGCCGGGTTGATTCGTTATGGGACGGTCCGCTGATGCAGCGGGCCGTTTCTGTGTGTACGCAAGTTTTTTCGTGGGAAAGCTGAATACAGGGGATATGGCACTGCCCGGCAGAAAAGCCGTACATCCCCGCCGGAAGGGTCCTGTCGGACGGCAGGGCGACGTCATGGAGGAGTAAAATTTTATGATGACCTTGAAGCAGAATATCCTGAACGCAGTCAGACGCAAACCCCGCTATCTGCGGGAGCTGCAGTCCGAACTCAAAGTGGACGGCAACCGTTTGCGTTATACCGTTTCCGCCATGGTGGCATCGGGCGAACTGACCATGAAAAACGGCCAGTATGCCCCCGGTCTTGCCACCGTGGAAAATGAAAATCTTCCCGCAGCCATTCCCTGCACGCTGGTCAAGCTGGCGGCCCGGTTCGGCTTTGCCTCCCGCGATGACGGCGAGGGCGATATCTTCATTCCCGGCCGCGCTCTGCACGGTGCCATGCCCAAGGACAAGATCAAGGTCCGCCTGTTCGATCATCCCCGTGTGGAGGGCAGCTCCGAGGGTGAAGTGGTCGAGGTGACCGAGCCCCACAACACCATTGCCGGCACCGTGGTCCGTACCGAGGACGGCCGCCTGGCCCTGGAACCGGACGGCTGCAACGGCGTCAACCTCATCATCCGCAAGGGAGAGGACCGCGGCGTGCGTCCCGGTGATAAAGCGGGTGCGCTGCTTTCCTCGCGCGGTGAGCGTCATGCCGACCACCGGGTCACCATCCTGCAGCGCTTCGGTTCGTCCGAGGTGGCGGGGGAGTGCGCCAAGGCCATTCTCTACGGCCGTGAGGTCCGCCAGGAATTCCCGGAGGAAGTTCTGGAGGAAGCCAAAGTCATTGGCCGCGCCCGTGTCACCCAGGCGGAGATCCAGCACCGTATGGACCTGCGCGGCATTCCCATCTTCACCATCGACTCGGCGGAGACCAAGGACATTGACGACGCCATCAGCCTGATGAAGCTCAACGACGGCGGCTATGAGCTGGGCGTCCATATCGCGGACGTCAGCCACTATGTCAAACCGGATACCGCCCTGGACAAGGAAGCCTTTGAGCGTGCCACCAGCATTTACTACGCCGACAAGGTCATTCCCATGCTGCCCAAACAGCTTTCCAACGGCATCTGCAGCCTGAACGAGGACGAGACCCGCCTGGCCTTCTCCTGCCTGATGCAGCTGGACGAGGCCGGCAACATCCGCCAGTACCGTTTTGTCAAAACGGTCATCCGCAGCCGGGTCAAGGGCGTTTACAAGGAGATCAACGCCCTGCTGGAAGGCTCTGAGGATGCGGCACTGCAGGAAAAATACGCCGCAGTCGCCGCACAGCTTCCCGTCATGCAGGAACTGTACGAAAAGCGCCTGGCTCTGCGCAAGGCACGCGGCGGCATGGACATCGAATCCAGCGAAGCCAAGCTGGTTCTGGACGAAAAGGGACGCTGTGTCGACGTGGTCAAGCGTGACCGCGGCGTGTCCGAGTGCATGATCGAGGAGTTCATGCTCCTTGCTAACCAGTGCGCGGCCAACGCGGGCCGTGTGCACAAGGTGCCGTTCCTTTACCGTATCCATGAGGCTCCCGACGCCGAGCGCCTGGAAAAGCTCATGACTATGCTCAAAGCCTGCGCGCTGGACGTCCGTTTCAAAGGCGAGACTCCCACCCAGCTGGAACTGGCTGCGCTGCTGGACAAGACCCGCGGCGAGCCCATCCAGATCCCGGTGCATACCGGCATCCTGCGCAGCATGCAGAAGGCAAAATATTCCCCCGAACCCAAGGGACACTTTGGTCTGGTGCTGGCCGACTACGCCCACTTCACCAGCCCCATCCGCCGCTATCCCGACCTGGCTATCCATCGCATCCTCAGCGATATGCTGCTGGGCAAGAGTTCGCAGGAACTGACCACGGAATATCAGGACTTTGCCACCCGCGCCTGCGAGCAGTCCAGCCGTCAGGAAGTGGATGCCCAGCGGATCGAGCGTGACGTGGAGGACTGCTACAAGGCCGAGTATATGTCCGCACATCTGGGCGAGACCTACACCGGCACTGTTTCCGGCATCACGCCCCGCGGTGTCTTTGTGGCGCTGGACAACAGCGTGGAAGGCTTTGTTCCTGCGGCGGAACTCTGCAAAGGGGAACCCGTTGTCACCGAGGGCGTCCGCATCTACGATCCGCTGACCGGCCGCCACTGGATGCTGGGCGACCCCATGCAGGTCCGCGCGGCGGGCGCCAATGTGCAGCTTGGCCGTATCGACTTTACCTTTGTGCCCTGAGGGCCATTACAGCAAGACAGGAGGATACCCATGCCCACCAACCGCGAGGCAATCGACTTTCGCACCATGCCCGCCGCCGAGGTCCAGCAGGCGCTCAAGCAGGTCCTGATGGAAGTCCAGAAACCTGCCCGCTACACGGGCGGCGAGTACAATTCGGCCATTAAGGATGCCGAAAAAATGGATGTCCGGTTTGCGTTCTGCTTCCCGGACACCTACGAGATCGGCATGTCCTTCCTGGGCGAAAAGATCCTGTATGAGCTTTTGAACCGCCATGAAAACTGGTGGTGTGAGCGGGCGTTCATGCCCTGGACCGACATGAAGGCCCAGATGGAAGCCCATAACATCCCGCTTTACTCCCTGGAAAGCAAAACGCCCCTGTCTCAATTTGACATCGTGGGCTTTACGCTGGAATATGAGCTGTGCTATACCAATATTCTGGCGATGCTGCGTCTGTCCGGTATCCCTCTGCGGGCAGAGGACCGGGACGAAAGCTGGCCGCTTATCATTGCGGGCGGTCCCTGTGTCTGCAACGCCGAGCCCATGGCGGATTTCTTTGACGTCATGCAGCTGGGCGAAGGCGAGCAGATGCTTCAGGATATCTGTGCCGCAGTGGAAGAGGGTAAAAAGCAGGGCCTGACCAAACAGCAACTGCTGGAAAAACTGGCCGGGATTCCCGGCGTCTACGTTCCGTCTTTCTATGACGTGACCTACCTGCCGGATGGCCGCATTGAGTCGGTGCGCCCCAACAATCCCCATGCGCCGGAAAAGGTCACCAAGGCCATCGTCAAGGACCTGGACACTTTTGTTCCTCCGGAAAACTTCATCGTTCCCATGATCGGTGCGGTGCAGGATCGCGCCTGTGTGGAAGTGCTGCGCGGCTGCGTCCGCGGCTGCCGTTTCTGCCAGGCCGGGCAGATCTACCGTCCTTTCCGGGAGCGTTCTCCCAAACTTATCAGCGATTCGGCCCGGGCACTCTGCCGCAATACCGGGTATGATGAACTCAGCCTGACCAGCCTTTCCACTTCCGACCATTCCCAGCTGGAAGAGGTCCTGGACCGCCTCAACGCATGGGCGGAAGCGGATCACGTCAGTCTGTCGCTGCCTTCCCTGCGTGTGGACAACTTCTCCCAGAGTTTGGTGGAAAAAACCACCAAGGTCCGCAAGAGCGGTCTGACCTTTGCGGCGGAAGCAGGCACCCAGCGCCTGCGGGACGTCATCAACAAAAACGTTACCTGGGAGCAGATCGAACGGACCTGCACCATTGCTTTCAAAGAGGGCTATACCTCGGTCAAGCTCTACTTCATGATGGGCCTGCCCACCGAAACGCTGGAGGACATCAAGGGCATTGCCGACACCGCCCAGAAAGTTGTGGACCTGTATTACAGCCTGGACCATGCCAAGGGCAAGGGCGTGCAAGTCACCATCAGCGTGGCATGTTTTGTCCCCAAACCGGACACGCCTTTCCAGTTCTGTGCCCAGGACCGCCGGGAACAGCTGCGGGAAAAGCAGAAGTATCTTCTCAGCTGTGTCCGTTCCCGGAAAATCAAGGTCAACTATCACGACAGTGCCACCAGCGTGCTGGAAGGTGTTTTTGCCAAGGGTGACCGCCGCCTGGGCCGCGTCATTGAGAACGCCTTTGAGAACGGTGCCTTCTTCGATACCTGGGAGGAATACTTCGACTATGACCGTTGGCTGGCAGCCTTTGAAGCCTGCGGCGTCGATCCGGACTTCTATAACTACCGGGAGATCGCTCTGGACGAGGTGACGCCCTGGGCGCATCTGGATGTGGGCGTTAGCCAGTCGTTCCTGGCGCGGGAGTATCAGAAAGCCCTGCGCGCCGAGACCACCCAGCCGTGCAACCGCCAGTGCAGCGGATGCGGCGCCAACAAACTGTTGGGAGGACCCTGCTTTGAATACAGTAAGGATCTGGTTTGAAAAACGCGGCGAGGCCGCCTACATTTCTCTGCTTGATCTGCAGCGCGTCATGCATCGCGCCCTCAAGCGCAGCGGACTTCCGGTGTGGTACACCAAGGGCTTCAACCCGCACATTTACCTGGCCTTTTCCTGCCCGCTGGCTTTGGGACAGGAGAGTCTGTGTGAAAGCTGCGAGGTCAAAACGGAGGAAGAAACTCCCGATTACGCCGCCTGGGCCGAGGCACTGCGCCCCGCCTTGCCGGAGGGCCTGCGTTTGGTGAGCATCGGCCCTGCCGTCATGAAGATGGGACGCATTCAGGCCGCGGATTATAAGATCACTTTGCCCGCCAACGCCGCGCAGGCACTGGATGCCTACAATGCGCAGGACAGTGTCATCGTTGAGAAAAAGACCAAGAGCGGCAAAAAGGAGCTGGACCTGAAACAGTACATCCCCGCGGTGACTTACACTGTCTCGGAGGATCAGGCCAGCTTTACCGTCCGTTTGCCTGCCGGTGACGGGCTCAATCTGAACCCCGCGCTTCTGGTGGGACATCTCCAGGCGCAGTATGGTCTGCCCGCATGGCAGTGCCATATCCTGCGTACCCGCATCTATGTGGAGGATGGGATCGAATTCCGCTGAAACCAAACATAAGAAATGCCGCGAAAGATAGATTGTTTCGCGGCATTTTTGTTTGCATGATAAAGATATTTGTGATATTCTGATAATCACAAAGCAACTGTAAGGTGTCCGGGGCCGCAAGGCCGGCCGGAAGAATAGGGAAACAGGTGAAAGACCTGTGCGGGACCGCCGCCGTGACGGCAGGCCCCGGCTTACAGGCGGCCGTGCAGGCCGCCGCCACTGTGGGTACACACGGGAAGGTGACAAGCCGGGGAAGCAAAACCTGCCCAAGCCGGAAGACCTGCCTTACAGCGTATACTGCCGGAAAGGCAGACACCGTGCGGCGGACGGACCAAACGCCGGCACGATGTGCAGCGAATGTGCCGCAACCCTGCGGTGCACAACAGCAGTTCCCGAGCGGAAACGCCCGGGAGAAAACACGTGTACCCCAAAAGCAATACCGGTAATATCCGAGCCATCGGAATTTTGCCGCCTTACGTTTCAGGGACCACGAAAACAGTCCTGCTGTTTTGCGCCGCGGGCAGACTGGCTTTGCAGTTGTACGCCTTTCCCGATATTCGGGAAGGGCGTATTTTTTTTGCGGCACGACAAAATTAGTCAGGAGGAATCTGGAAAATGAAACAACCGTTCTCTCAAAAGGAAAAACGGCTGGTCAGCCTCTGGATCATGCTTGGCGCCGCGCTCTGTGTACCCCAGGCCGCGTCTGCCATGCATATCATGGAGGGCTATCTGCCGCCGTCGTTCTGTGTCGCCTGGAGTGTGCTCTGCCTTCCGTTTTTGGCGGTGGGCGTGGTGCGCCTGGGGCGACTGACGCAAAATCGGAAATTATTGATTTTGCTTGCCATGGCAGGGGCGTTCGTCTTTGTCATCTCTTCTCTTAAAATTCCGTCGGTCAGCGGAAGCTGCTCCCATATGACCGGTACAGGCCTGGCCGCGATTTTGTTCGGCGTTCCGGTGGCGTCGATCCTGGGCATCATTGTTCTGGTTTTCCAGGCCTTGCTTCTGGCTCATGGCGGGCTGACCACGTTGGGGGCAAACACATTCAGCATGGCCATTGCCGGGCCGCTCGTAAGCTGGTCGGTGTATGCCCTGGCCAAGCGGTTTCATGTCAGCAGAAAGGTCGCCGTCTTTTTGGCGGCGGCGCTGGGTGATTTGTTTACCTACTGTGTCACCAGTCTGCAATTGGCGGTGGCATATCCTGCCCAGGAGGGCGGCATCGGCGCCAGTGCGGTGGCTTTCCTGGGCGTGTTTGCACCGACCCAGCTGCCCCTGGCTGTGTTGGAGGGCATCCTCACGGTGATGATCCTTTCGGGACTGGAAAGCTATGCACAGCTGGAACTGCAGGAAATCGGATTTCTGGAGAGAGGGAGGTCTGACCGATGAGCAAAACAGCCAAGTGGATGATCGTTATGCTGGCGGCAGTGCTGCTGATCGTTTTCACGCCTCTTGTTGTGCTGCGCGACGCTGACTTTGGCGGCAGTGATGATGCCGGCAGTGAAATGGTGGAAGAAATCACGGGGGAAGCCTACGAACCATGGGCCGTGCCTGTGCTGGAACAGTTTCTGGGCGGCGAACTGCCCGGAGAGGTGGAAAGCCTGCTTTTTTGTGTTCAGACCGGCATCGGTGTGGGCGTGATCGCCTACGGCTTTGGCTATCTGGCAGCGCGCAAAAAATATGCGCTCGCTGCCGGGAAGGGGCAGCCCGGCGCGGCGCCTGTGCCGTCCGCGGAGCAAGTTGCCGCGAAAGAGGCAAAGCCATGATTACGGCGGTCCTTTCCGGGATCGTTGTGTATTCTATGCTAGCAGGAAGATTGGCCCATCATTTGGCTATACTGGTGTCTGTTGCCGCTGCTGTGGTATGCCTGGCTCTCTCCGGCCATGACCATGGAGACGTCCTTTCCATCGATCGTTATGCCGGGCGTTCCGCTTTCGCCTGTACAGCAGCGGGGGAAAAGATGGCGGTCTGTGCGGTTTTGCTTGCGGGATGCCTGTACTCCGTAAAAATATGGCAGCCCCTTGCTCTGGCAGGAACTTTGCTGGTTCTGACAGTCTGGGGCGGACGGGGGATCGGACTGCGGCAGTATCTGAACCTGTTCCGGATACCGCTGGGATTTCTGCTGCTCTCGGCGGCAACCCTGTTGTGGCGGTTTACGACCTCCGCCCAGGACACGATTCTGGCGCTTCCGTGGCCGGGCGGATACCTTGCGGTGACGCAGGCTTCACAGCAGCTGGCGTACCATGTCACGGCAAGGGCGCTTGGGGCGGTAAGCTGCCTGTACTTTTTGAGCCTGTCCACGCCGCTGACTGAGATTCTCACGACCTTAAGGCGATGGCATCTGCCTGCCCCGGTGACCGATCTGGCGTTTCTGACTTATCGGTTTGTATTTGTCCTTGTGCAGACGGTGCGGAATATGCAATGCTCGGCGACCAGCCGGATGGGCTATTCCGGTGTGCTGCGCAGCATCAGAACCACAGGCGCGGTGTACGGAACGCTGCTGGGCAAAAGCTTTTGCAAGGCCCGGATACAGTTTCAGGCCATGGAAAGCCGCTGCACCGGGACGGAACTTCGCTTCTGGGCAGTGGAGCGCCCGGCAGGTTCGGCGGTACAGAGAGGGATTCTGGTCGGTATTGCGGCGGTATTTACTGCCATGGTATTCATGGGATGAAGGGGGAAAAGTGATGCAGCCAATTCTGCGTCTGGAGCATGTGACTTGCCGCTATCCCGGAGAAAACACCCCGGCGCTTCGGGATTGTTCACTCTCCATCCACCGCGGAGAGAAAATCGCGGTCCTGGGGCGGAACGGAGCGGGAAAGTCCACCTTTTTCCTGCTGCTCAATGGTGTCATACGCCCCGAGCATGGCTGGATCCAGTTCGGCGGAAAGGAGATCCGCAAAGATGCAGACCTTTCCATTTTGCGCAGAGGGACCGGGTTGGTATTTCAGGATCCGGACGTCCAGATCCTTGCCGGGAACGTGGAGGAGGAAGTGGCGTTTGGACCGGCCAATCTGGGGTTGGCGCGGGATGAGATCGGCAGGGCGGTGGACAAGGCCATCGCCGCCTTACATCTGGAAGAGTACCGCCGCCGCGCTCCGCAATACCTTTCGGGTGGGGAGAAAAAGCGTGTAACTATTGCTGATGTACTGGCGATCGATCCGGCTGTGATGCTTCTGGATGAACCGGCGTCCAGTCTTGACCCCGCCGGACGCCGTAACCTGGAGGAGCATCTGGAAAACCTGCATCGCTCAGGCATGGCCTTGCTGGTGGCAACGCATGATTTGGATTTTGCCTGGCGCTGGGCAGAGCGTATTCTTGTGTTTGAAGCAGGAACGCTTGCAGCGGACGGCACCCCGGAAGAGATTTTTTCCGATCAGCCTCTTTTGGAGCGCTGCGCATTGGAAAAGCCGGTTCTGTATCAGGTCGGGGAGCTGCTGGGCATCGCCCCACCCCGCACGATAGAACAACTTCGGCAGTTGACCGGAACAAAGCAGATCTAAAAAAGAAACAGCGTACCCAAGGCCTCCATTTGGAGGAGCGCGGGTACGCTGTTTTTTAAGAAAAAAGTGACTTCAGGAAAGCGGCAGAAGAAGATGAGGAACGGACCACAACAGGCAGCCGCACTCCAAGGCGGGACAAAAGTTCGTTTGTAATGGTGCCGCACTGCTCGGCCACTGTTTCGGCACGGATCACTTCAGAGCCGTCCCGTCCAATCAGGGTGACGGTATCT
Source organism: Candidatus Gemmiger faecavium (assembly GCA_019114415.1). Lineage (GTDB taxonomy): Bacteria > Bacillota > Clostridia > Oscillospirales > Ruminococcaceae > Gemmiger > Gemmiger faecavium. The sequence goes on along the minus strand of DXFO01000010.1, from coordinate 13,111 downwards.
CCGGGAAGAACCCCTTCCACATCAGTGACGTCGATCAAAAGCTGATCCATGCAGATACGCCCCACGATAGGGCAGGCAACGCCGTGCACCAGCACACGGCCGTTTCGTACGCCCAGGCAACGGGGCAGTCCGTCGGCGTATCCGATTGCAGCCACGGCAATTCGGGTGGGACGCTCGGCGATGAATGCTCTGCCGTATCCGGCGCTTTCCCCGGGAGACAACACGCGCACCGAGGCAACGCGGGCGTACAGCGACAGTACGGGGTGAAGCTCCAGGCGATGGTATACCGGCGCATCGTCACTGTAAACACCGTAAAGGGCGATTCCTGCGCGGGCAAGGTCGAAAGACGGTTCGTCACAGTTCAGCAGGCCGTAGCTTGCCATCAGGTGTGTCTTGCCGGGGGAGATGCCCCTGTCTTTGAGTTTCTTGATCAGCTCCCGAAAGGATTCTGCCTGACGCTTGGTGTAATCAATATCATCCGCAACCAGACTGTCGGAGACGCACAGATGGGAAAAAATCCCCTCGATCCGGATACCGGGCAGGCGGTACATTTCCAAAATGGCGGCTAAATCGTCTGCCGGGAGCCCCAGCCGGTGCATACCGGTATCCACGGCCAGATGAACACGGACATTGTATCCGGTTTTGGAAAGAGCGTGCCCGTGCGCGGCATCTGCCACGGTTTGGGTCAGCCGCCAGCGTGCCAGGCGGGCTGCCTGTCTCGGGTCGGTCCAGCCTAAGACCAGAATACAACCCCGGATGCCGGCCCGGCGAAGGGCGATGCCTTCCTCCAGGCACGCTACGGCAAAGGAGTGGACGCCGTCTTTTTGCAAAAGGGAGGCAACGGTTTTTGCCCCATGTCCGTAGGCGTCGGCTTTGACAACGGCCATCAGCTCACAGTCAGGGCCGGCAGCCTGACGCAGAACACGGGCGTTGTAACGCAGAGCCTCCGGGTCAATCTCCCGCCAGGACCGGCTTTTTGGATCGGCGGGCAGAGGACGGAAGAGATAAAGCAGGCCGGAGATTCCGGCACTCAACGTAAGTACGGCGGTAAAATGCCCCAGGCTGTTCTCCACCAAAATCGGCCAGGTACCGGTCAGGCGGGCAATTCCTCGGACAGCAACGATACATCCGGGATGCAGAAGATAGACCAGCAGAGAAATATCCCGGGCAGTGCGGCACCGGCCGCTGTTGCAGCCGACCAGTAGAGAAAACAAACAGACCATGCACAGCGGCAGCAACAGATACATGCTGTCGTGGCGCTGGACTCCCGCACCGTGCAGCCAAAAGGCCTCCGCACTCATAGCGGACAGTGTCAGACAGAAACCGGCTGCTGCAAGTGGCGGCTGCAGGCGGATATTGGCTGCACTCAAAAGCAAAAACAACGGGGCCAGAAATATTCCGTTACGGGTGTATTCGGTCACGGAGAAAATCAGATCATAGAACTGCCGTATCACCGGGAAAGCGGATACGATGCCATAGTAACTGTCACCGCCCAGCCCGATCAGATATAAGATGGCGGCAATCGGCAGTGCACGGCGCCGTCCCAAATGCAGGAGCAGGCGGGTGAAAAGCACGCCCCAGATCAGCGCAGGAAAATACCACAGGTGGTACAGCGTTCCTTCCCACAGGATTCCGCGAAGCCAGTCGGTCGGAGAGAACCCGCCTGCGTACAGATTCATGGGCAGATAGAATATGACAGCGGCAAGATAGATCAGCAGCGTCTTTTTCAAAAAGCGCCCAATGCCTTCCTGGTCTTTCTTCGCAAGGAAAAATCCGCTGACCATCAGAAAGAAAGGAACAGCCACTCTTGCCGCTACGCGGGTCAGCCAGAAATCCAAATCGGGGGAAAAACTTTCCAAAGGGGATGTGTGTATGGCAACCACCAGAACAGCGGCTCCCAGGCGGAACAGATCCAGCGCGGGCAGGCGGGAGCGGGTCATACAAAGCCCTCCCACTGTGTCAGAATGATGCCGCCTGCATTGTCGAGGGAAAGCTGCCGGTAGCCCGATGCGTTGTCGGGCAGTGCGGACAGATTGGGGAGATACTGCACTTTTGCCCGGCGGCCGTTTTCCGACCGGAATTGCAAGGAACGGTGGCGAAGAAGTTCAAGATATTCTTCCAGACACAGACCAAGTTCCTCCATCAGCTGGGCATGGGGAACACCGACATACCGGAAATGCCAGGGTTCCGCGGCAATGCCGGTGATGCTTTGCTTTTCCGCCCGATACCTCTCCACGAAACCGTACCGCGGAGCAAGACGGCGGAACTCACCGCACACGCCGGTATAAGGAAACTCCGGGCGGATAAAGTCGATTTCGGGAGCGGCCAGTGCCAGATCGATGGCCAGGCCGGACTCGTGTTCGCTGCAGCCGGGAAACGCCACATAATTCCGGGTGAAAACAGGACCTTCCTTTGTAAGGGTATCGTCCCAGATCTGCTGCTGTTCTTCATGGCTGCGCCAGCCGGAAACCGGAATGATTTTACCGGCGCCATTTACTGCCCGGATGCAGGCAGAAAGCAGGGCCGCCGCATGGCGTTCCATCAGAACGTCGGGACAGGCCGGGTCAGGGGCGGCCAGATCAGGGACTGCCAGGGGCGGCAGGGGATGGCTTTGATTCACAAGTATCTGATAGCTGGTATGCAGTCTGACCTGAGGCAGAGTCTGCGATTTCATTGCGGGACCTCCAATTCGATCATGCGGGTGAGAAGGTCGGTAAATTCGATCCCCACGGCCTTCATCATGCTGGGATAGCGGCTGTGGGCGGTAAAGCCGGGGATGGTGTTGACCTCATTAAAGACAATGCGCCCCTCAGGGGTCAGGAACAGATCGACACGGGCAAAATCCCGACAGCCCAGGGCACGGTAGATTTTGCACGCGGCGTCGCGGATACGCCCGGCGGTTTCCACCGGAATGCGGGCAGGGCAATGGATGGCAGAGGTTTTGAGGGTGTATTTTTCGGTATAATCAAAGAAGCCCCGGGCCAGTTCGATCTCGTCCACGGCACCTGTTATCAGGGAGTCGTTGCCCAGTACGGCGCAGCCGACTTCAAAACCGGGGATGGCTTCCTCCAGCAGGATTTCGCTGTCATGCAAAAACGCCTCCTGAACGGCGGCTTCCAATGCCTGAGGTCTGCTCACCCGGCTGATGCCGAAAGAAGACCCCGCCCGCACCGGCTTGACGAAAAGCGGCCAGCCCAGGCTTTCAGCCTGCTGCAAGATTTCGGAATAGGGCGTACCCTGCATGAAAACGGCACTTTTGGGAACATCAACCCCGGCCAAAGTGGCCAGCTTGTGAGCCCGGTCTTTGTCCATGCACAAAGCGCTGGCCAGCGTGCCGCAGCCGATCATAGGGACCCCGGCAAGTTCAAACAGTCCCTGCATGGTGCCGTCCTCGCCGTTTTTGCCGTGAAGGACCGGAAAAACGGCATCGTAGGCTTCGACGGTGGCGGGCTCGCTCCGCAAAAGCAAAAGCTTGGCGCCGCGGTCGGGAATTACGGCGCAGGGAGTACACCAGGCATCGTTTTTCTCCCATTCACGGGTGAGGATGGCCTCAATGGGACCGCGGTATCGCAGCCACCGGCCATCTGCCGTGATGCCCACGGGCAGGGCCTCATACCGGGTCGGGTCCAGATGGGCGAGGACCGCCGCTGCCGAAACCAGCGAGACCTCGTGCTCACTGGAACATCCACCGAACAAAACAAGGATCTGTTTCCGAACCATTGCAATACCCTCCTGTAAAACGGCAGGCAGTGCGGATAGAAAAGCACTTTGTGCCGGTCACATAAATTTCCGCAGGAGGATTCGCTGCAATACAAAAGGCTCCGTCCTGCTGCCTATATGGTAGCAGAGCGGAGCCTTGGGAATTTCAAGACTTTTTCATAAAGAGTTTGCGTTTTTCCTTTGAAAATCTTACGATTTTCTTGCGATGGCCTTTTTGGCGGGGGTGCGTGGCGGCGTTGGAGCAGAAAGGGGAAGATGGACAAGAAAACGGATCTCCTCGTCGGCACTTTCCGCGTTGATGCTTCCTCCGTGCAGTTCCACGATTTCCTTGGCGATGGCCAGACCCAGCCCGGCGCCGCCGGTACGGGTGGCGCGGGATTCGTCAAGACGGTAGAACTGCTCAAACAGCCGCTCCAGTTTTTCCGGCGGGATGGTACGGCCATGATTCTCAAAGGTCAGCAGCAGTTCGTCCGGGCTTTGCTCGGCGCGGATGGTGACCTGGGTGCCGGGATAACTGTAATGGCAGGCGTTGCGCAAAAGATTGTCAAACACTCTGGCCATCTTGTCAGGGTCGCAGGGGTATTCCATGCGGGCTGGCAAATCGGTGCGGCAGGTAAGGTCTTTCTCGGCAAGCATGGGGCCGAACTCGCTGACGACCTGTTCCAGCATGCGGGTCAGGTCGGTCGCGCGGGGTTCCAGTTCGATGTGGGACAGGTTGAAACGGGTGATGTCGAAAAACTCATTGATGAGGTCCTCCAGCCGTTCCGCTTTGTCCAGCGCGATGCCGGTGTAGCGTGCCCGAAGTTCCGGGGAGATCTGCGGTTCATCCCGCAGCAGGGTCAGGTAACCGATCACGCTGGTCAGCGGGGTTTTCAGATCGTGGGCAAGATAGACGATCAGGTCGTTTTTACGCTGTTCGGCTTCCTTGGCAATCTGTGCATTCCGCTGTGCCTGCTGGCGGGCCAATCGCAGCTGGGCTTCGGCAGCACTCAATTCGGGGGAAAGCTCCAGCTGGGAAATGTCGTCATCCAGTAAATGCGTGGCTGCATTGACCACCGAGCTCAACTGCTTTTGGGGATACCGGAAGAACCAGTAAGTCACAAGGAACCAGCCGAATGCACACAGCAGAATGACCACCAGTAGAGCCAGGTCACGGACGATGCTCATGATGGAGTAAAGGGGGCTGGTGAGCATAACGAGAAAATAATTGGTGGAGGAATAGAAGATGTCCACCAATGCGTGATAGATATTGAGCCCCAGAATAAAGATCAGAAAAACAGCTGCAACTACGGCGATGAGCGAGAGCAGATACAGCCATACCATGGAAAACGCGCTGCGTCCGTACTGCGTCCACCGGGGCTTGGAACGCTTCTTTTTCTTATTCAATGGTGTAACCCACCCCCCAGACCGTCTTGATGAATTTGGGCTTGCGGCTGGGCTCGTTCATCTTTTCCCGCAGCCGTGCGATGTGAGACATGACCGTGTTGTTGCTGTCCATATATTTTTCGCCCCAGACGGCCTCAAACAGTTCCTCGCTGGAGACCACACTGCCCCGGTGCTCGCACAGATACCACAGGATGGAGAACTCCAACGGTGTCAGGGAAAGCTCTTTGCCGAACAAAAAGCATTTGTGGTTGCTTTTGCAGATCTGCAGGCCGCGGAAATCGTATTCCTCCGTCTCCCGGACGGGCTCGGCCTGATTGTAACGGGTATAGCGGCGGAGCTGCGTCTTGACCCGAGCGATCAATTCTAAGGGGTTAAAGGGCTTGGTGATGTAATCGTCCGCACCCAGGGTCAACCCCATGATCTTGTCCATGTCCTCGACACGGGCGGTAAGCATGATGATGGGGAAGAGATGCCGTTCCCGGATCTTCTGGCACAGGGCAAATCCGTCCATGTCAGGCAGCATAACATCCAGGATCGCCAGATCCGGCTCACAATGGTTCAGACAGTTGAGTGCGTCGGTGGCATTGTAAAATTTATGGACCGTGTAACCTTCGTTTTTCAGGCAGACTTCCACCAGGTCCGCTATGGCGGTCTCGTCGTCAACGATCAGAATATCACTCATCTTTGCAGATCCCTTTCTTGGTTTGGCCGCACAGATTTGGAGCAGGGGAAAGGAGATGCGGCTTTATCCATGTATAGCAGAAACCCGCACGCCTTGTCAATACTGCCTGCCGCAGACAAAGCACAGCCCCCGGACCGTGCAGAAGCATTGGTCCGGGGGCTGTACTTGCGATAAAAGACAGAAAAAGAAATGCTGTAAAAGCTTGAAAAACGGGGAGTTACTGGACTTTGACGAGATCCTGTCCGGCATTGACCTCGCCGCTTGCCAGAGTGGTGACGCTGGCATAATCATCGGTGTTGCACACGATCATGGGGGTGGTGCACAGATAGCCCTCGGCACGGATAGCGTCCATGTCAAAGCTGATGAGCAGATCGCCTTTGCGGACTTTGTCACCGGTCTTGACGTGGGGCGTGAAATGCTTGCCGCCCAGTTTGACGGTGTCGATGCCGATGTGCAGAAGAATTTCCGCGCCATTCTCGGTGACAAGACCAATGGCGTGGTGGGTGTCGAACAGATTGTCGACCACAGCGTCCGCGGGGGCGTAGAGTTTACCCTCGGAAGGCTCAATGGCGCAGCCGTCGCCCAGCGCGCAGGAGGCAAAGGCCTCGTCTTTGACATCCGCCATGGGGATGACGGTACCGGTCATGTGAGCGGCCAGAGTCTCGGGTTTCATTTTGCTTTTGGCAGGAGCCGGTGCGGCTGCCGGCTGAGCAGGAGCGGCGGGGGCAGTATCGTTCATGACGGCATCCGCGGCGGCCGTCTCCATAAAGTCGACCAGATTGGACTTGATAACAGCGACCTGAGGTCCGTAGATGACCTGGACGCCCTCGCCCTTGTGAACCACGCCGGAAGCACCGCTCTGGCGCAGCAGCGCGTCATTGACTTTGTTCGGGTCAACGACCGTCACGCGCAGACGGGTGGCGCAGCAATCCACGTCGGAAAGGTTGGCCTTGCCGCCCAGGCCACGCAGGATCAGCGCGGAGGTGGCGTCGCTGGACTTGGGAGCACCGCCGGCAGCGTCGGGACCGACGCCGGTCTTTTCCTTGAAGTCGGCACGAGTGTAGAGCTTGGTCTCCTCGTTGTCGTCCTCACGGCCGGGGGTCTTGAGGTTCATGCGGGTGATCATGAAATAGAAGGTGAAGTAGTACAGGACGAAGTAGAAAACACCTACGATCACGACCCAGATCCAATGGGTCTTTTCGTTGCCCTGCAGGATACCGAAGAGGGTCAGGTCGATCAGGCCGCCGGAGAAGGTCATGCCCACACCGACGTTAAAGATGTGCATCAGCATATAGGACAGACCGGCATAAACGCAGTGAACGGCATACATAGCCGGGGCGACGAAGAGGAAGGTGAATTCCAGGGGTTCGGTGATACCGGTGAGCATGGAGGTCAGTGCGGCGGAAAGGAGCAGACCGGCAACGACCTTGCGCTTTTCGGGGCGGGCAGTGCGGTACATGGCAAGTGCGGCACCGGGCAGACCGAAGATCATGAGGGGGAACTTGCCGGCCATGAAACGGGTAGCTTCCACGGAGAAAACGGTGGTGCTCTTGGATGCAAGCTCAGCAAAGAAGATGTTCTGTGCACCCTGGATGGTCACGCCGTCAACCACAGCGGTACCGCCCACGGCAGTCTGCCAGAAAGGCATGTAGAACACGTGATGCAGGCCGAAGGGAATCAGCGCACGTTCGATCAGACCGTAGAGCCAGGTGCCGACGTAGCCGGAGCTGATGACCAGATTGCCCAGCATGCTGATGCCGGTCTGGACCGTAGGCCAGATGTAGAACATGGCAATACCCACCAGCAGATAGACCGCGGTGCAGACAATGGGGACGAACCGGGTGCCGCCGAAGAAGGACAAAACCTGGGGAAGCTGGGTTTTGTAAAAGCGGTTGTGCAGAGCCGCCACACCAAGGCCGACGATGATGCCGCCGAACACACCCATCTGAAGGGTGGTGATGCCCAGCATGGTGGTGGTAGTGTTGGGGGCCATGGCTTCCACGCCGCCTGCGGCATTGATCATGGCGCTGATGGCGGTGTTCATGACCAGATAGGCAATGGCACCGGAAAGAGCGGCGACTTCCTTTTCTTTCTTGGCCATGCCGATGGCAACACCCATAGCGAACAGCAGGGCGAGATTATTGAAGATCGCGCTGCCGCACTGGTTCATGATGTCCAGGATGGTATAGATCAGGGTACCCTGATGGATGATGCCGGACAGGCCATAGGTGGCCAGCATGGTCTCGTTGGTGAAGGAACTGCCGATGCCCAGCAGCAGACCGGCTACCGGGAGCAGGGCAATGGGGAGCATAAAAGAACGTCCCACGCGCTGCAACACGCCGAAAATTTTGTCTTTCATTCCGATTCCTCCTTGTGAATCATGACAATGATAGAAAAACAGGGATTTTATATAAAGATAGACCTATACACACCTGCCCCGGATCCGCTGGGCAAGGTATGTACAGGTCTAGCCTACATAACAAGGATGAAGTAACTATCCCGAACTATTCGGTTTTCAGAAAAGCATCAGGTGGGGACTTCTCTCAAATCGCCGCTGACCCGCTTGAGATGAATGGTGAGGTAAATCAGCTCTTCCTGGGAGAGAGTACGGTGCCAGGTGTTTTTGATATATTCGGCAACGCACTGCGCGCATTTGTAATGCTGCTTGCAGTTGCGTGCAATCAGGGCACGGAAAGCGGCTTCGCTTTCGTCCGGGCTGTCGGTCATCAGCTTGTCCTGGAACAGACGCTGGGCAAAGTACCGCAGATGAACAACAAAGCGGTTGAAGGCCAGGGACTCACGGTCAAAGCTGCCGAGATCCCGGTAGAAGTACTCCACCACTTCGATCACGCCCTCGATCAGGCGGGTGATGTCGTACATCTCGCTCATGCTGGTGTTGAGCTCGGCGTTGACGATGTGCAGTGCGATAAACGCGGCTTCATCGGGATTGAGCTCTACGCCGCAGCGCTCCCGGACAAGGGCCAGACAGCGCTGTCCCAGCTGATATTCGGTGGGGTAGTAGCAGAGGATGCTGCCGCTTAAAGGATTCTTGAACTCGACACCCTGGGATTTTCGCTGGATGGCAAAACTGATATGATCTGCCAGAGTGATCAGCAGGGATTCGTTCAGGGGCTGGTGAATGACGGACTTGATTTCGGCGATCATTGCCTCGGTCAGATCCAGGTGCTCCAGCGGGATCTGTTCAACCAGTTCGCGCAGACGGCGCTGCTCGGCTTTGTCCTCCATACGGTAAACTTTTTCGACGCTGGAGGGGTCCACCCGCTGCCCGACCTTGCGCCCGAACCCGAGCCCTCGGCCGGTTACGATGAGTTCGGACCCTTTGTCATCAACGACGCACAGGATGTTGTTATTGATGACCTTTTTGATCCGCATCCTGAAAGCCTCCTCACGTACAGCGGCAAAAAAATAGCCAGCCCCATCAAATACCATTCCTGTATCAAGAAGGTCCCGACGGAGTTGGTCTAGCCCGCATAACCGGTAACAATCCAACTGAATTTCACTGATGCAATCATAGCACGCACATATGTGGAAGTCAATCGGTTTTGCGCGGAGAAAGTTTATTTTCGTCAAGCTGCTCAAACGCAGCAGAGTTCATTTTTGCAAAATGAACAGTGGAAGGCCAGTAAAAACGGATGCGCCACAAAAGAAAATTGCGAGTACATACGGGCAAACACCGGGACTTGACGGGCAATACGGTAAACTCTTATACTTACAGCAGATTGAAATAACCTAAGCTGCAGCGGCAAGACGCCCGACGGGCATTGCAACTTGTTTTGAGCCGCCATCGCGCCTGCCATTGCAGATCACAAAAGAAAGGAAATGATTCTGGTATGTTGGAAGTTGGAACCAAAGCCCCGGATTTTACTCTGCCGGATCAGAACGGCAATATGGTCAGCCTGTCCGATTTTGCAGGCAAGCGCGTTGTACTGTACTTTTACCCCAAGGACAACACCCCCGGCTGTACACGGCAGGCCTGTGCCTTCGCCGGAACGTATGCGGAGTTCCAAAAGCGGGATATCCAGGTGATCGGCGTCAGCAAGGACTCGGTCGCTTCCCACCTCAAATTTGCGCAAAAATATGATCTGCCCTTTGTGCTGCTGGCCGATCCTGAGCTGCAGGCTATCCAGGCTTACGATGTCTGGAAAGAAAAGAAGCTGTACGGGAAAGTCAGCATGGGTGTCGTGCGCACCACGTATATCATTGGTGCCGATGGCATGATCGAAGCTGTGATGCCCAAGGTCAAACCGGATACCAACGCCCAGGAGATCCTCGATCGTCTGAGCTGAGCAAGTAAGGAAAACGCTCTCTGTCTGCGGGCAGAAAGGGGGAGGTTCAAATATGAGAATCATCATATCACCGGCCAAAAAGATGAATGTGGATACCGACAGCCTCCCGTGGAAGGACCTGCCGTGCTTTCTGGATAGAAGTGAACGGCTTTGTTCCGCGCTCCGCAGCATGTCGGAAGCGGAGCTGAAACGCCTGTGGAAGTGCAACGACAGCATTGCCGCTTTGAACATCGACCGGCTGCGCAAGATGGATCTGCACCGCAGCCTGACACCGGCGATCCTGAGCTATGAAGGCATCCAGTACCGCAGCATGGCACCGAATGTTTTCACTTCGCAGGAGTTCGAGTATATCCAGGAGCATCTGCGCATCCTGTCCGGATTTTATGGTATTCTGCGTCCTTTTGACGGTATCACGCCGTACCGTTTGGAAATGCAGGCCCGGCTTTCGGTGGACGGCAATAAGGATCTGTATGCCTTTTGGGGTGCTACACTGGCGGAGCAGCTGTTTTCCGAAACCGACTGTGTGATCAATCTTGCATCCAAGGAATACAGCGTCTGCGTGTCCAAGTATCTGACGCCCGCTGTGCGTTTCATCACCTGTATTTTTGGCGAAGAAAACCAGGGCAAGGTGGTGGAAAAGGGGACCATCTGCAAAATGGCGCGCGGCGAAATGGTACGTTATATGGCAGAAAACTCGGTTTCTCGTCTGGAAGAACTGCGTGCCTTTGACCGGATGCAGTTTGCCTTTGCAGAGAAGTATTCCGACGATTCTACCTATGTGTTCATACGCAAAGCGTTTCCAAAGCAGGGGAGCAGGCGGACCCGATAATAAGGGAAAATTGATGTGCCTTAAAAAGCAGGACCAGACACGGAGCCATCCGGTCGGTCCTGCTTTTTGCGTACGGAAGTATCAGATGCCGCCAAAGGTGGTGCCAGAATTTTGTACGGGTTTAGACTAGATAAATCCCGATATTAAGGGCCTGTTGCATAAAAAAGCACCTTAGATTGACAATATCGCAACGCGATGTTATAATATCGACAGAGAATATCGCGTAACGATATTGAGGAGGACAATGGCATGGGAACAAAAGAGAGGGGACCGCTGACTGAGCCGATGTTCTATGTCCTCATGTCCTTTTTGCAGCAGGAGATGTGCGGTATCGAAATCACGGAATTTGTGTCTCAAAAGACCGGGGGAAGAGTGGTTCTTGGCCCCGGGACCCTGTATACATTGCTTGGAAAATTCCAGGAGGAGCATCTCATCGAGGAAACGCAAGTAGAAGGACGCAAACGTACCTATCGGCTTACCGAAAAAGGGCGTGAGGTCTATCTGGCGGAGCTGGAACGGCTGAGGACCTGCGTCCGTGACGGAGAGGAGGCACTTCTATGAAAGTCGTCCGCAAAATTCTGCCGCTGTCCATATATGATGTTTCCGGCATTGAAAGCTGGTTGGAAAAACAGGCCGATGCGGGACTGTTTCCTGTGTCTCTGAATTCCTGGACAACATTTACACGCAATGGGGTTCCCGGAACACGGTTTCGGCTTGTGGTAAAAGCCGGGAAAGGCGGCCCGATAACCCTTGAGCAGTTGGAACTCTTCCGGGAATCCGGCTGGCACTATGTGTGTTCTGTTTCCCGGATCTATGACCTCTTTTACACCACCGACCTGGAGGCCGAGGAAGTTTATTCTGACCGGGAGAGCCGCGGCTTCTCTTTGGAACCTTTGAAAAAACGGATCATTTCTTACCGGCGGAGAAGATGGATTCTTTTCGCTGCTCTGGCTGCAGTGGTGATATGGGCGGTATTTTTCTTTGAGAGTCCATATGATATACAGCCGGATCATTTTGCCCGGCTCGTACTGGTCCTCCTGAATTTGTTTCAGCCCGGTCCTCTGCTGTTTCTTGCTTGTGTAATCTGGATCTGGCGGCTCAACTCCCGGGATTGGCGTTTGCTCCAGCGCATGTACAAAGATTTGTCACAAGGCCTGCCGCCGCCAGTCTCGAAAGGTCCCAGCAAAGCGATGGTATGGGATCAGATCATTTTGATCGCGCTGACTTTGATGTTGATGGTTTCGGTCGTGATAAGCCGTTTCGATATACTGAACCCATGGGAGAATATCTCGTTAGACCGTTTCGCCAAACCGTATGTCGCGATTCAGACGATCGAACAGGAACCGGTACTGCCGTGGGAAGAACTGTTTGAAGAGGAGCCCGTTGATAGCAAACCGGAAAATTATGCGGAGCAAAAATTTTCTCTTTTGGCGCCGACCTGGTATCGTGTGGTGCAGGAGGCTTACAGCACGCAAAGCGGTTCACAGCCAAACTATTTTTCTCCCAAACCCGAAAAAGGAGCGGAGCGCTATGCCCCTGATTTGGATGCCACGTATTTTGAACTGCTGCTGCCGGCACTGGCACGCCCGGTTGCAAAAGCGCAGATGGATGCTTATCGCCTGGTCAATTTGAATTGGAGTTATACGGAACTTTCCGATACCGGGCTGGATTTTGCAATCTACGCTACGGAAACGGATGGAATCTGGCAGATGCTTGCCATCGGAAAAGAAAACCGCGTGGCGGTATTCCGCTATGCGGGCAGGGAACAACTGTCGGACCATTTGCAGGAATTATCCGAAGCTGTAAATTGAGATAAAGCACCATATTGACAAAAGAAAAAAGCCGAGGTGTCCCCAAGCAGGACACCTTGGCTTTTGCTATATTACAATTTGAAAGTTATACCTTGGAAAGCCGGACAACCGTCTCAACTTGCTGTTCATTGTCCAAACTGATATTCATATCTTCCTCGATGATAGGCAGCCGGAACTTGATGGATTTCAGCCACTGGCCATTGGGCTGACGCTCCGGGTAAATCTGAATTTCAGAGATCAGTTCTTCAATCAGCTGCCGTTTCTCTCTGTCGTTCATCTTTCCATAGAGTTGATCGAAGTAGATTAGAACCTTGTAGATATTATCGCCGGTCAGCTTTTCTGCCTCAATAGCCTGTTTCTTGGCTCTGGCTGCAAT
>DXFO01000009.1 GCA_019114415.1 Candidatus Gemmiger faecavium | reverse complement strand
CCTTGACGGCGTCGGCAAACAGCTTCATGGTCTCGGGGCCGATGTCGCAGCCCTCCATGTCGGCGGGCATCTGGTCGATGGGGTAGACAGTGGTCTCGACCGCAGCGTCGATGGGGTCGGGGAACTCCTTGACGCAGACGGTGTCCACAGGCAGCAGCAGCTTGACGTTGTTGGCCTTGGCCTTCTCCATCATTTCCTTGCAGTAGTCGATCTTGGAGTCGTCGCACAGGCTCTTGCCGATCTCATAGCCCTGCGCCTTGACGAAGGTGTAGGCCATGCCGCCGCCGATGATCAGGGTGTCCACCTTCTCCAGCAGGTTGGAGATGACGTTCAGCTTGTCGGCGACCTTGGCGCCGCCCAGGATGGCGGTGAAGGGCCGGACAGGATCGTTGACAGCGTTGCCCAGGTAGCGGATCTCCTTCTCCATCAGGTAGCCCACAGCGGTGTCTTTGATGTAGTCGGTGACGCCGGCAGTGGAGCAGTGTGCACGGTGGCAGCTGCCGAAGGCGTCATCCACATAGGCATCGGCCAGGCTGGCCAGCTCCTGGGAGAATTCGGGGACGTTCTTGGTCTCCTCCTTGCGGAAGCGGGTGTTCTGCAGCAGGACCACGTCGCCGTTGTTCATGGCGGCGACAGCAGCCTTGGCGTTCTCGCCCACGACGTTGTCGTCGTCAGCAAAGACAACTTCCTTGCCCAGCTTGGCGCTCAGGGCCTTGGCGACAGGGGCCAGGCTGAACTTGGCCTCGGGGCCGTTCTTGGGTTTGCCCAGGTGGCTGCACAGGATGACCTTTGCGCCGTCATTGACCAGCTTCTGGATGGTGGGCATAGCCGCGTTGATGCGGTTCTCGTTGGTGATGACGCCGTCCTTCATGGGGACGTTGAAATCGCAGCGGACAAGCACTTTCTTACCGCAGTAGTTCTCGTCGTCGATGGTCTTCTTACCTAAACCCATTGTTCTCTAAACTCCTCTCAAATCGTTTTACTTGCCTGAAGTGAGTTTTGCATCGTCGGGTTTCCCCGTGGATACCTCTATTATATACAAATCCGGCCCGCAACGCAAGGAGTTCTTTGCCGATTCCTTGACAAAGCTCAAATAAACAGCAAAAACTGTATTGCCACGGCCCGCCCCACGGCGCTATAATAGGCTTATCAAACATCCCCTGCAAGCAAAGGAGGACGCTGCTATGGAAAAACCCGTATTGGTCGTACTGGCTGCCGGGATGGGCAGCCGCTACGGCGGCATGAAACAGCTCGACCCGGTGGGCCCAGGCGGGCAGATCATCATCGACTATTCCATTTTTGACGCCCGGCGCGCCGGTTTTGAAAAAGTCATCTTCATCATCCGCAAGGAGAACGAGGCGGCCTTCCGGGAAGTGATCGGGGACCGGCTGTCCCACCTGATGGAGGTGGAGTACGCCTTCCAGTCCCTGGACGACCTGCCCGCCCCCTATGCTGTGCCGGAAGGGCGGACCAAGCCTTTCGGCACCGGGCAGGCGGTGCTCAGCGCCCGGCACCTGATCCACGGGCCCTTTGCGGTCATCAATGCGGACGACTACTACGGCCCCGAGGCCTTCCAGGTCATTTACGATTACCTGTCCACCCACGCCGACGGCGACAAATACCAGTACTGCATGGTGGGCTACCAGGTGAAAAACACCGTGACCGAAAACGGCAGCGTCTCCCGCGGCGTCTGCGAGGTGGGCGGCGACGGGATGCTGACCAGTGTCACCGAGCGCACCAAGATCGTGCAGGAGCCGGACGGAGCCATCCGCTACGCCGACGGCGACGCCTGGGTGGACCTGCCGGGGGACACCCTGGTCAGCATGGGCTGCTGGGGTCTGACCGCCAGCTTCATGCAGGAGGCGCAGGCCCGCTTCGGCGCTTTCCTGGCCGAGAACCTGCCCTCCAACCCCCTCAAGTGCGAATACTTCCTGCCCACCATCGTCTCCGACCTGATCGAGGACGGCAAGGCGCAGGTCAAGATGCTGCACAGCCACGACAAATGGTACGGCGTCACCTACCGGGAGGATAAGCCCGGCGTGGTTGCCGCCCTCGCCCGCCTGACCGCCGAAGGCGTCTACCCGGAAAAATTCTAAACCGCTGCAAGCAAACGCCCCGCCGGCTTCGAACCCGGCAGGGGCATTTTTGCGCCTGTCAACCGGCAGGCGATGAGTTGTTCCGGTGGGCTGCCAGGATCTCCTCGCAGCTCAGGCCGTATTTGCGGGCGATGTCCTTGGCGTAGCTCAGGCCGTCCGGGGTGGCCCGCAGCACCCGGTAGCTGCGGGTGCCGTCGGCCACGCTCTCCATCTGGGCCACCAGGTTGTCGATGCAGCCGGTGCGGCCGGGGGTGGCGTTGAAGCGGTCCACCTGCTGGGTCAGCTCGTGGATGTGGGTGACGTACACCCCGCCGCAGCCGATCACCGCAATGGCCGACAGCACTTCCCCGGCGATGTAGCCGCCCTCCAAAAGGCTGGTGGAACTGAAGCTCTCGTCCATCAGCAGCATATCGTCTCCCTGCAGCTGGGACAGGATATGGCTCATCCGGGCGCACTCGCTCTCGAGGCGGCCCTTGCCGTAGTTGTCCTCGTCCGAGGTGGGGAAATGAGTGAAGATGCAGCGCACCGGGCTCATCACCGCGGCCCGGGCCGGCACCAGCAGCCCCAGCTGGAACAGTGCCTGCGCCATCCCCACCGAGTAGCAGAAGATGGATTTGCCCCCGTGGTTGGGCCCCGTGACCAGATAAAAGCGGCCCCTGTCGTCGTAGGTAAAGTCGTTGGCGACCACCGTCTGGCCCTCGCTGCGCAGCACCAGCATGGGGTTGTAGACGTCCTTCAGGCGGAGGGCTTTGTCCTTCATGGGACGTATCTCGGGGCGGCAGAGGACACAGCCCTCGCCTTTCAGCTCCAGCAGGAAGGCCACCGCCGCCGACAAAAAGCGGAAGTCGTCCAAAAGGCCGATGAAAAAGGACGTCTCGTCCCGGAAATACTGGTCGATGACCGGCTCCCAGCTGCGGATGGTCTTGGCAAAGGCGTTGTCCAGCGCGCGGTAGACCGCCTGATCCAAAGCGTGCTTTTCCTCCTCGCGGGCGGTCTTGGCCAGGTTGGCAAAGCCCGAGATGCAGACCATGGGGTCGTTCTTGTCCCGGCCCAGCAGCTTGTCCAGCACACTGCCCTGGCGGTACTTTTCGGTGTTCAGGGCCAGCAGGCCCACGTCCGTCACCCGGAGGGTGCCGTCCAGATTGACGCCCAGGGCGATGCTCTTGACGTGCCCGATCTGGTACTGGGTCTTTTCCAGCTGGGCGGTCAGGGCGCGGTAGCTGTCGCTTTGGCGGCGGGCCTCCACCTCGTCCCGCAGCGCGGCAAACCCGGCGCTGTGGATGGGCGCGGCGGCGAGCCGCGTGTGGAACAGCTCCACCAGCTCGATGTACACCTCCAGATAGCGCACCGAGGCCAGACTGCTCTCTACCGTGGAGGAAGCACTGTTCAGCACCTTGCGCATCTCGGCGGCGTCCCGCAGCATGGGCAGGGCGTCCTTGATGAGCGCCCGCAGGTCCTCGCTGGCCACCAGGTCGGCCACCACGTCCAGCCGCCAGGCCAGCACCTCGGGGTCGGTGGTGTAAAACTGTTCCAGCCGCAGGTCGGGCAGGCCCCGCCAGCTCTCCCGCCGGACTGACACCATCTGGTCGATCTGCAGCGTGTGGAAAAAGCTGCTGTCGGGCAGCGCGGCCCCGCGGGCCGGCTTGTGCGGCGGATACAGCAGGCGGAAGCTCTCCCGTCCGCTCTGTGTTTGGTCTGGCATGGCTGTTCCCCTCCCCTGTTTTGGATACAAGCCTATTAAACACCCGCGCGCGCCAAATGTCCAGCGCAGGGGCAACAAAAAGGGCCGCCAGCCCGAAAGCCGGCGGCCCTATTCAGGTCTTTGGTGTACCCTCCGAACTTAGCAGTTCTCGGCGAAGTACTTGATGGTGCGGACCATCTGAGAGGTGTAGCTGTTCTCGTTGTCGTACCAGGACACGACCTGCACCTGATAGGTGTCGTCGTCGATCTTAGCGACCATGGTCTGGGTAGCGTCGAACAGAGAGCCGTAGCGCATGCCGATGACGTCGGAAGAAACGATCTGGTCCTCGTTGTAGCCGAAGGACTCAGAAGCGGCAGCCTTCATAGCGGCGTTGATGGACTCCTTGGTGACGTCCTTGCCCTTGACGACAGCCACCAGGATGGTGGTGGAGCCGGTGGGAACGGGCACACGCTGGGCAGAGCCGATCAGCTTGCCGTTCAGCTCGGGGATGACCAGGCCGATGGCCTTGGCAGCGCCGGTGCTGTTGGGGACGATGTTCTGGGCGCCGGCACGAGCGCGGCGGAGGTCACCCTTGCGCTGGGGGCCGTCCAGGATCATCTGGTCGCCGGTGTAGGCGTGGACGGTGGTCATGATGCCGGACACCACGGGATAAGCCTTGTTCAGGGTATCGGCCATGGGAGCCAGGCAGTTGGTGGTGCAGGAAGCAGCGGAGATGACCTGGTCTTCCTTGGTCAGGGTCTTCTCGTTGACGGAGTAGACGATGGTCTTCAGGTCATTGCCGGCAGGAGCGGAGATGACGACCTTCTTGGCGCCAGCAGCGATGTGAGCCATGCTCTTCTCTTTGCTGGTGTAGAAGCCGGTGCACTCCAGAACGACATCGATGCCCAGCTCGCCCCAGGGGCAATCCTTAGCATCTTTGATGGCGTAGATCTTGATCTCCTTGCCGTCGACGATGATGGAGTCGTCGGTGGAATCGACGGTGTGCTTGTTCTCGCCGATCTTGCCCAGGAAAGAGCCCTGAGCGGTATCATATTTCAGCAGATGCGCCAGCATCTTGGGGCTGGTCAGGTCGTTGATCGCGACGACCTCGTAGCCCTCCGCCTCGAACATCTGACGGAAAGCCAGACGGCCGATGCGGCCGAAACCATTGATAGCAACTTTGACAGCCATAGTTAAATCCTCCCAAGATTTTGTATTAAGGGGATGCCCCCACCTCACGGTGTCATAGCACCGCGCTACGGTACATCATTATTGTATCCCATTACGACGCAAACTGCAAGGGGGACTGTTATTCTTTTAACGCAAAATTTTGAAAAAATTGTTCCAAATCTTCACTTTTGCCGTCATGACGCGGCTTTTGCCCCAAAATACAGCAACACCGGGCAGGCTGCGGTGCGGCTAACCGGGCTTTGACTGCATACAATAAAAGAAGCGCGGCCTGGACCCCGCCGCAAAACTCCGCCAAGGGAGATGAAGCCATGTCAAACTTTTCCGCCCTGCGTCAGGCTTTGGCCGGGCAAGCCGCCCGCCGCACGGCGCGGGGCCTGCCGCCGGGCGCGGTGCTGCCGCGTCTGCGCCTTTTGACCACAGCGGAACTTTTATGCCCCGCCGCGCCCCCTGTCTGTGCCGCCGACGCCTGCGCCGAGCTGGAAGCCGTCTGTTCGGCGGCCCGGTGCATGCTGCGCCGCCGGGACGGCTGGCTGCGCTTTGCCTGTGCCGGCAAGGCGCTGCCGGTGCTGGTCCGGCCCGCCCTTTTGCAGGCGGCGGTGCTGGCCTGGATGCGGGGCGCTCTGATGGCGGGTGCCGACGAGGTCAGCCTGGTCTGTGCCGAGCAGGGCGGCGCGGTGCGGGTGTCCCTGTGCGGCGGGGCCGATCCCCACGGCGATGCCGCCGCCCTGCTGGAACGCCTGGCCCGGGAGGCGGGCGGCACCGCCCTGTTTCTGGCGCGGGGCGCTTTCGGTGCGGCGCTGCGCCTGCCCCGTGCCGACGGTCTGCCCCTGCGCGAGCCCTCCCGGGCCGAGGACATGCTGGCCGACCGCTATGCCCTGCCCCGCCTTTACCTGGACGGATTCTGCGCCGAACCGGAACTTTGACCGCGGCTTGCTTCCCCTTTCGTGATATGGTACGATGGTAAAAAGTCATCGTGTTATTTCGCGGAGCTGCCACAAAAAGTCACCGTTTTCCCTGCTCCGCATCACGGGGAGGGGTTTCATGCTGGAACATCTGCGCAGGGCAACGGCCCGCAAAAAGCTGACGCTGGCAGGCATTCTGCTGCTCATCGCGGCGCTCATCACCTTCCGGTACTGGGCGGGCTTTGCCGCGCTGGTGCAGGGACCGCAGGACCTGTATACCCTGGACGTGGATTCCCTGGAGGGCCGCTATGTGGCCGCCCGGGTGGACATCATCTACGACTGGTACGCCGAGAGCGTCCGCCGGGGGGACGAGACCGAGACACCCGTCCGCCGGGAATATATCATCCCCGTGGGAAGCTTTTCTTTCATGGGCATGGACGTTCCCTCCGACCGGTTTGACGAGGCCGACGCGGTGCTGGATTCCACCCTGGCCGACTACCAGGGCTACGGCGGGGACGGCTCCGAGCTTACCGTGCGGGGGACCATCCGGCAGATGGACGCCCGCACCCTGGACTACTATTATCAGGTGGTGGGGTACGACGACCTTTCCGAGGCCGACCGGCAGCGGTTTCTGCCCCTTGTGCTGGTGGCGGACGAAGTCGCCGGGTATCCGGTTTCCTCCCTGACCACGGGCGCTCTTGCCCTGGCCGCCTTTGCCCTGCCCAGCCTGCTTCTGGTGCTGAGCGCCCTGTTCGGCAAAGGCCCCCGCCAGCCCGCCGCCTATCTGGAGACCCTGGCCGCCCGGGCGCAGGCGCCTTCCATGGAGGAACTGGACGCCTTTTATGACCAGACCATCCCGGCCGATTCCCTGCGCCTGGACCGCCGCTGGCTCCTGTATGAAAATGCCGCCGCAAGCTGGCTGCTGTCCACCCGGGAAGTAGCCTGGGTCTACGCCCAGCCGGTACGGCGCACCATCCCCAACGGTGCCTGCCACGTAGTGGTATGCAGCAAGTCGGAGCCGGGGCGGATGGCCCGGCATCTGATCCCCCTGCCCTCCCAGCGGGCCGCCCAGAATGTGCTGGGCCGGTTGTCTGCCATGCTCCCCGACGCCGTCTTTGGCTACGATCCCCGGTGGGAGCCTCTCTACCGCGCCGATCCCGAGCGGTTCTGCCGGGACATCCGCGGGGAGCAGCGGGCCGCGTCCGCCGCGCCCCGGGCGCCGCTTTACGACGCGGTGCGGGATGCCCCCGACATCTTCCCGCCCAGACCCGGTGCGGAGCCCCAGCCCCTTGAGGACACAAACACCCCTGCGGCGTCAGCCCCCACCGTGGAGCCTGACGCACCGGACAGTCCCTCCGCCCCGGACGCCGTCCCCGACGCACCGGACGTTGTCCTGACCGAGCCCGACACCGACAATGCAGCCCCGGAGGAGCCGGAACAGCCCCTGTTCTGATTTCCTTTTCAAAACAGCAAAAAACACCCCCGCCGCCCGGGATCTGCCGGGATGGTGGGGGTGTTCTTTTCTTGTTGCGGGGAGAAACTCAGTCCTCGATCACAATGCGGGTGATGACCGGCATCTTGACCGGCTTGTTCCAGGTCTCGGGGCCGTAGGTGGGCTGGGAGGCGATGGCATCCAGCACCTCAAAGCCGCTCTCCATCTCACCGAAGGCCGCATACCGGCCGTCCAGCTTGGGGGCGTCCTTGTGCACCACAAAGAACTGGGTGCCAGCCGTGTCGAAATCATCGTCACGGGCCATGGACAGGGCGCCACGGATGTGTTTGAGGGGGTTGGGAACGCCGTTTTCGGCGAACTCGCCCTTGATGTGCCACTCGCTGTCGGTCATGATGTCATTGTCCGGCGAACCGCCCTGAATGACATAATCTTTGACGATGCGGCACCAGCAAAGCCCGTCGTAAAAACCGCTGCGGGCGGTCTTGACAAAGTTTTCCACCGTAATGGGGGCGTGTTCCGGGTATAGGGTGAAGACCATCTGCCCGAAGCCCTCCGTCTCAATGATACAGCGCATCAGGACACGACCACGTTCTTGAAGTAGAGGTTGGAGGAAGCGGTCATGTAGTAGCCGCTGATGTTGTCATGCATCAGGAAGGAGTTGGACTTGTAGTACAGCGGCAGGCAGCAGTAGTCGTTGGAAACCAGGTCGGCGGCCTGCATGGTCAGCTCAGCAGCCTTGGCGGAATCGCTCTCCTGCATGACCTGCTCCACCAGAGCGTCGTACTCGGGGTTGGAGTAGAAGCTGTTGTTGCTGGAATCGCCGGTCTTGAACAGGGGCAGGAAGCTCATGGGGTTCAGGTAGTCGGCGCTCCAGCCCATGGCAGCCACTTCGTAGTTGCCCTGCTGCACATCCTCGTAGAAGATGGCCCAGTCGTTGGAGGAGACCTCAACGTTGATGTTCAGGTTGTTCTTGAGCATCTCGGCCATGGCCTCGACGATCTTCTTGACGGTGTCGTCCTGATAGTAGGACAGCTTGAGGGTGGGGAAGCCTTCGCCGTTGGGGTAGCCGGCCTCGGCCAGAGCAGCCTGGGCAGCCTCCACATCAGCGGTGGCGGACAGGCCGTAGTCGCTGCGACCCTCGGTGATGTCCTTGCCGTCCACACTGTAACCCGGAGCCAGGAAGCTGTAAGCGGGGGTAGCGTCGACCTGGGCGACGTTGTCGATCAGGGACTGACGGTCAACAGCCAGGCAGAGTGCCTTGCGGACCAGGGGGTTGTCGTAGGGAGCAACGGAGCAGTTGATGTTGTAGTAAACGGTGCCGTAGCTGGGGTAGACCTGGACGCCGGCTTTCTCGGCCTTGAGGCGGGCGTAGTCGGAGGACGGGATGCTGATAATGCCGTCGACCTCGCCGGACTCATAGGCGGTCAGAGCGGTGGAGTTGTCCAGAATGTAACGGAAGGTCAGCTTTTCCAGGGTGACGTTCTCGGCATCCCAGTAGTTCTCGTTCTTTTCCAGGATGACGTTCTCGTTCAGGCTCATGCCGGTGACCTTGAAGGGGCCGTTGCAGATGTAGGTCTCGGGAGAGCTGGTCCAGGCGTCGCCGTTGGCCTCGATGGTGGCCTGCTGCACGGGATCGTAGACCCACATGCTCAGCACGTCGATGAAGTAGGAGGTGGGCTGGATCAGGGTGATCTCGAGAGTCTGGTCGTCCACAGCCTTGACGCCCAGATCGTCGGCGGTGGCGGTGCCGTCATAGAATTCCTGAGCATTCTTGACGTAGCCGGTGACCATGCTGACGTACTGCGCCGCAGTGGAGGGCGTCAGAACGCGCTGGATGGAGTAAACGAAATCCTGTGCGGTCAGCGGGGTGCCGTCGCTCCACTTCAGACCATCGCGCAGGTGGAAGGTGTAGACCAGGCCGTCGTCGCTGACGTCCCAGCTCTCGGCGCAGCCGCCGACCAGCGTGCCGGTCTCGTCGTAGGTGACAAGGCCTTCAAAGCAGTTGATCAGGACGTACTGGGCAAAGGAGTTGTTGGTAACGCCGGGGTCCAGACCGTCGGGGATGTTGTTCAGAACAAAGGTCATCTCCTGGGCGCCGGCAGGGGCAGCTTCGGTGGTTGCCGCGCTGGAGCTGCTGTCAGTGGAAGCCGACACATCGGAGATGTTCTGCGGTTCGCTGGAGCTGCACGCGCTTAGCAGCGAAACGGCCAATGCACCCGCAAGCAGGGCGCTCAAGGCTTTCTTTTTCATGGTGATCTCTCCTCTTGTTTATTCTGTTATCCGCCAAAGGCGGGATAACCTGTGGAAATGACCGGCTTTTTTCAGCCGTACAGGTGGCAGGCCACACGGTGGCCGGGGGCGGCCTCCTTCATTTCGGGGACCTGCTCGGCGCAGATGGGCTTGGCGAAGGGGCAGCGGGTGTGGAAGCGGCAGCCCTGGGGCGGGTGCACCGGGCTGGGCAGGTCACCGGCAACACCGGTGTTCTCCCTGGTGCGGGCGACCTTGGGATCGGCCACGGGGATGCAGGACAACAGGCCCTTGGTGTAGGGGTGGAGGGGGTTCTTGTAGATCTCCTCCGCCTCGCAGGTCTCCACCAGCTGACCCAGGTACATGACGCCCACGTCGTCCGAGACGTAGCGCACCATGGACAGGTCATGGGCGATGAAGAGGTAGGACAGGCCTTCCTCCTGCTGGTAGTCCCGCAGCAGGTTGACCACCTGGGCCTGGATGGAAACGTCCAGCGCCGAGATAGGCTCGTCGCAGATGACCAGTTCCGGTTTGAGGACCAGTGCCCGGGCAATGCCCACGCGCTGCCGCTGACCGCCGGAAAACTCATGGGCGTAGCGCCCGGCATGTTCCCGGGTCAGGCCCACACGTTCCAGCATGGGGTAAACGTACTCGTCCACGTCCTTTTTGTTCTTGACCACATGGTGGGCGATGAGGGGCTCCGCGATGATATCCCGCACCGTCATGCGGGCGTTGAGGGATGCGTAGGGGTCCTGGAAGATCATCTGCATCTTGCGGCGGATGGGCTGCAGCTGACGGGCGGACAGATTGGTGATGTCCTGGCCGTCCAGGATGATCTTGCCGGAGGTGGGGTCATAAATGCGGATGATGGTGCGGGCGCAGCTGCTTTTGCCGCAGCCGGACTCGCCCACCAGGCCGAAGGTACGGCCCTTGCGCAGGGTAAAGCTCACATCGTCCACCGCGTGGACGACACTGTGCTTGCCCGCCGGGAAATGTTTGGTCAGGTGTTCCACCTGAAGGATGGGCTGTTCCATCACTTTGCCTCCTTTTCTGCCGCGGCCAGCTTGCCGTACAGCGGGTTGCCCTGGGCCGGGGCGTCAGGCTGGAGCAGCCAGCACATGGCCCGGTGGCCGCCTGCCTGGACATAGGGCGGGCATTCGGCGGCGCAGATGTTGCGGGCGTAGGGGCACCGCGGCGCAAAGGGACAGCCCTTGGGCGGGTTGGTCATATCCGGCGGGCTGCCGGGAATGGACTGCAGCCGCTCGGCCTTGTCCTTGTTGATGCCGGGGATGGAGGCCAGCAGCCCCAGGGTGTAGGGGTGCATGGGGTTCTCGAAGATCTCGTCGATGCCCGCTTCCTCCATGACCAGGCCGCCGTACATGACGACCACGCGGTCACACAGCTCGGCCACCACGCCCAGGTCATGGGTGATGAAGATGATGCTGGTCTCGTACTGCTTCTGCAGGGTGCGCAGCTGTTTGAGGATCTGGTCCTGGATGGTCACGTCCAGGGCGGTGGTGGGCTCGTCCGCAATGAGCAGGTCGGGGTGGTTGGCCAGGGCCATGGCGATCATGACACGCTGGCGCATACCGCCGGAGAACTCATGGGGATAGGCCTTGAGCCGTTTTTCCGGCTCGGGGATGCGCACCTGTTCAAACAGTTCCAGGGTGCGCTTTTTCAGTTCCTCGGGCTTGAGCTCGGGGTGATGGATCTTCATCATTTCCTCCACCTGCTTGCCCACGGGGATCAGCGGGTTGAGGGAGGACATGGGGTCCTGGAAGATCATGGCGATCTTCTGGCCGCGGATGGCGCGCATTTCTTTTTCGTTGCACTTGGTCAGGTCCCGGCCCTCAAACTGGATGGAGCCTTCCTTGATGCGGGCGGTGTCGGCCAGCAGGCGCAGGATGGTCATGGAGGTGACGCTCTTGCCGCTGCCGGACTCACCGACGATGCCCAGGATCTCGCCTTTATGTACGCTGAAGCTGACGCCGCGCACTGCCTGGACCTCTCCGGAGGAGGTCATGAACGAGGTTTTGAGGCCCTCGACCTTGAGAATTTCTTCCATTGTCCTTGAGCCTCCTTACTTTTTGAGTTTGGGGTCCAGCGCATCCCGCAGACCGTCGCCCACAAAGTTGAACGCGAACATGATGGCGCAGATCATCAGTGCGGGGATGAACAGCTCGTGGGGGCTGGTGCGCAGGTTGGCGGAAGCGTCGTTGCACATGGTGCCAAGGCTGGCCAGGGGCGGCTGCAGGCCGATGCCCAGGTAGCCCAGGAAAGCTTCCATAAAGATGGCCGAGGGGATCAGCATGGTCAGGGTGACCAGGATGGAGCCCATGGCGTTGGGGATCAGATGCTGGAGCAGGATGGTCTTGGGGGAGGAGCCGATGGTCTTGGCGGCAAGAACGAATTCCTGCTGCTTGAGGCTCAGCACCTGGCCGCGGACGACGCGGGCCATGTCCACCCAGTAGACGCTGCCCAGAGCCACGATGATGCTCTGGATGCCGTCGCCCATGACCTGCATGATGAGGATGACGTACAGCGTCAGGGGGATGGTGGAGATGATGTCCACGATACGCATCATGACGGTATCCACCATGCCGCCCACATAACCGGACACGCCGCCGTACAGGATGCCGATGATCATGTTGACCAGGGCGGCCACAAAGGCCACCACCAGGGAGATGCGGGTGCCGTACATCAGGCGGGTGAGGATATCACGGCCCAGGGCGTCGGTGCCCAGCAGGTAGGAGGTGTTCCACACCATCTTGGTGGAGTAGATGTTGCCGGTGGCTTCATCGGCCACCACGGAAGGGCTGCCGCCGTAGTATAGCGCAACTTCCTTGCCGTTTGACTCGAAAATGGTCATGGACTTGTCCGATTCTTCCCGGACGCGGGTCAGCTGGCTGCCCACCTTGCCGTCCTCACTGACAGTGATGAGACGCAGGGACTGGGTGATGTACAAGTATTCCCCGGAAGGTCCCACATAGACCTTCATGACGGGGGGAATGTTGACCATTTCCAGGTTCTGCACCGCGTAATCGTACGGGGTGAACAGGGGGCCCAGCAAAGAGAACAGGATCAGCACCGCAATGATGGCAAATCCCGCAATGGCCGTAGGTTTGTGGCGGAACCGGAACCATACGTCTCCCGCAAAGGTCCGGCTTTTGGACCAGATTTTTTCCCGGTCCGCATCGGACGCCGCCAGCGGCGCCCATTTGTTCTGTTGTGTCAGCTCTGCCATGGATGTTTTCCCTCCCCTTTTGTCAGGACTCAAACTTGATGCGCGGGTCGATCATGCAGTAGAACACATCGACCAGCAGCACCATGGCCATCAGAAACGCCGCGTAAAAAATCGTCACGCCCATGATGGTGGTGTAGTCGCGCTGGGATACGCTGTTGACAAAATAGTAACCCAGGCCGGGGATGGCGAAGATCTTTTCCACAACAAAACTACCGGTCAGAAGGCCCGCGATGGTGGGGCCAAGCACCGTGATGACGGGGATCAGGGCGTTGCGCAGAGCGTGGCGGGTGACCACGGCGAACTCGGTCAGGCCCTTGGCCCGGGCGGTGCGGATGTAATCCTGTCCCATGACTTCCAGCAGGCTGGACCGCATCAGGCGGGCCAGGTAACTGATGGAATAGCCGCCCATGGCGATGACGGGCAGGATGTAGCTCTGCCAGCTGTCCAGGCCGTAGGTGGGCAGCCAGTTGAGTTTGTAGGAGAATGCGTAGATCAAAAGTGACGCAATGACAAAGGACGGGATGGTGACGCCGATGGTGGCGACCGCCATGAGCAGCATGTCCTGCCATTTGCCGTTTTTCAGCGCCGCCAGGATGCCCATGGGGATGGCGGCGATGAGCACAAAGATGACGGTGACGCCGCCCAGCCGGGCCGACACCGGCGCGCCCGAGGCAATGAACTCATTGACCGTCTGGCCGGTGTACTTGTAGGACGGGCCGAAATCGCCGTGAAGGATGCCGCCCAGGTAGGAGAAGAACTGGACGTAGTAGGGCTGGTCCAGTCCGAACTTTGCCTCCATGGCGGCGATGACTTCTTCCGGGACGCCTTTGGTGTTGGTGAACGGTCCGCCCGGGACCGCGTGCATGATGACAAAGGTAAACAGGATGATCATGAACATGGCGATCAGCATCATGCCAAGGCGCTTCAAAATAAACTTGACCATAAGAAACAGGTTCCCCCTCCTCTTTTCTGGATACGGCGCGCGCCGGGAAGCTGTGTCTGTATGCTTCCCCGCCGTGGTCCGGCGCCGCATACCGCCCGCCGCACCGGATAAGAAAAGGCGCAACAGTGAATGGGTACACCCTTGCGCTTGCGTGTATTATACTACGCGAAAAGACAGTTGTCACTAAATTCGATACACTTTCGTGAGCAAAACTACCTTTTGCCCAATTTTTCAATATTTTATTTTAGTTTTTTATGAACTTATACCCGATTTTTAGAGGTTTTTCCTGTTTTTTAGATGCACATTTGTATTCGCAAAAAACACACGTCTCCTTGCGGAAGGTCAAACCGCAGGGCTTCCCCGCATTTTTATATGTATATTTTTTCGTTTATACCGGCTATCTTTTATATTTTACGCATCTTTATCCATATGTCTTTATATGGCGTACATTCTTTTTGATTTTGCGCATTAAAGCGTCAAAAAGCGCCCAAACGGAGGAAAAATCCCCGGTTTGGGCGCTTTTTTCGCAAATCGTGTGTTTCCCCGGCAGACAGTTCGCCGGAATACAGGCTCAGTGAACGGCCGCTGTTTCGTCGGTCCGGTTGATGAGCAGGTGGTCCCCCGGCTGCAATACCGTGCTGCCGTCGGGGATGAAGCAATCGTGTCCCCGGCGGATCAGAACGATCAGCGAGCCGGGGCGGTCGGGCAGGTCGGCCAGGGTAGCGCCGCCGGTCAGTTCGTCCGCCTCCACCACGCGCTCCGTCAGACAGAAGTCGGTCCCGCCGTGGCGTTCCAGGGCGCACATGACCAGCAGGTCCCCCGCCTGCAGGCAGGTATCCCCCTTGGGGACCATCCGGGTGTCTCCCCGGCGCAGGCTGACCAGAATGGTGCCCGGGGGCAGTTCCAGCCCGGCCACCTTGCGGCCGCACCAGGGATGGCCCTCCTCCACTTCCAGCTGGACAAAGTTGACGGGGGTCTCATCCACATAGTCGGTGAAGGTCTTGAGGACGTTGCCGCCCTCGTCGATCATGTCCAGCCTGCGGGCCACAGCGGGCAGCAGCGACCCCTGCAGGGCAATGGAGAACAGCACCACCACAAAGGCGATGTGAAAGAGGTCGTTTTCCATGGCGGCAGGGCTTTGCACCGCCACAATGGCAAACACGATGGACGCCGCCCCGCGCAGGCCGGAGAAGGACACCAGCAGCCGCCGGGACACGCTGCCGCCAAAGGGGGTCATGAGGGCAAAGACCGCTGCCGGCCGCGCCACAAAGGCCAGGAAAACGGCAATGGCCAGCCCCGGCAGCAGCACCGACGCCATGCGGGACGGGTAGGACAGCAGCCCCAGCAGGAAGAACAGCACCGCCTGCATATTGCCGGTCACGCCGTCAAAAAAAGGCACCAGCGTCGTGCGGGCGGCCAGGTTGCTGTTGCCCAGCACAATGCCCGCAATGTAGACGCTCAAAAATCCGTTGCCGCCCAGCATGGTGGGCGCGGCATAGGCCAGCAGCGCAGTCCCCACCATGAACAGCGTCTCCATGCCGGAGGTATCCAGCCGGAAGCGCCGCATGAGCCAGCGAACGCCGAACCCGATGCCAAAGCCAAAGGCCAGCCCCAGGACCACCTGCCCCGCCAGCATCTGCACCACGCCGCCCACCGTGACGCCGGTCTCCATGGCGGAAAGCAGCACCACCGTCAGCATATAGGCAAAGGGGTCGTTGGAACCGCTCTCCACCTCCAGCAGGGGCGCGGTGTTCTCTTTGAGGGCCAGGCGGCGGGAACGCAGGATGGAAAAGACCGACGCTGCGTCGGTGGAGCCCAGCACCGCACCGCAGAGCAGGCCTTCCAGGATCGGCATTCCCAGCACAAAATGACAGAACAGCCCGGTGAGCAGGGCGGTGAGCACAGTACCTGCGCTGGACAGCACCACCGATACGGCGGCCACCGGCCGGGCGGCTTTCCAGTTGGTGCCGAAACCGCCGTAAAACATGATGAACACCAGCGCTACCGAGCTGATCTGCTCGGCAAAGGCATAGTCGTCAAAAGGGATCTTGAACAGGCCGTCGGAACCGAACAGCATTCCCAGCAGAATAAACATGAGCAGCGACGGGATGCCCAGCCGGCCCGATACCTTTTTCAGCAGCGAACAGGCCAGCAGCACCACCGACACAATCAAAAGCATGGATGTCAGTGCAGATCTCTCCTTTCCCGTGGCATACAAAACAGGGCATGCCCCGTCCCCGGCGTTTCCGGGCGGCAGGCCATGCCTTGCATTATGCCGTGTGATAACAGTATAAGGATATTATACCAGATATGACCGCACGGCTGCATCAACGTTTTGTAAACTTTCCGGTGTCGGATGCCGTATTTTTTCGCCGTTTGGGGACGGAGGCCGTCAGGGCGTGGCTTTCGGCAATGAGACGGGCCAGTTCCTCGTCGGGGATGGTCCCGTCCAGGATCACGCTGAACCAGTGCTCCTTGTTCATGTGGTAGGCCGGCACCGCCGCCGTGTAGGTCCCCTGCCAGAAGCGCACCCACTCCGGCCGGGCTTTGAGGTTGATCCAGATGCGTCCTTCCCGCTCAAAGATCAGGGCAAAGGTCTTTTTGTTGGATCTGTGCCGCATCACCGTCCAGTTGGGGTCGTGGAAGGGATAATCCTCAAACACATCGGGCAGGGCGCTGCAGGCGGCAACGGCTTCGGCGCGGGTCAGCATGGCGCGGGGCCTCCTTTCGGGCGTTTTGTACTTTCAGTATAGCACAAAACCGTCAGGAGTCGGAACGGATCTCGGTCAGAACGATCTCCCCGTTCAACAGGGCCTGCCGGTCCAGGCGGCAGAGCTGGGCATCGTACCGGGTGGTGCGCTCAATGCTCACCCCCGTATAGTTGATCCCCTCCCGGCTGCGCAGATACCCGTCGGTGAGGGCCCACTGCCCGCCCGCACTGCCGGTGTAATATTCAGGGGAAAGATCCTCCCCGGAAGCATTCACCCCCGCCGGGCGGATGATGGTCTCCTCCCCCGTGGCCAGGTCCACCGCCCAGAAATCCCCGCCCCAGGACAGCACCATCCGGCTGCCGTCGGTGTCGACGGGCTCAATGATATATTCCCGGGCCTCCTCGGGCAGGGTGCAGACAGGTTCCGGTTCTTCCGTCCCGTCCAGAGGCTTGACAGAGACGGTCCCGGTACGGGCATCTGCCATCCAGACCTGATCCCCCCGCAGGAGGATGCGGGTCCGGTCGCTTTCGTATTCCACTACGTTCTCCGGCCGGGCCGAAAGCTCCAGCGCCGCCCGCCAGAGGGTGGCCTGTCCGGCTTCATTGTCCCAGGTCTCATAGTAAAAGACGTTGTCCCGCACCATCTGCGGCCACTGGAACACTTCGTCGGCGGAGAACACCTCCGTCCACTGTCCCGGCTGCTGCCAGACCATCAGGGAGAAGGCTCCGCCCTCCCGGGACGCAACCGCCCAGATGCCGGCCTCGTTTTTCCCCACCAGAAGGGAACCGTCCTCCCCGGCGGCGGGGCATTGGGCCGCCAGCGTCTTTTCACTGCCATCCGGAGCCACCTGCCAGACCGCATTGCCGCCGTCCTCCATGGGCTGGGCAATGAGCAGGCTGCCGTTTGCCTCCGTCCCGAACAGACTGCCCGCCCCCACCCAGGCGGGGCAGTCCTCCGAGTCGTGGGTACAGCCTTTCCGGGTGCAGAGCAGGGTCTCCCGGCAGCTGTCCCAGTCAATGTAGTAGATGCGTTTCTGATCCAGGCGGCTCTTGTTATAGATCTCGCCCACGTTTTTGACCTCGTACACGCCGGCCGGGGTAGCCGCGCACTGACCCCGCAGCCGGAATTCCTCCGGCACCGCCCGGGCAGCAGGTTTTGCGGAACAGCCCGCCGCCCCGGCAGTCAGCGCCGCCGCCAGCAGGGCGGCACACAGTTTTTGCAGCTTCATCCGGTCAAGCCTCCTCATATGCCATTGCCGCGGCCTGAATGTTGTCCCGGTAATCGATGAGCATTTCCGTCAGGTCGTCGGCCTCCTGTCGGGAAAGGCTGTACACCCGCCAGGCCGCCCGGCCTTCCTCCCGGTAGAGATACAGGCAGAGTTCCCGGGCAGGAGAATACACCGTGCAGGCGTCGTTCAGTTCGGGCAGCTGCTGCCAGTCCCCGGCGTCCTGCTGGCCCAGAAAGGCCGTCCAGTCATCCAGCGTGCCGCCCGGCTCCCCGTCGGGCAGGGCGCCCGGGGTGTCGCTGTACACGTCAAATTCCAGGGGCAACTGCAGCTCCGGCTGCCAGATCATCTCTACAAACTGCCCGCTGCCCGCCCAGGAATACTTTCTCGTGCCGTCGGGGCGGCGCTGCGCCCCGGCTTCCAGGGCTTCCCCGGCCAGGATCTCCTCCGCCGCCCGGGTGACTTCGTCATCGGCTACCCCCGCCGTGTGCAGGGCGTCCAGAACGTCGGAAAGCTCCTCCCGGACCTCCTCCGGGGGAATGTCCAGGGGTTCGCCCTCTCCCTGGCCGCCGTAAAGCACACGGCTGCGGTAAAGTGCATCGGCCAGAGGGTCCCCGGCAATGGTTTCCGGTTCCTCGTTGGCCAGGACGGGGCGTTCCAGGGCGGTGTTTTCCAGCGTCCGCCCCTCCCCCATGCAGAGAAGCGCAGGCAGTGCCAGACACAGCGCCGCCCCGGCCAGCAGGCCCATCACGGCCGCCGGGCCGCGCAGCCGCTTTGGGGCGGACATCGGCTCAGTCGGTTTCTTTTTCATGGGGTTCCTCCTTTCCCGGCAGGGGCAGGGCGGGCAGGCAGAAGCTCACCCGGGTGCCCTCCCCCACTGTGCTGGCAAATTCCAGGCGGGTGCCGTGGGCTTCGGCAATGGCACGGCAGAGCGCCAGCCCGATGCCGCTGCTGTTCTGGGCCCGGGAACGGGACTTGTCCACCATGTAAAAAGGTTCGGTCAGGCGGGGCAGTTCCTCCGCCGGGATGCCCCGGCCGGTGTCCCATACCGTGAAGCGGACCTTTTCCCCCTCCGCCGCGATGTCAAGATGGACGACGCCGTCTTTCGGTTCCGCCCGCTCGGCGTTGCTGATCAGGTTTCGCAGCAGGGCACAGAGCAGGTCGGCGTCCCCGCGGACCGCGGCAGGCGTTTTGAGGGGCGTCACCTCCAGGGGCAGGCCGTCCCGGGGGCAGGCCCGGCGCAGGGCGGCGAGCAGTTCCTCCACCGGTACGGCGGTGAGCGTAATGCCCTCCTGTTCCACCTCCATCAGGCGCAGCAGCTTGCGGCTGAGGGCCTCGATGCGGCGGGCTTCGTGGGCGATGTAGGCCGCGGATTTCTCCCGCACTTCCAGGTCATCCCCTGCCGTGCGCATCATCTGGGCATAGCCCAGAATGCTGGTCATGGGGGTTTTCAGCTCGTGGGTCAGGGCGGAGATAAAGTCCTCCCGCTGCCGCACCGCCAGGGCGCGGCGGCCCAGTTCCTCCTCCAGGGCAGCGGTCATGTCGTCAAAGCTGCGGCTGAGGGCGGCGATCTCGTCGCTGCCCCGGATGCCGGTGCGCCGGTCGTAGGCTCCTGCGGCAATTTCCCGGCCTGCCTGTTCCAGGGTATGCAGCGGCCGGATCAGGCGGGAGATCATCCACCACACCGCCCCGCCCGCCGCCGCAAAGGCCAGCAGTTCGATCCAGAAATAACTGGTCAGCAGGCTTTGCTGGGTCTGGTAGGCGGCGTCCATGGAGTAAGCCCCCACATAAAAGACGGTGGAGCCGTCGGCGGCGGGGACCTGGTCGGCAATGAGATACCAGTGGCCGTCCTGTCTGCTGCGCAGCACACCGCGGGAGGGATCGGCCAGAAGCTCCTGCTGCCATGCCAGGGGGACATCCTCCGGCATGGAGGAGTAGGCCAGCACCCCGTCCCCGGTAAAAAGGGCGAACTGCTTTTCCTCCCCCACATAGCGGGAGACGGATGCCCCGTACTCCATCAGGGCGTTGGTGATGCCGTCTGCGGCGGCGCGCAGGTCCAGCTGCAGCGCGTACAGTTCCCGCTGCTGGCCGGTTTCGGCCTGATATTGCAGGTCGGACAGCGTCCGGTAAAAGTTCTGCCGGATGAGCAGCCAGCCGCCCAGGGACAGCACCAGTCCCAGCACCGGCAGCACCGCCAGCAGCAGTTTTTGTGAAAGTTTCATCCCGCACCCTCCAGCAGATACCCCAGCCGATAAACGGTCTTGATGTGCTTGCTCCACCCCAGCTTTTTGCGCAGGCGCTGGATGTTCAGATCCAGCACCCGGGTGTCGGTCTCACTCTCCCCGCCCCAGACCCGCTCATAAATGACGTCCCGGTGCAGTACGATGCCCCGGTTGCGGATGAGGAACACCAGCAGGTCGAATTCCCGGGGCGCCAGGGCCACCGGGCTGCCGTTCTGCAGCACCGTGCGGGAGACCGGCTCCACCTGCACGTCAAAGGCCGTCAGCACATGGGCGCCCCGGCCGGTACGGCGCAGCACGCTTTCCACCCGGGCCAGCAGTTCCTCCGGTTCAAAGGGCTTGACGATGTAGTCGTCCGCCCCCAGCCGCAGACCCCGTACCCGGTCGGTCAGCGCCCCCTTGGCAGTGAGAAAGATGACCGGCGTGCCGCTGTCGGTAAGCTGCGGCATGAGAGAAAAGCCGTCCACCCCGGGGAGCATGACGTCCAGCAGCACCAGGTCATAGGTTTTTTCGTCCAGCATGCGGGAGGCGGTCATGCCGTCCGCCGCGCATTCCACCTCCCGGTTGAGCGGGCGCAGGATCAGGCAGATCAGTTCCCGGATGGGCTGTTCATCATCCACTACAAGGATCGGATTCACGGTAGGCTTCCTCCCGTCGTTGTTCTTGTCTTTATCTAACCGTGCAAATGTTTCAATGGTGTATCACGCAAAAAAGCCCGCCGCCTGTCCGGGAAACACCGGCAGACGGCGGGATGATTGCTGCATTCAGGCCGGAGCCGTTTCCGGGTGAAGGATCAGGCCTTCATCCACTGGGCGGCAGAGGCGGCCAGCTTGTCGTTGATGGCATCGGCTTCGGCCTCGCTGGCGCCCACGGCGGACAGGTAGACCTTGATCTTGGGCTCGGTGCCGGAGGGGCGCACCATCAGCTTGGCGCCGTTTTCCATGCGGTACTCCAGCACGTCGGCCTTGGGCAGGCCGGTGTCGTCGTTTTCATAGTCCACGACCCGGTCCACGCCATAGCCCGCGATCTCGGCGGGCGCGTTGGCGCGCAGGTTCGCCATGATGCCCTGCATGGTGTTCATGCCGCTCTCGCCCTCAAAGGTGAAGCTGTGCAGGGCGTTGCGGTAGTAGCCGAACTCAGCATACAGGGCGTTGACGGCATCCAGCAGGCTCATACCCTGCTTGGCGTAGTAGGCCGCCGCCTCGCAGGCCAGCATGACGGCGTTGACGGCATCCTTATCCCGCACATGTGCACCGGACAGATAGCCATAGCTCTCCTCAAAGCCGAAGATATAGCGCTCGGCATGGCCTTCGGCCTCCAGCAGGCCGATCTGCTCACCGATGAACTTGAATCCGGTCAGGGTGCGGCGCAGCTCCACGCCGTACTTGGCTGCAATGGGGGTGGCCATGTCGGTGGAGACGATGGTGGTGACGGCCACGGGGTCCTTGGGCATGGTGCCGTTGGCCAGACGGACGCGGCAGATGTAGTCAAACAGCAGCACCCCCATCTCGTTGCCGGAGATCAGGCGGTAGCCGCCCTTGCCGTCCGGCACGGCGGCGCCCATGCGGTCGCAGTCGGGGTCGGTGCCGATCATCAGGTCGGGGTGGACGGTGTCGCACAGTTTCAGTCCCGTCTCCATGGCTTCCCGGATCTCGGGGTTGGGATAGGGGCAGGTGGGGAAATTGCCGTCGGGCTTTTCCTGCTCGGGCACTACGGTGACGTTGGTCACGCCCATGCGCTCCAGCAGCATTTTTACCGGTTCCAGGCCGGAGCCGTTGAGCGGCGTATAGACCAGCTTGAGGGCGCTGACATCGTTGCCGGGGCGCAGGGCCAGCACCGCGTCCACAAAGTCGGACAGGCACTTGTCGTCGATGGCAGCAATACGGCCGTCGGCCACGGCCTCGTCGTAGTCGGCCAGGCGGGGGCTGTCAAAGTAGTCATGTTTGCCGATGGCATCCAGCACTTTGGCGGCGGCTTCCAGGGTGATCTGGCAGCCGTCGGCGCCGTAGACCTTGTAGCCGTTGTACTTGGCCGGGTTGTGGCTGGCGGTCACGCAGATGCCCGCACCGCACCCCAGATACCGGGTGGCCCAGGACAGGGCGGGGGTGGGTTCCAGACGGGGATAAACATAGGCGGTGATGCCGTTGGCGGCCAGCACACGGGCAGCCTCCCGGCAGAACAGCTCGCCCTTGATGCGGCTGTCGTGGGCGATGGCCACCTTTTTGGGCAGGCCCTCGGCATTGATGTAGTCGGCCAGGCCCTGGGTAGCCCGACGGATGGTGTAGATGTTCATGCGGTTGGTGCCCGCGCCGATGACGCCGCGCAGGCCGCCGGTGCCGAACTCCAGATCCCGGTAAAAACGGTCGGTGACGGCGTCGGCATCGTTGCGGACGCTGTCCAGCTCGGCGACGAGGTCGGGGTCATCCACCGCACGGCTGAGCCAGAGATCAAGGGTCTGCTGATATTGCATAAAAGGAGTCTCCTTTCTTCGCGGTTCCATACAAAAGCGAAAGCCCCGGAACCCCGCCTGCAAAGCATGGTTTTTGCGTTGCTGCGCAGTTCTTTCCGGCGTTTCGTTTTCTTATGGCATCCGCGCGTTCCGTTCCTGTATCCTGTTTTTGGGGGCCGGGGAAGCCGTTTTGGGCCTCCGTGGCCGGTATTGTATTCAGAGTACCACATCCCGGGCAATGTTACAAGCCGCCCGGCAGCCCGCAGGCCGTCTGCACCGCGCTTTTTTGCTGCCGATGGTCCTCCGCCCTGCGGTTTGACGCAAAAAAGGCTCCGCATCCGGGGTGCGGATACGGAGCCTTATAAAATGCTGTCAGTTTTTGACAAAGTCCGCCACAGTGGCAGCGACATGCTCTGCGGTCAGGCCGAAGTCCGCCAGGACCTCCCAAGCGGGAGCCGAATGGCCGAACTGGTCGTTGACGCCGATGCGGCGCACGGGGACCGGCATCTTCTCGCTCACCAGAGAGCAGACCGCCTCGCCCAGGCCGCCGATGACGCTGTGTTCCTCCACCGTCACGATGCGCTTGCAGTCGTGGGCGGCACGCAGGATGATATCCTCGTCCAGGGGCTTGATGGTGGGCATATTGATGACGCGGACGCCAATGATGCCCTGATTTTTCAGGATGGTAGCAGCCTTGAGGGCTTCCCCGACCATCAGGCCGTTGGCGATGACCGCAACGTCAAAGCCGTCGGTCAGCTGCTCGCCCTTGCCGATCTCAAAGCTGTAATTCAGCTCGTCATGGATGACAGGCACAGCCAGACGGCCCAGACGCAGGTAAACGGGGCCGTTGTGACGGTAGGCAGCCTTGACGGCGGCGCGGGCTTCCACGTCGTCGGCGGGGCAGATGACCGTCATGCCGGGGATGGAGCGCATGAGGGCGAAATCCTCGCAGCACTGGTGGGATGCGCCGTCCTCGCCCACCGAAAGACCGCCGTGGCTTGCGGCGATCTTGACATTGAGGTGGGGGTAGCCGATGGTGTTGCGGATCTGCTCGTAAGCGCGGCCCGCAGCAAACATGGCAAAGCTGGAAACAAAGGGCACGTAGCCGCAGGTGGACAGACCCGCAGCAACGCCCATCATGTTGGCTTCGGCGATGCCGCAGTCAAAGTGGCGTTCGGGGTATGCGTCGCGGAACATGCTGGTTTTGGTGGAAGCCGCCAGGTCGGCATCCAGGACCACCAGATCGTTGCAGCCCGCGTCGGCCAGCTCGACCAGAGCGCGGCCGTAGCTGTCACGCGTGGCAATCAGTTTATTTTCCGGCATCAGCGCTGCGCCTCCTTCTCCAGCAGGTCGTAGGCCTCATGCAGTTCGGCCATTGCCTGAGTGTATTCTTCGTCGTTGGGCGCCTTGCCGTGCCAATCGACCTGATTCTCCATGTAGCTGACGCCCTGGCCCTTGGTGGTGTGCAGCAGGAAGCAGGTGGGCTTGCCGCTGCCGTGGGAGCGGTCAAACAGGATGAACGCCTGTTCCAGATCGGCCATGGAGTTGCCGTTGCAGACGATGGTGTTGAACCCGAAGGCATCCATCTTCTGATCCAGCGGCTCGCTGGACATGACCTTGTTGGTGGGGCCGTCGATCTGCAGACCGTTGACGTCGATCATGATGCAGAGGTTGTCCAGCTTGTAGTGGGATGCAAACATGAAAGCTTCCCAGCACTGGCCTTCCTCGATCTCGCCGTCGCCCAGAAGGGTAAAGACGTCCACGCCGGATTTCTGCATCTTGGCGGCCAGCGCCATGCCGCAGGCGGTGGAAACGCCCTGACCCAGGCTGCCGGTGGACATATCCACGCCGGGCACCGTGTTCATGTTGGGGTGACCTTCCAGATAGCTGCCGTCATGGCGCAGGGTGGGCAGGTCACGCACCGGGAAAAATCCGCGTTCTGCCAGAGTGGCATACAGTCCGGGGGCGCAGTGGCCTTTGGACAGAACAAACCGATCCCGCAGGGGGTCCTTCGGGTTTTCGGTGTCGACGTTCATAACCTTGAAATACAGATAGGTCAGCACATCGGCGGCAGACAAACTTCCGCCGGGATGTCCGCATTTTGCGCCGTGCGTCGCTTCAATGATTCCCATCCGCACGCGGGTCGCAGTCATTTTCAACTGCAACGCTTCAGCTTTTGTCATAACGCTTCCTCCAGATGACCAGGATCAAGGGGTCAGGACGGAGTTTCCGTCCGTAATCACAACAATTTCGGCAGTAAAAGATACCACCACGGTTTTATTATACACACAAATGATACTTCACCGCAACATATTTTTACAAAAAAGCACCGTCCGGTCTATAATTGGGATCACTCGCAGCCGGTGCAGTCTCCGCTGCAGTCCTGTCCGCCCGCCGATGCATCTGCCGACAGGGATGCTCCCGCCAGTTCCGGGTCCATGGCCTCGGCCACTTTCAGCATCAGAGCGCACTCGATGCGCTTGCGGAACAGCTTGCATCCGTACTCGTACACGCCGTGGATGTCCCCGGTGGCGTGCAGGGCGTTGGCGGCGCAGCCGCCGGCGCAGTACAGACGCGCCCAGCAGTCGGCGCAGTCGGGGCGGGCGTAGACGTTGCAGAGCTTGAACTCATCCCGCAGGGCGGTGTTGGTCACGCCGTCCCAGACGTTGCCCAGCTTGTAATCGGGGTCGCCCACGAACTGATGGCAGGGATACAGGTCGCCCCAGGGGGTGACCGCCATGTACTCGGTGCCGGAACCGCAGCCCGAAATGCGCTTGTAGATGCAGGGGCCGTGGGCCAGGTCGATCATGTAATGGTAGAAAGTGATGGGCTTGCCCGCCTTTTCCCGGCGGAGCATATCCTTGGCCAGCAGCTCGTACTGGTCGAACAGCACGGGCAGGTCCGCCTCGGTCAGGGCTTCGGGGTTGCCCGCAGCGCTGACCACCGGCTCCATGGACAGCTCGGCAAAGCCCAGATCATCCGCCATGTGGAACAGGTCGTTGGTGAAGTCGGTGTTGTAGTGGGTGTAGGTGCCGCGCATGTAGTAGCCCTTGCCGCCCCGGGCCTTGACCAGCTTCTGGAACTTGGGCACGATGCGGTCATAGCTGCCGTTGCCCGCCAGGTCCTTGCGGAAGCGGTCGTTGACCTCCTTGCGGCCGTCCAGGGACAGCACCACGTTGTAGCACTCCCGGTTGGCCCACTCGATGACCTCGTCGGTGATGCCCACGCCGTTGGTGGTCAGGGTGAAGCGGAAATTCTTTCCCGCCTGCTTCTCGATGCTGCGGGCGTAGGCCACCAGCTGCTTGCAGACCTCAAAGTTCATCAGCGGTTCGCCGCCGAAAAAGTCCACTTCCAGGTTGTGCCGCGTGCCCGAATGCTCCACCAGGAAATCCAGCGCCCGCTTGCCGGTCTCAAAGCTCATCAGACCGCTCTCGCCGTGGAACTTGCCCTGGGCGGCAAAGCAGTAATGGCAGTTCAGGTTGCAGGTGTGGGCCACATGCAGGCACAGAGCCTTGACCACGGTGCTGCGCTTTTTGAACTCAAAAGCCTTGTCGGCGTAGGCGTCGGGGGCAAACAGCTTGCCGGCGGCGGTCAGCTCGTCGATGTCGTCAAAGCAGTCGGTGATGTCCGCGGCGGTCACTTCGGAATGCCCGGCGTATTTCTGTGCCAGCAGCTTTTCCGCCTCGGCGCGGGGATGCCCTGCGTCGATGAGGGCAATGGCATCATAGGCCAGCTCGTCCACAGCGTGAACGCTGCCGCTGTACACATCGACCACAATGTTGTAGCCGCCAAGCTTGTATTGATGGATCATAGAGAAATCTCCTTGGGCGCAG
The DNA here is from genome assembly GCA_019114415.1 of Candidatus Gemmiger faecavium. Taxonomy (GTDB): domain Bacteria; phylum Bacillota; class Clostridia; order Oscillospirales; family Ruminococcaceae; genus Gemmiger; species Gemmiger faecavium. Next base: position 127,032 of record DXFO01000009.1, on the reverse strand, counting down.
CGCGCAAAAAAATGGCCGGAATGCAGTGCATCCCGGCGGTTGGGTCATTGGGCCGCAGGCGAAATCAGTTGTTCTCAGCCTTTTCGCACGGCTGGTTGGCAATGCCGCAGCTGGTCTTGCAGGCGCTCTGGCAGGAGGTCTGGCACTCGCCGCAGCCGCCGTTCTCAACGCTCTTCGCCATGTCACGGGTATCAAGAGAAAGAATGTGTTTCATACAAACAGTCACCCCTTAGTATCAAAGTTATCTTCATTTTACACGCCGCCCCGCCGCTTGTCAAGGCGTGGTGGCCCTGTGCGGCGGGATGACGGGCAAAAACAGGGGGATTCTCTTTATTCTCCGCCGGTGCCGCCGGTATCCGTTCCGGCTCCGTCGGCTGCCTGTTCCGCCGCGCGTTTGCCCGCCGCCAGCAGGCTGAGCAATCCCGGCGGCACCGGTGCGCCCATGTCGGCGGCGTTTTCGGCAATGGAACCCAGTTCGGTAAAAATGTACCATACCAGGACCACCGGCAGTACCAGCACCGTGTACTGCACACCCAGCCCGGGCAGATTTTCCACCACAATGCCCAAAACCGAGTCGGTCACAAAGGCCACCAGCACCACCAGCAGCATCCCGCCCTTGTGCCAGATGCCTGCCCGGGCAGTGGCGCTGGACCATTCCCCTTTTGCGGCGGCCGCGGCGCTGCCGCTGATCCAGTCAATGGCCATGCACACCACCCAGGCCAAAACCAGCCAGCCCAGCCAGCCGAAGGCCACACCAAAGGCCCCCACACCGGCAGTCACAATGGCTTTGACCCAGAAAAAAATGTTGTTGTCATCCATGGTATCCCTCCTCCGTATAGCGGGAGAAATATTCCCCGCCGCAGACCAGCGCCAGCGCCCACATGGTCATGGCGTCCCCCTCCGACGCCGGACCGATGAGCTGCGCCGTGACGGTTTGTACCGCCAAGCCCAGTTCGGCCGCCTTTGCGGCGATGTCCGGGTCCTCCCCCACAATGCACATCCGCTGCAGCTTGCCCGCTGCCGCAGGCGCTTCCTGTTCCGCCGGGCGCGTCACCCCGTGCTCTCCCGCGCCGTAGGTGTACTCGCTGCCGGTGGCCAGGGTAAAGTCCTCGTCCAGCCAGACCAGGGGATTTCTCCGCACCCCGTCCCAGATGACCTCAAAATGCAGGTGTGCGCCATAAACGTTGCCGGTCTGCCCGGTATAACCGATGAGCTGTCCCTCCTCGACCCGTTCTCCCTGCGCCACGCAACAGGAGGACAGATGGGCGTACCGGGTCTGCAGCGTCTTGCCGTTGTAGTCCGCGTGTCTGATGCGCACCATGTTGCCATAGCTCTGCATCCCGGTCTTGGTGTGGCCGTCCCAGGCCTGCACCTGATCCACAGTACCGCTTTCCGCCGCATACACCGGCTTGACGATGCTGCCGTCCTGATTGGTCCGCAGGTCGATGGCCTGATGCAAGCCGCCGCTGTTATAATAGTACCCCGCCGTCAGCACATGCAGTGCCAGCGGCCAGAGCAAAAGCACTTCTCCGTTTTCCAGTCGCATATCTTTCACCGCCTTTTCCCATCCGTTTACAAGTTGATGCCGTAAATTTTCTGCGGGACGCAGTTCTGATTGAACACACCAGCATTCAGCGGTCCGCCATCCAAAATTTTACACTCGCTGAAATTTATCGTATTCGATCCACGCGTCACCGATCTCATGGATAGGTTATAACCGGTGTTGTTCCAAAAGCCGAATTTTCCAAACAGCACATTGGATGCCCCAGACCGGTTATTCAGGATACAGCTTCCGTCCATTCCCAGCACCAGGAAAGCGTCGTATTTCTCCCCATCGATGCTGACACTCTGCGCCCCAAACGGGCTGGAAGGCGCCGGGTTGGTCCACAGCAGGGTCATCTTTGTTCCCACCGGGATGGTCACCGCGCCGCCGCTGCCGGGTCTGACCCCGTTGACCGACTGCACCGCGCTGTCCGCCTTGACGCCCTGTTCCGAGGTCGCGAACCGTTCGTCCGCCTGTTCCTTGGTGTAATACCCGGACAGGTCAGTCTTGACGCTGGTGTTTTTCCAGGCGCCCGTATCGCTGTCCCAGGTCCAGATGGTATCCGTGCTTCCCACAATGGCCCACTGGCCGTTTTCCCCCGTGGGATGTGCCGCCCGCAAAGCTTCCTCGGTCTCATACCATCCCTGGGCGCCCTGAGCCACCTGCTGGGCCTGTTCGGCAGACTGTGCCGCCGCGGACGCGCTCTGTCCTGCCTGTGCGGCTGCTCCCGCCGCCGAAGCCTCGCTTGCCGCAGCCCGCTCCGCACTCTGGGACGCCGCCTGCGCCTGGCTCGGGGCTTCCAGGATCACGTCAAGATTTTCCTCGATGTCCCGGATTGCCTGTGCGTTCTGTTCCACGATCTGCCCGTACTGCCGGGCCGTTTCGGCGCTCTGGGCCGCCTGCCGGACACTCTCGTCAATGCCTGCCATTTTGGCAAAGGCCGCATCCAGTTCCTCGCCCGTCATCGGGCTGTCATAATATCCTGTTTCAGCCACCGGTTCCCTCCTGTTCCGCCTGCTTGGCAAGCTCCCGTTCCTTGTCCTCCACCACATGCACCAGATTCAAAAGCACCAGCCGCACCACCACCGGGTGCAGACCGCTTTTGTTGATGGCTCCCACCACCTGCTGTTCAAAGGCTTCCACCGCCCGTCCTGCGTCCATTGCTGTCCCTCCCTTTTCTGTATCTGTACCCCCGGGGCCATGGGGCTGCCGGGGAATTCCGGCCGGGGCGTTTTGTCTCCATGGCCGAACACGCCGCCCTGCGGCAGACAGGCCGTCAGCAGAACCACCTCCAGCAGCAATACCGCCCCCGCAGCCCGCAGCTTTCTCATATTTCTCTCCCGTTCACCGCCAGTGTCGTGCACTCGATGCGCCCCGGGATCTCAAACTTGCTGGCGTTGCAGTGGATGGTCGCGCCGGTCTGGTCAATGGCAATGCCCACAAAATTGCTGTGCGCTCCGCCGCTGGACCAGCCAAAATCCGGCGTTGCGCTGGAGAACCACCCCAAAAAGGTATAGCGGCTGTTGTCACCGATGTAGGTAGCCCCGTACTTGCTGTACAAAACCCCTGTCAGATAACTTTTGCCGCCATTTTCCACATACCATTTGATGCCCCGGTCATCCATCTCCACCCGACTTCCGCCCGAGCGCCCGGTGCGCAGCGTACCGGCGTCCAGGTCGTAGACGGTATTGCCCGCCTCCGACCCGATCTTGCCGGTGGTGATGTTGCCGCCGTTGATGGTGGTACCGCCCTCCGCGGCCAGGTCCTCAAAGGTCACCATGCCCCGGAAGGTGATTTCCGCGCTGGACAGCGTCACCCCACCCGCCTTAAGGGTCAGGGTGCTGCTCTGGTCCCCCGCCTCCGCCGACAGGGTCAGCCCCTGCAGGCTCTGCTCTATCATGGTGGACGCCTCGTCTCCGTCCAGCTTGCCGGACACTTCGGTGCGCAGTCCGTCCACCGTCAGTTCCAGCGACGCCATCCCGCCCGACAGCTCCGACGCCGTGATCTTCAGCCCGTCCACATCGGCGGCGATCTCCAGCATCTTGCCCCGCAGGTTGGAATAGCTCTGCCGGTTCACCGCCGCCGTGGAATCCCGCCGGGCGTTGCCGGTGCTTTCCAGGGTGCAGCGCTGGCCGGACAAAGTCCGTTCCATGATGCAGGTCTGCATGGTCCTGCCGTAGGCGTCTGCCACCGTCACCATGTCGCCGGGCTGCGGCAGGGCCTCCCCCGCCTGCACCGCCACGGACAGCGGCGTGTATCGGATATCCGCAATCTGTTCGTAAATGGCCTGTGCCACCGGCCGCAGGACTTCGGCGGATTCGGTGGTCAGCAGCAGGTTGCCCTGGAGCACCAGGGCGTTGGTCTCCTGCTCCTCCTCCGGGTAAATGATGCCCACATCGTCGTCCGACTGCCGGATCTGCACCTTGTCGATGGGGGCGGCAGTGTATTCCTCATAGGTCAGGGTTCCGGACAGATACCCCGCCTGTCTCATGCCAAACCGCCATACCTCTCCGGAGACAGTGCGCAGGGCAGCTCCCGCCAACCTCAGCCCGGTCCGGACATCCGGATTTTCCGCCGGTCCCACCCTGGCAGCCGCAGACCCGCGGTACCAGCCAAATTCCAGCATTCCCAACCGTGTCATGCGTGCAAAACGGCAGGCCGCCTGGGCCGCCCATTGAATGAGCTGCCGCCCCGTCAGGTCGTCGGCATAGAAAGCCTGGATCTCATACCCGGCATTGGGCAGACCATCCAGCGCCCCTTCCGCCAGCACCACGCCGCACTGTGCGCAGACCGCCCGGATAAAGTCCGCCAGTGTCATGGGGAAAGCTCCCTGCTGTTCCCGCAGCCAGGGGGAAAGCGTTTTGTCTAAAAGGGTCATGCGGTCGTAGGCCGTGACCCGGATGACATTGGCGCTGACCTTCACCGGCTTTTCCGCCAGGAATATCCCCGCCTGCGTTTCCCTGCCCAAGCCTGTATCCACCCGGGTCAGGATCAGTTCCTCCCCCTGGGCGATCTGCAACCCATTTCGGGGCGCCCACAGTTCGATCTCGGCGCAGGCCGCACAGGCCGCACCGGGGCAGAGGTCGGTCTGATCGTTGATCTGCTCGGTCAGCATCACGCTGCGGATGACCCCAGCATCCAGCACGGAGCCGTCGGGCAGCGTCAGTTTATGTACCAGCAATCCGCCACCCCCTCAGCACTGGATGATGTTGAACTTGTAATTTTTGTACAGCCCGTTCCGGCTTTTCAGAACGATGCTCGTCTTGGAGCAGTATGCCGTGATGGTGCGGGGCTGCCCGTCGGAGCCGGTGTAGCCGAAGGCAAACTGTGCCTTGCCGGCCATCAGTCCTTCCAGACAGGCATAGTCCTCCCGGTCCAGCAGGGCGTAGGAAAACCCGAAGGTCGCCACCTTCTCCCGCACCACGATACGGTGCATGACGCCGTCCTCCGTCCGGCCGCTGTCCGACGCATCCAGGTCGGAAAAGCTCAGTTCGGCCTCCTCATCCGGTTCCGGCATGGGCTGGCCGTCGATGGTGTACTGTGTACTTTTTGTGCGGATCATACCACACCTCCCGTCATGACCGCTCTGCGGTCGTTGTAGCGCCGGGCCGCCCGGCCGATGACCTCATCCCCGATGACGATCTCCCCGCCGTTTTCCCGGATGGCCTGAATGATCTGCTGGGCCGCAGTGAGAACGGCATCCACCACGTCGCCGTTGGCATCGGATACCGCCCGGGCGATGGCCGACTGGGGCGCCGCGATCTCAGGGTCGGAAGCCGCCCCGGGGTACTCGCCCATCATGGCCAGAGTGGGCTGGCGGATGACACCGCCGGACGCCAGCATGGGGATCTGGGGCGCCGCCACATGGCCGATGGAAAACCCGATATGGGACCCGCCCAGCCCCGGCACCCAGTCAGGCACCGTAAAGGACAGGCTGTTGAGAGCATCCGCCACCGCATTGATGCCCGCCGCAATGGCGCTGAGCATCCCGTTCACGAAACCGATGACCCCATTGACCGCCGTGCGGACAAGGTCCTGAATGGACGTCCACACGCTGTCCACGGTGGCGCGCACGCTCTCCCAGGCGGCGGCCCAGTTGCCCGCAAAGACGTTGGACATGAACTCGGCCACGCCGGTGAATACTGTCAGAATGACCCGGGCGGCCTCGCTCATCAAAGCCGCCGCGGACGTTGCCGCCTGCCCCGCCACGATAAGCACCTGGGCCACCAGCGGGCCGAACGTCTCCGCCATCCAGTTGAGGAAGGGCATCAGGATGTTGTTCCAGTAGTTGAGCACCATGGTCTGCCCCGCCCCCAGCAGCTGCAAAGCCTGGTTCCACAGGGGCAGCAAGTGTTCGTTCCACAGCGATTCCACCGCCGCCAGAAACGCCGTCAGCACCGGCTGCAGCACGCTCTGCCACAGGTTGGTCACCAGCAGCATCAGGTTCTGCACCCCCAGCGTCACCCCGTCCAGAATGGGCTGTCCCCAGGTGGTCCACGCCGCCGAGATGCCCGCCATCATGCCGTTCCAGATGGTCAGCAGCAGTTCCAGGGCAGGCACCAGCACGCTGGACACCGCCTGGGACACCAGGGTGCATCCGGTCTGGAAGGCGGTCACGAAAGCGTTCACGAGGGTGGTCAGCACCCCCGACGCGATGGGCGCCACGGCGGTGGAAAAGCTGTTGTAGATACCCGGCGCAAACACTCCCGCTAGCCAGGTCAGAAAAGGCAGCAGCGTTCCCTGCCAGAGTCCTGACGCCGCCGATGTGATCCCCGCCCAGGCACCCGCCGCCGTCTCCCGGATGCTTGCCCAGGCGGTGGCCCAAGCCGCACGTCCCGTCTCGGTCAGGCTGTTCCACCAGGCCCAGAACTGGGCCGCGGCGGCCCGGATGCGGTCCCACAGGCTCAGCTGCGCCGCGCCGTCCTCTCCGCCGTCCTCCTTGGGATTTTTGCCCTTGGACGAACTCGCCCCCGAGCCCGAACCCGATGTTTTTGCCGCGGCGGGCAGTTTTTCCAGCTCGTCAAAGCTGGCGGTGTACCGCGCCGCCGACGCTGCCGCCTTTGCGGTGGCCGTGGCCGTTTTTGCCGCGGCGGATGCCGCCGCCTTCATGGCGGACGCCGCCCCCTGGGCCGCGCTCTCCATCTTTGTCATGCTTCCGGCCGCAGCCGCTGCCGGGCGCAGCGTTGCAGCCGCCGCGGCGGCTGCGGCCCGCCACCCGTCCCTCCCCACGGAGGGCAGTTCATATTTTTCGGTTTTGGCTTTGTACAGTTTTTCCGCCACCGCCGTTCCTCCTTTCAGCCTTGTTTCCGTTTGGTCTCTGCCGTCTCCCCGCCGAACATCCGCGCCAGCTGTACCTGCAAGGCCCGCTGCGCCCCGGTGTCCGGCTTGGTCTGCCCCGCCCGCCGGGCCAGAAAGCGGTTCCAGTCCCGCCGGGCCTTACGCTGCCAGGGCGTCATCCGCCGCAAAGCGGCGGGGTCACGCTCGGTGCGCACCGCCACCAGCTTCCCCAGGGGGGTATCCTCCATCAGGCCGGACACCAGGCGCTCCCATTCCGGCCAGGGCAGTTCCCTCTGGACGGCGGGCAGCACACCGTACTGGGCCGCCACGCTCTGCAAAAGAGCGTCCTCGTCAAACAGCAGATCGTAGGGGACCTGCCCGGCAAAAACCGGTTCAGACCTGTTCCCGTGCGGTGCGAAATCGCCGGCGGACGACCTCGGCCTCCTCGCCGGTCACCGCGGCCAGCACCAGGGCAAACAGTTCCTGTACCGCCGGGTAGGGCAGATTTTTCTCCTCCAGTTCTTTAGCAGCCTGGCCGCCCAGCGCCAGCCGGAAGGCCTCGCTCAGCTGCGCCTCCGGTTCGGCGTCCGCCTTTGCCATCACCCGCTGGATCTGCATCACCGTTTTCTGGCGGTTGTCCACCGGATAGACCTTGTCCCCCACACGCACCTCGGGGACTTCGGTCAAAAGTTTGTCGTCAAGGGTATACAGTTTCCCCATGGTATCCTCCTGTAAAATGATTTTCCCACCCACAGCGCTGTTCCATCAGAAAACAAAGCCGCAAAATTCTAACTGCAAGGCGGCATCTGCCGCGTTATCGGGTCTTGCGTTCCACGCAGGGACGCCGGGATGGCACAGCCACGAAAGCCCCAGTGGGGCTTTCGACCGGCCAAACCGGTCTGCGCTCTGCGCAGATGCCGCCCGCCGTTTTCGGACGGCAAGGTTACGCCCCTCTGCCTTGCATCTGCCGCCTTGCAGCGATTTTGCGGTGATCCGCAGTTTTTTCAAACCTTTGTTTTCTTATGTCACTTGCGCTCCCATCGGGGCCAGCGCCCCGTTCCCTTCTGTCAATTTGTCTTTGTCCGGATCAGCCCGCAGCCGCCGGGGTATAGGTGGGCTTGCCGTCGCTGTGCACCTCAAATTCCAGAGCCGCCACGTCGGTAGCGTCGCCGCTGCCGGGGTTGGTCACGCTGAGCACACAGTCAAAGGCCAGCTTGGCCCCGTCGGGGAACTCCCACTCAAACTTGGTGTCGCAGTCGCTGCCGGTGCCCCAGGCGTTGGAGGCCACATAGTCGTTGCCCTCGTCGCCGATCTCCCGCTTGCCGGACAGGGTGATGGTCAGGCTCTTGCCCGTGACCATGCGGCGCTTCCAGCCTTCCGCCTCCATGGGGGACCATTCCTCCACGTTGCCGTCGATCTCCACCGAGAAGGTCTCCAGGCTGGACACCGCCTTCATGTCGTCATCGATGCTGGTCCTGCCCTTGGTTCCGATCTTGAACTTGTTTTCAAACACCGGGTAAACGCCGGTTCTTGCCATTTGCCTTCACTCCTTTTGTCATTTTCTTTTGAGATACGGGCGTGTTTCAGCGCCCGTAATAAAGCTGTACCCGGATCAGGTACTCAAATACCCCGTCTCCGCCCTTGCCCAAAGGCACGGGGCCGGCCCCCGGGTCGGCCCAAAAGACCAGCGCGCTGTCCATGGTCAGCCCGGTCTGGCCGTAAAACATGGCCCACAGCTTTTGGGCCTGGGCTTCGGCCTCGGGCTGGCTCTGACCCCAGCGCAGCAGCAGCCGGGCGGTCATCACATCCCAGTGGGTGCATTCCGCTCCCCCCAGGCAGACCTTCGCCCGCCCCTCCGTCTTTTCCTCCCGGTCGTCAAAGATGCCCAGGAAATAGGGTTTGCTGCCATCCACGCTGCCCAGGCGCACATACTCCGGCCGGTCAAAGCGCGGAGCCAGCCAGCCGTACAACTGTTTCAGCGTCATGTCGTTTCCTCCCCTTTTACGCCAGTGTCAGCCGGGTGTAGTTCACGCTGCCGTCGGGATTGCGTGCCTTGGCCGCTGCCTCGATGCGCCAGCTTTGCCCGCCGATCTCCACGCTGCCGGTCAGCACCTCCCGCTCCGGGGCGATGTCGCCGTCAAACAGCGCGGTGCCTCCCCGTCTGCGCACCACACGCTCGGCGTTGATGCTCCGCCGCGCACCGTCGCCGAAATCCCGGTTGGGGCTGATGTTCTCCTGGGGCGCGTCGTCCAGACGGCACATCAGGGACAGCACCAGCACCCCGTCGGGGGCGCCGTCGGCGTTTTCCCCGTCGGTCAGCGTCACGGTCACGGGGGTGCGGCAAAGTTCCGGCCGCACCAGTTTCGGCCAGCGGCGGCTCATGGTCCCACCCCGCGGCAGCAAAGGCCGCTCAGGAGCAACAGCTCCCGCATCCCGGTGCAGATACCGCAGTCCCGGGCGGCAGTACCCTCAAAGGTCATGCTCACCCCGCCCACGTCGTACTGTTTCAGGCCCTGCCGCCAGGCCGAGCCCTCCTCCAGCAGCCAGTTTGCCTGGACGCAGACGGCCCGGCGCACCAGTTCGGCGGCGCGCTCGGGCAGAGCTTCTGCCCCGCCCGCCGCCTCGATGCGTCCCAGGGTCAGCCGGTCGGCGTCCCGGCTGGCCTGCCACAGCGCCCGGTCCAGGTCCTCCCCGGTCAGGGTCTCGTCCGCGCCGTACAGTTCCTCATAGTCCTGCCGGGCGGCATAGCTTTGCAGCGCCATCGTCTCACCGTCCTCAGGACACGGCAGAGGTGTCGATGTCCACGTAGACGCTGTCGATCTTGCCGTCCTTGCCGTTGGGGAAGGTAAAGACGTCGCTCAGCGCGCGGTTCTGGTAGAGGTAGCCGTCGCCCTCGGCGTGGCCGCCCGGAGCAAAGAAGTAGATGCTGGAGATCTTGGGCACCAGCTTGGTGGTCAGGGGGCTGGCAATGAGCACGTTGATCTTGTGCGCGCCGGATGCCGGGGCAAAGCCGCCATCCTCCCCGTCGAACTTGAAGTCATCGTAAAAGACCTCGTCGTCCACCACTTCCATGATGGGCACGCCGTCGATCTCGGTGACGCGGGTCTCGATGCCGGTACCGCCGTCGGCGATGCGGGTCAGCTCGATGGTGTGGGTCAGCTCGGGGGCCTGCTCCAGAGCGTTCATGACGGCACTGGACACATAGGCGATGAGGGCCCCGCGGGCGCGGTAACGGCGCAGCTTGCCGGCGGCCAGCATGGTCTTGAGCTTGCCAAAGACCGCCTCGGGGGTAAAGTCGGCGGCAGCGGTGGAGCTGTTGTAGCCCGACTCTTTCTTGGCGGCCGCCGCCACCTTGGAGAAGAACAGGGCGTCCGCTTCGGGGGCGGCCTGGGTCTGCTCAAAGGTGCGGGAAATGTTCATCACCGATGCGGCGGAGTTGCTCTCATCCACGTCGGCGCGGTCGATGAGGAACTCCACATCGCGGTCGTGGGTGACCACATAGGCGTGGTCGGTCTGGGTCACGTTGCCGCGGTTCCAGCCGCCGTCACGGCTGTGGTTCTTGTAGCCGGACACCGACATCTGGGTAAAATGGAAGGTCTTGGCGTCCAGCCAGCGGACGTTGTCGGTGACAAAGGGGCCGCACAGGGCGTTCTGGGTCATGACCTCCAGCAGTTCCGACTGCCAGCTTTCAGCATAGTTCACGGTATTGGGCATGTATCATCCATCCTTTCTTTGTTTGGGTCACTTAAAGCGGTTCCAGCGCCGCTTTTCGGGTTCCGGCTCACCGCCGGGTGCAGGGATGGCAGCAGGGTCGGTGTCGGCTCCCAGGCGGAAGCCCGCCATGTTCCGGCCGCCGTTCTTCCAGTCAGGGTGCCGCTGGAGCACCCCTGCCATGGCACGGGTCACGCTCTCCTCGGTCACTTCTCCCTCCCGCTGTGCTGCTCCGATGGCCAGAGTCACGGCATCCTCCGCCAGTTCGGGGTCCACCCCCGCCGCGTAGGCCGCCAGACGGCACCGCGCCTGCAGAAGCTCCCGCTCCAGCTCGGCGATGCGCGCCGCACTGCCGTCCTCCTCCCGGGGTCCGGCAGGCTCGGCGGGTTCCTCCTCCGCAGCTTCCTCCGCCGGTTCGGTCTCCTCCGGCTGCTGTGCACCGGGAGTTTCCGGGGCCTCCGCCTTGTCGGTCTCGGGTACCGCCTGCTCGGGGCCGGGCTTTTTGTCCTTTTCCTTGTCGGTCATGTTCCTTCTCCTTTCCGCCCGTGGGGCTTTTGTATCACAAAAGGGCAGCGGACCAACCGGCCCTGCCGCCCCTTCGCTCCTGATGATTTGCCGGGCTTCAGCCCGCCGCAGTCCGCTCACTGCGGATGCGCTCCGCCTCGGTCGCTTTCCAGGCATCGTCCTTGCTGGCGCCCCACAGCTCATCCACCTGGGCCTCCACGCTCATGATGCCTGCCTCCGCCGCCTGGGCCACCGTTTTGACCCTCTCCTCAAAGGAGGGCGCGGCGTACTCTCCAAAGCCCGCCTGGGCAGGGTAATGGCCGGGGGCGCGGCCCTCGGCCAGATCCTGGGCCTGCAAGGCCGCCTGGGCCAGCAGTGGCAGGGTCTTTTCCAGCGCCGCCGTAATGGCATTGCGGGTAAAGCCGGTCACGTCCTTTTTCTCCCGCTGTGCCTCGGCGGAAGCCATCCGTCCCAGGTCGATGCCCAGCGTCGCCGGACTGAGCACTCCCTGCAGACACAGGTCAAGGGTGGCCGCGTAGGCGCTCTCAAAGGCCTCGTAGCGGATCTCCGGCTGCACCGTCTCGATGCGGTCGGCGGCGTTCTCCCGATCACTGGAGGCGATCTTGACAAAGCTGGCCCCAAAGCGTCCCGGCACCCGCAGTGCTCCCGTCTCGGGGTCCCGGGGGATCAGGCACTCGGGAATGTACCGCTGCACCCGCCCGGCCCGCACGGCGTCCAGCCACTGGCTGATGATCTCGTCGTGAGCGTCAAAGGCGTCGTTTTTCTTGTCAAAAATGGACGCCCCACGTCCCGGCCAGCGGGCGCTGGGCCAGAACATCAGCGGCACGGCCAGGGATACCGCCGGGTCAAAGGCGGTATTCTGCAGCCCGGCGCACTCCTCCTCGGCAGAGAGAGGAACCGGTTTGCCCTCCGCCTCCAGCCGGTAGGTCACGCTGCCGGGGCGGTATTCCTCGTACAGCACCCTGCCTTTGCGTCCCACCGGGGTCAGAAAATCCACTCCAGTGACACGGCCGTGGCGGCGGGTATACTCCACCCGGTCCGCGCCGTAAAATTCCAGGATCGGCCCCTCCGCCGCCTGGGGGTCCAGACTGATCTTGAAGGCCCCGTCTCCGGTGACCAGACACTCGGACACCGCCCGGCCCACCAGGGCGTCAAAGTCGTTGTCCCGGGCAATGGCCTGCCAGCGGGCAGCGGCCTGGGGGTCCTCAAAGGTCAGTTCCCCCAGATCCGCCCGCACGATGCCTGCCAGCGTGTCGGCCATCACGGCGGGCAGGCCGCTGTGGGCCTTGCGCAGGTTTTCACTTTCGGGAGCCGCCGCCCAGAACCTTGCCCGGCCCACGGCATCCTCCCCCAGCTGCTTGAACAGCTGGTCCAGCTCGCTGGCGTCGCCCCGGTACCAAACCCGGTTGCGCAGCACATTGGCTCCGTGGCCCACCGGCTCCCGGATGCTCATCCGGCGGCCCTGGGCCGGCTGGATCTCCAGCCAGGTCTGCAACATGGTCCTCATCCTTTCCATCCAATTCATCCTGTTTCCTCCTCGCCTTATCCGATCTCCTCCCGGTAGGGCATCCAAGCGTACTGCTCGGCGTTGATGCAGTGGTCGTTGCCGTCCTCCGGGCGGCCGTCCGCCTCCCAGCTGTAACAGTCCATCTCCTCCAGCAAAGGTCCACAGCCCTCCTCCACAAACAGATGCATGCCGTGGGCCAGCCAGCCGCTCTCCAGCCGGATGCGGTCCAGCACCGGCAGCCCTTTCCAGGCAGGCAGATACTCATATACCCCGCCCTTGAGCCGCCGGTACTTGCGGCATTCGGCCAGGGTAGCCTGGTCGGCGCTGTCGATGAACACCCGCCGCCCGAACCCCCATGCCCCCCGCTGTTCCTCCAGAAATTCCTCCAGCAGAGGCGGAATGTCGCTGGGGGCCAGCACGGACAAGCCCTGCCGGGCCCGCTCCTGGTTGGAGTAGACCCGCACCGCCAGCGTCACCTTGCGCCGGTCCTCCAGAACTCCGTCAAACACAAAGGCAAAGGTATCCTGGGTGCGCTGGCTGTAACTGGTGTCCACCCCGCAGGAAAACCGGGCAAAGCGGATGCTCCCCGCCTCCAGCTGGCGTCGCAGTTCCGCCGCGCCGATGCGGTGGGCAGGTCCCACTTCAAAAATGACGCCCTCTCCCCGGCCCCGCAGGCCCAGGACCTTGTTGCGGTAGAGCCTGCTGCCCGCGGGGGCGTTTTCAAAGATCCTGCGCCGGGTCTCCTCGCTCAGGGCGGCGTTGTCCTCAAAACCGAAAAACCAGTGCACCCACCCGCTTTTGGGTGGCTGGCACAGCTGCTTGCGGATCTGCTCCGGGGTGAAGTCTTCCCATTCCGGCAGGGGTCTTGCATGGTTGATGTACTCATCGTATACCGGCTTGCGGGGGTCGTCGGGGTTTAGGGTGGCCAGCAGGTAATCGGCCCGCATGGCAGCCTCCCGCAGGTACTCCATATCGGCGATGTTCACCTCGTCGATGTAGACGCAGCCGTACTGGCCGCCCAAAGCCTTTTTCCACCGTTCCCGGTTGCCGTAGCCCAGCACGTAGATGATCCTCTCCCCGTCGGAGGTTTTCAGCCGGATGTGAGCCTGGGTGGTCTTGCCGTATCCTGCGGGGTAATACTCGGCCAGGGGTCCGAAATCGTCCAGAATGCCGAACTCCTTGTTGATGATGTTTTTCTCCACCGTGCCGATGTCCAGCCCCGACAGGATGTGCAGCTTTTTTCCGCTGGCCGCACACCGCAGCATAAATTTCAGCAGCGCCACCGTAGTCTTGCCCGCGGCGGTGGTCCCTTCCAGAAACTCACACCGCGCCCGGCAGCGCAGAAAAGCCATGCTCTTGGCGGAAAATTTCAACTCTGCCCGCAATCTGCTTCGTCCTCCCCGTTCCAGTGTCCCGCCGTGTACCCCCACAGGGCGTTCAGCACTTCGTCCAGACGTCCCGCGGCGGCGGCCTCCTCCTGCTTGCCGCTGTCCGCCGCCGCATTGATTGCCTTGGCGCACAGCTCCGCCGCGTGCATCCGCTGGCGCAGTTCCACCGTCTCGTCCCGCATGACGTCGGCCCACATCTGCTCGATCTCTTTCATCCTGACCGGCGACCGCCGCCGTTTCGGCACAGCCGCCGGTTGAGCGCCGTCTTTCGCCCGGTCCATCTCTGTCCGCCCCCTTTCCCGCTCCAAAATCCGAATCATCGCCGCAGGCATAAAAAAAGGCGTCCAAACCGGCATACCGCCGGGCTTTTCCGCCTTTTTCCTGCTGTGATTTACTGGCAAATCCCACTGTTTTTTGCCTGGATTCTCCCGTGGAAATTCCGCCCTCCTGTTTTCTGCGCAGTTCCATAAGAAAACAAAGCCGCAAAATTCTAGCTGCAAGACGGCATCTGCCGCGTTATCGGGCTTCGCGTTCCACCCAGGAGCGCTTCAGCCCTCTGCCTTGCATCTGCCGCCTTGCAGCGCTTTTGCGATGCGTTGCAGTTTTTATAAAACCTTTGTTTTCTCATGTCACTCGCGCCTTGTTCCGGTGCGTTTTTCCAGTTTAGTTATAGCACGCCGTCAACGGGGTCTGCGAGGGTCACTGTGCGCCCTCTTTTGCTCTTTTTGCCTTCTTTCGTACGCTCTTTCCCTTCCCCGCAAACAGCAAAAAGGCGGCGCACATCTGTAAACTCACAGATGTGCGCCGCCCCAAAAACCAGCACTTTTTCACGTATTTATGTTTGTATTTGAATTTCTCACTCTTCGCCGCCCAGTTCCCTGCGGATAAACGGCACCACATCGGCGGGCTGAATGTCCAGCACCAGCGCGAACTCGGTATACAGGGCATTTTCCGCCTCCCGCATGGCGTTCTCGTCAAAGCCGGACAGCCGTTTGCCTACGGCACGGCGGGCGCTGCGGAAATTGTAGATGGCCTTGACCATCCGCAGCAGTTCCCGGTGATCGCCCTTTTTCAGCGTTTCATTGTAGTATTGACGGCGCACATCCGGGTTCGGGTCACACTGGACATCCTCCTCCGGCAGCTGGCGGATCAGGGCAAAGATCTCCTCCCTGGTCATGACCGGGTGCATCCGTGCCATCAGCAGGTCATTTGCCTCCGGCACACAGATGGTCATGCTCTTGTCAAACACCGGTTTCAATACAAAACAGTTCTGTTTCTGATCCCCAAGCTGCCGTTCCTCGCGGGAGGCGATTTGGCAAGCTCCGGTCGTACCATAACAAACCATATCCCCAACCTGAAACATCTTTCCGCTCCTTTTCTCAAAAATCCGCTTAAAAAAAACGCGATAATTCGCCTACTATATAGTATAGCACCCTTTTCCAAAATATGTCATGGACTTTTTGAACAAAAAAGGCAGGCTGCCGCGCGGGCATTTTTGCCCCTCTCCGCGCGCATTGCAAAAGGGTCCGGCAAGGGGTATACTGATAACAAACCATCCACAGGAGGTCTTTTTTCATGCCGGATATCCTCACCGCCGCCGACTTTCTCTCCATCCGTCCGCAATACAAAAATGAACAGGCGGAGGGCGAGCTTCCCGCCGCCGTGGAGCATCTTTTCCCCCAGGGGACGATGATCGACCACTACTTCGTCACCCCCGCCCCGTCCCTTCTGGCGGATGAGACCATCACCTCCTTCGGCACGGTCAGCGCGGTGGTGTTCTGCCAGCAGGAGGGCGGCGCCCCCTGGCAGGTGCATTTTCAGGAACCCACCATGGTGAAGGACCTCTGCATCGACATGCCGGACGCCGAGTTCCGTGCCATGCTGTCCGCCTCGTCGGTGACGCTCCCCGGGGAGACCTGACGCCCCGCCTTTTCCGCCGCCTGCCGCTCCGGCCCTTTTATCAACAAGGAGGTATTTTCCATGGAAGATTTCATGCAGTTCCTGCGCACCCGCCGTACCTACCGCCGGTTCAAACAGACGCCGGTGCCTGCCGCCGTGGTCGATGATATTCTGGAAGCCGCCCGCATTGCCAGCTGCGGTGCCAACCGCCAGACGCTGAAATACCTTGTGGTGCAAAGCCCCGAACAGGTGGCAAAGGTGGGCGCCCTGGTACACTGGGCGGCCTACCTGCCTCCGGAGCAGGGCACCCCCGGCCCGGAGGAAGGCCCCACCCTGTTCGTTGCGGTCTTTCAGGACGACGCCCTGCCCGGCGCCAACGATACTGACGCCGGCCTGGCCCTGGGCAGCATGACCGCCGTGGCCTGGTCCCACGGGGTGGGCAGCTGCATCATGGGCGCCATTGACCGCCCCGCCCTGTGCGATCTGTTCGGCACCGCGCCGTCCCTGCGTCTGCACAGCATGGTAGCCTTCGGTTATCCCGCACACGAAAGCCGCGTGGTGGAAATGCGCGACGGCGACGTCCGCTATTACCTGGACGACGCCCGGGATTACTGCGTCCCCAAGCGTCCCCTGTCCGAGATTTTGCTCGGCCGTTTCTGATCCTTTTTCCCGCCGTTCAACGTTCCGCCGGGCCGGGATGCACCGCTCCAAAAGAAGGAGCTGCATCCCGGCCCGGCTTGTCATATGCGGCATCATTAGCCCAGACTAATCCCATACCGGGGACCTCTGCGCCGCAGCGGCATGTTTTCCCGGGATCTTTTCACCTTTTTTCTCAAAAAAACAGGGAAGAAGGCGGCAAAATCAGGCTTTTTTCTCTAGTCAAAGCGCTATTCATATGCTATACTAAATGCAAATTTCAAGGTGGATATTTACCGGAAAGGCGGTTTTTTCTATGCGTAAATCGACTGAAAATGCAGAGCCCAAGGCTCCGGGCAGACCGGCCAAAAAGCAGCCGGCCCGCAAGGCCCATACCCCTGCCACCGAGATCTACCTTCAGGTCGCCGGCAAGGAATACGACTGCGCCGCGCTGGTGGAACAGGCCAAGGCGGACTATCGCTCCACCCACAAGATCGGCATCCATTCCTGCCGCATCTATATCAAGCCGGAGGAAGGCTGCGCCTACTACGTCATCAATAAGGTGGACGGCAAGATCCCGCTGTAACGCCGCCCGGTTTCACACGCCCCAAAACGCCCCTGCGCATCAGACGCAGGGGCGTTTTTCTGTTGCTGTTTTGGGGCAGCCGCCCTCACACAAGGGCAAACGCCCCCGAGGCGCCGCTGTCCTCCAGGCCCGGCTGGCGTAAAAGGCCGCTCTGGTAAGCGTCCACCAGCTTGCGCAGGTCGCAGATCATGGCCTGGCGTTCCCGGCCTTCGTCGGTATCCCGCACCAGGACCCGCCGGGGTGCCAGGTAGATGTACTCGCTGCGGGAATCGATGTCCTCGTCCTCCCGGATGGCCTTTTCGGTGCTTTCAAAGGGCTGATGGGTGCGCAGGGCCAGGCCCCGGCTGTTGTAGACCAGGGTATACCCCGCAATACCGGTGCGCTGATGGTATGCCCGGCAGAACCCGCCGTCAATGACCACCAGCCTGCCGCCGCCCTTGACGGGGCTTTCCCCCTCGATGGCCCGCACCGGCACATGACCGTTGATGATGTGGCTGCCCGCATCAAACAGCCCGAACTCCCGCAGAATTTTCTCGGCAGTCTCGGCCCGGTCAATGTGGGTATAGTAGGGATTTTTCCGCTCCAGGTGCGTTTCCTCGTCGGCAATGTACATCCGCTCAAAGGTGGTCATGGCGCTGCGGCCGAACACCGGGGACCCGGCTCCGCACCACAGATACCACAAAAAGTCCTGGCCCGCTCTCCGGGTCATGCTGCCCTCCGGTGCAAAGTATCCCTGTCTTGCCCTGCGGTCGCAGTAGTCGAACAGCGCCCGCCCGGCGTATTGCTTGCCCTCAAACTCCTCGGCGGCAAACTGTCCGTCGGGGGTCATGGGCACCGCACCGTGGTAGAGCAGGTTGCCGTTGATGATCTTGTACAGACCGCCCCGGGCATAGAGGAACTGTACATGCCTTTGCAGCCGTTCGCTCTCCCGGAAAGCCCGCACCATCTCGTCCAGGATGCTCTGCTCCCGGGCCGTCATGCGGGCGGGGCAGTCCGGGTCCACGGTGGGGAATCCGTTGTCCAGCAGGGGGTAGTTCCTGCCGCCGCAGCGGACGGTGCCCGCGGCGTAATCGATCTGGTTGATGTAATCCTGCCCCTGCATCCCGAAATCGGGGTTGCGGGCAATGACCCCGGCCTCCGCCTTGAGCAGCATGACGGTCACGGCCTTGTGCATCCGCGCCACCCGCATAAGGGTGGCCTCGTTGTTGTGGCCGCCCCGGGCATGGGGATACCACCGTCCCACGGCGCTGCATCCGTAGACGCTCTCGGCAAAATGTTCCAGCCTGCGCAGGCTGATGCCGTAGCCGTTTTCCAGCAGATCCACGTTGTCGTACTGGAGGGAATTTTTCACCACCGTCAGCACGCAGACGGGGCTGCCCGCAGCGGCGCCCATCCAGACCACGTCGTGGTTGCCCCACTGGATGTCCACGTCATGGTGGGCCATGAGATGATCCAGGATGCGGTCAGGCCGGGGGCCGCGGTCGAACAGGTCGCCCACGATGTGCAGCCGGTCCACGGCCAGCCGCTTGATGACCTGGCACAGGCGCAGGATATAGGCGTCCGCCCGGTCGTAGCGCAGAATGCTGTCCACGATCTCGCCGTAGTACAGGTCCTTGTCGTGATCCTCAAAATGGGCATGGAGCAGCTCGTCCAGCACATAGCCGCAGTCGGCGGGCAGACAGCCGCGCACGTGTTCCCGGGTATGCTTGCTGGACACAAACCGGCACAACTCAATCAGGCGCAGAAGCGTCTGCCGGTACCAGGCGTCCAGATCGCTCTGGGCGGCCTTGAGTTCGGGCAGCTTCTGCGCCGGATAGTAGATCAAGGTTGCCAGTTCGGCCCGCTGACGGGGCGGCACATCCTGACCCAGCACAGTGTCGATCTTTTCCCGGATGACCCCGGATGCGCTGTTCAGGATGTGCACGAAAGCCTCATGCTCCCCGTGCAGGTCGCTCATAAAATGCTCGGTGCCTTTGGGCAGGCGCAGCACCGCTTCGATCTTGATGATCTCGCTGGCTGCCGCCGAGATGGTGGGATACTGCCGGGCCAGCATGGCCAGATACCGCAGCTGGCCGTCGCTGTACCCTGCGCCGCCCCGCGCCCCGCTCACAGCGTCACATCGCTGCCGACGCGGGCAGACAGGTAGATCGCCTGTACGATCTCCAGTGTCTTTTTGGCGTCCTGCGGCGTCCAGGGCATGGCGCGGCCTTCCAGCAGCGCCTCATAGCAGTCACGGACCTGGATCTCATGGAAGGCGCCCCAGTAGCTTTCGCCCACGGCGGTGCCTGCGGCGGAATCGGGGTGGATCACCTCGCGGCGTCCGTCGTTCCAGCGGATCTCCATCTCTTCCAGGGTCAGCAGGGCGGTACCCTTTTCGCAGCTGATCTCCACCCGGATGGGACTGCTCATGGTGTAGTAGTTGCAGGCAAAGAAGGAGTACACCGCACCGTTTTCCAGGGTAATGGCGGCGTCCGCCTCGTCCTCCACCTCAATGGTCTGCAAAATGCGGCGGGCGGTGTGGCCCTGCACCTTGACGGCTTCCATGCCGGTCATGTAGCGCACCAGGTCGATGGAGTGGATGGCCTGATCGATGACCACGCCCCCGCCCTCGGTCTCCCAGCGGCCTTTCCAGTCGCATTCATAGTAGCTGGCGGGACGGTACCAGTTCAGGGTGGAGAAGGCCCCCTTCACCGCGCCCAGCTCGCCGCTCCGGATCAGCTCCCGCACCCGGCGGACACCGTCGATGTAGCGGTTCTGGAAGATAACGCCCAGCTGCTTGCCGCTGGCCTTCTGGGCCGCGATCATGCGGTCGGCGTCGGTCAGGGTGATGGCAATGGGCTTTTCGGTCAGCACGTTGACGCCGCATTCCAGCGCCGTCACAGCATAGGTGCAGTGCAGGTGGTGGGGCAGCAGAATGTGCACCAGATCGGGACTGCATTCGGTCAGCTTGCGGCGGAACGCTTCCGGCTCCACCGCATCGGAGGCCTCGCACCCGGCAAAGCCGGCGGCAAACGCCTGGGCCCGGTTCAGATGCTTGTCCATGGCCAGCACCACTTCACACAGGCCGTCCAGATGCTCCAGCGCACTTTTGTAGACCGCGGCAATTCTGCCGCAGCCCAACACCGCAACGCGCAGCTTTTTCATCGGTGGTCGCCCCGCTTTCACAGCATGTCCCGCACGCCGTGCAGATAGCTCAGCGCACGCAGATAGCTGTTCTTGTCAAAGTTGCCGATCTCGTATTCCACAATGGCCCAGTCATCCTTGCCCAGGGTCTCGTTCAGCTTGCGCATCAGGCGGGGATAGTTCATGTCGCCGGTACCCAGAGCGACAAAGCCGGTGTGGACCTGCTCAAATTTCTGTGCGCTGGGATCTTCCACCTTGCGGTAGTCGCGCAGGTGGACATAGTGGAACCGTCCGGGATACTTGTCCATCAGCTCCACCGGATCATAGCCGGAGGACGCCGCCCAGCCGGTATCCAGGGCAAACATCACATCGGGAGCCTGGTCAGCCAGCGCGAACCAGATCAGACCGTTGTCGCAGAACTCCCAGCTGTGGTTGTGGTAGTTGACCTGCACGCCGTACTGCTCCCGGATGTCCCGGGCAATGTCGTTGAGGTTCTTGGCAATGATGGCCACCTTTTCGGGGTCATGCAGTTCCTCGGCCACGGCGCCCTCCTTGAGGGTGCGGGGGTTCAGTTCCTTGACCATCTCGCCGTAGCCGCAGGCGCCGGTGGCAATGATGTTCTTGTTGGGCAGGGGCGCCACAAAGCGGGCCACCTTTTCCAGGGCTGCACGGCTCTTTTCGGGGTCATACAAAAGGTCCAGCAGGTTGAGGTTGTTGCAGTGCATACCTGCCAGATCCACATGGTACTTGTCCAGCACGGTGGTCAGCTTTTCCCGGTCATCCACGCCGAAAAAGCGCTCGCCCAGCTCGCAGCCCTCGGCGCCCACTTCGGCCAGACGGCCGATGACGGCATCGGTATCGGTGGCAATTTCCGGTCCGAACAATACGCAATGTGCTCCCAGTTTCATGGTGCGTCCTCCTTATTCTTCCACGTTCAGGTAAACGGTCTCGCCGCAGTCGGCTGCTTCCTGGGCAGCCTGGATCAGGCTCTGGATGTACTGGCCGCGCTCGAAGGTCAGCAGGCTCTCCTTGCCGGTCTCGATGGCATCCAGGAACTGGCGGATCTCGTAGTAGAAGTTGATGTCAAAGGGAACGCGGGGGGCGTTCTCGTCGCCGCCGTAGCACTCTTCCGGCACAGGCACGACCTCGGGACGGGAGGCATAGCCGCCGTTTTTGTCCTTGAGCTGCAGGGTGAGTTCAAAGGGACGGGCGCCGTTGAAGATCATCTTGCCGCCCTCGCCCACGATCTCCAGCATGAAGGTCGCGCCGATGCGGCTGGCGGTGAAGTTGTACAGGGTACCGCTGGTGGTACGGCAGATCCAGCAGGCCACGTCGTCGTTGGTGACCTTGCCCATCTTGCCGGGGCGGCCGATGACTTCACGCTGGGGGATGCAGATGTCCTGCATGCACTGCACTTCGCAGATGGGACCGCAGGTATCCCGCAGCAGATAGTCGCAGATGTCCATCATGTGGCTGCCGAAGTCTGCCAGAGCGCCGGGGCCGGACAGATCCTTCTGCATACGCCATTCCAGCTTGACGTCGGGGCTGGCGATGCGGTCGCCGCCCTGCTCCTCGCGGACAAAGAAGACGCGGCCCATCTTGCCCTCGTCCAGCAGCTTCTTCATGTAGACAAAGCCGGGGATGTCACGGTAGCACAGGCCGATCATGGCGACCTTGCCGGTGAGCTTGGCATACTTGATGGCCTCGGCGCACTCCTCGGGGGTGGGCGCGAAGGGCTTCTCGCACAGGACGTGCTTGCCCGCCTTGAGGGCCGCCACCGACAGCTCGATGTGGGTGGCGTTGGGGGTGCAGATGCTCACCGCGTCGCACAGGCTGAACAGTTCTTCCAGGCTGGCGCAGACCTTGGCGTCGGTGAGTTCAAACTTGTCGATGTAGCTCTGGGCGCGGCCGTCCAGAATGTCGTAGACGGCGGTGATCTGCGCGTCCTTGCAGTGTTTGTAGGCATTCACATGGTTCTGTGCGATGCCGATGGTGTTGCCGCTTCCGATAATGCCGATCCGTACCATGTTGTTTCTCCTTTTCTGTTACTGATTGTCTATTTCTTTTTATAAATTGACTTATTTCATGGACTGTTCCAGATATGCCTTGCCGTCCAGCAGGCCGTTTTCCACCGCTTCCAGGGTGCCCTCGTAGGCGGCGTCCTCATGCTCCAGGCTGATGGTGCCGTCGTAGCCGTTGGCCTTGAGCATGCCCAGCAGCTTTTTCCAGTCCAGTTCGCCGCGGCCGGGGATGCGGTAGCTCCACCAGCTGAAATCGGTCAGGATGCCGGTCTGGGCCAGCTGTTCCCGGTCGATGGCCGCATCCTTGGCGTGGACGTGGAAGATGCGGTCCTTGAACTCGTCGATGGGCGCGTAGGGGTCCACCATCTCCCAGACCAGGTGGCTGGGGTCGTAGGCGATGCCCAGTTTGTCGCTGTCCAGGCGCTCAAAGATGCGCCGCCACATCACCGGAGAGATGGCAATGTTGCCCATAAGGGGGCAGTTTTCAAAGCAGAGGCGGACGTTGTTTTTCTCGGCCAGTTCCAGCAGGGGACCGAACAGATCCACCACCCGGTCCAGACTGCGCACCGGGATACGGCGGATCATATTGCCCCGGTCCTTCACGTTGGGGTCACGGTCGTAGATGCCTTCCTCGATGGTCTTGTCGATGCCGGTGGAGGTCACCACCTTGTCGATGCCCAGCGCCCCGGCAAACTCGATGCGCTTTTTCAGCTCTGCCAGATGATTGGCGGCTTCCTCCGCGTCGGTGCTCAGGTAGTTGCGGCAGTAGATCAGCGCCGTGATGTCGATGCGGCCCGCAGCCAGCACCCGCTCATAGGCGGCGCGGTCCAGCGGCAGCATGGGGCCGCATTCCAGGTCGGTAAAACCATGGTCCGCAGCCCAGTCCGCCACCTGATCCAGCGTACTGAAGGCATCGCTGCCCGAACGCTTTGCCTGTTCCACCAACGCATTGGTCAGAAACCCGATCTTCATAGTCATCCTCCGTTGTTGTGTAGTCTCCGCTTTCCTTTTCACTGCATCCATTCCCGGCTTTTGCCCGGCCTTATACGCCCGGAGCAATTTTGCAGCGGCCTGACAAAAACAGACCGCCCGCGTCTTTCGGACAGCCGATCCCGCCAAGTTCCGGCATGGGATTCCGGACCATTAGGCCGGAACCTGCCGCCCGGCATTTGCCCCTCGTTTTTGCGTGCGGCCCAAAGGGAAAATTCCCGGACTTGTTCCGGCCTTCCCCCATCCGCACAGACTCCCGCCGCCGGGCAGCTGCGGGAGTAATTCAGGGTAAAAGCACTTCTGATTTGATTTATTAATTTAATCAACCATCTAAAACATATTATAGCTCTACGCCGGCGTCATTGCAAGGCTCCACATTTATATTTCCGATAAAAAACATTTTTTTGTCCATTTTGTCAGTTTTGTACAGGCTTTTTTGGCGGTTTCGTCATTTAGGAATTATCTGACAATTCCTTCAAAATGTGGTATGATATAAAAAGGATATTTATATTTTATAATCTTAATAAATATATATTTCCCTGTTATTTCCTCAAAATCTGACAGAAAGAGGGGCGTCATACATGCCCAAGATGCACGGCAAAAATCTGGCCAAGATCAAGCTGCAAAATCTGGAATCCATCAAGCGGATCCTGTTCCGCTATGCACCCCTATCACGCGCCGAAATTGCCGAGCGTTTGGAGCTGACCCCGCCCACGATCACCAATATCGTTGCCGAGCTGATCCAGCAGGGCGTTGTGCAGGAGCTTACCGGCCCCAGCAACGCCGTTGCCACCCACAGTGTAGGCCGCAAGCCCATCAATATTGATTTGGTACCGGGTTCCCGGCTGGCGCTGGGCATATCCCTGGGACGTGATTTTACCCATTACTGCATCACCGACCTGCGCGGCGGCATCCGCGCCCAGGGTTCCTATGACCTTTTGTCGGAAGATTACGACACCATGGTCAAACAGCTTCTCCGCCTTTTGAACACACTGGAAAAGCGCTATCCTGCCGAGTGGGAGCGTCTCATCGGCATCGGCATCACGGTCCCGGGCATCGTCAACGCCCACACCGGCGTCATCAAGAACCTGGGCACCGAGCGTGTCAGCTGGTGCAACCAGCCCTTTGGCGAGACGATCAGCCAGGCAACGCACCTGCCCGTCCGGCTGGAAAACAACGTCCGTGCCCGGGCCTGCGCCATCTCGCTGTTCCGTCCCAACCTCCTTGCCGAGGATACCACCTTTGCCTTCTGCCACGTGGCATGGGGTATTGCCTGCCCGGTGGTTCTGAGCAACCAGTCCTTCCGGGGACAGGACGCCGCCGCGGGCGAGATCGGTAAAATGATCCTGGACCCCAACGGCCCCGAGCTGCCCGACTGCGGTATGCCCGGCAGCCTGGAAGCCCTGTCCAGCATGCGTGCCGTGCTGGAATACTGCCGTCAGGCCCTGCGCGCCGGGGAATGCACCGTCCTGGCCGAGCTTTGCTCCGACCCCGAGCAGCTCACGCTGGAGCAGGTGCTGGAAGCCCAGACCAAAGGCGACCCCGCCGTCTGCCGTATCCTGGACCGGGGCATGTTCTATCTGGGCATTGCGCTGGCCAACATCGTCGGCTTCCTCAACCCCCACCTGATCTTCCTCAGCGGGCCCATGTTCCGCAACCGGGAGAACTTCGACACGGTGGAGCGCTCCCTGCGCACTTACGCCTTCCGTTCCAGCGACGAAAAGCTCCAGCTGGTCTATGTAGATCTGGGCGAATACGGCGGTGCCGTAGGCGCCGCGGCAAGCTGCATCGAAAAATACTTCCTGCGGGAGTGACCCCCGCAGCGTCAGGACCGCCGGGCACCGGCGGTCCTTTTTGCTGCCGTCCCCGCCCTTGCGCGGCCTGACTTTTGCCCCGCCTTTCCTGTCACAGCCGCCCGGCACCCCTCCCCTTTTTCTGCATGCGAACAGGATTTTCTTTCCTGTTTTCTCCGTTTTTCCCCATAGTTTCGTTCCAATTTTTCCCGTTTTGACTTTTTATGCGCTCCAGCGTTGACAAACCATGCAATACACAGTATAGTGTTACTGTAAAATCCGCCGTTGCGGAGTTGTGGATTTTTTCCCAAAGCAATTCGCTTTCCTTTTCGCCACATGATCGCCTGGTGCGTTATGCACCGGATCGTGTGGTATTTTTTTGCCCCGATGCCGGTGCGCGCCCCCTCATTTCCCATCTTACGGAGGTAAACAATGGATCAGGTATTTATGAAAGAACGCCCTGTACTGCCGCTGGTCATTTTCATGGCACTGCCCATGACGCTCTCCATGCTGGTCAGTTCGCTGTACAACATCGTGGACAGCTACTTTGTCGCCCAGATCAGCGAGGACGCCATGACCGCCCTCTCGCTGGTCTACCCGGTGCAGAACCTCGTCACCTCCATCACGGTGGGTTTTGCCATCGGCGTCAACGCGGTCATCTCCTTCCTGCTGGGCGCCAACCAAAAGGAGCAGGCCGACTCGGCCGCATCCCTGGGCCTGTGGCTCAACATCCTGCACGGGGCGGTGCTGACCGTAGGCTGCCTGCTGGCCATGCCCGCCTTTCTCGCCATGTTCACCGATTCCCAGGCCACCATTTCCCTGGGCCTGCGCTACTCCAACATCGTGTTCTGGTTCTGCATCCCCATCGCGGTGGGCATGTCCTTTGAGAAGATCTTCCAGGCTGTGGGCAAAATGACCGCCACCATGGTGTGTATGCTCATCGGCTGCGTGGCAAACATCATCCTGGACCCCCTGCTCATTTTCGGCATCGGCCCCTTCCCCGCCCTGGGCATCGAGGGCGCCGCCATCGCCACCGGCCTGGGCCAGTGTATGACTATGGTCGCCTACCTTGTATTTTATGCCACGGGCGCTTTGCCCCTGCGCATCCGCCTGCGCGGTCTGACCTCGGCGGGCTTCCTCACCCGCCGGATGTATCTGGTGGGCATCCCCGCCACCCTCAGCCTGGCCCTGGCCTCGCTGCTCATCACCGTCCTCAACGGTATCCTGTCCGCTTTCTCCCAGACCTACGTCCTCATCCTGGGCGCTTACTACAAGCTGCAATCCTTTTTGTACCTCACCGCCAACGGCGTGGTGCAGGGCATCCGCCCGCTCATGGGCTACAACTACGGCGCGGGCGAGTACCGCCGTGTGCGCCAGATCTTCCGCACCAGCCTTCTGATCATCGCCGCCGTCATGCTGGTGGGCACGGTGCTCTGCCTGGCTGTTCCCGGTACCCTCATCGGCCTTTTCACCGACAATGCCGAGACCATCCGCCTGGGCTCGGGCGCCCTGCGCATCATCTCCCTGGGCTTTGTGGTGTCCAGCCTTTCGGTCACTGCTTCCGGCGCCCTGGAAGGCCTGGGCAAGGGCATCGAATCCCTGTGCATTTCCCTGTGCCGCTATACCGTCATCATCCTGCCCTTGGCCTGGGTGCTCAGCCGTTTTCTGGGCGCGGACGGCGTTTGGCATGCCTTCTGGATCACCGAGGTCCTGACCGCCGCCCTGTCCTGGTTCATCTATCGCCGCGCCACCTCCTTTTCCCGCTGACACCGCCTTGCTTCCCGCCCGGCCGTCCGCTATAATGGAAGCAACAAATTTATTGGGGAAAGGTTTCTACCGCCATGCAGTTCGTCAATTTTCTTATAAAACCGGCATCCAGCCTGTGCAACATGCGCTGCCGGTATTGCTTTTACGAGGATGAAGCCGCCAACCGCACCCAGGCCAGCATGGGCATCATGACCCGGGAGACCGCCGATCTTCTCATCGGCGAGGCCCTGGACGCGGTGGACTTCAACGGCCGCCTGAGCTTTGCCTTCCAGGGCGGCGAGCCCACGGTGGCAGGGCTGGACTTTTTCCGCCACTTTGTGGAGGAAGTCACCCGCCGCAACACCCGCCATATTCCGGTCAATTACTCCATCCAGACCAACGGCCTGGCCCTGGACGAGGAATGGGCAGAGTTCCTGGCCAAAAACCGCTTCCTGGTGGGCATCTCCATGGACGGCGACAAAGCCCTGCACGATGAATTCCGCATCGACGCGGCGGGCAAGGGCACCTGGACGCGGGTGCGGCAGAATGTCACCATGCTTCAGCGGGCCGGGGTGGACCTGAACCTGCTGTGCGTGGTCACCAAGCGCTGCGCCAAAAGCGCGGTGCGGGTCTACCATGCCCTGCAAAAGACCGGCGTGAACTTTTTGCAGTTCATTCCCTGCCTGGACCCCCTGGAAATGCCCCGGGGCAGCATGCCCTACTCGCTGCTGCCGGAAGATTACGGCACCTTCCTCTGCGCCCTGTTTGACGAGTGGTACCGGGACTGGTCCTCCGGCCATTACACCAGCGTGCGCCTGTTTGACGACTACGTCCACCTTGCCATGGGCCTGCCGGCCGGCACCTGCGCCACCAGCGGCAGCTGCGGCGCCTACTTTGTGGTGGAGGCCGACGGCTCAGTCTATCCCTGCGACTTCTACGTCCTGGACGAGTGGAAACTGGGCCACCTGGGTGACCAGCCTCTGCCCGCCCTGGCCCAGAGCGACCGCGCGGTGCGGTTCCTGCAGGACGGCCTGAACCATCCTACCGCCTGCGCTTCCTGCCAGTGGCGGCAGCTCTGCTTCGGCGGCTGCAAGCGCGACTGGTGCGACGACCCCGCCGGGGGCAAGCGGAATTACTACTGCCCCTCTTT
The DNA here is from genome assembly GCA_019114415.1 of Candidatus Gemmiger faecavium. Taxonomy (GTDB): domain Bacteria; phylum Bacillota; class Clostridia; order Oscillospirales; family Ruminococcaceae; genus Gemmiger; species Gemmiger faecavium. Next base: position 99,137 of record DXFO01000009.1, on the reverse strand, counting down.
CCAGCGCTTTTTCGCCCACGCCGCTCCCCGTCTGTACCAGGTCGCCCAGGCGGAGCTGCGGGCCCGCGGGCGCTGACCGTCTGATCCCCTGCTGAACAAGGAGGTTTCCCATGCCTTTCATTGACGCAAAACTCACCGTATCCGTCGCCGACGCCCAGAAAGAGGCCCTCAAGACCGCTTTCGGCAAGGCCATTCCCACCCTGCACAAGACCGAGACCTACCTGATGGTGGGCATCCAGGACAACTACGACCTGTGGATGGCCGGGAAAAAGCTGGATAAGGGCGCTTACCTGGCGGTCAGCCTGTACGGCAGCGCCGCCCCCGCCGACTACGATGCCATGACCGGCAAGCTCTGCGATATTCTGGAAGAGCAGCTGGGTATTCCGGGCAGCAGCGTCTATGTCACCTACCACCCCGTCAGCGACTGGGGCTGGAACGGCAGCAATTTCTGACCCGTATCTTCCAAGGCCGCGCAGTTTTGCGCGGTCTTTTTTCTTTGCCCGGCCGCCCGTCCTCAAAACCTTTTTTCTCACAAAATACCGTATGTTTTTTGAAAATCGCTTGTTGTTTGTTCTCCATACAAACACATTCGGAACAAAAATACGGACATTTTTTGTGATTTTCTCTTGCGCGGCGGGCCATACGGTGGTAACATAGAAACTGGCGTAAGCTAATAGAGCGCGGCGCGGTCCCCCGCATGGGGATGGCGTGCCGCCAGAAAAGGGAGAGTGTGTTACTATGTCGATCAAGAACGCTTATCTGGCCGGTGTGTATGAGGGTCTGGCCAAGCGCAACGCCGAGCAGAAAGAGTTTCTGCAGGCGGTGGACGAAGTTCTGGAAAGCCTGGAGCCGGTCATCGAGGCCCGCCCCGAGCTGGAAAAGAACGGCCTGATCGAGCGCATCGTTGAGCCGGAGCGCGTGGTCATGTTCCGCGTGCCCTGGGTGGACGACAACGGCAAGGTCCAGGTGAACCGCGGCTACCGCGTCCAGTTCAACTCGGCCATCGGCCCCTACAAGGGCGGCCTGCGCTTCCATTCCAGCGTCAACCTGTCCGTCATCAAGTTCCTGGGCTTCGAGCAGGTGTTCAAGAACAGCCTGACCGGCCTGCCCATGGGCGGCGGCAAGGGCGGCAGCGACTTTGACCCCCATGGCAAGAGCGATGCCGAGGTCATGCGTTTCTGCCAGAGCTTCATGACTGAGCTGTACCGCCACATCGGCCCCGACTGCGACGTTCCCGCCGGCGACATCGGCGTGGGCGGCCGTGAGATCGGCTACCTGTTCGGCCAGTACAAGCGCATCACCAACAGCTTTGTGGGCGTTCTGACCGGCAAGGGAATTCCCTACGGCGGCAGCCTTGCCCGTACCGAGGCCACCGGCTACGGCCTGTGCTACTACACCGACGAAATGCTCAAGGCCAACGGCAAGAGCTTCGACGGCGCCAAGGTCGTCGTCTCCGGTTCCGGCAACGTCGCCACCTACGCCAACCAGAAGGCTACCCAGCTGGGCGGCAAGGTCATCGCCATGAGCGACTCCAACGGCTACATCGTGGACGAAAACGGCATTGACTACAAGGTCATCAAGGAAATCAAGGAAGTCAAGCGCGCCCGCATCAAGACCTACCTGGACTACGTGCCTTCCGCCAAGTATGTTGAGGGCAGCTCCGGCATCTGGACCGTTCCCTGCGACATCGCTCTGCCCTGCGCCACTCAGAACGAGCTGGATCTGGACGGTGCCAAGGCTCTGGTCGCCAACGGCTGCTACGCAGTCGCCGAGGGCGCCAACATGCCTTCCACTCCCGACGCGGTGGCTTACCTGCAGGCCAACAAGGTCCTGTTTGCTCCCGCCAAGGCTTCCAACGCCGGCGGCGTCGCCACCAGCGGCCTGGAAATGAGCCAGAACTCCCAGCGTCTTTCCTGGACCTTCGACGAGGTCGACGGCAAGCTGCAGGGCATCATGAAGAACATCTACGCCAACACCGCTGCCGCTGCCGAAGCTTACGGCATGAAGGGCAACCTGGTCGCTGGCGCCAACATCGCCGGCTTCAACAAGGTCGCCGACGCCATGCTGGCTCAGGGCATCGTCTGATCCCTCCTGACTGAAACTCCATAAATAACAAACCGCCGCTCCGTGCTGTACCGGGGCGGCGGTTTTTCTGTCCGTTTTTCCCAAAAATACTTTCAGGGCGCCCGGCCTGATGGCCGGACGCCCTGAAAGCGGTATCTGGAAAATAAGAGGATGGCATTTCAGTATGCGGGCGCGCGGGGCTGTCCCCCGCCGTACCCGCAAAGACCGTCCCGATCAGACGATCTGCTGCGACTTGTGCACGCCGGTCTTGAGGAACTCCACCCACTCGGCCACGTTGACCGCGTGGTCGCCCAGGCGCTCAAGATACTTGGTGATCATGAACAGGTCCAGGGCGGTGGTGGCATCCTGAGGGTTGGCGGCAATGTAGGCGGCGATCTCGTCGCTGATGCGGCTGAAGAAAGCGTCGGCCTTGTCGTCCTTGCGGATGACCTTGGCGGCAGCGTCCAGGTCCACCTGGACGTAAGCGCCGATGGCATCCTTGACCATACGGTGGACCAGGTCGCCCATCTCGTAGATGTCCTCCAGGACGCCCACGGCATGGGCGCGGTCGATCTTGAGGTGGAGCACGATCTCGGCAATGTCGGAAGCCTGATCGGCGATGCGCTCAATGTCGGTGACCATCTTGAGGGCGGTGGACACCTTGCGCAGGTCGCTGGCCACCGGCTGCTGGCGCAGGAAAAGCGTCAGGCAGCGGTGTTCGATCTCCCGCTCCACGGCGTTGATCTCGTTGTCCCGGGCAACGACGCTGCGCGCCAGCTCCACGTCGCCCTCCCGCAGTGCCCGCAGGGCGCTGCCGATGGCTCCGCCTGCCGCATGGCCCATGCGTGCCAGCATGGTATCCAGCTCAAGCAGCTCTGCGTCGTAGACTTTGCGGCTGCTGTATCCCATAATGCAAAACTCCCTTCTGAATCAGCCGAAACGGCCGGAGATGTAATCCTCGGTACGCTTGTCGGAAGGGTTGGCAAACAGGCGCTCGGTGGAGCCCATCTCGACCAGCTCTCCCAGCAGGAAGAACGCCGTCTTGTCCGAGATACGGGCGGCCTGCTGCATGTTGTGGGTGACGATGACGATGGTATAATCCTTTTTCAGGTCCATGGCCAGCTCCTCCACACGGGAGGTGGAGATGGGGTCCAGGGCGGAGGTGGGTTCGTCCATGAGCAGGACTTCCGGCTCCACGGCCAGGGCGCGGGCGATGCACAGACGCTGCTGCTGACCGCCGGACATGCCCAGCGCCGACTTTTTCAGACGGTCCTTGACCTCGTCCCAGATGGCCGCGCCGCGCAGGGATTTCTCCACGATCTCATCCAGCTCGGCCTTGCCGTGGATGCCGTGGGTGCGGGGGCCGTAGGCGATGTTGTCGTAGATGCTCATGGGGAAGGGATTGGGCTTCTGGAACACCATGCCCACCCGCTTGCGCAGGACGTTGACATCCAGCTTGTCCTTGTAGATGTCCACGCCGTCCAGCTTGACGTCGCCGGTGATGCGGCAGCCCTCCACCAGGTCGTTCATGCGGTTGAGGGTCTTGAGGAAGGTGGACTTGCCGCAGCCGGAAGGTCCGATGAATGCGGTGATCTCTTTTTCGGGAATATCCATGCTGACGCCCTTCAGTGCATGGAAGGCGCCGTAATACAGGTTCAGGTCCTTGACTTCAAACTTATCCATCGTTCTGAGTTCCTTTCGTCAATGTTCTGGCAATCAGGCTGGAGACGGCATTGATGGCCAGCACCAGCACCAGCAGGACCACTGCGGTGCCAAATGCCTCGCCCACATGCAGACCCTCGCTGGAAAGGACGTACATATGCACGGCCAGCGTACGGGTGGAGTCAAACAGGAAATCCGCGCCCGACGCGATCTTGGTGGCGGAGCCGGCGGTGTACAGCAGCGCGGCGGTCTCGCCCACGATACGGCCGGTGCCCAGGATGACACCGGACAGGATGCCGGGCATGGCCGGGGGCAGCACGATGGCAAAGACGGTGCGCAGCTTGCCCGCGCCCAGGCCGAAGCTGCCCTCACGGTAGGAATCCGGCACCGACATGAGGGATTCCTCGGTGGTGCGCATGATGAGGGGCAGGATCATGATGGCCAGCGTCAGCGAGCCGGACAGAAGGGACAGGCCGAAGTGCAGCTGGGTGACAAAGAACAGCATGCCGAACAGGCCGTACACGATGGAGGGGATGCCCTGCAGCGTCTCGGCGGTCAGACGGACCACCTTGACCAGCTTGCTGCCGCGGGGGGCGTACTCCACCAGATAGATGGCCGCAAAGACGCCCAGCGGGGTGGCAACCAGCAGTGCCAGCACCGTCATCAGCAGGGTGTTGATGAGGGACGGCATAAGGGAAACGTTGTCGGAGTTGTAGGTCCACTCAAACAGGGAGGGCTTGAGGTTGGGGATGCCCCGGACCAGAATGTAGCCCACCAGGAAGATCAGGATACCGGCGGTGAACAGCGCGGCCAGACGGACCAGCCAGCGCATGGCCACGGAAAAGACCCGGGCGCCGGTGCGGTTGCGGTAGGGGTCCTTGCCCCGGTGTCCGCGGTTGAGGGCGGTGGGATGGCTGGCGGTCATATCGGAGCCGGCGGTCACCCGTCCGTTTGCATTGATACTCAGTTCAGGCATGTTCTTTTCCTCCCTTGACCATGCTGAAGCAGAAGTTGATCAGCAGAATAAAGACGAACAGCACAACGCCGGTGGCGATCAGCGCCTCGCGGTGCAGGTCGGCGGCATAGCCCATTTCCATGACGATGTTGCTGGTCATGGTGCGCAGGCCCTCAAACAGGCCCTGGGGCATACGGGGCTGGTTGCCCGCGACCATGATGACAGCCATGGTCTCGCCGATGGAACGGCCCACGCCCAGGATGACGCCGGACAGCACGCCGGACTTGGCGGCGGGCAGCAGGATGCAGAAAACACTGCGCTCGTGGGTAGCGCCCAGGGCCAGACTGCCTTCGTAGTAACTCTGGGGCACCGCGTCAAGGGAAGTTTTGGAAACGGTGATGATGGTGGGCAGGATCATAATACCCAGCAGCAGGCTGGCGGTGAACATGCTCATGCCGCTGCCGTCAAAGGGCTCCGCAAGCTCTGCCACCCAGGGCACCAGCACCATGACGCCGAAGAAACCGTAAACGACGGAGGGAATACCGGCCAGCAGCTGGATGGCGGGCATCAGCAGTTTTTTGGTTTTCTGGCCGGCAAAGCGGGAGAGATATACCGCCGTCAGAATTCCGATGGGCACGCCGACGACCAGGGACCCGGCCGTGACGTAGATGCTGCCGATGATCATGGGGAAGATGCCGTACACATCCGCGGAGGGTTTCCACTCTGTTCCCAGCAGGAAGTTGAGGGGCCCGATCTTGAAGATGGTGGGCAGACCGTTTGCGAACAGGAAAATACAGATCAGCGCAACAGCGCAGATGGACACACACGCACATGCCAGAAACAGGATCCGCATGGCGGACTCTTTCCATTTTGACGTTCCGCCGGCCATTACCACGGCGGTCGCAGCATTGTTTTCCATACCGATACCTCGCTAAATTTGAACACACAGATACGCCTTGCCGGTTCTTTTCGGACACAGCAGAACCGGGCGGCCCCCTAACCCGTGATCGAGAAAGCGGCGCGCGCCCGGCATTTAATCGCTGCAGCCCTTACGGACCTGCCGTTTGTCTGGTTACTGAACGTCAGCCCAGGTGGTCAGCTCGCCGGTGTAGACAGCGCGCAGATTGTCCATGGTGATGTTCGTGATGGGGTTGGCGTTGTTGACGACGACCGCAATGCCGTCCATGGCGAGCACGGTAGCCACAGCGCCGGCCTCGACCTCGCTGTCCTTCAGCTCACGGCTGGCCATACCGATGGTGTAGGTGCCGTCCAGAGCAAAGTTGACGCCGTTGGTGGAGTCAGAGGTCTGCAGCTCGATGGTGGCGTTGGGGTTGACTTCGGCGTAAGCCTCGATCAGCTTTTCCATGACAGGAGAGACAGAGGAGGAACCGCCGACCACGATGCTGCCGGAAGGCTGGGTGCTGGTGTAGCTCTCAGCGGCGTCGTCGCCGATGTAGCCTTCCTCGGTGATGATGGTCTGGCCCTCAGCGGACATCACGTAGCTGATGAAGTCCTGAGAAACCTCGTCCAGGCCGGTGACATCGCCGTTGGTGACGATGTTGAAGGGACGGGCGATGGTGTAGCTGCCGTTCTTGACGTTCTCGACGGTGGGCTCAACGCCGTCCACCGCGATGCCCTTGACGGTCTCGTTCAGAGAACCCAGGGAGATGTAGCCGATGGCGCCTTCCTCGGCGGCAACGGAGGTCATAACGTTGTTGGTGGAGTTGGCCTGCTGGGCATCGACGGTGGTCATGTCGCCCTCGTCGGTCTCAACGCCGGTCAGCTCGATGAACGCGCCGCGGGTGCCGGAGCCATCCTCACGGGTAACGACCGAGATCTTCTGGCTGTTGTCGAAGTCGCTGCCGGTGGATTCCTCGGTAGCGGCAGAGCTGGAGGTGGAAGCGGAGCTGCTCTCGTCAGCGGTGGAAGCGGAAGAGCTGCTGTCGGTGGTGCTGCAGGCAGCCAGGCTCAGAGCCATAGCCGCAGCGCAGATAGTCGCAACGATACGTTTCATAAGTAATTTCTTCTCCCTTTTTTCGCCGTTGTACGGCTGTTTTGTGTAGACTCGGCGGCCACCCGGCCGCCCCTGTTCCTTTCGCTCGGAACGGTTCTATTGTATCGCGGCAAAGCCCCGTTATCGACCATGCGCCGGTACAATCGATGTAAAATCGCGGTAATCCACAGCCGCAAAGTGTAAAGACCGTGCAAAATTTGCCCCGCCGGGCGCACAGGAATTTTACATTTACTCTTCCGTCCCCAACAAAACCGGCTCTCCGCCTTGCAACGGGCGGGCCAGTGTGGTATATTCTATAAAGAATCCGGTCACGCGCCGGACAGAGCGGAGGGGTAACAATGCATCACGGTCCGTATTTGCTGCGGCAGCATAATATGGACGCATTGTCTTTTTCCTTTGCTATTGCAACGGCCACAGGCCCTGCTTTTCCGTTTGTTTCGGATGCAGGGCTTCTTTTTTTGTGCCGTCGCCCGGCGTGCTTCCGGAGGAGATAAGGTCAGGAGGTAATTATCTGTGAGTGAGAAATCCAAAAACACCGCGCCCATCGATTACTCCAAAGGTATTTACGATGCGCGCACGCTGGGCACGCCCCGCGTTCTGGTGCTGGGCATCCAGCATATGTTCGCCATGTTCGGCGCGACGGTCCTCGTCCCGCTGATCACCGGTCTGAGCGTCTCCACCACCCTGCTGTGCGCAGGCCTGGGCACGCTTCTGTTCCACTTCCTCTGCAAGGGCAAGGTCCCCGCATTCCTGGGTTCGTCCTTTGCCTACCTGGGCGGCTTTGCCATCGTGGCTCCCATGCTGCCCGACGCCAACGGTGAGGCCACCATCGCCAACACCGAAATGCTGCCCTACGCCTGCGCAGGCGTGGCCTTCTCGGGTCTTTTGTACGTGCTGGTCAGCGGCCTGATCTCGGTGTTCGGCATCCGCCGCATCATGCGGTTCTTCCCGCCCATCGTCACCGGCCCCATCATCATCTCCATCGGCCTGATCCTGGCCCCCAGCGCCATCTCCAACTGCCAGACCAACTGGCTGCTGGCCATCGTGGCTCTGGGCGTCGTCATCGTCTGCAACATCTGGGGCAAGGGCATGATCAGGATTTTGCCCATCCTGCTGGGCGTCATCGCGTCCTATATCGTGGCCCTCGTCACCGGCCAGATCGACTTCACTGCCATTTCTTCGGCCAGCTGGTTCGGCTTCCCCATCAAGGCGGAGGCCACCGGCCTGCTGGCCATTGACGGCAGCCCCGAGTTCATCAGCGCCCTGTTCACCATCATGCCCATCGCCCTGGCGACCATGATGGAGCACATCGGCGACATTGCCGCCATCAGCGCCACCACTGGCAAGAACTACATCCGCGACCCCGGCATCAACCGCACCCTGCTGGGTGACGGCCTGGCCACCACCATGGCCGGCCTGCTGGGCGGCCCCGCCAACACCACCTACGGCGAGAACACCGGCGTTCTGGCCCTGACCAAGATCTACGATCCCCTGGTCATCCGCCTGGCTGCCTGCTTCGCCATCCTGCTCAGCTTCTGCCCCAAGTTTGAGGCCATCATCAACACCATTCCCGCAGGCATCATCGGCGGCATCAGCTTCGTGCTGTACGGCATGATCTCCGCCATCGGTGTCCGCAACGTGGTGGAGAACAAGGTCGACCTGACCAATTCCCGCAACCTCATCATTGCGGCGGTCATCCTGGTCAGCGCCCTGGGCTTCAACTCTCTGGGCGGCCTGTCCTTCGTGGTCCTGGGCGTTACCGTCAACCTGTCCGGCCTGGCCATTGCCGCCATCCTGGGCATCCTGCTCAACGCCATCCTGCCCGGCAATGACTACGAGTTCGACGACGGCGACGGCACCGGCGAGGGCGCCAGCCTCCGCATCTGACCGAAACTCCCCCAAACGCAAACCAAAAGGCCTCCCGGCATGTGGACTTCTGTCCCGGCCGGGAGGCCTTTCTTTCTATAATAATGTATGCTGTCGGGGTCCTCACTTGCGGCAGGCCGCGTCGATGCACCCCAGCGCGTTGAGGGTCCGGGGGAACCCGATGAAGGGCAGACACTGGGTCACTGCGTCGATGAGCAGCTCCCGCCCGTTGCCGATGCCCAGGTTGGCCCCCGCGTGGCTGGTGGCCTGAGGTTCGCACCCGCCCAGGCAGCAGATGGCACAGAAGGTGATGAGCTCCCGGGTGGGCAGATCCAGCCCGCTCCGGGTATAGAAATCCCCGAAGCAGTGGGCCGACAGATAGTCCTGTATGTGCCGCAGTTCCTCCGGGGCGGCGGCGCGCATCTTGTCGATATTCTCCGCCCCGAACAGCTGCCGCTGCACCGCCAGGCCCTTATCAAAGCGGTCGTTTTCGGTGACGCGGGTGTTGGACGCCGCGTCGCCGTCCGCCCGGAACAGCACCGGGGACGCCGCCTCCAGGGCGCAGAGCGCCCGCTCCAGCCCCACGTAGGGGGCGCACTGGTAGATGGTCTCCCGCAGCTGTTCCGCCGTGGCGCCCATCTTCATCCCGGCCAGGAGATACTGCTCCATATGGGTCAGGGACTGGGTGGCCGTCAGAGCCGCCACCGTCACCAGCGCCCGCTGGACGTCGGTCAGGCAGCCCCGGGCCGACACATCCCCCAGCAGGAAATTCTTGGCGATCTGTTCAAACTCCGGGTCCAGCCCGCAGCCGTGGAAGGCCTCCCCCGCAAACCAGGCATTGTCCTTTTCGTGCGCCGTTTCACTCCGTGTCATATACAAGCACTCTCCTTTGCTTTCTGCGCGGTTCCGTAAAAAACATCGCCCCAAACCTCTGACTGCAAAACGGCATCTGCCGCTTTATCGGGCCTTGCGTTCCATACAAGAGCGCTTCGCCCCTCTGCCCTGTATCCGCCGCAGCGCAGGGGTTTCCCATGCTTCGCAGTCCTTGCAGGCCTTCGTTTTCCTATGTCACTCGCGCTTGCCGCCGTTTTTCTGTCTTTATTGTACCGCCCTGCCCCGCCCTTGTAAAATACCTGCTTTCCATGCCCGGTCATGCGCAAAAGGCATGGCTTGCTTTGACACCCGCCTGTTCGGCATTTATAATAAGGACAGAACTCCTGTCACAGAAAGGGGTATTCCCATGGAATTGCGGGTCTTACAATATTTTCTGGCCGTCGCCCGGGAGGAGAGCATCACCCGCGCTGCGGAATCCCTCCACATCACCCAGCCTACCCTCAGCCGCCAGCTTTCCCAGCTGGAGGAGGAGCTGGGCACCCGCCTGTTTGAGCGCGGCACCCGGCACATCACCCTGACGCCGGACGGCCTTTTGCTGCGCCGCCGGGCGGAGGAGATCTCCGAGCTGGTGGACAAGACCCGGCAGGAGCTGGCCTTTCAGGACGAGACGCTGGCCGGCACGGTGGCCCTGGGCAGCGGCGAGCTGGAGGCCGTCCGGGTCATGCCCCGGCTGTTTCAGGCCTTCCGCATGCGCTACCCGCTGGTAGACTATACGCTGTACAGCGGCACAGCGGACGACGTCAAGGAGCGGATGGACCGGGGGCTGCTGGATGCGGGCATTTTGCTGGAACCGGTGGACGTGGAAAAATACGAGTTCATCCGCCTGCCGGTGCGGGAACAGTGGATCGCCCTCATGCCCGCCGACGATCCGCTGGCCGCCAAATCCGCCGTCACGGTGGACGACCTGGCCGGGCGCCCCCTGCTGCTGCCCCAGCGCCCCCGGGTCCTCAGCGAGGTCGCCAGCTGGTTCGGGGATCGCTGCGGCGACCTGGATGTCCCCTTTACCTGCAACATGAGCACCAACGCCGCCGTGCTGGTGGCGGGCGGCATGGGCATCGCCGTCACCATCGAGGGATCCCTGCCGTTTCTGGACACCACCAAGCTCTGCACCCGGCCGCTGGACCCGCCCATGACCACCTCCACCGTGTTCGCCTGGAAGCGGCATCAGCCTTTCGGCCCCGCCGCCGCCAAGTTCCTGGAATTCGCCCGCACCTTCTGGGCGGAGTTCCCGCCCCAGGGCTGACCGGCCTTTTCCCATAAAAATAACCCGCCCGGACGATGTCACATCCCATCGTCCGGGCGGGTTTGTTGTTTTGTCAGTCGTTTTCCCCGGTGCGCTCTCCGGGGACAGGGCTGCGCTGGGGGCCGGTGGCATACACCGCGCAGATCAGGCCGCACAGGCCCACCGCGCCCAGACCGCAGGACTCCACCAGTTCCAGCAGGTCCGCCGTGCCGCCCACAAAGGCCAGCACCGTCTGGGGCAGTTCCCCGCAGGTGCAGAACAGAAAAGCCAGCATCCCGTAAAAGAACAGTCCCTTGCCGAACGCCGCCGTGGGCAGAAAGATCACCTTCAGCAGAGCATTCACCGCGCACAGGGCCGCGGCTGCGGACAGCACCGCAAAGATATGGGTGGTCCGCGTCACCGAGGCCGGTTCCATGGCAAAGCGCTCCACCGTCAGCCACAGCGGCCCGGCCAGCATGGGCAGGCCCAGCACCGCAGGCAGGGGCTTTTTGGGCGGCGCCAGAAAGGCCTGCAACCCGAACAGGATCATCCACCCGCCGCTCACTGCCTCCAGAATGCCCCGGGGCATGACCAGCGCGCCGCTGCGGACCAAAATCGTGCTGACGCCGGTCTCCAGCATCAGACCGCCGGCCAGCAGCATCCCGATGCCCAGCCATGCCTTGCCCCGGACCATGGCCGCCGGGCGGGGCTGGGCGCACCGGGACAGCAGATACAGCACCACCACACCGGCCAGCGCCGCAAGATACCGGTACCAGGCCTCCCCCACCAGGGGAAAGCCGGTAGAAGTTTCGGTCCAGCGGACCAGATCCACGGCGCGCACGGCGCCCAGCGCCAGGCAAAAGACCGCCGCGGCCACAGCCGCAATTCGTTTGTTCATGGTTTCCTCCCACCGCCGGGGCCGCACAAAAGACCCGCGGCATATTTGCGGCCGCTGCCGCATACATTGGTAGCAAAGGGGACACGCCCCGCCGCCTGTTTCACTCGTTTCGGAGGCCGCCGCCCGCCACAGGGGCAGCTTCCGGGTTTGTTTTACTATTTTACCCGTGCAGGCGGCAAATTGCAATACCGGCCTGTCCCGGAGGGTATCATGAAAACCGCTGTCAAACGCACCGTTCTCTGTGCGGTCCTGCTGCTGATCCTGGCTGCGGCCGCGCCGTTTTTGTGTCTGCTTCCCTTTTTTGCCCCGGGAGATGCCGGAGCCTCCCCCTCGCCCACTGCCCTTCCCGATGCCTCCGCCCAAGAGCAGGAGGACACCGCCCCCGACACGCCCCGGGCCGAACCCCAGGCCATTCTGGTGTGGGACGATGCCGCAGGGGAGGCCGTCAGCGTCCCCGCCCTGGAGTACCTCATCGGAGCCGCCGCCTGTGAGATGCCCCCCGACTGGCCGGACGACGCCCTGATGGCCCAGATGGTGGCCAGCCACAGCTGGGCACTCTATCAGCTGGAGCACAGTGACCAGAAGGACGCGGCCATCACCGTCAACAGCGCCCAGTGCAGCGGCTGGACCACCGAGGAAGTCCTGCGCAGCCGCTGGGGGGAGGATTTCGAGACCCGCTGGCAGCACTTCACCCAACTGGCGGAGGAAGTGCTGTACGACCTGGTGCTGTACGACGATGCTCCCGCCGCCACCTGCTACCATGCCATCAGCGCCGGGCATACCCAGGCCAGCCAGCGGGTCTGGGTGGAGTCTCTGCCTTACTTACAGGGGGTGGATTCCTCCTGGGACAAAACCGCCGACGACTTTGAAGTCACCGTCCAGTACGACGCCCAGCAGGTCTCCGACGCTATGTATGCCTATCTGGGTATCGACGTCACCGGCAACCCGGACACCTGGATCGGCGAGACCGTCTGGGACGACGCGGGCTACGTGGACACCATCCAGGTCTGCGGCCAGAGCGTCACCGGTACCCAGATGCGCTCCGCCCTGAGCCTGCGTTCCGCCTGCTTTGCCATCGCCTGGCAGGATGGGGAATTCACCGTCACCACCCGGGGCTACGGCCATGGCGTGGGCCTGAGCCAGGAGGGCGCCCGGGCCATGGCGGCGGGAGGAGCCTCCTGGCAGGATATTCTGGACTACTACTTCCCCGGCACCCGGCTGGGTACCACCGACGACCTGCTCTGACGCCCCTTTCCACTTGACAACCGTCCCCACACGGACTACCATTAATTTTATGACTTTATAATAAGGTGTGGATGGATAGGATGTTCAAAGGACAGGTCTCTCTGACCGAAGGCAGTGTCGCCAAGGGGATGCTGGTATTTGCAATTCCCATTTTTTTCAGCAATCTGTTTCAGCAGCTGTACAACGCGGTAGACTCCCTCATCGTGGGCAACTTTCTGGGCGGCAACGCCCTGGCAGCGGTGGGTTCCTCCGGCAGCCTGATTTTTCTGCTCACCGGTTTTGTCAACGGTGTCAGCCTGGGCGCGGGCGTGCTCATTGCCCGCCACTACGGTGCCAAGGACTCGGAAGCCCTGAAGCGGACGGTGCACACCACCGTGGCCCTGGGCCTGGCGGTCAGCGTAGTGCTGACGGTGCTGGGCGTGGTGCTGACCCCGCAGATCCTGCGCTGGATGGGCACCCCGGACGATGTTTTTGTCAATTCCGTGGTGTATTTCCGGGTCTACTTCCTGGGTTCCACGGCGGTGGTGCTGTATAACATCGGTGCCAGCATCCTGCAATCGGTGGGTGACAGCCGCAGCCCCATGTATTATCTTATTGCGGCATCCCTGCTCAATGTGGTGCTGGACCTGTTGTTCGTCGGGGTCTTTCACTTCGGGGTAGGCGCCGCCGCCCTGGCCACCATCATCTCCCAGGCGGCCAGCGCGTTCCTAGCTTTCCGCAAGCTCACCCTCTCCCCCGAGGATTACGGCGTCCGCTGGAAGCAGGTCCGCTTCCACCCGGCCACCTTGCGGGCGGTGGTCGCCCAGGGCGTTCCCTCCGGCGTGCAGAACTCGGTCATTTCCCTGGCCAACGTCATTGTCCAGGCCAATATCAACTCCTTCGGCGCACAGGCCATGGCCGGCTGCGGCGCTTACAGCAAGATCGAAGGCTTTGCCTTTTTGCCCGTGACCTGCTTTTCCATGGCTCTGGCCACCTTTGTCAGCCAGAACATCGGCGCGGCCAAGCTGGACCGTGTGCGCAAGGGCATGCGCTTCGGCCTGGTGACTTCTCCCCTGCTGGCGGAAGCCATCGGCCTTGCCATCTTTGCCCTGGCCCCCCTGCTCATCGCCGCCTTCAACGGGGAACCGGATGTCATCGCCTTCGGTGTCCGGCAGGCCCGCACCGTCTCGCTGTTCTACTGCCTGTTGGCCTTCAGCCATTGCTGTGCCGGCATCCTGCGCGGCCTGGGCCGCCCCACCGTCCCCATGATCGTCATGCTGGCGGTCTGGTGCGCCCTGCGTATCACCTACATCACCGTGGTCCTGCGCCTGATTCCCGACATCGGCGTCATCTTCTGGGCCTATCCCCTGACCTGGAGCATCAGCTCCATCCTGTTTGCCTGGTACCTGGCTCACTGCCCACTGCCCTCCCCCGGCGGCGGCGCTCCCACCCGGGGCAACCTGCACTGACCGCCTGTAAACCAGCGGCCCAAAGTAATACATTCCAGAATACAACGCCTATATATTACAGTTTGTATTATATGGGCGCTGTATTTTTTTGTTTCTACTTTCTGTTTTCGTCTGTTCTCACTTTCTGTTCCCGTTTTTCCGGCACAGAATAAACAGCGCCCCCGCCGTTCTTCATTCCGTTATCCCATTCCGCCCTCCTGACAGTTTCCCGCCGACTGCCACATCTGCCTCCCCCACCGCACCTGCCACCCCGGTTCCCTGCTTCCTGCCTTCCCGCCCCGGCGCGCACCTCTTTCCCCCAAAAGTCCACCCTCCCCCAGGGACAGCCCCCACCGGCTCATATCACCGGTTTTCCCCCCAACACAAAAGCAACCCCGCCTGTTGGCGGGGCTGCTTTTGTGTATTATTCAGGAGACGATCAATCAGTTGAGGATGGTCAGCTCGGTCTCGGGATCGAACAGGTGGATCTTGTTGGAATCCAGAGCAACGGTGACCTTGTCGCCGCGGCGAGCCTTGGAGGTGGGAGCAACGCGAGCCATCATGTTCTGGCCCTTGTAGGTCAGGTACAGGTAGATCTCAGCGCCCATCAGCTCGGAGACCTCGACCTCAGCCTGCAGCTGGGTGTCGGGGTGCTTGGCCAGGAATTCCTCGTCGTCCTTCATATCCTCGGGACGGATGCCGACCTTGAGGGTCTTGCCGACGTAAGCATCCAGCTTGCCGTCCTTGGTCTTTTCGGCGGGCAGAGGCAGTTTGGTGCCGGCCAGGTCGACGGTATAGGTGGTGCCGTTCTTCTCCAGGGTGCCGTCCATGAAGTTCATCTGGGGGCTGCCGATGAAGCCGGCAACGAAGATGTTGCAGGGGTAATCGTACAGGTTCTGCGGGGTATCGACCTGCTGGATGACGCCGTCCTTCATAACGACGATGCGGTCGCCCATGGTCATGGCCTCGGTCTGGTCATGGGTAACGTAGATGAAGGTGGTAGCCAGGCGCTTGTGCAGCTTGATGATCTCGGTACGCATGCTGGTACGGAGCTTGGCGTCCAGGTTGGACAGAGGCTCGTCGAGCAGGAAGACCGCCGGGTTACGGACCATAGCGCGGCCCAGGGCAACACGCTGACGCTGGCCGCCGGACAGAGCCTTGGGCTTACGGTCAAGCAGGTGCTCGATCTCCAGGATCTTGGCAGCCTCGCGGACGCGCTTGTCGATCTCGTCCTTAGGCATCTTGCGCAGTTCCAGGCCGAAAGCCATGTTCTTGTAAACGGTCATATGGGGGTACAGCGCGTAGTTCTGGAACACCATCGCGATGTCACGATCCTTCGGGGGAACGTCATTGATCAGGCGATCGCCGATGTACATTTCGCCCTTGGAGATTTCCTCCAGACCGGCGACCATACGCAGGGTGGTGGACTTGCCGCAGCCGGAAGGACCGACGAAAACGACGAACTCCTTGTCCTGGATCTCCAGGTTGAAGTCCTTGACGGCGGTGACGTTACCCGGGTAGATCTTGTAGATGTGACGGCAGCTGATACTGGCCATTGCGATGTACCTCCATTGCAATTTGTTGATACCCTTTCGGGTTGTTTTCTCTTGACAAGTCTATAATAACAGCTTATTCTAAGAAAAGATATAGCACTTTATTGATATGGAGGACCAGAAATTGATTTTTGACTGGAATCGCTGCTGCGCCGTGGCGGAGGTGCGGGAGCTGACTGGCAGCGCCCCCGCCTCTCTGCCGGGGCCGGGGCT
This sequence comes from Candidatus Gemmiger faecavium, assembly GCA_019114415.1. Classification (GTDB taxonomy): domain Bacteria; phylum Bacillota; class Clostridia; order Oscillospirales; family Ruminococcaceae; genus Gemmiger; species Gemmiger faecavium. The sequence goes on along the minus strand of DXFO01000009.1, from coordinate 83,124 downwards.
GTGGGCGGGCATTCTGTCCAGCGGCTGCTGTCGGGCGGAGGGTCCCGGCGGCCACGATGCGGCGGGCGCCTCGGGAGACCTGCTGCTCTGCGGCGGCACCGTCACCCTGCTGCCCCTGGAGGACTGCCACCTGCTGGCGGTGCGACTCACCGGCCTGGCGGCGGAGGAGTTCTCCGCCAACCTGGGCCGTCCCCGCTTTGCGGACGGTGCCCTGTGCCCCGGGGCGGCGGAACTGCTGGCCCGCCTGTGCGACGCCCATCCTGCGGATACCGCCGAGCAAAGCCAGCGGGCCTATGCCCTGCTGTGCGAGCTCTCCCATGCCGACGAGGCTGTCCGCCGTCTCAGCCCCCTTGTGGCGGAAGCGGTGGCCGCCATCCGGGACAACTACATCGGTCTGTACGGCGTGGAAGAGCTCAGCCGTCAGCTGGGCGTCTCCAAATGCCACCTGGTGCGGACCTTCTCCGCGGAGATGGGCGTCTCCCCCGGCAAGTACCTCACCACCACCCGCATCGAAGCCGCCAAGCTGCTGCTTCTGGAACGGGAGTACAGCCTGGACATGATCGCCGCCCTGTGCGGCTTTTCCAGCGCCAACTACCTCTGCCGGGTGTTCAAGCGGGAGACCGGCCAGACCCCTGCGGCCTGGCGGGATTCCAACGCCCCCGGCCCCGCCGTGCGCCTGCCCTCCCGCTCCAACGAGATCTATCTCTGACCTGTCCCCAAAATGCACAAAGCGGCCCCGGCCCATCCCCTGCGGGATGTGCCGGAGCCGCTTATTTGTTTGTGTTGCGGGCGGTGGGACCGCCGCAGCGCCGTTACCAGAGCAGGACCATGAGCAGGACGATGAGTCCCAGGCCCACGATATATACGGCGCCGATCATCAGCCCCGCCTTCAATGCCCCCAGCGCCGCCCAGAGCCGTTGTTTTCCATCCAGCTCGTCAGGCTGCTCCCAGGGCCGCCGACTGGTCTCGGGCTTGTCCTGGGGGGCGTTGTCCCGTTCAAGCTGCCGCGGCTTGCGCGGCAGAAAAGGGGACGGCAGGTCGATGCCGCTCATATCGACGATGGTGCGTCCATCGTCCTCGAAGGGTTCGCGTTTTTTCATTTGTCAAACAGATGGCAGACCACGTAATGTCCGGGTTCGACCTCACGCTGGACGGGAGCTTCCTCCTTGCAGCGCTGGGTGCAGTACTTGCAGCGGGTGTGGAACTTGCAGCCCTTGGGCGGGTTTGCCGGGGAGGGCAGAGTGCCTTCCAGCACGATACGCTCGCGCTTGACGGTGGGGTCGGGAATGGGAATGGCCGAGAACAGCGCCTTGGTGTAGGGGTGCAGCGGGTTGCGGAAGATGTCCTCCGTCTCGCCGTACTCCACCAGGTTGCCCAGGTACATGACGCCCACCGTGTCGGAGATGTGCTCAACGACGGACAGGTCGTGGGAGATGAACAGGTAGGTCAGGTTGTACTGATCCTGCAGATCTTTCAGCAGGTTGATGATCTGCGCCTGAATGGACACGTCCAGAGCGGAGACCGGCTCATCGCAGACGACGAACTCGGGGTTCAGAGCCAGGGCACGGGCGATGCAGATACGCTGGCGCTGGCCGCCGGAGAACTCGTGGGGATAGCGGTCCTTGTGGAAGGGCTGCAGGCCGCACTGGTCCATGATCTTGTCGATATAGTCGTTGAACTCCGCCTTGGGCACCAGATTGTGCTCACGGACGGCCTCGCCGATGATCTCACCGACGGGCAGACGGGGAGACAGGCTGGAGAAGGGGTCCTGGAAGATGATCTGCATCTTGGGACGCAGGGCGCGCATGGCCTTGGCGTCCAGATCGTAGACCTCCTGGCCGTTGAACAGGACCTGGCCACCGGTCTTTTCACCGGACAGGCGCAGGATGGTGCGGCCGGTGGTGGACTTGCCGCAGCCGGACTCGCCGACCAGACCCATGGTGCAGCCGCGGCGCAGGTTGAAGGTAACGCCGTCCACGGCCTTGACCTGGCCCACGGTGCGGCTGACCAGTCCGCCCTTGATGGGGAAGTATTTTTTGAGGTTGTTGACCATCAGGATATACTGCGGGTCATAGGTGACCGGGGTGTAATCCAGCTGATCCGCAGCGGGGGTCTTTGCCTTGGTATTTTTGGTGCTCATTTATTCTGCCCCCTTCTTGTCATAGTAACGATAGCAGCTGACTTTGTGGGTGGGCGACAGGCTGATCTCGCAGGGATACGCGCCGTCGCAGCCTTCCACGCACATTTCGCAGCGGTCCTTGAAATAGCAGTAGTTGGGCATGTCAATGGGGTTGGGGACCTTGCCGGGGATGGAGTACAGCTTGTCCACCTGCTTGCCCACCACAGGCTTGGAGGCCATCAGGCCGATGGTGTAGGGGTGAGCGGGATGGGCGAAGATCTCCTCAACGGTGCCCTTTTCCACCACGCGGCCGGCGTACATGACGACCACGTAGTCGGCAGTCTCGGCGATAACGCCCAGGTCATGGGTGATGAGCATGATGGAAGAGTTGATGCGGTCTTTCAGGCTGCGCAGCAGGTCCAGGATCTGGGCCTGGATGGTCACGTCCAGAGCAGTGGTCGGCTCGTCCGCAATGATGATGCGGGGGTTGCAGGCCAGGGCCATGGCGATCATGACACGCTGGCGCATACCGCCGGACAGCTCGTGGGGATACATGCCGTAGACGCCCTCGCTGTTGGCAATGCCGACGGTCTTGAGCATCTCGATGGTGCGGGCCTTGATCTCATCCTTGGTCTTGCCCTCGCCCTCGTGCAGAGCGATGACCTCGTCCACCTGCTGGCCGATGCGGAACACCGGGTTCAGGCTGGTCATGGGCTCCTGGAAGATCATGGAGATGTAGTTGCCGCGCAGGCGCTGCATCTTCTCGGCGGGGATCTTGGCAATGTCGTAGGCCTTGCCGTCGCCCACATTCAGGCGGATCTCGCCCTCCACCACCTGGCCCTGGGGACGCTGCAGCAGCTGCATCAGGGACAGGCTGGTGACCGACTTGCCGCAGCCGGACTCACCCACGACGCCCACGGTCTTGCCGATGGGCACTTCAAAGGTAACGCCGTCCACGCTCTTGACGGTACCGGCGTCGGTGAAGAAGTAGGTGTGCAGGTTATCAAATTCCACCGCATTTTTGGGGTCATGCATCTGGGTGGTGTATTCCGACTCAGGCACGTTCTTGCGCTTGCGCTGCTTTTCCATGCGGTCGGTGATGCGGCGGTTCTCTTTGGAGATACGCCGGGATTCTTTTGCGGAGAGATATCCTTCGCTGTGTTTCTTAGCCATGATTCGTCGCCCTCCTTTATCGCTTCATCTTGGGGTCAAAGGCATCGCGCAGACCATCGCCCACAAAGTTGAAGCCAAGGACCGTGATCAGCAGGCAGACGCCGGCCGGGATCCAGATGAACCAGTAGTTGGTCATGACGTAGGCGTTGTTGACGTCGTTCATGATGTTGCCCCAGGAAGCAAAGGGGAACTTGACGCCCAGACCCAGGAAGGACAGCGTCGCCTCGGTGATGATGGTGGAACCAAGCATCATGGTGCAGGTGACGATGAGCTGAGGGATGACATTGGGGATCAGGTGACGGAAAATGCGGTGCCAGGTGCGGATGCCGCAGGCCTCGGTGGCGGTCATGAACTCCTGCTCACGCAGGGAGAGGATCTGGCCGCGGACCAGACGGGCGATGGAGGGCCAGCTCAGGAAGCCCAGGATCAGCATGAGGTAGAGCATACGGATCATGGGGTCGATGCGCATGGCGTCCATGGCGGAGCCCAGGATGATGATGACGGGAGTGGACGGGATGCAGTAGAACACGTCCACGATACGCATGATGAGGTTGTCGACCCATTTGCCGAAGTAGCCGGCCAGACCGCCCATCAGGACGCCCAGCACGCCGGCGATGCCGACGACGATGAAGCCGATGACCAGGGAGACACGGCCGCCGTACATCAGACGGGTCAGCATGTCCATGCCGTTGGTATCGGTGCCCAGCCAGTGCTTCAGGGAGGGGCTGGAGTAACGGTCGTAGACCTGGGTCTCGGTCATCTGCTTGACCGACCAGCTGGAGGTGTAGGCGTCGTAGGAGATGATATACTCTGCCTCGGTGCCGTCCTCACTGGTGTAGACAAAGTCCTCGGCGTTGTCGCTGATGGCTTCCTCCAGCTTTTCCTTGAAGTCGCGGGTCACGACCACGGTGCTGTCGGCGGAAGACACGATGAAGCGGCTGATGTAGCCCAGCTCGGTGCCGCCTTCCAGCAGGTTGCCGTCCTCGTCCATGGTGTAGGCAGTGCCGTCCACCTCGAAGTCGGTCTCGCCGTTGACGTAGGCACGCAGTGCCGCCAGCCGGATCTCCAGCGAGGGCACGCTGCCGCTGTCGGGCGCGTTGAAGATATCCTTGGCTGCCACGACCACCAGGGTGTCGCCCTGGTAGACGCTGTACAGGTCCTCACCCTCATTGACGACGGTGTAGGTGACGTCCTTGTAGGTGAAGCTCTCTTCCCCGGCGTTGATGGCCTTGAGCAGTTCGCTCTGGGCCAGAGCGCCGAAGTCCTGGCCCTCCGCCACGCTGTAACGGTAGCTGGAGTTGACGCTCACGCCAACGTATTCACGCTCCAGGGTGTTGATGGTGAAGAACTGCTCATCCTGACCGTAGGGGCTGATCACGCCGCCGACGAAGGAGAACACGAACATGGCGACCAGCATGGCCAGGCCGATAACAGCCAGACGGTTGCGGAAGAACCGCTTTGCGACCAGCGCACCCGGCGAAAGGACCTTGACGCGGCGGTCATCGTTCAGGGAATAATGCTCCGGCTCATTTCCGGCCGGGGTGTTTTTGATGGCTTCGCTCACAGTAAATCGCTCCTTTCGTTAAGAGATGCGCACGCGGGGGTCGACCACGGCGTACAGAATGTCGGAAAGGAGGTTGCTGGCCAGAGTCAAAACCGCGATAAACGTCAGATAGAACATGGTGAAGGGAATGTCGCCCGCAACCATGGACTGGTAGGAGTTGTAGCCGATGCCCGGCAGAGAGAACAGCGTCTCGGTGATGAGGGCGCCGGAGAACAGGCCCGGCAGAGAGCCGCCGATGATGGTGACCAGGGGGATCAGCGTGTTGCGGAAGGCATGCTTGTAGATGACGGTATGCTCCGACAGGCCCTTGGCGCGGGCGGTGCGGATATAGTCAGCATTGAGCACTTCCAGCATGTTGGTGCGGGTGTAGCGCATCAGCGAACCGACGGACACGATGACCAGGGTCGCGATGGGCAGGACCAGATGGTTTGCCTTGTCCAGGAACTGACCCATGGCATCCAGCTGGGCGTAGTCACGTCCCACCAGACCGTACAGGTCGAACCAGCCCAGCTTGACGGAAAAGACCAGCTTGAGCAGGGTGGCGAAGAAGAAGGTCGGCAGAGAGATACCGACCAGAGCGCCGGCGGTGATGGCGTAGTCTGCGCGGGAGTACTGCTTGGTCGCCGCAATGACACCCAGAGGGATGGCGATGATGAGCTCCAGCACAAAGGCGATGATGCCCATGACGGCGGACAGGCCGATGCTGGACTTGAACTCCTCCACAACGGGGACGTTCCACTTCCAGCTGTCACCGAACTGACCGGTGACGAACTCGCCCAGCCACTTCAGGTAGCCGGGGACGATGCCCAGATCCAGGCCGTAGGAGGCATTGAGCTGTGCGATCCATTCCTCGTAGGGCTTTGCGCCGGGCGCCTGGGCAAGCTGCATGGCCATCGTCTCAACAAAGGACGCGGGCAGGCTGCGCATGAGCACATACAGCACAAAGGTGACGCAGAACAAGATCAGGATCGACAGAAGGATACGTTTAATGATGTAGTTTCGCACGGGGGTCCCTTCCCTTCCTATGGGCGCGCGCGGGATGCGCACCTTTTGTAATATGGATATCCCTCTCCACCGGCAGCGCGGTGTCTGCCGGTGGAATGGGATAGCCACATTAACTTCCTAACTATCAGTAACTGCCGAAGCAACGGCCCCGGGCCGCTCCGCGCCGTCAAAACGACGCAGAGCGGTCCTTTTTCTGCCGTAACTTCCGCCTGCCGGGCAAAGGCGTCAACGCTCCTGCCGGCACAGCACAAGTAACCGCCCCAATGTTTTGTTGCAAACACAGGGCGGTCACTTGCTTTTTCAAGCGGTTATAACAACCCGCTTCCGGCTGCTAAAAACGATATGAATGTTTTTTTGCCGGAAAACTCGGCCGGTGATCAGGCCAGAGCGATGTTCTGAACTTCGCTGATCCAGGTCCAGTACGGGGTCATATCCTGCGGGATGGTGCTGGTATCAACGCGCTCGCTGGAGAACAGAGTGCACTCGCTGCGCTGATAGACGGGCAGCTCAACGCCCCAATCCAGGATGATCTCCATCGCTTCCTTGTACATGGCGCGACGGGACTCAACGTCGGTGGTAGCACGGGCAGCCTCGATCAGAGCATCCAGGTCAGCATCGTTGATGCAGTAGTAGTTGGTGGAACCCTGGCTGTGATACAGCTGGTACATATCCGGGTCGGGAGTGGCCTGCCAGGCAGCGCACCACATCTCAGCCTCACCGGACTGGTAAGAAGCGTACAGATCGGCAGCGTTGGCCAGGTCGTTGACGGTCAGGGTGAAGCCGATGGTGGACAGAGCCTTGGAAGCATTGGTCAGGACCAGGAAGGTCGGGTGATCGCCGTTGCCGCCGCCGCCGATGTTGCAGGTGTACTCCATCTTGGCGCCTGCGGGAGCAGCAGTGATCTTGCCGTCGGTGACGGTGTAGCCGGCAGCCTCAAAGTAGCCCAGAGCAGCCTGCAGAGCAGCAGCGTAGCGGTCGTCGGCGCTCATGCTGTCGGTGTAGATGGGGTTGCCGTCCACGTCGACAGAGTAGGCCACACGGTAGCCGTCGTCGGTGACGGTGGGAGCAGCCCAGGAGGTGTCGGAGATGGGGTAGTTGATGATGGACGCGGTGTTGCCGTAGTAGGAGGTGATGCCCTCGTCACGGTAAGCAGCGATCACGGTAGCAATGGCCTTGCGCAGGTTCTTGGAAGCCTCGGAGGAGGGATCACCGCCGACGTTGACCTTGTTGGCGCTGATGCCGATGTAGCCGTAGCCCAGGAAGTCCTTCAGACGGGTGGTGATGACGCTGCCGTCCAGGCTGTCGTCGCCGCCGTTGATCTGAGCGATCTGGTCAGCGATTTCCAGAGAGTAATCGGGGTTGGAGATATCCAGGGTGCCGGCCTGAACACCGGTGACCTTATCGGCCTCCTGGGTCTCGATGACGTTCAGATGGGGAGCCTTGGGAGCGCCCAGGAAGTAGCCCTCGTTGGCATCCAGGTAAACAACACCGTCGGTGTAGTTGTTGAACACGAAGGGGCCAGCGCCCATGGGGCTGCCGGTGACAGAGCGGATCTTGCTCAGGTCGCCCTTGGTGAAGCCGAAGGAGTTGTTCTCATAATCGTACAGGCTCTCGTCGCCGTAGTAGTGCAGAGGAGCGACGGGGATCTGCAGCTGGTAGACCATGGAGTTGGACAGCTCGGTGGTGGTGATGGTCATGCTGTAATCGCCGGTCTTGACGATGCCGCTGATGTTGGGAGCGGAAGTACCGGTGGTGACGCCCTCGGAGCCCATGTTGTAGACTTCCTCGGGGATCAGGTCAGCAAGAGCGGAACCGGCGGTCTCAGCCTCCATCTGGCTGAAGTTCCAGTTGTAGTTTGCTGCGATGGCCAGGAAGAAGTCCTTGGCGGTAGCATCGGCAGCCAGGCCGTCGTAAGCCCAGTTGGCAGCAGCGGTAGCAACGTCGTTGCTGTCGGCAGCCAGACCGTTGGCGACGCAGTAGTCAACGATCTCCTGAGCGAACTTGACGCCGCCGTCGTTGACAGCGTTCCAGAAAGCGGTCTGCTCTTCTTCAGTCCACAGGCTGAAGTCGGTGTTGTCCTCACCGGCGGCGCCGATCAGGGCAGCCTTGGTGGACATACCGCTGCGGTATTCCTCAACACCGGCGATGGGCATGCTGTACAGGGTCACGGAACCGTCGTAGGTCGGGTCCATGAAAACGTACAGGCTGAAGATGACGTCGTCGATGGTGACGGGCTCGCCATCAGAGAACTTCAGGTCATCACGCATGGTGATGTCGTAGGTAACGGTGCCGTCAGCATTCTGGGTAACGACGCAGTCAGCGGGGCCGTAGTAGGTGTAATCGGTGCCGTTGTACTCCTTGGTCTCACCCTCGATGCCGTTGAGGATCATCTCGCCGTTGCGGTCAGGCTGGAAGAGGAGCAGCTGAGTCAGGCTGACAATGTTGTTGTCCGAGGAAGAAGCGGCAAAGAAGGGCGAGAACTTACCCTCCATGCCAGTTTCGGACGCGACCAGAGTGTTGCTGCTGCCGGTGGTCTCGGCAGTGGCGGAGGATTCGCCGGTGGCGGTGGAACCGGAGCTCGCATCCTTGGAGCAGCCGGCCAGCACACCCACGCTCATCGCAGCCGCGGTCAGCAAGGCAAGTGTCTGTTTTACCTTTTTCATGATGTGGTCAATAACCTCCCTTTCATCTCTCGGTCAGGTTTCCTTGTTGCTGCGCAGCTGCGCAGCAACAGAAAAGGACATGTCCTTTTCCGGTGCAAATACCCCCAATGTTCCCTCATTGCGGACACTTGTTTCCCGGCCGATTTTAATATTATATATTACAGTTTCCCGCAATGTCAATGTTTGCAGAGGTTTTCCTCCCTGCTTTCCCTATTTTTCACAACTTTTCAGTAGGATTTCCATGCATAGGGTAGAATCCGCATCCGGTCACCGTTTTTCAGCAGCGGACATTTGGCCTTCATTGCCGCACTCCCACGAAAAAGCCCCCAAAAACCGCCGCAAAGCGACCTGTACGCCAGCGGCGGTCACCGCCAGCAGGATAAAGACAACTCTCTGCCAGCTTGCGCCGTTGAGCAGAATATGCACCAGGCACATAAGGGCTGCCGCCGCCGAAAACACGGCAGTGAGCATGCTGCGCATGGGCAGTTTGGCCACCGACGCTTCATACACGTACTCCCGCATAGGGTCTCCCCCGGCGGTCAGGCGGCCCAGCGCCCAGCAGACCGAGACATTGGCCACAAAGGCCGCCACATAGGGCAGCAGCACATAGAAGCAGCGTCCCAGTCCCTGTCCGTCCAGGCATCCCGCCGCCAGAAGCAGCACCTGGGCCACGGCGGCGCCGGCCCACAAAAGGCCCAGAACCCGCTGCCGGGGCAGCGTGCCGCGGTAGTGGTACATTTTTCCGCGGTAATGGTAGCGTCCGGTCAGGTCCCGTTCAAAGTCGTTGAGATAGGCGCGGCCGCCGCGCTTTTTCTTGTCCTTGTCCATTACAGAATTCCCGTCAGGTCATAGTTGTCCAGCCAGCGGCCGGCTTCCTCGCAGACGCCGCGCAGGCAGCTTTCCTCAAAGGGATTGTCCAGCCCGGCGTTTTTCAGCAGTTCGGTAAAGACGGCGGTACCGCCCTGACGGGTGTACGCCATATAGTGTGCCCAGGCATCCTTGGGATCTTTCTGGATGCGCGCCCAGAACTGCAGCGACACCGTCTGGGCCAGGCAGTAGTCGATGTAGTAGAAGGGGCTGGAGTAGATGTGATGCTGACGCTGCCAGCCCTGGCCCTCACTGTAGAAGGGGATCTCGCCGTCCAGGCGCATCCAGGGCATGTAGACGCCCAGCAGTTCCTTCCAGACGGCGTGGCGCTCCGCCGGGGTCATGTCGGGCTTTTCGTAGACGATGTGCTGGAAGTGATCCACCATGGTGCCGTAGGGGATAAAGGTCAGCGCCCCGGCCAGATGGGTGTAGCGGAACTTGCGGGCATCCTTGCCGAAGAAGCCCTCGGCCCAGGGCCAGGCAAAGAACTCCATGGACATGGAGTGGACCTCGCAGGCTTCCAGGGAAGGCCAGACATACTGCATGGGGATGCGGTCGCGGTTGGTGTAGGCGGCAAAGGCATGGCCGGCCTCGTGGGTGACCACCTCCACGTCGTGCTGGGTGCCGTTGAAGTTGGCGAAGATGAAAGGCACGCGGTAGTCGGCGATGGAAGTGCAGTAGCCGCCGCTCTCCTTGCCCGGGGTGGACAGCACGTCCAGCAGCTTGCCGTCCAGCATGGTGTTGAAGAACTCGCTGGTCTCGGGGGACAGTTCATCGTAGAAGCGCTTGCCCTGGACCAGGATGGCGTCGGCGTCGCCCGCCGGGCGGGGGTTGCCGGAACGGAAGGCCAGGGCCTCGTCGGCAAAGCTCAGGGGATACTGCACGCCCAGCCGCTGGGCCTGGGCGCGGTAGATGCGGTCAGCCAGGGGGACCAGGTACTTGACCACGGCGGCGCGGAACTTTTCAATGTCCTCCTTGGTGTAGCAGTTGCGCTGCATACGGGCATAGCCCAGGGTGGTGTAGCCGTCGTAGCCCAGCTTGCGTCCCATGGCGTCACGGAGATGGACCAGCTTGTCGTAGATGTCGTCCATGGCGGGCTGGTTTTCCTTGTACCAGCGGCCCTCGGCCTGCCAGGCAGCCAGACGGCGGGCGTCGTCGGCATCGGTCTTGAAGGGAGACAGCTGGGACAAGGTGTAGACACCGCCCTCAAAGGGGATCTGGGCGCTGGCCAGCAGCTTTTCGTATTCCTGGGTCAGGTCATTCTCCTGCTGCATCTCGGGGACGATCTCGGGGGAGAAAGCCTTGCGGGCCAGCTCGGCGTTGACGAACATCAGGGTGCCGTATTCCTTCTCAAAGTCGGGGCGGAAGGGGGATTCCAGCATGGCCTGGGTGAAAGCGTCCCGGCAGGTCTCGATCTCGGGGATAGCGGCGTTCCAGAACTTCTTCTCCGCGTTGTAGAACTCGTCCCGGGTGTCGATGCTGTGGCGGACGCTGGCCAGGGTGGCCTGGGTGTCGATGTGCTTTTCCAGCGTCTCCTTGTCCAGGAAGGCAGCGCGGGCGGCAGCATAGTCCCCGGCGGCGGACAGACGGCGGGTCAGCTCGTTGTATTGTTCTTTCAGCGCCGCCAGGTCGGGGCGCTCATAGGACATTTCGGAAAAAGTCATATGGGGTTCTCCTTTGCTTGCAAATCATTTAAGTAACAGTATACCACACCCGTCAAAGCCGGTGCAGTCTTAAATGGAAAGATCTTTCCGGGCAAAGATGCCCACGGCCAGAGCATAGAGCACCGCGCCGGCCGCCAGCAGCACCGCCGCACCGGCCCAGGCCGCGCTCTCCCCCGCCGCAATGCCGGAGGGGTCAAACAGGGTGAAAAAGGTGAAATATTGGGCCGCCTCGGCGTCGCCGCCCACATTGGCCAGCATGTTGATGACATAGGCCAGGGCCGGAATACCCGCGCCGAAGCCGATGCTGTACCTTGTATCGGAAAAGAGGCAGGACGCCAGCAGGCAGATGCCGCCGATGAAAAACTGCAGGCAGAACAGCGCCCCGTTGACCCGCAGCAGGTCAGCTGTGGCGGCCTCGCCGGGGAACATGGCGGCCACGCTGACCAGTTCCACCGCCGTGGCATAGCCCAGCAGGATCACGGTCCCCGAGACCAGCACCGCCGCCTGGGTCAGGGCCACGGTGGTGCGCCGCACCGGCGCGGCGATGAGGGCGGCCATGGAACCCTCGTCCACATATTTGGCCACCAGGCCGTTGCCCCGCAAAATGGCAAAGACCATGGGGAAGATGAGCAGAATAAAGCCGTACAGATAGGAGATCATAAACTCCAGCAGATTGTTGGCTCCGCTGTCCATGCCCACGGCGGCCATCAGTTCCGGCATCAGCTCCACAAAGCCGTCCAGCGTGGCCATGAGTTCCGGGTCGTACATGCTGATGATGATGGTGACGTACATGGTGATGACTGCGGCAAGCACCGCCAGCAGCCGCAGGCTGCCTTTCATGCCGCGCAGATAAAGGGTGGTGTTAATCATGTTCGCCGCCTCCGTAATAATGCAGGAAAATTTCTTCCAGGCTCTGTTTTGCCGTGACGGCGACCCGGCAGCCGTCCTGCTGCCCGCCGAAATCCCGGGCAAAGGCCTCGGCCTGGGCGGGCGTGTCCAGGGTGACGGTATAGCTGCGCAGATGACGCTTGCGCAGGGCCTCCACCGAGTCCACCGCCGCCAGCCGTCCTGCCCGGATGATGCCCACCCGGTGGCAGGTGCGCTCCACTTCTTCAAACATATGGCTAGACAGCAGGATGGTCTTGCCCCGGGCGGTCTCCTCCCGCAGCAGTTCAATGAACCGGTTCTGCATCAGGGGGTCCAGACCGCTGGTGGGCTCGTCCAGGATCAGGACGCCGGGGTCGTGCTGGAACGCCGCTACGATGCCCAGTTTCTGCTTCATGCCCTTGCTCATCTTTTTGATGCCGCCCCGGGGGTCCAGCTCAAACCGGTCCAGCAGTTCCTTGCGCCGGACAGGCTCCTGCCCCCGGTACCGGGAGGAAAACCGCAGGAATTCCATCCCCGTCATGTCGTTGAAAAAGCTGATCTCCCCGGGGATGTACCCCAGGTCCCGCTGGATGTTCTCCCGCTCTTTCCAGCAGTCCATGCCGCCCACGGTGCAGCTGCCCGCCCTGGGACGCAGAAATCCCATGAGATGACGGATGGTCGTTGTCTTGCCCGCGCCGTTGGGGCCAAGAAAGCCGAACGTCTCCCCCTTTTCCACCGAAAAACTCAGGTCGAACACGCCTTTTCCTCCGCCGTAGTCCCGTGTCAGGCCTTTGATCTCTATCGCATCCATCACGACGCCTCCTTGTCCGCGGCCCTGTCCCCAAAGCCGCTGTCTGGGCACAATATAGCACCCGCCCCCTGCCCCGTCAAGCCGGATGTGCCGGGCAGGCTGTTTCCCTTGGATTTTTTCAGTTTTTCCCCGGATTTCGGCCTCTTGGGAGCGATTTTGCTGCATCTTTGCAACATTTGGGGGATATTGTGCACAAGATAGGAAAGAATTTGGTTTTTCCCGGCGTTTTTCATTTGTGGAAGGGACCGGTTCTCCGGCTCCTTCCGCACTTTCTGTTCCGCCCGTTCTCTCATTCTTATAATAACAGGAGGTCCTCCGCCGTGCCCGCCGCCGTCCCTGTCCTTGAACGCCCCGCCGCCCCTGCCGCCCGCGGCAGCCGTATCCCCGCACCTTTGCCCTGGGTCCTGACCGGGGCCTGTTTTGTGGTCTACCTGGCCGTCATCACCCTGTCGGGGGCTCCCCTGCTCGGGGCGGTGCGTTTTTTCCTGGCTGCGGCCTTCTATCTCATTCTGCCCGGCTGGCTGCTGGCCCGGCGGTTCGGCCCCCGTGCCTCCGGCCTTGCCCCGCTTCTGACGGCGGTGTACGGCTGCGCCCTGACCGTGGTCCTGTTCTGTGCCGCCGTCCGTCTGGGCGCAGGATGGCTCTTCCGCCTGGGTCCGCCCCTGGCCGTGCTGATACTGGCTTTTTGGGAATGGCGCGCTCCCGCCCGGGATGCCGCCCCCCTCTTCCGCCGCCCCAAATTTTCCGGCCTGCCCGCCGCTCTGCCGCTGCTGGCGGTGTTCTGGGGCGCGCTCTGCGTCTTTTTTGCTCTCTCCTTCGGCGCCCGCAACGCCCACCCGCTGGCGGCAGGCAGCGTGGTGCTGGACAAGGACCTTTTGTGGAACATCGGCAATGCCGAGGCCTTCTGCGACGCCTTCCCACCCCAGGACATCCGTTTTTCCGGGGTACGCTTTTCCTACCACTATCTCACCGAGCTGATGGCCGCCGCTCTGGCTGCCGCCGCCGGGGTCCCCTGCTACGATGTTTTCACCTTCTTTTCGGGCCCCCTGTTTTTGCTGGGAGAGCTGGCCGCCCTTTATTCCCTGGGCCTGATCCTGTATGAAGGCCAGGGCAAAAAGGCGGCGGTGCTGCCCGTGCTGCTCTTCGGCTTTCAGTCCGCCTCCATGTGGAAGGCCCTGCCCACCGGCGACGGCATCTTCGGCAACACCCTGCTGCGCCACCTGACCACCAACATCAACGCCCAGGCCACGGCCCTTGTGTTTTTCGCGGCCTTCCTGGGCCTGTTCGCCCTGATCTCCCGGCAGAAATTCGCCGTGAGCCCTGCGTGGTGGGTCGCCTATTTCCTGACCTTTGCCCTTTTCACCCTGGCCAAAGGCCCCCAGGCAGTCATTGCCCTCTGCGCCCTGGCAGTGGCCATGGTCTTTGTGCTGATCTTCCAGCGGCCCAAATACGGCCAGGCGCTGCTCTGCCTGGCCGGCACCGCCGCCGTCTTTGCGGGAATGTACCGGCTGCTCTACTCCGCCGGGGCCAACACCAGCATGATCTTTTCCATCTTTGCCATGGAAAAGACCCGCGCCTACCAGTGGCTTTCCCCCCTCACAGACTGGCTCTGCGCCCATCTGCCCGTTTCCGGCTATGTGTGGCTGGTGGGCATCGGCATTGCGGACGCTTTCCTCATGATGCCCTTCCAGTTCGTGCTGTGGCTTCGGGCAGTCCCCGGCGCCCTGCGTCACCTGCCCAAGCTGGACCCGGCCCACACCCTGCTCCATGCCGGAACGGTGGGAGGATTTCTGGCCTATCACATTTTCTGGCATGAAAGTTCCAGCCAGGTCTACTTTGCCCTGTTCGCCATGATCTGCATGACGCTGCTGGCCGTGGAGCAGCTGCCCAGGCTGCGCAAATTCGGTCTGATGACCGCCGCCGGGTGGGTATGCGGCGCGGCGGGTCTGGTGACCACGGTATGTATGGCGCTGGCCCTCTGCCGCATCGGCGGGGTACAGCTGGTCCGCACCGTCGGCCCAGCCGAGCCGGTATCCGCCCCCAACGCCGCCACCGCCAGCGACGAGGAAGCCGCCCTGTGGATGCGGGACAGCCTGCCCGCCGGGACGGTGTTCGCCACCAACCGCACCAGCAGCACCCCCGCCCCTGCCGACGAGGACGGCATTTCCAACCTGTACACCGCCTTCTCGGGGGTACGGTGCTATATGGAGGGCTGGACCTACGCCATGAGCAACATGGGCGTGGAGCAGAACATCGTGGAGCATCGCCGCGCCGTGGTGACCCGGCTGTTTGACGGCACCGCCGATGCTGGCACCCTCACCGCCCTGTGCGAGGAGGAGGGCATCGACTGCCTGGTCTGGTCCAAACGGTTCGGCGGCAGCGCCCCCGACCTTTCCCCCGCCTTTGAAAATGCCGACGTAGCCGTCTACCTGCTGGGCTGACCCGCGCCAGCCACCTCAAACTTCCGGCCGAATATCCGAACAAAACAAAAAGGCTCCTGCCTTTTCCGCCGCGCATCTGCGCAGGGAAAGGCGGGGGCCTTTGATTCTTGCCAAGTCCCGGGCAAGATAATTATTTCATAGTGACCAGATCGTACTCCCGGGTGCCGATGCCGATCTTTTCAGCGTGCTCCAGGCAGGTCTTGTACTCAGGCTCGGGGGTGCAGTTCTCAAAGTGGTCGTGATGGTCGCAGAAATCGGGCTTTGCCATCTGCTCCGCCAGCTGGCTTCCGGGCAGGGGCTGCAGCTTCAGGCAGGCATCCACGCAGGCCTGGTCCAGTGCCAGGGGGTCAAAGGAGGCGAACATGCCCACATCCGGCAGGATGGGCACGTCGTTCTCGGCGTGGCAGTCGCAGTTGGGGGAAATATCCTGCACCAGCGACACATGGAACTGGGGACGGCCGTCCACAACAGCCTTGGCGTACTCGGCCATACGGCAGTTCAGGTCCTTGACTGCCGCCCAGTTGGCAAACTCGATGGCGTCAAAGTTGCAGGCGCCGATGCAGCGGCCGCAGCCCACGCAGTTGTCGGTGTTGATGTGCATTTTGCGGGTGGTCTCGTCAAAGGACAGACCATTGTTGGCGCACTCGTGCTGGCAGCGGCGGCATCCGCGGCACTTGTCCTCGTGGATGATGGGCTGGCCGTTGTTGTGCTGCGCCTTTTTGCCGGCGCGGCTGCCGCAGCCCATGCCCAGGTTCTTGATGGCGCCGCCGAAGCCCGCCGTCTCGTGGCCCTTGAAGTGGTTCAGGCTGATGATGATGTCGGCGTCCATGACGGCGCGGCCGATGTAGGCTTCCTTGATATACTCGCCGCCGTTCACCGGCACAGCGATGTCGTCGGTGCCTTTCAGGCCGTCACCGATGAGGATGGGGCAGCCCACGGTCATGGGGGTGAAACCGTTCTCCCAGGCGCAGTAGAGGTGCTCCAGGGCATTTTTGCGGCTGCCCGGGTAGAGGGTGTTGCAGTCGGTCAGGAACGGTTTGCCGCCCTGTTCCTTGACCACGTCGGCCACGGCCTTGGCGTAGTTGGGGCGCAGGAAGCCCAGGTTGCCCAGCTCGCCGAAGTGCATTTTGATGGCCACGAACTTGCCGTACATGTCGATGCCATCCACACCGGCGGCATGCATCAGGCGCTTGAGCTTGGTGGGCAGGCCCTCGCCCAGCTTGGTATGAAAGTCGGTGAAATAGACCTTGGATTTCTCCATGTTTGTTTCCTCCCTTGCGCGGCGGCGTCGGCCGCGCTCTCCTGTGGGTCCGGTCTGTTACAGACAAGACACAGCCGGACCAATAGTTCCAACATTAGGATACCACCGGTCCGGCAGATGTGCAAATACTTATACCGCATGTCCTTCCATGCGCGGAGGTTATGGCTGGCTCTCAGCAGAAATGCTCTTCCAGGTAGCTCTTGAGGGCCTGCTCATCCACCTTGCGGTCGTTGTCAAAGTCGGCAGAGTTTTCCACATACTGGCAGAAGCTCTTAACGGTGTAGACCGGCAGAGTGCGGGGGATGGCCAGTTCCGCCTTGGGGGCGGTCATGACCACCCGGGCGTCCACCATGAAGGGGCGGAACTTGCCCTGGCCGATGACCTCGCGCAGGGCGCGGCGGGCGGTCTCGGCGGAGAGCTGGGGGTTTTCAAAGGTGCGGCGGACGCCGTCCTGCAGCTGCGCCCAGCTGGGGTCACTGCTGCCGTACACCGTGCCGGTGTAGTCGGCGCCGTAGACCGCCGTCACGCCGTGGGGGCCGACGATCATAGCGCAGAAGGCCGTCTTGGCCGGGTCAGGCTGCACCACGGTCAGGCCGCGGCGAAGGGCGGCACGGCGCAGCTTGCGCACAAAGGCGTCGTTGGCGTTTTTGTCCCGCAGGGGCGCGGTATCCTCCGGTCCTGCGTTCACCGCGCCCGCATGGCGCTTGTTCTCGCTGCCGGCAGCGCGGTAGTACAGGACAATGGCCACGATTCCGGCCACAACAACGATTGCCAGTGCGATATACATCCCGATATCCATGGTGTGTACCTCTCTTTGATACAGTATTTTTGTCGCGCCGGGTCAGACCGCGCCGTAAACGCCGCGGACGCTGACCTCACCGCTGAAAATGCGATGCTCCCCCGTGGCGTCGTCGCTGACCACCAGGCGGCCGTCTTTGTCCACATCCAGGGCAGTGCCCTCTCCGCCGTCGTAGCTGACATGGCGGCCCAGGTTCACGCAGTGGGTGCGGTAGTCGGACAAAAAGGGCTCGATGCCCTCCTTGGCAAAGCGGGGCATCACCGCCGAAAATCCCGGTTCGGTCAGGCCGGCAGCCAGAATGTCCGCGTCCCGCTCCACCTGCACCGGCACGCCGCTGGTCAAAAGGCTGGCCCCGTGGGGCAGGCCTGCCTGGTCAAAATAGGACTGGGGCTGGGCCAGGTTGATGCCGATGCCCATGATCCACGCGCCCTTGTCCGGCACGCCCTCGCACAGGATGCCCACGATCTTTTTACCGTTCAGCAGCAGATCGTTGGGCCACTTGATGCGGCAGTCGATGCCGTAGCGCCCGTGCAGCACCTTGGCGGTGACCAGACAGGCCAGAAGGGGCAGAGTCTCCGGCTGGACCAGGGGTTCCCGCACCACGCAGGAATAATACAGCGCCTGTCCCGCCGCGTTGACCCAGGTCCGTCCCAGGCGTCCCCGCCCGGCGGTCTGGCTGGTGGTGTACACCGCGCCGAACGCGCCGAAACGGTCCAGATGTTCCTTTGCCCAGGTGTTGGTGTTTTCCACACTGGGCAAAGAAATCAGCGGATGGTTCATTGCTCCACCCACTTCCAGTCATAGCTGCACTTGCCGTCCTCCACGGTGATAACGCCGTAGCAGCCGCTGTCCCGCAGGCAGCCGGGGTTGAAGAGGGCCGGCACACCGGGCAGGTTGGGATTGATCAATCCCCGGCGATGGGTGTGGCCGAAGAGCGCCACATCGGCGCCCCGGGCCTGGGCGGCTTCGGACAGTTCGTCGTAGCCGCTCTTGACATAGAACTGGTTGCCGTGGGTGTAGAAGAACAGCACCCCAGCAATGGGAACAAGTCCCTCCTCCGGGTCGGGGAAGCCGCCGTCACAGTTACCGCGCACCCGGTAGACCGGGTAGGGCAGCGGCTCCCGCAGCAGGTTCACCGCGCCGTCCAGGTCCTTCAGCCCGTCGCCCAGGAAGAACATTGCATCGGCCGTCTCGTTTTTCAAAATCCACCGCAGTGCGGGCAGCCGCCCATGCACATCGCTGATTACCAGAATCTTTGCCTTGCTCATATTGCACCTCACTCACCGTCCGGGCGGGCGTTTTCCCCGTCCCGGTCCGAAATCAGATCCTTATAGATCTCCCCGCGGGAGAATGGCGTCCCCGCCGCTGCCTGCTTTGCCGCAGCCGAGGGGGGCTTGCCGCTCCGCAGCAGCGCCTTTGCCGCCGCCACCACATCGTCTTTGGTCAGTCCGGCAGTGTCGCCGCCCTGCCCGGGCTGTGCGCCCGCCACCACCAGCACGTACTCGCCCCGGGGGTCGTTGGTGCGGTAGTATTCCACTGCCGCTCCCAGCGTGGTCTTGACGATCTCCTCATGGAGTTTGGTCAGTTCCCGGCACAGGGTGACCGACCGTTCCTCTCCCAAGGCCGCCGCCAGGTCGGCCAGGGTTCCCCGCAGCTTGTGGGGAGCCTCGTAAAACAGGATGGTGCGCTCCTCGCCCCGCAATGCGTCCAGGCGCGCCCGGCGCTCCTTTTTGGGGACCGGAAGGAATCCCTCGAACACGAACCGGGAAGTATCCTGCCCCGACACCGCCAGCGCCGTGATGCAGGCCGAAGCCCCCGGCACCGGTACCACCCGGATGCCCCGGTCCAGGGCATCTTTCACCAGCACGGCGCCGGGATCGCTGATGCAGGGCATCCCGGCATCGGAACACAGGGCACAGTCCTCCCCCGCCTCAATGCGAGCCAGAATGGCATCGCCGTGGTGCAGGGCGTGCTCATAGTAGCTGACCATGGGCTTTTTCAGTCCCAGATGGTTGAGCAGCTTCAGGGTCACGCGGGTGTCCTCGGCGGCCACAAAGTCCGCTGCTTCAAAGGTTTTGGCCACCCGGGGCGGCATGTCGTCCAGGTTGCCGATGGGCGTCGCCACAAGATACAGCGTGCCCGCCATGGCAGCGCCTCCTTCCGTTGGTTTTGCGGGGCATCTCCCCCGCCGGAATCGTCCCGATGGGACATAATTCGTCATTTTAGTTATTATATCGCCTGTGTGCGGACAGGTCAACCGGCCCGGGGCGAAGAGCAAAAAAGAACCGCCCGCCGGAGAGTTTTCCCTCCTGCGGGCGGTGCAAGACCGGCTTTCGGCCGGCAAAGATTCAGTGGTTGTCCGGGGCTGCGGTTTTCCCGGTTCAGGCGTCCGCCCTGACCTCGTTGACCAGAGTCTCACCCCGGGCAAAGGCGCGGGCGTTTTCCATGGTCACGATGGCAATGCTCTGCAGCGCCGTGCGGGTGAAGAAGGCCTGATGGCTGGTGATGACCACGTTGGGGAAGCTGAGCAGCACGGGCACCACCTCGTTCTGGAGCACTTCATCGGAGAAGTCCTCGAACACCTGGCCGTCCTCGTCCTCGTAGACGTCCAGGCCCACGCCGGCGAACTTGCGGGCGCGCAGGGCCTCGATGAGGGCCTCGGTATCGATGAGGGCGCCCCGGCTGGTGTTGACCAGAATGGCGGAGTCCCGGATCATGCCGATGGTCTCCCGGTTGATGAGGTGGTGGGTCTCGGCGGTGAGGGGGCAGTGCAGGCTGATGAGGTCGGACCCGCGCAGCAGTTCCTCCAGGGAGACATAGCGGACGATGCCCTCCAGGGAGGGGTTCTTGTACTGGTCGTAGGCCAGCACCGTCATGCCGTAGCCGTGGCAGATGCGGGCCATGGCGGCGCCGATGCGTCCGGTGCCGATGATGCCCGCCGAGGAGCCGTACAGGTTGTAGCCCAGCAGACCGTCCAGAGCGAAGTTGTTGTTGCGCACCTTGACGTAGGCCTTGCACAGGCGGCGGTTGGCTGCCTGGGCCAGAGCCATGGCGTGCTCGGCCACGGCCTCGGGGCTGTACCCCGGCACGCGCAGCACCGTGATGCCCAGCCGCTTGGCCGCGGCCAGGTCCACGTTGTTGAAGCCGGCGCAGCGCATGAGCAGCAGGCGGATGCCGTTTTCCGCCAGCACTTCCAGCACCGGGGCGGAACAGTCGGAGTTGACAAAAGCGCAGACCGCGTCGCCGCCCTTGGCCAGGGGGGCGGTATCCACGTCCAGGTTGGCGGTCAAAAACTTGATCTCGCAGCCGTAATCCGGGTCGGCGGCCAGAACGTCAAAGTAGTAGTGGTCGTACTCTCTTGTACCAAAAAACACGATCTTCATGCAGGGTTCCTCCTTTTTGGCGGGTTGGATGCGGGCGGGAATCTATATCATACTGTTTTAGTGTGTTATCCCGTCTCCCATTATAGCATGCCCAATCGGTAAAAGGAAGCATTCCCAATGCCAAGATTTTGCTCTGCCGCCCGGGGGATTTTATGGTTTTTGCCCGAGATGCCCATCGGGCCGGCTTTCCACATCTACGCAGACGATCTCGGTGCGGCCCTCGGTGCGCAGCTGGTAGCTCCAGGTGCCGGTGCCGCCCGACACAATGGCGGTGCAGGACCCAAAGCGTTTTTTGCCGTAGTTGACCTCATTGTAGCCGAACAGCCGGGACACCAGCCCCACCGGCCAGACCTGACCGCCGTGAGTGTGACCGCACAGGGCCAGGTCAGCCCCCGCGGCGGCAGCATCCCGCAGTTCCCGGGGTTCATGGTCCAGCCACAGGGTGTAGATGCCGTCCGGCCCGCCGGGCATAAGTTCGGCCGCGGAAAAGCGCCGGTGTTCGGTGTACAGCCAGTCCTTGCGGCCGACAATGCGCACCGGCACGCCGTCCTGTTCCGCCATGACCGCCACATCCTCCAGCACCCGGACCCCGCCGTCGGCAAAGGCGCGCTCCATGTCGGCACGGTCGTAGCAGGCCTCCCGCCAGTGGTGGCCCAGGTCGTGGTTGCCGTAAACGAAATACTTGCCCATGGGAGCGGTCAGCCGGGCAAACACGGCATTGAAGGCCTCGAAATCCTCCCGGGGCGTGTTTTCATCGTAAATATCCCCCGTCAGCACCAGCAGGTCGGGGGAAAGTTCCGCCACCCGCCGTTCCAGTTCCTCGGCCCGGGCGGCCTGCATGGTGGACCCGGCGTGCAGGTCGCTGATCTGCACGATGCGCAGCCTGCCCCCGGGCAGGGGCTTTTGAGTGGTCAGGCGGTAGGTGGTGGTGCACAGTTTCTGCGCCCGCCGCCAGCCGTAGAACAGCCACAGGGCCGTGATGGCCCAGGCCAGCAGCCCGCCGCCGTAGACCGCCTGCCAGATCTGCCGCGGCAGCCCGCCGATGAACCAGAATACCAGGGATACCAGGTCGCAGAACACATAGACGCCGGTCAGCACCCCGGCCCAGACCATGCCGGTCCCCAAAGGGTCCCGGCTGACATAACTGACCAGTCCCACCAGCAAAATCGGGATGCCCAGATAGAGAAACGGGGTTTTCCCCGCAAAGATCTGGACAAAGGGCAGCTGCATGAAATTGAGATACAGCACGGCTGCTACCAATGCCTGCCCGATCTTGGGGATGGTGAACTGTATGAAATTGCTGTACATTGCAGCGCCTCCAACCTTTGCAAGATGCCTGTGGGCAAAGCTCCGGGCCACAGGTTCAGGGCCTTTTGCGTCCCCGTCTCCGGGGAGCCGGGGTCTGACGGGGGACCGGCTCCAAACCGTCCGCCCTCGCACCGCAGCCCTGTCTGCACAGGAGCACAAAACGCCCTGTTCCCAGTATGTGCAGCCGGAGCCGGGACTGTGCGCCCAAATGCAAAACCCGGACCGGCCGCCGCATCCGCGGGGGCCGGTCCGGGCAGTTACCGGTGATGGGAAAGAGCTCTGCTCACTTCCAGACAGGCTCAGGCCTCGCCGTTTTTCTCACGGATGGCCTTGTCGATGGCCTTGGCGGCTTCCTTGCCGGCGCCCATGGCCAGGATGACGGTAGCCGCGCCGGTGACAGCGTCGCCGCCCGCGTAGACGAAGGGGCGGCTGGTCAGGCCGTCGGGACCGTCGGTGATGATGCAGCCGTGCTTGTCGGCGTCCAGGCCGGGAGTGGTGGAGCGGATCAGGGGGTTGGGGCTGGTGCCCAGGGCCATGATCATGGTATCCACTTCCAGCTCGAACTCGCTGCCCTGCTTGACGATGGGACGGCGGCGGCCGGAGGCGTCCGGCTCACCCAGCTCCATCTCCACGCAGGTCATGCCGCGGACGCAGCCGTTTTCGTCGCTCAGGACCTCCACCGGGTTGGTGAGGGTCTTGAAGATGATGCCTTCCTCCTCGGCGTGCTCCACTTCCTCCTTACGGGCAGGCAGCTCGGCCATGCCGCGGCGGTAGACGATGTACACGTTCTCGGCGCCCAGGCGCTTGGCGCAGCGGGCGGCATCCATGGCCACGTTGCCGCCGCCCACAACGGCAACGGCATGGCTCTTCTGGATGGGGGTGCGGCTGTCGGGCAGGTAAGCCTTCATCAGGTTGACGCGGGTCAGGTACTCGTTGGCGGAGTAGACGCCCTTCAGGCTCTCGCCGGGGATGCCCATGAAGCGGGGCAGACCGGCGCCGGAGGCGATGTAAACGGCCTCAAAGCCGTACTCGCCCATCAGTTCGTCGATGGTCAGCACCTTGCCGATGACCATGTTGGTCTCGATGTCCACGCCCAGGGCGCGCAGGCCCTCGATCTCGGTCTGGACGATGTCCTTGGGCAGACGGAACTCGGGGATGCCGTACATGAGAACGCCGCCGGCAACGTGCAGCGCCTCAAAAATGGTGACCTTGTAGCCCATCTTGGCCAGGTCGCCGGCAGCGGTCAGGCCGGAGGGGCCTGCGCCGATGACAGCCACCTTATGGCCGTTGGGAGCCGGCGGGGTGACCGGGGTATGTACGTTTTCCCGGTGCCAGTCGGCGACGAAGCGCTCCAGACGGCCGATGCCCACCGGCTCGCCCTTGATGCCGCGGATGCACTTGCCCTCGCACTGGTTTTCCTGGGGGCAGACGCGGCCGCAGACGGCGGGCAGGGCGCTGGAAGCGGACAATACCTGATAGGCGGCCTCAAAGTCGCCCTCGGCCACTTTCGCAATGAAACCGGGGATGTCGATATCCACGGGGCAGCCGGAACGGCAGGGATGGTTCTTGCACTGCAGGCAGCGCTTGGCCTCATTCACAGCCATGTCGGCGGTGTAACCCAGGGCAACTTCCTTGAAGTTCTTGTTGCGGACGTTGGGGTCCTGGCTGGGCATGGGACACTTTTTGGGGTCCATATTGGGCATGTTACTCGACCTCCTTCTTCAGCAGATTGCACTCTGCTTCCCGGGCGTGGACTTCAAAATCGCGGTACATGGTACCGCGGTGCATGGCCTCGTCGAAATCGACCTCAAAGCCGTCGAAGTCGGGGCCGTCCACGCAGGCGAACATGGTCTTGCCGCCCACGGTCAGGCGGCAACCGCCGCACATGCCGGTGCCGTCGATCATGATGGGGTTCATGGAAACGACGGTCTTGACGTTGTATTTCTTGGTAACGGCCACGACGAATTTCATCATGATCAGGGGTCCGATGGTGATGACTTCGTCAAAATTGGCGCCGTCCTGGATGCACTTTTCCAGCGGGGCGGTGACAACGCCCTTGTCGCCGTAGCTGCCGTCGTCGGTCATGAGGATCAGCTCGTCGCAGCAGGCACGGAACTCATCCTCCAGGATGACCAGGTCCTTGTTGCGGAAGCCGACGATGCCGGTGACCTTGGCGCCTGCCGCATGCAGGGCACGGGCCACGGGCAGCGCGATGGCGCAGCCCACGCCGCCGCCCACCACGCAGACGTTTTTCAGGCCCTCGATCTCGGTGGGCTTGCCCAGGGGGCCGACAAAATCGTGGAGACTCTCGCCCTCGTTCAGGCTGTTGAGCTGCATGGTGCCTGCGCCCACGATCTGATAAATGATGTCAACGGTACCCGCAACAGCGTCCGTGCCCGCAATGGTCAGCGGGATGCGCTCGGAATCTTCCTTGGCGCGCAGGATGATGAACTGTCCCGGCTTAGCTTTTTTGGCGATCAGCGGCGCTTCGATCGACATTTCCGCCACCGTGGGGTTAAGGCTGCGTTTTTTTACGATCTTAAACACGGTCGTTCTCCTTTTATACTGATGGATTTTTCCGGCGTGGCTGTACGGACGGATGTCCCGCGCCGTGAAAGCATTACATAATAATTGTACGGCATTTTGACGTCAATGTAAAGAAAAACTATTCGCTGTGCTGAAGCATTCTGCAACACATCGGGACGTTGCACCATCAGCATTGAATCATTCTGCAACACTTCTGAACACCGCCCGGTCATTTGACCAGCCGGTAGACCAGGCATGGCCGGCCGCCGGTGCCGTAGTCCATGTCCCCGGCCACCATGCCCTGCTGGGCCAGATAATTCATATACCGCCGCACCGTCACCACCGAAAGCCCCGCCGCTTCGGCAATGTCCTCGCAGGTGCGGGGGCGTCCGGGGTCGGCGCGCAGGCAGGCCAGCACCCGCTCCTGGGTCTGGGCCTGCATCCCCTTGGGCAGGGGCGCGGGGGGCGCGGCGTGCATCAGGCTGTCCAGAGCGTTCTGGTCCAGGCTGCCCGCCCGCATGGCCGCCCGGCGGCGGCAGAATTCATCCAGCGCGCGGCAGAAGCGCTCATAGGCAAAGGGCTTGACCAGGTAATCCACAATGCCCAGCCGGGTCAGGGCCTCCACCGTGGCGGCGTCGTTGGCCGCCGTGATCATGATGACGTCGGACTCCACCCCCGCCGCCCGGATGGCCCGCAAAAGTTCCAGGCCGTTCATCTGGGGCATGTAGAAATCCAGGATGACCAGGTCGGCGGGATGGCGGGTCAGCCAGTCCAGCGCCCGCCGGGGGGAGGAAAAGGTCTGCGTCACGGTAAAGCGGCCGTCCTTCTCGGCATAGCGGCGGTTGAGCTGGGTGATGATGGGATCATCCTCCACAATAACAACAGTGTACATGGCTGCCTCCGGTCTTATTCTTGGTCAGGCGCTGCGGCGGGGTCGGGTTCCCCGTCCGGCCTGCGGAAGGTCACGATAAAGGAGCTGCCCACCCCCGGCGTGGACTCCACCCGGATCTCACCGTTGTAGGCGTCCACCACGCTCTTGACCAGGAACAGCCCGGTGCCGTGGCCGCTGCCCTTGGTGGTGATGCCCCGCTCAAAGATATGCTCCCGCAAATCGGCGGACATGCCGGGGCCGTTGTCGTCCACGCTGAGGATGAGTCCCCGGTCGCTTTCCCGGATGGTGACGTCCACCTGGTGCAGCCCGCCCGACGGCGCATTGCTGAAGGCTTCCAGCGCGTTTCCGATCAGGTTGCCCAGAATGGTGATCAGCCCCGAGGTGGGCAGGTAGAGGGCATCGGCGGACAGATGGCTTTCGGGGTCCAGGGTCATGCGCACGCCCAGTTCGGCGGCGCGGCAGCCTTTTCCGATGAGCAGCGCCGCCACCGACGGCTCGGCAATGCGTTCCGAGATCATGCCCACCGACAGCGCCCGGGTCTGGGTCAGCTGCAGCACATATTCCTCCGCCTGCTGGGCTTCTCCCAGCTGCAAAAGGCCCAGAATGACGTGCAGCTTGTTCATGAATTCGTGGGTATAGGCCCGCATGGCCTCCACGATGTGCTGCACGCCGGTCAGTTCCTTGGCCAGGTTGGCCACCTCGGTGCGGTTGCGGAAGATGGCCACCGCTCCCACGATCCTGCCGTCCCGGCGCACCGGCATCCGGTCGGACAGAATGCGCACATGTTTGAGGGATTCCAGCCCCACATTGTACTCGGCCCTGCCGGTGCGCATGACCCAGGGGATGGTGGACTGGGGATAGACCTCCGCCAGAGGTTTGCCCAGCACCGCCGCCTTGTCAAAGGAGAGCATCTCGGCGGCGGCGCGGTTGATATAAATGATGTGCTTTTCCTTGTCGATGGCAAGCATGCCCTCGTCCAGGGCGTCCAGCAGTTCCATCCGGCGCAGGAACAGATCCCGGAAGGCGTCCGGCTCATAGCCCAGCAGATCGCTCTTGATGCGGCGGGCCAGCTGGATGCTCAGCAGGGTACCGATGCCCAGCGCCGCCGCGCCGATGAGGATGTACACCGCCAGCGTCCGGATGACCGTCTGGTGGATGGAGCGCAGATAAAGGCCGGCCATCACATAGCCGCGCACCTCGCCGCCCGGCTCGATGACCGCAATGTAGGCGCAGTGGTCGGCGCCCTCGGGAGCCTGGGCGTCATCGAACAGCGGCTTTCCGGACGTTATCAGGCTTTCCATCAGCGCCTCGTCCAGGGGCGCAATGCTTCCGCCGGCGCCGTCGGCCTCCGCGTCGTAGAACACCTGGGGATTGCCCTCCACATCATAGACGGCAAAGAGGTCGATGCCCGAGATGCCCCGGGTGGTCTGTTCAATGTAAGCGGCGGCCTGCTCCCAGTCCTCCTCGGCGGACAGGGCCAGGGCGTCCGACATGGACTGCACCGCCGCGGTCAGGGTGCGGTCCCGGGCGGCGCTTTCCTGGGTCAGGCTGATCCACTGCCCGGCCCCCGTGGCCAGGATCATGGCCGTCAGGATGCCCAGCACCGACACCCGCCGAATCTGCTGGTATACCGTCTGCCCGGTCTGTTTTCTGTCCATGGCACACCCTCCCGTTTTCCGCGCCCAGGCCCCTGTTGCGGGGGCCCGGGCATCTTCTGATGCCATGATACCACATCGGACAAAAAGCATCAATCTTGCACAAAGTTGCACAAACTTTGTCCGGTTTCCCCGGTGGAAACCCGTCGGCTTTGTAGGTTTTTGTTTTTTTTATTTTCGTAACCCTTATCCTCCCGCGCCCGCAGGAGTAATATGTAGGCGAAAAAGAGGTGAACAAGTTTGGAAGGTTTCAAACAAGCCCTGGTCGAATCGCTTGCCAATGAAACGGCTTTCACCATTCCGGTTCTGGGGGGCATCCCCATTGCTTCGGCGGTCCTGGTATCCTGGATCATCATGGCCGTCTGGATGGTGGCAACGCTTCTGGCTACGCGGAATCTGAAAGTCCGCGATCCCGGCAAGGTGCAGGTGGTCCTGGAGTCGGCCGTTAATTTCCTCAACGGTTTCGTCAAGGAGACCATCGGTCCGCACTGGCGTCCCTTCGCTCCCTATCTGGGCACCGTGGCGCTGTACATCGGCCTGGCAAACATCATCAGCATTTTTGGTCTCGTTCCGCCCACCAAGGACATCAGCGTGACCGCGGCTCTTGCCATCATGAGCCTGTTTCTCATCTACGGAGCGCAGTTCCGCTACAATGGCCTGCGCGGCGGCATGAAACGCTTTGCCGAGCCCATGCCCCTGCTGACTCCCATCAACCTGATGGAGGTCGCCATCCGTCCCCTTGCCTTGTGCATGCGACTGTTCGGCAACGTGCTGGGCGCCTTCATCATCATGGAGATGATCAAGTACCTGGTGCCTGCCGTAGTCCCTGCCGTCTTCTGCATCTACTTTGATCTGTTCGACGGCCTGATCCAGACGATCGTCTTTGTCTTTTTGACCGCACTGTTCGCGGGCGAGGGCATCAAGGAAGAAGAGTGACCCCCGTCCCATCCCCCTGCGCGGCTGACGCCGCGCCCTCAAACACAATATCATTTCAGGAGGAACGTATTATGTCTATCGGAATCATCGCCGCAGGTCTCGCAGTTCTCACCGGCATCGGCGCCGGCATCGGCATCGGCATCGCCACCGGCCACGCCAGCGACGCCATCGCCCGTCAGCCCGAAGCTTCCGGCAAGATCAACAGCACCCTTCTGCTCGGCTGCGCCATGGCCGAAGGCACCGCCATCTTCGGCTTCATCACCGCGCTCATCATCATCTTTGTCGGCTAAGGGAGGTGTGCCCAATGCTGGACTTCCAGCCGTGGACGATCTTTTTTACCATCGTCAACCTTTTGATCCTGTATTTCTTTTTCCGCAAGTTCCTGTTCGGGCGCATCAACGCCGTTCTTGAACAGCGCGAAGAGCTGATCAAGTCCCAGATCGCCGAGGCGGAGGACAACAACGCCCAGGCCCAGTCCCTCAAGCAGGAATACGAGACCAAGCTGGCCGGCGCCCGTGAGGAAGCCGCGCAGCTGGTCAACGACGCAAAACACCGCGCCGACCAGGCCTATGCCGACCGCATGGCCGAGGCCGAGGCCGACGCCAAAAAGACCGCCGTGGAGGCGGAGGCCCGCATTGCCGCCGAGCGCAGCGAGATGCTGCGTCAGGCCCGTGGCGAGGTCGCGCGTCTGGCCGTAATGGCCGCGACGGAAGTCGCAGGCAAGCGCCTGGACACCGACTCCGACCGTGCGCTGGCCGAGGAGTTTCTGGCAAAGGTGGGTGAGGAGCAATGAGCGAAGCGACCGAGCGTTACGCCGCGGCCCTGTTCGGAGCCGCGGCCGGGGATGCCCAGGCCGTGCGCCAGGCCGCTGACGCCCTGATGGCGGACAGCCGTCTGTGGACCGCCCTGCAAAGCCCTGCCGTCACCCCCGCCGAGAAGAAGGAACTGCTGGCGGGCGCCGCCTGCCTGGACGGCCGTGACGACCTGAAAGCCTTTTTGAACCTGCTGCTGGAGGAGGATCACCTCGCCGCCCTGCCGCAGGTCATGGTGGAATTTTCCCGCCTGGCCCTGGCCGCCCAGGGCGGTGTCAACTGCGTGATGACCTGCGCCCGCGAGCCGGACGAGGCCACCCAGGAAGCCGTCCGCAAGGCCGTGTGCAAACTGCGGAACGCTTCCAACGCCGTTTTGCAGATCAAGATCGATCCCTCCCTGCTGGGCGGCTTTGTGCTTGACGTGGACGGCGTCACCTACGACCGCAGCGTCAAGGGCCGTCTGGACCGCCTGGCCCGGGGCATCCAGGATGCTCCCGCCGACGCCGGTCTGGACCAGCTGGCCGAGCAGATGAAACAGTCCCTCCAGGGAAGCAGCGGCGACGCCATGGCTGCCGAGACCGGCCGCATCATTGAGATCGGCGACGGCATCGCCACGGTCAGCGGCCTGCGCCGCGCCGTCTACGGCGAGCTGGTGGAGTTTGAAAACGGCACGCCCGGCATCGTTCTGGACCTGCGCCGCAAGCGCACCGGCATCGTTCTGCTGGGCAGCCAGGAAGGCCTGGCCGAAGGCAGCGTTGTCCGCCGCACCGGCCGTCCCGCCGATGTGCCCGTGGGCGACGGCCTCATCGGCCGCACCGTCAACGCCCTGGCCCAGCCCATCGACGGCCTTGGCCCCATCGAGTGCACCGAGACCCGCCCCATCGAGCATGAGGCTTCCGGCGTCGTCACCCGTGAGCCGGTCACCCAGCCCATGCAGACCGGCATCCTGGCCATCGACGCCATGGTCCCCATCGGCCGCGGCCAGCGTGAGCTGATCATCGGCGACCGTCAGACCGGCAAGACCTCCATCGCCATCGACGCCATTCTGAACCAGAAGGGTCAGAACATGATCTGCATCTACGTGGGCATCGGCCAGAAGGCTTCCACCGTCGCCCGCCTGCGCGAGACCCTGAAAAAGCACGGCGCCATGGATTACAGCATCGTCGTCTCCGCCACCGCAGGCGAGTCTGCTCCCATGCAGTACATCGCTCCCTATGCGGGCGCTGCCATCGGCGAGTACTTCATGTCCAAGGGCCGGGACGTGCTCATCGTCTACGACGATCTGTCCAAGCACGCGGTTGCCTACCGTACCCTGTCCCTGCTGCTGCGCCGCTCCCCCGGCCGTGAGGCTTACCCCGGCGACGTTTTCTATCTGCATTCCCGCCTGCTGGAGCGCGCCTGCCGCCTGACCAAGGAATACGGCGGCGGTTCCATGACGGCTCTGCCCATTGTTGAGACCCAGGCGGGCGACGTTTCCGCCTACATTCCCACCAACGTCATTTCCATCACCGACGGCCAGATCTATCTGGAAAGCAACCTCTTCTTTGCCGGACAGCGTCCCGCCGTCAACGTGGGTCTGTCGGTCTCCCGTGTAGGCGGCGCAGCCCAGACCCGGGCCATCAAAAAGACCGCCGGCACCCTGCGTATCGACCTGGCCCGCTACCGCGAGCTGGAAGTCTTTACCCAGTTCAGCTCCGACCTGGACCCCGAGACCCGTCAGGCTCTGGATCACGGCAAGCGCATGATGGCGCTGCTGCGCCAGCCCCTGTGCCAGCCCTTGTCGGTCAGCCATCAGGCGGTCATCCTGTACATCGCCACCTCCGGCCTGCTGAGCGACGTGCCTCTGGACAACGTCAATGCCTTTGCCAGGGACTTTGCCGATCTGCTTGACCGCGAGCAGCCCGCGCTGATGCAGGAGATCAACGACACCGGCGCGCTTTCCGGCGCAGCCACCGAACAGATCCGCACCACGCTGGACAGCTATAAAGAGCAGGTGAGCGCCACATGGAAAGCATAAAGGAGATCCGCACCCATATCGACAGCGTTGAGCAGACCCTCAAGATCACCAACGCCATGTACCTGATCTCTTCCTCCAAGCTGCGCAAGGCCCGCCGTCAGCTCAATGACGTCGAGCCCTACTTCATGAAGATCACCGAGACCATCTCGGACATCCTGCACCGCACGAACGACGTGGACCACGCCTACTTTGACCGCCGCCCGGACAAAAAGCACCGGGTGGGCTACATCGTCATCACCGGCGACAAGGGCCTGGCAGGCGCGTACAACCACAACGTCCTGCGCATGGCGGAGGAACACCTGATCAAGGACGCCGACGCCACCCTGTTCGTCATCGGCCAGGCGGGGCGCAACTACTTCCGCCACCGGGGCATCGCGGTGGACGGCGAGTTCATGTACACCGCCCAGAACCCCACCATCTACCGGGCGCGGGAGATCAGCGACACCTTCGTGGATCTGTTCCTGAAAGGCCGCCTGGATGAGATCTACGTGGTCTACACCGAAATGGTCACCCCCATGACGCTGGAGCCGAAGATCCTCAAGCTGCTGCCGCTGGACCGGGACGCCTTCCCCTGGAACCCCCGTCCCCGGGCCGACGGTTCCACCCGCCGGGAGGTCGCGTATATGCCCTCCCCGGGACGGGTCCTCAACCACATCGTCCCCAGCTACCTGAAAAGCGTTTTGTTCGGCGCCATGGTGGAGTCCTTCTGCTCCGAGCAGAACGCCCGCATGACCGCCATGGACACCGCCACCGACAACGCCCGCTCCCTGCTGAAGGAGCTGTCGCTGCATTACAACCGCGCACGTCAGGCGGCCATCACCCAGGAGATCACCGAGATCGTCGGCGGCTCTCAGCCTGCCGGGGATGACTGGGATGACGACTGGGACGATGACTGGGAGGACGACGCCCAGTGATTTTATCCGGCCCCGGCCGGAGTTCGATACAGAAAGGAAAGACTGCAATGCAACACAAAGGTGTGATCGCGCAGGTGTTGGGACCCGTCATCGACGTCCAGTTCGATGAGGGCAGCCTGCCGCAGATCAACGAGGAGCTGGTCGTCGAGAAGGACGGCGAGCGCCGCGTGATGGAAGTCGCCCGCCATGTGGGGCACGGCGCCGTGCGCTGCATCCTGCTTTCGCCGGGCGAAGGTCTGGCCCGCGGTGACGAGGTCATCGCCCAGGGCCATGCCATCGAGACCCCCGTGGGCGAAGCGACGCTGGGGCGCATGTTCAACGTCCTGGGCGACGCCATTGATGAAAAAGGTCCGGTGAACGCACCGGAAAAGTGGTCGATCCACCGCGATCCGCCGCCCTTTGAGCAGCAGAACCCCACCGCCGAGATCCTGGAGACCGGCATCAAGGTCATCGACCTGCTGGCTCCCTACACCCGCGGCGGCAAGATCGGCCTGTTCGGCGGCGCCGGTGTCGGCAAGACCGTCCTGATCCAGGAGCTGATCCGCAACATCGCCACCGAGCACGGCGGCTACTCCATCTTCACCGGCGTCGGCGAGCGTACCCGTGAGGGCAACGACCTCTGGCGCGAGATGGGCGAGTCCGGCGTTCTGCAAAAGACCGCCCTGGTCTTCGGCCAGATGAACGAGCCGCCGGGAGCCCG
Source organism: Candidatus Gemmiger faecavium (assembly GCA_019114415.1). Classification (GTDB taxonomy): domain Bacteria; phylum Bacillota; class Clostridia; order Oscillospirales; family Ruminococcaceae; genus Gemmiger; species Gemmiger faecavium. Next base: position 50,747 of record DXFO01000009.1, on the reverse strand, counting down.
TATGCGCGTGGCTCTCACCGGCCTGACCATGGCCGAGTACTTCCGCGACCGCCAGAAGCAGAACGTGCTGCTCTTCATCGACAACATTTTCCGTTATGTGCAGGCCGGTTCCGAGGTCAGCGCCCTGATGGGCCGCATGCCCTCCGCCGTCGGTTACCAGCCCACCCTGGCCGATGAGGTCGGCGCTCTGCAGGAGCGTATCACCTCCACCAAGGACGGCTCCATCACCTCGGTGCAGGCCGTTTACGTCCCCGCCGACGACCTGACCGACCCCGCCCCGGCCACCACCTTCAGCCACCTGGACGCCACCACCGTGCTTTCCCGTAAGATCGTGGAGCAGGGCATCTACCCCGCCGTCGATCCGCTGGAATCCACCAGCCGCATCCTGGAGCCCGATCTGGTGGGCCGCCGCCATTACGACATCGCCCGTGCCGCCCAGGAGCTTCTGCAGCGCTACCGCGACCTGCAGGACATCATCGCCATTCTGGGTATGGAAGAACTGTCCGAGGAGGACCGCCGCACCGTTGCCCGCGCACGCCGGATGCAGCAGTACTTCTCTCAGCCCATGTTCGTGGCCGAGACCTTCACCGGTCTGGAAGGCCGCTACGTCCCGCTGGAAGAGACCCTCAAGGGCTTCGAGGCCCTGCTGGGCGGCGAGCTGGACAAATATCCCGAGTCGGCCTTCTCCATGGTCGGCACTGTTGACGAGGTGCGCGAGAAAGCGCGCGCTCAGGGGGCGATCTGATGGAAAAGACCTTCATGCTGGAGATCATCACCCCGGAAAAGCAGTTTTTCACCGGTGAGGTCGAAAGCCTGATCATTCCCGCGGTGGACGGCAGCTACGGCGTACAGGCCGGGCATGAGCCCATCGTCACCGCCATCGAGCCGGGCGAGGCCCGGTACAAGGTGGACGGGGTCTGGCACACCGCCGTTGTGACCCAGGGCTTTGCCGAGATCATGTCCGACTACGCCGTCGTTCTGGTCGCCACGGCCGAACGCCCCGAGGACATCGACGAGGCCCGCGCCCGCCGTGCCAAGGAGCGCGCCGAGGAACGCCTGCGCCAGCACGAAAGCCGGCAGCAGTACTTCCGCAGCAAGGCGGCCCTGGCCCGCGCCACCGCCCGCCTGCACGGCAGCAGCCGCAGGAAATAACATCGCGTATATCTTTTTTCATAGAGGGGTTGACGCCCGCCGCGCCTGCCGGACATCCGGCCGCACGGCGGGCGTCATGTTTTGTCCCCTGCCGGGGCATTGCCCTTCCGGCGCGGTCCACCGCCATTTTCCCCGCCCTCCGTTCCTCGTTTTGTCCTGCTCCCTGCCGGGGGCGGCAGCCCCCGCCTTGACGCAGGGCCGGTTTTGCGGTATACTGTTCAATCAGATACAGCAGTAGAAACTGCGGAAAGGGAACGGATCACTCTATGGACGTCGACGGCGACGCGGAACCGAGCCGACCGAACACGCATATTGAATCAAACCAAGCATAGCTCCACCGGGAATCCGGTGCCGGGCTATGCTTTTTTGTGTCTTTGCCGTATCTTGCACCTGATTGCTGAAACCAAACTTTGAATCTGACATCTGACAAAGGAGAGAATCTTTCGTGGAAAATCTGCCCTCACAAATTTTACTGCAGGTGGTATTTATCCTGCTCAACGCCTTTTTTGCCGGCTCCGAGATCGCGTTTCTGTCGCTGAACTCGGTCAAGCTGGGCAAAATGGCGGAGGATGGCGACAAGACCGCCGCCCGCCTGCTGTCTCTGGTGGAAAACCCCAACCGCTTTTTGTCCGCCATCCAGGTGGCCATCACCCTGTCCGGCTTTCTGGGCGCGGCCTTCGGTACCGAGAACTTCTCCGGCTACCTGACCGACTTCCTCGTCAGCCTCAACCTGCCCCTGCCGGAGAACGTGCTCACCGTCATCTCCATGGTGGTCATCACCATCGTGATCTCCTTCTTCTCCATCGCCTTCGGTGAGATGGTCCCCAAGCGTGTGGCCATGCAGCGGCCCTACGCCTGGGCCAAGACCGCCCTGGGGGTCATGCGGGTCATCAGCCTGGTGTTCGCTCCCATGATGGCGCTGCTCAACGTCACCACCAACGGCACGCTGCGCCTGCTGGGTCTCAAGACCGAGGCGGAGGACGACGCCGCCAGTGAGGAGGACATCCGCCTCATGGTGGAAAACAGCGGCGAGCAGGGCGCCATCGCCCAGGAAGAACAGCAGTGGATCGAGAACGTGTTCGACTTCGGCGACATGGTCGCCAGCGACGCCATGACCCCGGAACCCGACGTGACGGCCTTCAGCCTGAAGGAAAGTACCGAGGACATCCTGCAGGCCATCCGCACCACCGGTCTGAGCCGCTACCCCGTCTACGAGGAGGACATCAACGACATCCGCGGCATCCTCAATGCCCGTGACTTTTTGCTCAACCTCCAGCGGGAACAGCCCAAGACCCTGGCAGAGCTGCTGCGCCCCGCCTACTTTGTGCCGGAGAGCGTCCACGCCGACCAGCTGTTCAAGGATATGCAGTCCCGCAAGCAGCACCTGGCCATCGTGGTGGACGAATACGGCGGCACGGCAGGCGTGGTGACCATTGAGGACCTGCTGGAACAGATCGTGGGCAACATTTACGACGAGTTCGACCCCGAGGAGCCCCAGCCCATCATTGAGGTCGGCCCCGGCATCTGGCGGGTGGAGGGCAGCCTGCGGGTGGAGGACCTGGCCGAAGTGCTGGACATCGACCTGCCCGACGACCTGGACTACGACACGGTGGGCGGCATGGTCATGAGCTGCCTGAACACCATCCCCGAGGACGGCACCCGCCTGACGGTGGAGACCAACGGCCTGCGCATCCGGGTAGAAAAGTTCGAGGACCGCAAGGTCTGTTGGGCATTGGTGGAAAAGCTCTCCCCCGATCCCGAGACCGAGGACGGCAAGGAAGAAAAGTAACGCGTTTTTTGTCCTTTTTTGCACCAGGTGTACATTGCGCCGTACTCCTGGATATGCTACAATAAAAGTCCGCTGTGTACCGTTCATGCGGTGCACAGCGGTTCGTGTTTTACCGGCACAGGAAACGCCTGCGCCGTGTATCGTCAACTGACAGAAAGAGAGGCCGTTTTATGGCTGCACCCCAACCCATCGATCCCCGGTCCTGGAAAAAGGACCTTGCCGCTTTTCGGGAGAAAACCGAAGATTTTTACGCCGGCAATCTTGACAAAATGGCTTACAAAGGCTTTTCCGGCCTGTACGGCAGCTACGCCCAGCGGGGCGGCAAAGCCAACATGCTGCGCCTGCGCATGACCGCCGGCCGGGTCACCCCGGAAAAACTGGCCTTTGCCGCCGACGCGGTCCGCCGCCACCAGGTGGGCCGCATCCACTTCACCACCTGCCAGACCATCCAGCTGCACGACCTGCAGCCCGATGCCGTCTACGACATCATGGAGAGCGCCCTGGACGCCGGCATCGTCACCATGGGCGGCGGCGGAGACTATCCCCGCAACGTCATGTGCTCTCCCCTGGCCGGCGTGGAGGCGGACGAATACTTTGACGTCCTGCCCTGGGCCGAGGCCGCGGGCGACTACCTGATGCACTTTGTCAAAGCGGAAAAGATGCCCCGCAAACTCAAAGTGGGCTTTTCCTCCTCCCCCTCCAACGTTCCCCACGCCACCTACCGCGACCTGGGCTTTGCGGCCCGTCCGGACGGCAAGTTCGACGTGTACAGCGCCGGCGGCCTGGGCAACAATCCCCGCTTCGGCGTGAAAGTTGCCGAGGGCATCGAGCCGGAAAAGATCCTCTACTATATCAAGGCCATGTGGCTGACCTTCCGCGCCTACGGCAACTACGAAAGCCGTGCCCGCGCCCGCACCCGCTATATGCAGGACGCCCTGGGCGGCCCCGAGGCTTACGCCGCCGCCTACAACGCCAAGCTGGAGGAAGTCTTTGCCTCCGGCGAGGACCTGACCCTCACCGGCATCGCGCCTGCCCCCCTGACCAAGGCCGGGGACGGTTCCGCCGCGCCTGAAAGCGCCCGGGTCATCCCCCAGAAGCAGCCCGGCCTGTATACTGTGGCATGGCATCCCATCGGCGGCCAGCCCGACCCCAAGGTATTCTGCGCAGTGGCCGACGCCGTCTGCGCCATGAACGGTGCCGAGATGCGCCTTGCCCCCGATGAGACCGCCTACCTCATCAACCTCACCGGCGCCGAGGCCGCCAAGATTCTGGAGCTCACCGCTCCCGACACCGCCGCCAGCCTGTTTGAGACGTCGGTGAGCTGCATCGGCGCTTCCATCTGCCAGGTGGGCGTCCGGGACTCCCAGGCCCTGCTGGCCGCCTGCGTGGCTGCCGTGCGGGAAGCCAACCTCCCCGACGGCGCTCTGCCCCAGATCCACATCTCTGGCTGCCCGTCCAGCTGCGGCACCCACCAGACCGGCATGATCGGTTTCCGCGGTGCCGTCAAGGTCATCGACCGCCAGCCCCAGTCCGCTTTCACCCTGTATATCGGCGGTCAGGACCGCCAGGGCAGCGAGCGGATGGGCCGGGAACTGGGTGTTGTCCTGGAAAAGGACATCCCCGCTTTCCTGGTGGAGCTGGGCCGCACCGTGGCCGCTTCCGGCCGCGATTTCGCCGCCTGGTACGCCGCCGACTCCTCCGCCTTTGATCGCGTCGCCGTCAAGTATCTGGCCTGATTTTTCCCTGATACGCCAAGCGCCCCCGCACCGGGAACTCCCGGCGCGGGGGCGCTTTTTGCTTGTTATAAAGGCTTGCATACCTCAGTACAGCATTTCCCGGGCAGCGGCGTACTTGCTGATGCTCATGCCCTGCCCGCCCACGGTGGAGAGGGCCTGCCGCACATAGCCGGGCAGATAGCGGTCATACTTGACCTCCAGGATCACTGCCTCCCCCGAATGCACCCCCAGCATGGGGACGCCGGGGTCAAACAGGGCGTCGCTTTTGGCGGCGCGGACATGGCGGTCCAGGGTGATGCGCACCCGCTCCACCGGCATGGTCCAGGCGGTGCGCTCGTAGTCAATGAGGGCGGAGGGACGGCGGGGGACCCGGGCAAACTCGGTCCAGGCCCTGCGGGCTGCCGCCGTGTCCTGACGGAGCAGCGGCGAGGCATCCCCTCCGATGAGGGCCAGCGCCTCCTCCCGGTCAAGCCAGACGCCGGTCTTGTGGGAGTAAACTCCGCTTTTCTGCTTGATCTCCAGCCGGACCCGGGGCGTTTCGGTGTCATAAATGCGCAGGCGGACCTTGCGACGGTCGCTGACGCCCAGCACCTTGTCCAGATAATCCCCGTCGCCGGGGGTGTCAAAGTACAGGCTGCGGATGTAATAGGCCCCCGCGGTGGAATACTTGTCCCGCCGCAGCAGACCGTCCAGCAGTTTTTGGGTGTAGGCGGCCTCCCCGGGGGTGAGCAGGAACTTTTCCTCGTGCCGGTCCACGGCCAGAGCCGCCCCGCCCGCAGCCCGGAGCGGGGTCTTGTTCAAAGCATTCAGATTCATGCCGCGCCCTCCTCCGCCAGCTGCAGATATTCATCCAGGTAGTCCAGCATGATGTCCGCCCGCCGGGCAAAGTAATCCCGCACACGGCCCACCTGCTCTTCCCATTCCTCCACGGTCATTTCCCAGGGTTCCAACTGGTAGCCCAGGATCCGGTCGGCCAAAGGCGCCAGCTCAGTGACGCCCACCTTCTGCCGGCTCAGATCCTGCTCGATCTCAGGACGCAGCATCTCGGCCCAGGCGTCAAAGGCGGGAACGATATTCTCGGGGGCGTAGATCGTCTCCATCTCCCTGCGGTATTCCTCCGCAAAGCGCTCCCGGAACCCGGCGCTGGCCCACAGTTTCTGGAACAGGTTGTCAATGACCGAGTACCAGGGCGCCGTCTCGTGAGTCTCAAAGGAGAACTCGTTCTCCAGCAGGTAGGCAAAGGGGTCTACCTCCACGTCGATGAGGGTGGCGTCCAGGTCGTTGAGCAAAAACCGCCAGCGGCCGTCGGCGCAGGGATTGTCCTCGTCCACCTCGGTGCTCTTCCACAGAATGGAGTTGTTGCCGCCGTTGTACAGGCCGTCGGCGTTGTAGGTGTACATCTGGGCAATGATATAGCGGATGTACTCGTCCACATCCACGTTTTCCTCCACCCAGGCCATGCCCTCGGGGGTGGTGACGTCCAGGGCATCCACCCCCAGACCGAAGGCGCTCTTCTCGGGCTGGGCCTGCTCATCGGGGGTGGTGCCGGGACAGATCAGATTCTCCTCCTCAATGCCGTAATGGCGGAGGAAGAAATCGGTGTTCTTGCTTTCCCGCACGGTGTAGACGCCCCAGTATTCGTCCTGCAAAAACAGCACCACCGGCTGGTTGTACTGGGTCCCCACATCCAGCCCGTACAGGTAATTGCAGAGGAAGGCATCCTGATGCAGGGAGGTATAGGCGGAACCGTTGCCGCTGCCACGCAGCACCAGGGTGTCCAGGGCATCGCCGCCGGGGGCCTGGTCCAGCAGGTCGGAGGTGGCGCCGTCCTGCAGTTTCAGATGCAGGTTTTTCATGACAGAGTCCAGACGGCTCCAGCCGCCGGACACCCGCACCGTGGTGTCGGCGTTGAGCAGTTCGCTGCCGTCGGTGTCCAGGATCTGGATGCGGGCGTCGATCTTCTCGCTGCTGGTAAAGTTGCCTACACGGTCGGTACTGCCGTACTTGCGCAGGGTGTAGTAGCTCTGGCCGGGGACGTAGATGCCCTCCGGACCGAAAAGATCGTCCGCCTCGGCGGTGACGCTGACCACCGGCAGGGTATACTTTTCCAGCCCTACCCAGTAGGTCTGGGTGGTGACGGCTTCGCCCAGCACGCCGTCCTTGTAGACACAGGCCGTGACCGTGGTGGCCTTGGCCACGGGGTCGGGGGCATAGTCGCAGGCGTAGCCCACCACCCACTCGCCCAGGAAGGCGGAGGGCAGGCTGACGTACTCGTTGGCGTCGCCTTCCCGGCTGTCGATGGTGATGGGGCCGGTGTAGATGTTGCTGGAGGTGGTGGGCAGGCTGCCGTCCAGGGTATAGACGATGGCGGCGTCGGGGTCGTCGCAGCTCAGGGTCAGCTCAAAGGCCTCCCCGTAAAAGCCCGCCTGGGCGGAGAACTCCACTTCCCCCAGGTCCACCGGCTGCACCGTCTCCTCCAGGAAGCGGGTGGAGTTTGCGCTGCCCGGCGTGGGGGCGGCCAGCACGCCCACCCGGCTGGCATCGCCCCGCAGGCGGCCGTAGGTCAGGTCGTACTCCTGGCTGTCATAATCCAGGATGTCCACCGTGCCGCCGTCGGGGTCGGTGAGCACCAGCGTCTCCCCCTTGCGGGAAAGACGGAAATTGGTGTGCAGGCTGCCCGCGGCGTCGTAGCCGTCCTTGCCGTCGGCAAACAGCACCATGATGTTGTTTGCCCCGCCGCTGAGCACCGTCCCCTCGGGGAAGGTCCACTTGTAGGGGCGGTCGGGGTTGTCGCTCAGGCCCCAGCCGTCCAGGACGATGTCCTCCCCCGACAGGTTGATGAGCTCGATCCAGTCCCCCGTCTCGCCGTCGGCGTCGGTCAGGCCGGTGAGGTTTTTGACGCAGATCTCATTGATGACAACGGTGTACCCCGCGTTGGCCGAAAGATCCGGCAGCTCCGACACGCACCACGCCCCCGCGGCCAGCAGGGCCGCCAGGGCCAGAAGCGGTGCCAGAACGCGCAGCACCCGCTTGTAAAACGGAATACTCATCCGATGGTCTCTCCGCTGTAACTGACAAGGTTGACGCTCTCCACACCGGCGCAGGCCTTCACGGCGTCCACCAGGGCGGCTTCGTTTTTGCTGCGGATGCGCAGTTCAAAGGTCACTTCCTCGTCGGTGCCGTCCAGGCTGCGCATGCGCAGCTTGCAGGCGCGGACCTTGCCCTTGACGGCAGTCTGCACGGCGACGGCATCCAGCGAGCCCTGGGCGCCCCGCACCACCAGAAGAAAGCTGACCGAATCATACAGGTCCAGGTTTGCCACGGCCAGCACCACGGCGATGGCCACACTGCCCAGAGCCCCGGCCAGATAGAACTCGCTGCCGCAGGCCAGGCCGATGCTCACCGCCCAGAACAGAAAAGCAATGTCCCGGGGTTCCTTGATGGCGGTACGGAAACGGATGATGGACAAGCTGCCCACCATACCAAGGCTGAGCGCCAGGTTGGTCCCGATGATCATCATGACCACCGTGGTGATCAGCGCCACCAGCACCAGGGTGATATTGAAGTTTTTGGAGTACAGCGTGCCGCGGTAGGTGGCACGGTAGACAAAGTACATGAAGATGCCCAGCACCATCGCTGCCAGCAGCGCAAAGCACATCTGGGCGATGGAAACGCTGGTGTTCGTCTCCAGCAGATATTCCAAAATCTGACGTTTGCTCATGGATAAGTCCCTCCGGTATTGCCGCGCTGCCGGGGCAGGCGTAAATTCAGTTTATTATACCACATTCCCGCTTTTGCGACAATTTTCCGATTCCGCTTCCCGGCCGCCGGGCAAAAATTTACCGGCCCCGGGAGAAACTTCCGTCCGGGACCGGCAGGCAAAAAGATTGCCCCCTCCTGCTTGCGGTAACAGGAGGGGGCGGTTGGGGTATCGTTTTGGTGTGAGGAGGAATCATGTTACAGGGTTACGGTTGCGGCTCCGTCCCTGTGAGTATAGAATACCCAAGACTTGCGAAGAAAATATTATCACGCTGTGAACATTCTGTTAATTTGGCCGGGCCCCGGGGCTTTTCCCGCCGCCTTGCGACAATTTCATCGATGTTTCGACAATTTTATAAAATTGTGAAACTTTTTCCTCCCCTTTTTGTCCGGCCCTGCGCCAGTTTTTTACTGTGCGGTCCCGTCCTCCGGGCGGCTCATGGCGATGGCCTCGGGGGTGATGGGCAGATCCCGGTGCCAGACACCAGTGGCGCGGTAGATGGCATGGGCAATGGCCGGGGCCGGGGTGTTGATGACGATCTCGCCGATGGATTTCGCACCGAAAGGCCCGGTGGGCTCGTGGCTGTGTTCAAACTCCACCTTGAGATGGCCCATATCCAGCCGGGTGGGGATCTTGTACTGCATGAGGGAGGATTCCACCGGGCGGCCGTTGTGGTCATAGGTGACGTTCTCGGTCAGGGTCATGCCGATGCCCTGCACGATGCCGCCCTCCGCCTGGATGCGGGCCAGGGCGGGGTTGATGGGGATGCCGCAGTCCACTACGGCCATGTAATCCAGCACCTTCACTTCGCCGGTCCCCTTGTCCAGCTCGATCTCGGCCATGCCTACCATAAAGGGCGGAGGGGACACGGGGCTGGAATGGGTGGCGGTGGACTCCGCCGCATGGACGTTGCCCACCTGGGACTTGTAGGCCACTTCCTCCATGGAGACAGTGCGGCCGTCGGCGGCACAGCGGACATGGTCGCCCTCAAAGACGGTGTCCTCCGGGGCGCAGCCCAGCAGGTCGGCGGCAATGCGGCAGATCTGGCCTTTCAGTTCGTTGCAGGCCTTTTCCACCGCCTTGCCGGTGACGTAGGTGGTGGAGGAGGCATAGGAGCCGGAATCGTAAGGGGAGACATCGGTATCCGCCCCGAACACGGCAATGTTTTCCACCGGGCAGTCCAGACATTCGGCGGCCATCTGGGCCAGGATGGTATCGCATCCGGTGCCCATGTCCGCCGCGCCGATGATCAGGTTATAGGTGCCGTCCTCCGACAGCTTGACGGTGGCGGAGCCCACGTCCACGCTGGAAATGCAGGAGCCCTGCATGGCCATGGCGACGCCCGCCGCCCGGATCTTGCCGTTGCCCATATCCCGCACGGGATAGCGGTGCTCCCAGTCGAACATTTCCCGGCAGTGGGCCATGCACCGGTCCAGAGCACAGGCCGCGGCAGGCTCGCCGTAGTAGGCGGGCATGTTCATACCCTCCCGGACCATGCAGCGGTCACGCAGCTCGGTGGGGTCCACGCCCAGCCGTTCGGCCAGCTCGTTGACTGCCGACTCCACCGCAAAAATGCCCTGGGTGGCGCCGTAGCCGCGGTATGCGCCCGCGGGCTGCAGGTTTGTGTAGACTACGTCGTAGGCAAAACGGAAGGCCTCCAGGCTGCCAGTGTACAGCGGGATGGACTTGTGTCCCGACAGGCCCACGGTGGTGGGGCCGTGCTCGCCGTAAGCGCCGGTGTTGGACAGGGTATGCAGATCCAAAGCCCGGATGCGCCCGTCCGCCGAAGCACCCAGCCGCACCCGGATCTCCATCTCATGGCGGGGAGAACCGGCGATCTGGGACTCCTCCCGGGTGTAGATCAGCTCAGCGGGGCGGCCGGTTTTCAGTGTGACAAAGGCGGGGTACACCTCGCAGACGGCGGTCTGCTTGGCCCCGAAGCCGCCGCCGATGCGGGGCTTTTCCACCCGGACGCGGCTCTTGGGGATGCCCAGCGCCCGGGACAAAATCCGCCGGCAGTGGAACACGATCTGGGTGGAGGAAATGACGTGCAGTCGTCCGTAGCGGTCCATCTCCGCATAGGTGCGGAAGGTCTCCATCATGGCCTGCTGGAAGGCACGGGTGTGGTAGGTGCGGTCGATGACGATGTCACAGTCCGCCAGCACCTTGTCCACGTCGCCGTCGGACTCCACATCGCTGGCCACCAGATTGCGCTTGTTGTCGCCGCCCACCGGGCAGGGAGGATACCAGTCCTCCTCGGGATGGACGAGGACGGGGTTATCCAGGGCCTCGTGCATGTCCAGAATGGCGGGCAGCAGCTTGTATTTGACTTTCACCAGACGCATGGCCTTGTTGGCGGCTTTCTCGTTTTCCGCCGCAATGATGGCCACCGGGTCCCCCACAAAGCGCAGCTGCCGGTCCAGAATCAGCCGGTCATAGGGGGAGGGTTCCGGGTATGTCTGGCCCGCGATGGCAAAGCGGGTCTTGGGCACGTCCTTCCAGGTATAGACGGCCACCACGCCGGGGACTTTCTCCGCGATGGAGGTGTCGATCTCCTCCACCAGGGCGCTGGCATGGGGGCTGCGCAGCAGCTTGACCACCAGGGCGTCCCGGGGGACGATGTCATCGGTGTAGACCGGCTTGCCCAGCAAAAGCTGCATCGAGTCCTTTTTGCGCATGGCATGGCCTACGTATTGGTAATTTTCAGTTGCCATTGTGCGCTCCTTTCCCCTTTTTGCTGTCCAGATAGGCGCGGATACCCCGCAGCTGGCCCTCGTAACCGGAGCAGCGGCAGAGGTTGCCCGCCAGATACCCCCGGATCTCGTCGTCGGTGGGGTCGGGATTTTCCCGCAGCAGGGCGATGGTGTTCATGACAAAACCGGGGTTGCAGAAGCCGCACTGGTCGGCGCCCTGGTCGGCGATGAACCCGACGAAATCGGCGGCTTCCTCCTGCAGGCCTTCCAGGGTGGTGACGGCGTGGCCGTCCGCCCGGGCGGCCAGCACCGAGCAGGACAATACCGGCACCTCATCCAGGAATACGGTGCACAGGCCGCAGTTGGAGGTCTCGCACCCGCACTTGACACTGTAACAGCCTTTTTGCCGCAGCAGGTCAAACAGGGTGGTGTCCGCCTCCACCGCGGCGGTGACGGCTTTGCCGTTCAGCTTCAGTTTAATCTCCATTTCCAAAACCTCCCACCTGGGACAAAGTCCGCTCGGCCAGCACCCGTACCAGATGGCTGCGGTAGGCCGCGCTGCCACGGGAATTGCTGCCCGTGGGGATTTGTTTTTCTGCCTGTTCGGCCAGCTGTCTGACGGTATCCGGGGTCAGGTCTCCGGCAGCGGCATCGGTCAGGTCCAGCACCATGGCCTTGCCCGGCCGTGCACCCACGCACAGGCGCACCCGGCCGTCCAGCCGGGACGCGGCGCAGGTCAGCACCGGGAAATCGGTGCGGGCGATGCGCACCGCCCGGTAGGCCACGGCCCCCGGCGTCTTTTTAATGTAAATGCGCACCAGCAGGTCCCGGGTGGTCTGGGGCAGTTCGGCAAACTGGGCCAGGGTCATCCGGCCCGCGCCGTACAGTTCCACCTCGGCATCCAGGGCCAGCAGCAGGGTCAGCACGTCGGAAAAGCCGAACCGGCCGTAGACGCTGCCGCCCACCGTGGCCAGGTTGCGGAACTGCACGCCCACAATATCTCCCAGCGCCCGGGCGGCGGCCCCGCCGGTGTAGGCGGCAAAACCGGGGTGGAGTTCCAGTTTGCGCAGCGGCGTCATGGCGCCGATGACAAAGGCGTCGTCAGTCTCTTCAATGGTGTCCAGGCCAAGGTCGCACAGGTCCACGGCAGTGTTCACGCTGCCGCCGGTCTGGCGCAGCCACAGCATGCCCGCCACAATCCGGTTGCGGCGGTTCTGGCACAGGTCATACGCCTGCTGCAGGCTCTGCGCGCGGACGTAGTTTTGGATGGTCATCATGGGACAGTCTCCTTTTTTTCGGGGCAAAAGGGCAAAAATCATTCTTTTGCGCACTGTTTCATCTTGATTGTACCATATTGCATTTGAATAAGGAAGAAAGGTCTGCTATAATCTCGTTGTACTTTCTAAACTATAACGGTCGCGAGGCGGGGGTCGCCTTTGCCCCGCGGCCGGAAAAAGGAGTTTGATCTGCCCTATGAAGCGTCTTACCACCCGCGTGGCTGCTCTTGCCACCGCCCTTGCCCTGACGGTCTCCCTGGCCGCCTGCAACAACGTTGCCGACAGCAGCCAGTCCTCCTCGGTGACCGTGGAGACGGAGGAATCCTCCGCCGCCCCCGCCACCCCGGAGGAGCCTGCCCAGCCTGCGGCCGTCTCCTATCCCCTGACCCTCACCGATCAGGCGGGCCGCACCGTCACCATTGAAAGCGAGCCCCAGACCATCGTCAGCGGCTACTACATTTCCTCCAGCCTGCTCATTGCCCTGGGCCGTGCCGACCGTATGGTGGGCATCGAGGCCAAGGCGGACACCCGCCCCATCTACAGCCTGAGCGCCCCCGAGCTGCTGGAGCTGCCCAGCGTGGGCTCCGCCAAGGAGTTTGATTTGGAGGGCTGCGCGGCTCTCGAACCCGATCTGGTCATCCTGCCCCTCAAGCTGGAGAGCGCCGCCGACTCCCTGACCGAACTGGGCATCCCCGTGCTGCTCATCAACCCCGAGGACCGTACCCTGCTGGCCGAGACCATCACTCTGGTGGGCCAGGCCACCAATGCCGTGGAGGCTGCCGACAGCCTGCTGGCCTTCACCCAGGAGCAGCAGACCCGGCTCGAGACCACTCTGGCCGACGCCGACCGCCCCGACGTCTATCTGGCGGGCAACTCCGACCTGCTGTCCACGGCGGGCAGCGCCATGTACCAGAGCGATCTCATCGACCTGGCGGGCGGCCGCAATGTGGCGGAGGACATCACCGACACCTACTGGGTGGACATCGACTATGAGCAGCTGCTGGCCTGGGACCCCGACTACATCATCCTGGCCTCCGACGCCTCCTACACCTGTGACGACGTGCTGAACGACGCCAACCTGGCCGATTGCACCGCCGTCAAGAACGGCAACGTCTACCAGATGCCCGGCGACGCCGAGGCCTGGGACAGCCCGGTCCCCGGCGGCATGCTGGGCGCGGTGTGGCTTTCCACCGTGCTGCACCCCGACCTCTGCTCTGCTGACGAGGCCAACGCCGTGATGGGCAGCTTCTATGAAAACTTCTACGGCTTCACCTACCCGCTGGCGTAAGGCCGGGGGGCTGTGCGTAGCGGCGGGCGTCCTGCTGGTCGTCCTCGGCCTGTGCAGCCTGTTTGTGGGCAAATATCCTCTGACCCTGGAAGGCCTGATTTCCGGGGAGGAAATGCAGATCCGGGTGTTCTGGACGCTGCGCTTCACCCGCATGCTGGTGGGCGTGCTGGGGGGCTTTGCCCTGGGTGCGTCGGGTTTTGTCTACCAGACTGTCTTTCGCAACCCGCTGGCTTCCCCAGACGTCATCGGCATCTCCTCGGGGGCCAGCGCGGGGGCTGCGGCGGGCATCCTGTTCTGTTCCGGCACGGCAGCCGTCACCGCCTGCGCCTTCGGGGGCGCCATTGCGGCGGTCTTTGCGGCTCTGGCCCTGGCGGCTCTCGACCGCTCGGGACGGGGCAGCACCATCGTGCTGGCGGGCATTGCGGTGCACGCTCTGGCCCAGACGGCGCTGATCTGTCTCAAACTCACCGCCGACCCGGAGCGCCAGCTGGCTTCCATTGAATACTGGATCATGGGCAGCCTTAACGGCATCAGCCTGCACTCCGCCGCCCTCAACATGGCCCTGTGTGCCGTGGTGCTGGGGGTGCTCTTCGCCCTGCACCGGCAGGTCATCCTCCTCTCCGCCCGGGAGGACGAGGCCCGCATGCTGGGCGTGCCGGTGGGCAGGCTGCGCCTAGTGGTGCTGCTGGCTGCCACCCTCACCGTCTCCTGTGTGGTCAGCCTGACGGGACTCATCAGCTTTATCGGTCTGCTGGCCCCCCACGCCGCCCGGCTGCTCACCCGCTCCAACCGCATGGGCACCATGGTGCTCAGCGGGCTGTTAGGCGGGGTGCTGCTCTGCGCCGCAGACCTTTTGGCCCGCTCCCTGGCCGAGACCGAACTGCCGGTGAGCATCTTTACCAGCCTGCTGGGGGCGCCCTTCCTTATCTGGCTGGTGGTAAGAGGGAGGCGTGAACTGTGAACCACGAACCGTTTTTCACCGTCACCGGCCTGACCGCTGGCTACAGCGGCCCGGATATTCTGCGTGGGGTGGAGTTTTCCACAGCCCCCGGGCTGGTCACCGGTATTCTGGGGGCCAACGGCAGCGGCAAGACCACATTGCTCAAGGCGGTCTGCGGGCTGCTCCCCCACGGCGGGCAGAGCCTGCTGGAGGGCTGCGCCCTGGGCAGCCTGCCGCCCAGGCAGTTGGCCCGGCGGTGTGCCTACATCCCCCAGCGCAGCGGCATCGGCATCGACATCTCGGTGCTGGATGTGGTCCTCATGGGGTATAACCCCCATCTGGGCCTGCTGGAACGCCCCACCGCCCAGATGAAAGAGACCGCCCGCCGGGCGCTGGCCCTGGCCGGGCTGGCGGGGCGGGAGGAAGAAAATTACCAGACCCTGAGCGAGGGCCAGAAGCAGCTGTGCATCCTGGCCCGGACGCTGGTTTCGGGGGCGCAGCTGCTTTTACTGGACGAGCCTGAGAGCGCCCTGGACTTTCAGCTGCGGTACCGGATGCTCCATCTTCTCCGCCGCTGGGTGCGGCAGGAGCGCCGGGCCGTGCTGGCCGCCCTCCACGACCCCATGCTGGCTCTCTCCTGCTGCGACCGGCTGCTGATTCTGGAAGAGGGCAAGACCCTGGCGGTGCTCTCCCCCGCTTGCGACCCGCTGCCGGAACTGGAGACCGCCCTCTCGGCCATCTACGGCCCCGTCAGCCTGACGGCCTGTGTTGGCCGGGACGGGCGGCGGCATCTTGTCATGCTCAGTGAAGAGCGGGAGGAGGACGAACCATGGAACCTGTGACCAAGGTATTTTTGCTGGACGACGAGGGGGAACGCTTTTTCGGGGAAGGCCCCTACCGGCTTTTGCTGGCCGTGGAGACGGAAGGTTCCCTCCGGGCCGCGGCGGCCTCCATGGGCATGGCCTACACAAAAGCCCTGCGGCTGGTCCGCCATGCCGAACAGGCCCTGGGCTTTGCCCTGACCCAGCGCACCACCGGCGGCAGGGACGGCGGCGGCAGCCGCCTGACCCCCCAGGGAAAGGAGTTTCTGGACAAGTATGCAGCCTACCGCGAACAATGCACCCAGGCCTGCCGCGCCATCTATTGCCAGGTATTTGGCGGTCAGCGGTAAACGCCACCTGTTTCTCACCGGGGGCCGGGGCGCGGGCAAGACCACATTGCTGAACGGCCTTCTGCCCCTGCTCTGCCCGGAGCCCGTCCCCGGCGTGCGCACCCGTGCGGTGCGCGGGGAAGGGGTGGACCTGGTGGAGATGCCCTCCGGCCGGACGACCCGGGTGGGGGTCTTTGACCCTGCCCTTCCCGGCCCGGAAAACCGCATGCGCCCGGTGCCCGGGGCTTTTTCCGGGGCCGGAGTGCAGGCGCTGGACGCCTGTATGGAAAATGCCTGCCCCTGGGCCTTTGTGGACGAGGTGGGGTATCTGGAATCCCAGGACGCGACCTATCAGAAGGCCCTCCTCCGCCTGTTGGACAAAAAACGGGTGGCGGCTGTCCTGCGCAGCCAGGATCTGCCTTTTCTCAACGCCCTGAAAGCCCGTTCCGACGCCTGTGTCATCGACCTGGACCGGCCTTTTGGAAATACCGGCTGCGTCATCATGGCGTCAGGGCTGGGACGCCGGTTCGGCGGCGGCAAGCTGCTGGCCGAACTGGATGGCCGGACGCTTCTCGACCGGGTGCTGGACGCCACGGAGCTGGGATTTTCCCGCCGGGTGGTGGTCACCCGGGACTCCGGGGTGGAGGCCCTCTGCCTTGCCCGGGGCGTCCCCTGCCTGCGCCACGACCTGCCCCTGCGCAGCGATACGGTACGACTGGGGCTGGACGCCCTCACAAAGGACGGCCCCCTGGACGCCTGCGTCTTTTTCCCCGGGGACCAGCCCCTGGTCACGGCAGAGACGATGCTGACCCTGCTGCTGGCCGCCGCTCACACCCCCGGCGCCATCTGGCGGCTGGGATACGGGCAGCAGGCCGGGGCGCCGGTGTGCTTTCCCTGCGCCCTCTTTGGGGAACTGCTTGCCCTGCCTGCCGGGCGGGGCGGCGGGGCGGTGATCGCCGCCCACCCGGAGCTTGTACGGGTGCTGCCCGCCCTCTCCCCCGCCGAGCTGCGGGACGTGGACACCCCCGCCGACCTGGCGGAGCTGGAAGCCCTGCTAAAACGCACCGCTCCCCTCTCCCGACAACTGTAAAAAGACCTTTCCGCCGTCCGGTGCAAAAACCGGGCGGCGGATTTTTTATGCCCGCCGCCCGATTTAACACTTCGCAAACAAAACGCAAGCAAACCGCCAACAATCCGGCCGTATACTGTGTCCGCAACGAAGGGAAAGCCACCGCGGCTTCCCAACAGAACCAGGAGGTCACGGACATGAGTGAATATCATCTGAAACCCGGCAAGCTGGGGGAAAAAGTCATTGACGCCTGCAAGGGCATCAAGGAAAAATTTGTGGATACCTTTTTGGAGGAGGACGGCTCCCTCAAGACCGGCGGCATGGCCGACAAGGTCACCGGCGCCTACCAGAAGGTGGAGGACACCGTGGTAGGCGGCTACAAAAAAGTGGAAGATACCGTGGTGGGCGGTTACAAAAAGATCGAGACCGCCTTTGTGGACACGTTTCTGGAACAGGACGACGGCGCAAACCATTGACCCCCGCCGCTTTCACCCCATCGTTTGACGATCATTACAGGAGGAAATCCCCATGAAAAAGAAAAACTTTGTCACCCTCATCCTTTCCACCATCGGCGGCATTCTGTTTGCCCTGGGCATGTGCATGGCGCTTCTGCCCCAGTGGAACGCCATGAACCAGGGCGTCGTGACGGGCGGCGCGGGCCTTGTGGTACTGCTCATCATGGTTCTGGTCCGCCGCCGGATGGAGGGCAAACCCGTCGTGTCCCTGAATTTCCGCACTGTGGCCATTGCCCTGCTGGGCATTGTGGGTGCGCTGATGCTGGGTCTGGGCATGAGCCTGGTCATGCTGTGGAACATGCTGATCCCCGGCATCGGCATCGGGCTGGCGGGCATTGTGCTGATGCTCTGCCTGATTCCCCTCATCCGCGGGCTGGAGGACTGATTTCGCTTTTCCTCCCTCAGCCCCCAGGCTTCTCCCAGGGCGCTCCGCCGCGGCGGGGTGCCCTGTTTTTGCCGCCGCGGCCCATTAACAAATCTCAAACAAAACCACAACAAAACGCAAATGCACCCACGGTAACATAAAGACACTTCTTTCCGCCGCCCGACCTGCCCAATGGAGATGCTGCCATGCCCTGCAACACCCGACCTGCCCGCCGCCGGGCCAACTCCTTTCCCCGCCCGCCGCTGCTGCCCTCCTGCCTGGGAGCGGTGGTTTTTGCGGCGGCATCGCTGGTCATCGTGGCCGAACCGGAAGGCCTTGCCCTGCCGCCCGAGCCGGTACAGTATGCCGTCTACGCGGGGGCGGCGGTATTTTTGTCTCTGGCCGTGTGGGCTCTGGTCCTTTTTGTGCGCCGCAAAAGCCCGCTGCAGGCCGCCGCGGACGCCGCCCACCGGCATCCCCTGCTATCCCGCCTGTATGACGACCACACATTCCGCATCCTATGGACGGGGTACGGCTCCCTGGCGGTGAACGGCCTGCTGGCTCTGTCCAAGCTGGCCGCCGGGTGGTGGCTGTCCTCCCAATGGCTGATGGTGCTGGCGGGGTATTACCTGGCGCTGTGCCTGACCCGGGCGGCGGTGCTGCACGCAAGCCGCGCCGCCGCCAAACTGGATGACCCCGCCGCCCGCCTGCGCTCCGGCTGGCGGTCCTACCGGCTGTGCGGGGCGCTGCTGGTGGTGTTGTCCCTGTCCATGCTGGGGGTCGCCGTTCTCATCGTGCGGGAGGGCCGCGGCTTTTCCTACGACGGATACTGGATCTTTGCCGTGGCCCTCTATGACTTTTACTGCCTGATCTCCGCCCTGGTCTTTCTCATCCGCTTTCACCGCCGCCGGTCCCCGGAGCTTCTGGCCATCAAACAGATCAGCTTTGCGGCGTCGCTGGTGTCCATGCTGTCCCTGCAGACCGCCATGCTGGCCGCCTTTGACACCTCCACCCCCGCCGTGCGCAGCCGCATGAACCTGGTCACCGGCAGCGCCGTCTGCGGGCTGCTGGCCCTGCTGGGCATCCTGATGGTGCTGCACGCAGGGCGCAAGCTAAAAAAACTGCACTAAAAACCCCAAAGCGGGGCCGGAAGATCCGGTCCCGCTTTGGGGTTGTGTAAGAAAAAAGAAGAAGCAAAAAGAAGAGAAGACTTCTTTTGGGAAATGTCGGAAATCAGGTGTTGTCCGCCTGTTTGGCCGCCTTGGCCTTTTTGCCGCTGCGCACCGCCATGACGATGGACAGCACTGCCAGCAGGCCGAACACCACATCGCAGACGATGAAGGCGATCTGCCACCAGGTGATGACTTCCACCACCTGCATGTTGGGGCTGACGCCGTTCATGGCGTTGGAGTTGGCCACGGTGTACAGGATGCGGGCGGTTGCCTGGCGCATGGCGCTGACAACGGTGGCGTCGTCCTGATACTCACGCAGCTTGTCGGTCCACTTGGTGGCGTCGTTGCAGTCCCAGGCATCGCCGCCGGCCAGAACGCCCTGCACAACATCCATGTAGTCGTTGGAGTTGGAGAAGTCGGTGACGGCAAAGCCTTCCATGCCCCACTCACCCCGCAGGATGTTGGTCAGCAGGTTGTAGTCGCCGCCGGCCCAGACGCAGCCGATGCGGTTGAAGGAAGTCATGACGCAGTAGGCGTTGGCCTCCTCCACGGGGTACTCAAAGGCCTGGAGGTAGATCTCACGGGCAGCCTGCTCGTTGGTCCAGACGCTGATGCCGTCGCGGGCGGTCTCCTGGTCGTTGAGGGCGAAGTGCTTCATGTAGACGTAGACGCCCTTGGACTGGATGCCGCTGACTTCGGCGGCGCAGGTCTTGCCGGAGATGAAGGGATCTTCGGAGTAGTACTCGAAGTTACGGCCGGAGTAAGGCGTGCGGTGGATGTTGACGCCGGGTCCGTAAATGCCGGAGTACGCCTTGCCGTTGGCCAGCAGGCAGTCATTGCCCATGCTGCGGCCCACCGCCTCGGCGATGGAGGGGTCGAAGGTGGCCGCCAGCAGGTCGGCGGAGGTGTAGCTGGTGGAGGAGGAACCGCCGGTCAGGGTCGCGGTGATGCCCTGGGGGCCGTTCTCGTCCTTGGTGACCGGCTTGTTGACGCTGGCCACGGGAGCGGTGCAGTGGTAGGCCTGGCCGATGAGCTTGGCCATCTCAGAGAAGGTGACCTGATCCAGCAGGTTGCTCCAGGTGTACTCGGTGCCGTCCACGGTGATGCTGCCGTCCAGCGGCACGCCCACGAACTGGGCCAGATTCAGGTTGCCCTCGGCGCCCATGGTGGGCATCTCGGCAGCGCTCTCGGCGGTGGAAACGGGAACGTTCTCCACCGTGGCGTTCAGAGCGGCGACCAGCTGATCGTTGGCCGGGATCTGGACAGCGGCGCTGTAAGAGGTAGCGGTGATCTGAGCCTGGGGCATGGTGCCGGCCCAGTCGCTGCGGCTGACGTAGACCACGTCGTTGGAGGTATCGTCGTCCACCTTGTTCAGGTCACCGTGGTCCAGCTGGTTGGTGATGGCCGCACCGGTGGAAGCGGTGGCGTAGGTGGTGGTATCCAGGGAAGCCTGGTTGTACTGGACAGCCAGGGCAGCGTTGCCCTCGGAGGTCATGCGGGAGGTATCCACGGTGCCGTTGGCAGTGTCACCCAGGGCAGCCTTGGCGGCCAGGATGTTGTTCAGCGCGTCGTGAGCGCCGTTGCCTGCGGCAAAGTAGTAGTTGCCCGCATCCACGATGTAGGTCTCGGCGCCGTTGGCGTCGTAGGCGCGCATCTCGCTCTTGTCCACGGTAACGGTGACGGTGGCAGTCTCGCCGGCGGGGATGCTGACCTTGGTGTAGCCCACCAGCTCGACGGAGGCTTTCTCCACACCGTTTTCACGGTCATAGTCGGTGTAGGGGGACTGCATGTAGATCTGCACCACCTCGGAGCCGTCCACGGCGCCGGTGTTGGTGACATCCACCGTGAAGGTGAAGGTGTCGCCCTCCTCCTGCATGGTCAGCGGACCATAGGAGAAGGTGGTGTAGGACAGGCCGTAGCCGAAGGGATAGGCCACGGTGGAGGCGTAGTCATAGTCGCCCACGTTGGCGTTGCCCAGGACGTAGTCCTCGTAGCGGGTCTCGTAGTAGCGGTAGCCCACGTAGATGCCTTCCTGATAGACAACGTAGTACTCGTTGTTCTCCGCGAAGGAGAGGCCCGCTTCCGCCGCGTTGGTGTAGGAGGTGGCATGGGCGTTCTGGATGGCGGGGGAGGTCAGGTTGTCGTAGCAGTAGGTGTCAACCAGCTTGCCGCTGGGATTGACGGTGCCTTTGAGCAGGTCGCCGATGGCGTTGATGCCGGTCTGGCCGACCTCGCCCACCCACAGGCAGGCGTCGATGCCGTAATCCACACCACAGATCTCGGGGTTGAGGAAGTCCAGCTCAATGGGGTTGGTGGCGTTGAGCAGCACCACGATCTTTTTGATCTGGCCGGCGGCTTTCAGTTCTGCCAGCTTGGCCAGCAGGTCCCGCTCCTCGGTGGAGAGGGAGAGGATGTTGCCGTCGCCGTCGCCGGAGTTGTACCAGGGCAGGTCAGCGCCCTCGCCGCAGATACGGCCCAGCACCACGATGGCCGCGTCGCCGTATTCCGCGACGGAATTCCACTCGGTGTCGGTGTAGACGCTCTGGGGGACCTCATTGATGAGGAACTCGGCGTTGTTGAAGATGTAGTTGTTCAGCGAGCCGGAAGCGGTGACCAGGCCGTAGCTGGAGCCCGCGCCGGTGGTGTAGAAGTCCCACATGGTGGGGTTGACCGAGAAGCCGTCGGCTTCCAGGGCGTCTTTCAGCTTGGTGGCGTTGGAGGTATCCATGCCGCCGGAACCGGTGCCGCCGTAGACAAAGTCTGCGCTGGTGGTGCCGAACAGGGTGACCTTGGAGCCTTCCGCCAGGGGCAGGGCGCTGTTGTTATTGAGCAGCAGGGTGGCGCCGTTGGCCACAACGCTCTCGCAGATCTCGGCCGCCGAAGCCGCCTGATCCTCGCTGGAGGTGAAGTCCGCCTCAAAGTAGGTCTGGCCGGGATCGCCGATGGTCTTGGTGGACTCGGTCCCCAGGACCATGTTGATGATGGAAGCGTAGTTGTTGGCGATGGGTCCGCCGATCATGGTGACGGCGAACAGCACCACAAACACAACGCTCAGGATCTTCCACAGCAGGGAACCTTTGGCCTTTGCGTTTTTCTGTTTCATAAAGATTCCTCTCTTTTTCGTTCAGCCGGATGCGGTGCAGCGGGCGTTGCGATCACTCGTTGCCGGTGATGTCCAGGGTGTCCACAGACATCTCAACGATGCGGTAGGACAGGGTGGTGTCGTCCGGGGAGAGAGAAGGATCTTCCACGGTCATGGTGATCTCCTTGCCGTACTTGGCCAGGAAGTCGGCGGAACCGTCCTCGCTGCCGGCGGGGAAAGCCAGGGTGGTCATGGCGTCGGTCCAGTTGGCGGTGTCCAGCATCATGTTGGTCGCGTAGCCGTTGCGGCCGTAAGCCTTGCCGTGCTGCTCAAAGTAGATGCGGGTGGGGGTGGACAGGGTGATGTCCACATGGGTGGCGTCGCCGTCGGCGGAAGCCTCAGAGGTGTAGGTACCGCTGTAGATGATGGTCTTGTTGCCCTTGACGCCGGGGTCGGTGGTGCCGAAGATGTCGTTCTTGTAGTAGAGGTCGTAGGTGTTGTCGGAGTTGGTGACCAGCATGATGTCGTCGCTGGAGTACCAGGCGATGGAATCCAGGTAGGTGGCGTTGCTGATCATGTAGGTGGCGCTGATCTCGCCGCTGCCGCCGGAGCTGCAGCCGGTCATGGAGACAGCCATAACAGCCGCCAGAGCACCTGCGGCCACGGTCTTTGCAATATTCGTACGAGTCATTGTGAGTTTCCTCCTTCTTTTTCCGGTCCCGCACCGTCTGCGGAACTCCTGTGACTCTATCTTGTCAAAATGCACAGTTTTGTTCAACGGATACCGCGTAACCCCCGGTTTTTACATCGTCTTTTGGAATTTCACCTCGCAAACGGGCGTCCGGCGGCACGGTTCGGGTGGAGTTTTCCGGTGTCAAAAGCTCTTTTCGCCCCCGGCCATCCGGCCGTCCGCCCGCCTCTCCCCTGCTTTTCCCTGCCCGCTTTTGAACGGTTTTCCGTCCGTTTTCTCTCATTTCGTTTTCCAAGCCCGCCCTCCCTCGCGGGAGCGAAACGGGTCATATGGCTATTTTGCACAAATTTTACACTTGTATTTGTGCATATTGACTACTGCTTTTGACATCAATCCCGGTTTGACAATCCCCGCCCCGTTTCATAGAATCAGAATAGAAGCGGGGCGGCGGCTCCGTTAACAATTCTCAAACAAAACCCAAACGGCCCGCAAATATTTGGCGGGTACAATGCCCTTATCCCGACCGGGCAGGCCGGCATCCCAGGCAATACAAGGGAGGAAACCCATGGTCCATATTCTTGTGGTGGAGGACGACGCCAAGCTGAACCAGGCGGTCTGCACCTATCTGAACGACAGCGGCTTTGCGGCCACCGGCTGCCTGTCGGCAGCCGCCGCCTATGAGGAGATGTACAACACCCTCTACGACCTGATCATCTCCGACATCATGATGCCCGGGGAGGACGGTTTTTCCTTTGCCGAGACCATCCGCCGGGTGAACCGGACCATCCCCATCCTGTTCATGTCCGCCCGGGACGACATGAGCGCCAAACAGAAAGGCTTTCAGCTAGGCATCGACGACTACATGGTCAAGCCCATCGAGCTGGCGGAACTGCTGCTGCGGGTGCGGGCCCTGCTGCGCCGGGCCAACATTGAGATGGAGCGGCGTCTGACGGTGGGCAACCTGACCCTGGATGCCGACGCAGTCACCGCCGTGGCGGACGGGGAGGACATTCCCGTCACCACCCGGGAGTTCAACATCCTGTACAAGCTGCTGTCCTACCCCAACAAGACCTTTACCCGGGCGCAGCTGATGGACGAATTCTGGGGCATGGAGACCGAGACCAGCCTGCGGGCGGTGGACGTCTACATCACCAAGCTGCGGGACAAATTTTCCGGCTGCGACGGCTTTACCATCAAGACGGTGCGGGGCCTGGGCTACAAGGCGGTGCTGAAATGAAAAAGCAGAGCCGTTTTTCGGACGAGCGGGTCAAGAAAGAGCTGTTTCCCCTGCCCATTTTTCTGCTGTTTTTCGGGATGTTTGCCGTCCTGACCACTTTGCAGATGATGATCATCGGCCAGTTCATCGACTACCGCAGCCTGCCCGCCGCCAACGTGGCGGGGGTGCTGGGGTTCTGGGTGGCGGCATCGGCGGCGGTCACCCTGATCACCGGGCTGATCATCCGCCGCCGTTACCAGAAACCCATCGAGGAATTTTCCGAAGCCGCCCGCCGGGTGGCGGCGGGGGATTTTTCAGTGTACCTGCCGCCCCGGCACACCATCGACAAGCGGACCCATCTGGACGTGCTGTTTGTGGATTTCAACAAGATGGTGGAGGAACTGGGCAGCATCGAGACCTTGAAAACCGATTTTTTCTCCAACGTCTCCCACGAGATCAAGACCCCCCTGGCGGTCATCCAGACCAATGCGGAACTGCTGCAGACCGGCCATCTGAGTGAAGCCCAGCGCCGGGAATGCACCGACACCATCCTGCAGGCTACCCGGCGGCTGTCCAACCTCATCACCAACATGCTCAAGCTGAACAAGCTGGAGAAACAGGTCATCCAGCCCATGCCCCAGTCCTACGACCTCTGCGCCCAGCTGTGCGCCTGCGCCCTGCAGTTTGAGGACCAGTGGGAGCGCAAGCACATTGAGTTTGACGCCGACCTGGAGGACCGCGCCACGGTCTGCGCCGACGAAGGGCTGATGGAACTGGTGTGGACCAACCTGCTTTCCAACGCCATCAAGTTCACGCCGGAGGGCGGCCGCGTCACCCTGCGCCAGACCTCCGGCCCGGACGGCATCACCGTCGCCGTGTCGGACACCGGCTGCGGCATGGACCCGGGGACCATGGCAAAAATTTTCGACAAATTCTATCAGGGCGACACCTCCCACGCCACCGAGGGCAACGGCCTTGGCCTGGCGCTGGTGCAGCGCATCCTGGAACTTTCGGACGGGACCGTCTCGGTGACCAGCACCCCGGGCAAGGGCAGTACCTTCACCGTGCGGCTCCCGCTCCCCCATGAGGAGGTACCGGCATGACACAACAGCCTTCCCGCCCGTACATCGGCTATGAATACAAGGAGATCCCCGCCACCGGGAAGGACGCCTCCCTCCTGCTGGACTGCTACGAAAGTTTCGGCTGGGTCCCGGACGAAAACCGCGCCCCCGCGCCGGGGCGGCAGCCCTCCGTGGTCTATCTCAAACGGGACCGCAAGATCGTCAACAAGATGGAGCTGACCCGCCTCCAGCGCAATTTCGAGTCCTGTATGCAGGAGATCGCCATGCTGGAACAGTCCGGCCGGCGCACCGCCCTCATGTGGGCCCTTCTGGTGGGGCTGGCCGGTACCGCCTTCATGGCAGGGTCGGTGTTCGCCGTCACCTCCACCCCGCCCCGCATCCTGCTGACCATCCTCCTGGCCGTTCCCGGATTTGCGGGATGGGTGCTGCCCGTCTTTCTCTACCGCTTTCTCCTGCAAAGCCGGACCCGCCGCACCCGTCCCCTCATCGACGCCAAATATGAGGAAGTCTATCAGCTGTGCGAAAAAAGCCACGCCCTGCTGTGACCTGCCCGTTCCCGGCAGGCACAGCGGCTTTCCGGCCCGCAGCACAAACAAAACCGCCCGGTACTTTTCAGTACCGGGCGGTTTTAATACGCTCAGTGGTCGTTTCTGCGGTTTCTGCGGCGGATGAACAACATCATTCCAAGCGCGGACACCGCGCACAGCGCCGCCCAGACGGCGGGCATGGCCGGGTCTCCCGTGGCGGGCACAACGTTCTGAACCGGCGCGGCGGTGGGCTCAGCGGGTTTTGCGGTGCTCTGCGCCGTTGCAGACTGGGTCGGTGCCGGCGTGGCCGGTGCGGGCAGGGTGCAGTCGTTGGTAAAGACGATGTTCGTCCCGCCCAGGGGCAGCGTGACGGTAAGGGTATTGACCGCCTCCGGTGCGCCGCCGTTCAGGGTCACCGTGGTGTCGTAGTCGTCCTCCGGGGTCTCGGTCACGGTAAAGACCGTCCCCGGTTCCAGCCCCTCAATGACAATGCGCTCCCCGTCTTTCAGGGTGGTCTCGGCAACGCCCTTTTCATCGAACATCAACCCGCCGTATTCCCCGAACAGGGGCTGGCCTGCCCCGTCGGTCAGGGTCAGGGTGAACCGGAACTCCTTGTCCCGGTCTCCCCGGGCGCCGGTGACCACCTTTTCCACCGTAAGGCGGGTGGGGTCGTTGCGCAGCCGAACAATGGTGCTGCGGGAGAAAATATTGGTCAGGTTCTGCTGACCCAAATTGATCTTCAGGTTCTGGTCGCTGCCTGCGGCGTAGTTCTGGGTGATCTCCAGCCGGGACCAGCCCTCATCCACAAGGTAGTATACCGGCCCGCCGGGCTGGGTGGGACCGTATTCCAGGATCTGGTTGTTGCTGTAATAGGACAGGTCCAGCGGCGACAGGCCGGAGAACCGCCAGACCGACAGGTCGTTGCCGGTGCCGGGGGTATAGTCGGGCGCGATATACAGCGTCGCCTTGATGTCGGTAAGTGTGGCGTTGATGTCGTCGGGGACGGCAAACTGCAGCATGCTGCGCACCACCTTGCCCACGCCACGCAGCACCGACACGTCGTCGTCCACCGTTCCGGCATTGGCGTAGACACCGGTATCATCGACCACCACCTCCACCAGCTCGTCCGACGGCGCATAGCCGTCCGGGGCCTTTGTCTCCTTGAGATAGTAGGTCCCCGCGGGCAGAACATCCTGAGTATTGGGGAATACCCCCGCGCCGCCCAGCGTAATGATATCGCCCCGGTCCTGGCTCTGGTCCCGGGTGGTCACCGTGTCGTAGGGCTGCGCCCCCGGGTTGACCTGACCGTCGGTCACGTCGGAAGCCCGATACAGGGCGAACTCCGCCCCGGTCAAGGTCTTAAGATCGGACTCTCCCACCTTCTGGACGATGAGGTAATTCCTGATATTGGGGACAAACAGGCGGACGGAGAATTCCCGTTCAAAATTGCCGTCCTCCCCGGCGGTGTCGGCGTTCAGACGGACGGTGTTGTCCGCATTGGCGCCCAAAAGATTGGATGCGGTGGTGCGGTAAAAGGCCACGGTGTATTCGGCGTTGTCCGCCGTCGGATCGCCGTTGGTGGCCAGCACGTAATAATAGGTCAGGATATTCCCGGGCAGGTTGTCGATGGTCACCTTGTAGGCGCCGCTGCTGTCCAGGGTGAACAGATAGGGGTTGAACCGGGCCGCCTGGATGGCCGCCTCCGTGCCGGTGGTGGAGGAGATCTGCCATCCCGTGACGGGGTCGCCGTAGACGGGATACCAGTCGCTCTGGGTGCTGCTGCCGTCGCCGGAAGCATCCTGCCGCTTGAGCACCACCGCAAAGTAGGTGCCGGAATCGGCGGAATAGGTCTGGCCATCCACATCCTCCGGCTCATCGGGCAGGGTGACCGTGACCACCGGGCTGGCGTAGGCGCCGGTGTCCCACGGGTTTGCGGACAGCAGCGTCGCCAGGTTGGGGTAATCCTCCGGGAAATACAGGTTCATCTGCGGGGGCGCACGGTAGCCCTCCGGGACCTGGCTTTCCACCAGAACAAATTTGCCGGTCTGGCCATCGCCGCCGTACTCATTTTTCAGGTTGTTCAGACTGAGCAGGGTGCCGTCCGGGTTCTGGAACACAAAATACCCGTTGGGGCCGGTGGTACCGGTGGCGATGAGGTTCTTCGGGTCGTAGGAATAGTCGTCGTTGGCATAATAGAGCTGGAACTCTGCCCCCGGCACCGGGTCCCCGATCTGGTCGATCTTGATAAGGTCGCTCTGGGGGATGGACACCAGGTTGAATTTCAGCTTCATGTTGGAGTCCACATTGCCCCGCTCCAGGTAAAAGAATTTGAGGGTATGGTAGGTATCGTCGGCAAAGGTATCGGAGCCGGGGTTTGTCCAGGTCTTGCCCGCGGCCTCGAATTTTTCCCGGATGGTCCCGTTGGCCCTGCCGTTGATCTGGACCTGGCCGGTCTGGAAATTGATGTTCAGGGACGCCGCATCGTGGATGCCGCCCAGGTCTCCCACCAGCACATCGTCGATAAAGACCCACACATCGTCGTCACCGGTAAACTCATAGGTGACGGGCGTGCCGTCCGGGGTCCCTTCCACCGTGCCGTAGGGCTGCTGGACAAAGCGGGTGGTCATGGTGATGCCGAAATAGTGGTTGATGGCCGGGTTCTTGGAGTTCAGGTCCTTCACCTGGCTGAACTGATTGAAGGGGAAGAACTGTCCCCGGGGCGATGCCCCTCCGGGGTTCACCCCCGGCGCGTTGTAGACGATAAAAGAATTGGTGCCGGAATCGTACTGGGCAAAGTTCTGGGCACTGTCATAGTAATAATACCCCTGGGCATCGATCTGCAAAAGGTCCCGCACCCCGGGATAGGACGCTTTGCCCTGGTTGGGCAGGTCGGGGTTGAACAGGTAGGCCAGGGATTCCTCGTTCTGGCTCAGGACCGGGTATCCGTTCTGCAGGGTGGTTTTCACGATGCCGGTGCGGGGATTGGCGCTGCCGGTGTAGTTGTTGATAGCGTTGGGCTGGTTGACGGCGTTTCTCAAAAACCACAAAAGATGCCCCGCGTTGATGCCCTGGTCCAGATTGGCCGGGTCCACATTGTCCGGCTCAAACTGCCCGGTGATCCAGTAGTCAAACAGGTTCAGGGTGGTGCCGATGGGCGACACCGTGTCGGTCAAAACATCGTCGTTCTGTTCCGTCGGGGCCGACGGCGCAGCCAGAACAGCCGGAAGCGCCGTATCCGCCGTGGCCGCAAGGGCGGACTCCCCCTCCCCGGCAATGCCTTCGGCCCGGGGAGCGGGTATGCACCGTCCCGCGCCGGAAAACAGCAGCACGGACGCCAGCATCAGCGCAGCCAGGCGTCCGGCCCATCCTTTTGTATGTATGCTCGTGTTGCACTCCACCTTCCCTTTGCGTACGGAGCCCGAAAGCCCCGCCATACCGGTATTATAAGCGGCGGAGTGCCGCAGTTTCTGGCAGAATCTGTCGGTGTGTTCCGGGTTTTGGCGGGCAAAAAAAGCCGGCCGCCCGGCAGGCGCGCAAGCGTCTGGCCGGGCGGTCGGCTTTACAAAGGGGGAGGGGATTTTTTGATTGCCGCAATTATTTCAGGACGATGGCCTGGGTCAGGTGGCGGGGAGAGTCGGCGTCGATGTTCTTGGCCATGGAGATGTAGTAGCCCAGGAACTGGCCGATGAAGCCCATCACCGCGGCGGCCTGCAGCTCGGTGTAGCCGTTCTCGGTCTTGATGGTGTAGTCCAGATCGGCCATCTTGTCCACGTTGGGGCCGATGGCTGCGGTCACACCGCCAAAGCTCTTCATCTGGCTCATCAGGGAGGCGTCGGTCTCCTCGGTATGCTCGTTGGAAAGCAGCACCAGCAGGGTGTTCTCGTCCACCAGGCTCATGGGGCCGTGGCGGTACTCCATGCTGTAATAGGCCTCACTGTTGGAGATGCCCATCTCCTTCATCTTGTTCATGCACTCGTTGCCCACGCCGTAGTAAGCGCCCTGGCCCAGGGTGATGAACAGGTTGAGGTTGGGATGCTCGGCGATGATCTGCTTGGCCAGCGCGTCGCTCTGCTCCAGCAGTTTCTGAGCCTCGGCGGCATAGTTCTTCATGGCGGCGATCTCATCCTTCTTGCCGGCGGCATAGAAGGCCAGGATCTGGGCCAGGAACACCATGGCGGTGAAGCTGCGGGTCATGATGACGCTGTCCTCCGGGGTGTTGGGGGCCAGGATGAAATGCTCGTTGTACTTGCTGCTGTCGGGGTCGCAGGTGATGGCCAGGCTGGTGACGCCGGGCAGGGTGTGGACCTTGTCGATGGCCATGCGGACCTCGGTGGTGTAGCTCTTGCGGGTGATGGGCAAAACCAGGGTGCGCTTGCCCTTGATGTAGTTCTCGGGGAAGAAGAGCAGCTCACTGCAGGGCACCGCGGTGGCGGGGACGGAGTTGGACGCCTGCCACAGGTAGGCGGAGGTCTGCGCCAGATACAGCGAGGTGCCGCAGCCGGTGAAGATCAGCTGATCGTAGGACTGGGCGAACACTTCGTCCAGGGTCTTTTCAATGTCGGGCAGGGTATCCAGGATGGCCTGGAAAGACGCAGGCTGACCGTAGATTTCCTTATAAGTGAGAGAGCTGTTTTCCTTCATGAGAAATACCTCCTAAAAATGCTTCAACCGGTGATGACAAGATAACATCCCACAACGGCCATGAACCCGCAGACGACCTTTTTCAGGCCGGCGGCGCTGAGACGGTCAAAGAGTTTCAGTCCGCAGAAGGTCCCGACCGCCAGTCCTGCCAGCGCCAGGGCGCTCCAGGTCAGGATCTGGCCGGTGACGTGGCCCATGACCACGTGGGCGGCAAAAATGTATACCGTGGAAAAAATGAAGTAGGTCTGCAGGGTGGCGGCGTACTCCTCCTTGGAGCGGGTGGCCGCCAGATAGTAGGCCACCATGGGCGGCCCGCCGATGCTCATCAGTCCGCCGCACACGCCGCTGATGGCGCCCGCGGCAAGCCCGGTCCACAGGTTTGCCCGGATGACCAGCCTGCTGCTGAAAAAGATGAAGTAAATGCTGAGCACTACCAGTGTAATCCCCAGAATGCGGCGCAGCAAGGTCTCGGTGCCGGCATCCTGAAACCAGATGCCCGCCAGGCTGAACACGCTGTTTGCCACCAACGGCCACCACAGCAGCTTCCAGTTGATGTGGCGGCGGTATTTGACGGCGATCCAGAGCACCATGGCCAGGGCGGACAGCACCTCCACGATGGAGGCCGCCTGGAAGGGGATGAACAGCGGCAGGATGGACATGACCACGATGGCATAGCCAAACCCGCTGGCCGACTGGACGAAGCTGCCTGCAAAGGCTGCCAGCAGAATGTACAGCGCCGTCATGGCGATCAGGCTTTGCCGGCGGAACCGGAAAGCTCGATGATCTTCTTGACGTCCTCGGCCAGGGCGTCGCTGGCGTACTGGCTCAGCTTCCAGCTGTGGCCCTGGTGGTCCAGCTTCTCCAGGGCTTCCTGGTAGTGCTGAACGTACTTGTAGCGGATCTCGGTGCCGAAGTTGATCTTGGCAACGCCCAGCTTGATGGCATCCTTGACGATGCTCTCCTCCATGCCGGTGCAGCCGTGGAGGACCAGGGGAATGTCAGTGAACTTGCGGACGTTTTCCAGCACGTCCAGGTGGATGTCCGGCTTGCCCTTGTAGTAGCCGTGGGCGTTGCCGATGCCGATGGCCAGGGTATCCGGCTGGCAGAGGGACAGGAATTCGCGGACCTGCTCGGGGTCGGCAATGTTCTTGTTCTCCTGCACCACGCCGTTGTCCAGGCGCTGCAGCTCGCCGATCTCGGCCTCCACCGGCACGCCGAAGCACTTGGCCACCTTGATGACCTCGTTGGTCATGGCGGCGTTTTCGGCGATGGGATGGGTGGAACCGTCGATCATGACGCTGGTGAAGCCCAGTTTCAGGGCTTCCATGCAGATGTCAAAGTCAGCGCCGTGGTCCAGATGGATGGACACCGGCACATCCACTTTATTGGCGCACCACTTGGCGACTTCCACAAAGAAGTCGTTGCCGGAGTAAGCGCCGGTGGAAACGTAATGGGCCAGGATCATGGGGCTGCGCATTTCCTGCGCGGCCTTGCAGCAGGCGCGGATGATGTCATAGTTGCCGCCCTGGGTATTGATGGCAGGGACCGCATACCCTTCACGGGTGGCGCGCTGCATGACTTCCAGATTATTGGTCAACATGGAGAATCCTCCTTCTCTTGTCAGCAATGATCGTTCACGGGGTAGATGTCGCGGCCGTCGCCCCAGGTCCCGGCCAGGCCGGCCTGACCGCCGCCCTTGACCGGCTCACGGGAGCCGTCGATGGCCGGGTCCGCATATTTCACGAACCAGCTGTCCAGGGTGTGGCGCATCTCCGCGATCTCCCCGGCACAGGCGGGGTCCGCGATGCGGTTATGCTCCTCGCCGGGGTCGGTGTCCAGACAGTAGAACTCGTCCGGGCCGTAGGGCAGCCGCCGCACATACTTGCGGGTGGCGGTGCGGATCATCCGCACGGGGCCGTACTCGTCAAACACCACCACGGGCCGGTCCTCCGGGGCAGGCTCGCCCCGCAGGAAGGGGGCAAAGCTGCGGCCGGGCAGCCCTTCGGCCAGAGGGTTGGGCAGGCCCAGATATTCCATCAATGTGGGCAGGAAATCGTAGGCGCTGACCATCTGCTCGCAGACGAGCCCCGCCGGGATCTGCCCGGGGTGCCGTGCCAAAAACGGCACCTGCACCGAGGAATCGTACATATTCATGGGGAAGGTGCCGTTGCCCTTGCCCCAGATGCCGTGATGCCCGCAGTTGAAGCCGTTGTCACTGGTAAAGATGACCAGCGTATCCTCCGCCAGGCCTTCCGCATCCAGCCGGTCCAGCAGACGGCCCACATTGGCATCCATGGCGGTGACCGCCGCGAAGTACCCCTGCAGGTTGGGCACGGGGTCCTTGTAGCCGGGCAGCACGTCCACGTTGGCCCAGGGATGGGCGGGACCCTGCGGGCAGCTCTCAAAGGGACAGTCCTTGTACAGGTCCACGTACTCCTGGGGATGGCAGCCCACCCAGGGGCTGTGGGGAGCCGTGTAGTGCACGCTGAGGTAGAAGGGCTTTTCCTTGTCCCGCTGATCCAGGAAGCGCAGCGCCTCGTCGGTGATGACGTCGGTGATGTAGCGTTCCTCGTTCACGGGCTTGCCGTCCCGGAACATGGGGGCGTTGTAGTAGGGTCCGCCGCCTTTCTGGTGGGTGTACCAGAAGGAGAAGCCTTTCTGGGGATGGGCACCGTCGCCCAGGTGCCATTTTCCGCTCAGGGCGCACTCGTAGCCGGCCTCATTGAGCAGATCGGTGTAGCCGGTCTGGCCTTCCAGGTACTGGATGGCCCGCTGGCCGCAGCCGCCGTTGCCCTCGCACAGGTAGTCATGCACGCCGTGCTGGGAGGGGATGCGCCCGGTCATCAGGCTGGCGCGGGCCGGAGAGCACACCGGCGATGCGCAGAAGAAATGCTCAAACCGGCACCCCTGGGCCGCCAGGCGGTCCAGGTTGGGGGTCCGGATCTCATGGTTGCCGTAGCAGCCCATGGACCAGACGCCCTGGTCGTCGGTAAGGATAAACAGGATGTTGGGGAATTTCCGTTCCGGCATGATCATCATCCTTTCACGGCGCCGGCCACAAGACCTTTGACCATGTACTTCTGGAAGAAGAAGAACAGCAGCAGCATGGGGATGGTGCCGACGATGGAAATGGTGTTGATGAGGGACCAGTCGTAGCTCAGCTCACCCAGGTAGCGCAGGGCAATGCCGATGGACAGGGTGCGCAGGCTGTCGGTCTGGATCAGGGTCGCGGCGTGGAGATAGTCGTCCCAGGCCAGCAGGAAGGAGTAGATGCCTACCGCCAGGATGCCGGGCTTGACCAGAGGCACCACGATGCGGAACAGCACGCCGAAGCGGCTGGCGCCGTCGATGCGGGCAGATTCCTCCACCGCCACGGGGACGCTGTCAAAGAAGCTGCTCATCAGCATGATGGAGAAGGGCAGCATGGCCGCGGTCAGAGCCAGGGTCAGGCCGGCATGGGTGTTGATGAGCTTCATGCCGCGCATCAGGCCGTACAAGCTGATCAAGCGGCTGATCATGGGGAACATCTGGGCGGACATGAACGCCGCCACGATCCAGGCGTTCCAGCGGAAGTGGAACCGGCTCAGGGCATAGCCGCTGAGCAGCGCCACCAGCACGGTCAGTGCCGCGGACACGCCGGAGATGATGAAGTTGTTTTTGTAGTAGATGAAGAACTCGTTGTTTTCGGTGAACAGCTTGATGTAGCTTTCCACCGTGGGAGCCTGGGGCAGGAAGCTGGGCGGGAACGCGTAGGCTTCCATGTTGGTCTTGAAGCTGGTGATCAGAACCCAGTACAGCGGGAACAGCAGGAACAGAAGGATCACAGCCAGGACAAAATATTTGAGAATCGCACTGAGGGTTTGTCTGCGTTTCATCTTGCTCCTCCTTTCCTTAATCCATGGGTTCCGCTTTGAAGATCTTGTTGTAGGCAAAGACCACCAGGATCATCAGCAGCATCCACACCGTGGTAACGGCGGCGCCGCTGCCCAGGTCGTTGGAGACGAAGGCTTCGCGGTAGCTCAGGATGGCCAGGGTGGTGGTGGCGCCGTCGGGGCCGCCGCCGGTCATGGTCCAGAACAGCGGGAACTGTTTGAAGTTCTCAATGATGGACATGCTCACCGTAACTTTGATAACGCTCATCATGTAGGGGATGACGATGGAAACAAAGCGGCGCAGGGCGCTGGCGCCGTCCACGGTGGCGGCCTCCAGCATATCGCTGGGAACGCTCTGCAGGCCGGCCAGCAGGAGCAGGGTGGTCAGGGGGACCTGCTTCCACAAGGCGGCAATGCCGATGCCCAGCAGGGCGGTGTTGGGGTTGTTCAGGATGGCAAAATCAGCGACGGAACCGCCGGTGACCACCTGGACCAGGTAACGCAGCAGGCCGTACTGGGGCTGATACAGCCACAGCCAGACCATGCCGGAGATCATGGTGGGCACGACCCAGGGCATCATCATGATGCTGCGCAGGAAGCGGGAACCGCGGATCTTGCTGTCCAGGATGACAGCCAGGATAAAGCCGATCAAAAACTGGGAGATAACCACCGCGAACACAAACACAAAGGTGGTGATGATCGCGGGCATCAGCTTGTCGTTCTGGAACAGCTTGATGTAGTTTTCAAAGTTGTTCCAGGTACCCGGCGCACCGCTGATGACATTTTTGATCTTGTACTCGGTAAAGCTCTTGATAACAGAGTCGATGACAGGCACAAGGATAAAGACAAAAGTGAGCAGAATCGCGGGGGCCAGCAGGCCCAGCGAAAAGATCTTGTCGCCTGTGGCCGACTTGATGCGGCGCGTTGACGTCATTGCCTTAGGCATCGGATCATCCCTTTCCGTTCTCATTCATAAGACAGGGACAGGAGAATCTGCGGTCGCTGTTCTCCTGTCCCCCGTTTTGTTCAGGTGTTTATAACGTCTTTCAAATCATCCTGCCAGAATGGCGTTGGCAGAGGTTTCAAAGTCCGCAATGGCGGTATCCACATCCTTGTCGCTGACGGTAACAGCCTGGGCCAGGGTGCACAGTTCCAGGTTGAAGTCGTTCAGAGCGGCAACCAGCGGGACAGGCTTCGCCTGGGTGGTAGCGTCCGCAGAGGGAGCCAGCAGTTCAGGCATGCAGTCGGCCATATCGTTCTTGACCGGGTAGGCAGGGGTGATGTTGTTCATGTAGTCATTGAGCACCTCGGGGGTGATGACGTACTGCACGAACTCCTTGGCAGCCCAGGCACGGGCGCCGCCGTTGTTGACCATAACGAAGCAGTGGGACTGCAGGGTGCCGGCGCCGTCACCGTCGCCGCCCTTCAGAGGCATGGCGCTGGCGGTGAAGTTGGCGGCATCGGGGTTGATGCTGCTGACACCGTTGAAGCCCCAGCTCTGATCGTAGTACATGGCCAGCTGGCCCAGAGCGAACAGGTTGCGCAGATCCTTGGGTTTGCAGTTCTGGGGGTTGTAGCC
Organism: Candidatus Gemmiger faecavium; assembly: GCA_019114415.1. Taxonomy (GTDB): domain Bacteria; phylum Bacillota; class Clostridia; order Oscillospirales; family Ruminococcaceae; genus Gemmiger; species Gemmiger faecavium. The sequence goes on along the minus strand of DXFO01000009.1, from coordinate 15,152 downwards.
CTTGTCGTCCAGCAGCTTGATCATGTCGAAAGCCTGCTTGAAGCCGTCGTCAATGGCCAGGGAGCCATCCTCGGTCAGGACAGTGCCGCCGTAGTTGTAGACCACGCTGTTCAGGAAGGAACCGACGACCGCAACGGATGCGGTGGGAACGCCGAAAGCGTAGATCTTGTTGCCGTCGGCGGTGGTCATGCCGTCGATCTTCTCGGCCATCTGGAGCATCTCGTCATAGGTCGTGGGCGGGGTGTTGGGGTCCAGGCCCGCAGCCTCAAAGATGTCCTTGTTGTAGTACAGAACGCAGGAAGATGCGTACAGGGGCACGCCGTAGGTCTGGCCGTCCACCTGGTGGGCTTCCAGAACGTTGGGGTAGAAGTCTGCCAGGAAGTCTGCATCCAGCATTTCCTCAGCGGGAGCGGCCAGGCCGGCTTCCACGAAGGTGGGGATCCAGATTAGCTCGCTGAAGATGACGTCCACCATGTCACCGCCGCCGGCCATGTTGATGACCTGGTTGGTGATCTCGCCGTAAGGAGCGGTGACCCACTCGATGGTAACGTTGGGGTACTTCTCCTCAAAACCGGCCTTGACGCCCTCCCAGAACTCGGTGTAGCCGCTTTCCAGGATCGCGTAGTTGGCAACTTTCAGGGTAACTTCCTCGGTGTACTCCTCCTGGGAAGCGCCGCCGGTCTCACCGGTGCCGGACGCCTGGGAACCGCTGGCGGTATCCGTGCCGCCGGAACAGGCGGTCATGCTGAACGCCATGGCTGCGGCCAGGGCTGCCGCGGTCAGTTTCATGTGCTTTTTCATTTGTTTTCCTCCTTTGTAATGGTCGCATATCCGAACTCCCCCGTTGCCGGGCGGAGTGAATCCACGAGTAGTTTACACGTGTGTACATCCTCTCAAAAATTTACCGCCGTTTTTCTGTTCCCCGGATACAAGATACATCGTTGGGTAAGCGGCGGTTCGGAAGAAGTACATTCGTGTGTACTCTCAGGGCAAGAAAAGCTCGCATGTCATCCCTGCCGTTTATCACGGCGTTTCACCATCCAAAGGCCTAAGCTGGTGAGATCCTGCCGGGATGTACACACGAGTTTTGTTCTCGTTGTCTCAATTATACCGATTCCCACCCCTGCCGTCAACAACTTTTGGTATTTTTGTCGCAACTCACAAATCTGTTTTATCTCTTTGAGCAAAAAACACAACAGACTTGGGGCCATGGCCTCCTCAAACGGGCATTTTCAACGATTGGCCGTGTCCCCGCCCCTTTTTCCGGCAAAGTGTCTCCCCTGCCCGGAGCATAAAAAACCGGGCGGCCTTTGGAGAGATTCTCCCAAAGCCGTCCGGCTATTCTGTATTGTGTCTGCCGCTGGGGCGCGGTTCAGGCGCTTTCCCTGCGGATCAGGCGGGTGTGGAATTCCTGGGGTGCGGGGACCTCGCCGCCGTTGAGCATCTGATCCAGCATATCCACCGCCGCTTTGCCGATGGGGTCGCGCTGGATCTCAATGCTGGTCATGGTGGGCCGCATATACTGGCTCAGGCTGGAATTGTCAAAGCCCACCACCGCAATGTCCTGGGGCACCCGCAGGCCGATGTCCATGACCGCCTGCATGGCGATGCAGGCCACCTTGTCGCTGCGGCCCAGAATGGCGTCCACCTGGTGACTGCGGCAGTATTCCGCCACGGCATGGGCGGTCTGGGCGGGGTCGATGCATCCGGTGATGACGTGGGTGGGCAGGCCCCGGGCCTCCATCTCGTCAAAGTATCCGTGCAGACGGTAGTCGCTGCGGTCGCTGAAATGCCCCCGGCCCGAAAAACGGTCCACATAAATGATATGTTTGCGGCCCTGCTCGGCCAGATAGCTCACGCCGTCCCGGGCGCCGCCGTACAGCCCCGTCTGGATGATCGCCGCACCCGACAGGTCCTGATAGTCACGGTTCTGCAGCACCACCACCGGAATGCCCACGTCGGTGAACCGGCGGATATAGGCTTCCGGGATGCTCAGCGAACTGACGATGATGCCGTCGCACTGGCGGCTGATGATCTGCTCCACAAAATCATCGTTGTTCCGGTTGGAGATCAAGCTGATGAGATAGCCCTTGTCATAGGCATAGTGGTCCATCACGGCAATCAGCTGGCTGAAATGCTCGGTACTGATGTTGTCCGCGATGAATACGATATGATTGGTCTTTTTCCCTTTCAGCGCACGGGCGATGCTGTTGGGGTGGTAGTTGAGCTCCTTCACCGCCTGCAAAACGCGCTCCCGCTTGTTCTTGTCCACATAGCGGTTGTTGTTCAATACATAAGAGACGATCGTTTCGCTCACGCCGGCCCGCTGGGCGACGTCTTTTCTGGTAACCATCCCTCTGGTCATTTTTGCCTGCTCCTTCGCAAATTTTGGCCTTTGTTAGCTATAGTATATCACACTTTTCTTCGCCCCGGCAACTCGTTTTTGCCGCTCCCCCGCCGGAAACCCGCACAGCTTTGGCGTTTTGCCGAATCTTTTTGTTCTTTTTTGTCGGGGCATCCAAATCTGTTCATTTTGCCCGCCGCGCCTTTGACACGCCCCGCCGGACGGTCTATAATTGTAGCAACAAGGTTATACACACGTGTTTATTATCCAGTATTCTCTACTGTATCTGCCGTCATCTGAAAAAGGAGTGACTTGAACATGGTAAAAGCAAAATTGAACGTCGGCTTTGTAGCCACCCTGTCCGGCCGTTGGCCCCGTGAGCGCCCGCAGAAGCTGCAGACGCTGTACGGCGACTGGGCCGAGCGTGAGCTGACCAGCGTCAACGTGGTACGCTATCCCGAGATCGTCACCAACACCGACGAAGCCGCCGCCTGCGCGGACTACCTGCGGGCCCGCCAGGTGGACGTGGTGCTGCTGGTCATCGGCGCCTTCACCGGCGACGACGTGGGCTGCAAGCTGTCCCAGGAACTGGGCAAGCCCATCCTGCTCTGGGCCACCCACGAGGCTCCCTTTGTCCGTCAGGAGCGGCTGTGGGCCAACGCCATGTGCGGCGCCATGATGAACAACGCCGCCATCAAGCGCATCGGCGGCGAGTGCTACCCTGTCTACGGCGACATGGACGAACCGGAAGTCTGCGCCCAGGTCAAGACCCTCGTCACCGCCTTTTCTGCCAAAAAGAAACTGGCCAACACCAGCCTGGGCCTGCTGGGCTACCGCCCCACGGCCTTCTACAACTGTTCGTTTGATGAAATGACCATCCGCCGCCTGTTCGGCATCCGCATGGAAGGCACCGAGCTCAAGCTGGTCTTTGACCGCATGGCCCAGCTGGACGCCGGCGCCGTCCATGCCGACATGGACAAGGTCCGCACCGACTTCGGCCTGGACAAGCTGCCCCGCCTGCCCGACGAGGACCGCAACCTGTCCGAGGAAAACCTGGAAAATCACAGCCGCACCTACCTGGCGCTGAAAGAAATGATCCCCGAGTTCGGCTATGACTACTGCACCATCAAGTGCTGGCCGGAGATGGGCGCCGTCAAGTGCCAGCCCTGCGGCGTGCTCAGCCGTCTGGCCGACGACGGCATCAGCGTCATCTGCGAGGGCGACGTGGACGCCGGCATCGGCACCATCATCGAGCGTGAAATGACCGGCCAGCCCACCTTTGTGGCCGACATGATCAACATGGACAAGCAGGCCAACACCCTGACTTTCTGGCACTGCGGCAACGCGCCTCTCAGCCTGTACGACATGTCCGACGGCCTGGAACTGCGCAACCATCCCCTCATCGGCAACGGCAGCGCCTTCTGGGGCGTGCTCAAGCCGGGCAAGGTCACGGTGGTCCGCGCCAGCGTCATTGACGGGCAGTATCATCTGGTCGTCCTCCGGGGCGAGGCCGTCCCCACCAAGCGCAACACCCGCGGCACCATGGTCAACGTCCGGGTCCAGCGCCCGGTGGAGGAAGTTGCCCAGGATATCTTCGACAAGGGCATCGCCCATCATTACAGCCTGGTCTGGGATGACATCGGCGACGCCGTGGTCCAGCTTGGCCGCATCCTGCACATCCCCGTCATCGAACTGTAAAGGAGGAGCAACGTCATGTCCAACGCACTGATCGTCCACGGCGGCGCGCCCACTGCCGTCATCAACGCCTCGCTCTACGGCGCGGTGACCGAAGCCCGCAAACATCCCGAGATCGAGCATTTCTACGCCGCCATCGGCGGGTCCGGCGCCGTGCTCAAGGAGCATTTTCTGGACCTGTTCACTTCCTCGGAGGAGGAGCTGGAGCTTTTGCTCCACACCCCCGGCAGCGCCATCGGCACCAGCCGTGACCCGCTGGAGACCGAGGACTACGACCAGATGGCCCAGGTCATTGCCCGCCACAACATCCGCTATGTCTTTTTCACCGGCGGCAACGGCAGCATGGACACCTGCGGCAAGGTGTACCAGGCCTGCTGCCGGGCCGGCGTTGACGTGAACGTCGTGGGCATCCCCAAGACCATCGACAACGACATTTCGGTCACCGACCACGCTCCCGGCTTTGCCAGCGCGGCCCGGTACATTGCCGAGACCACCGCCGAGATCAGCCAGGACGTCCGCGGCCTGCCCATCCACGTCTGCGTCATCGAGGCCATGGGCCGCAACGCAGGCTGGATCGCCGCGGCTTCGGCCCTGGCCCGCAGCGGCGACGGCGACGGTCCCGACCTGATCTACCTGCCCGAAGTTCCCTTTGACGAGGATGCTTTCCTGGCCGAGGTGGAGCGCCTGCACCGGGAAAAAGGCGGTGTGGTGGTGGTCGCCAGCGAGGGCCTGCGCAAGGCCGACGGCGAGCCCATCGTGGAGCCCATCTTCCAGGTAGGCCGCGCGGTGTACTACGGCGACGTGTCCGCCCATCTGGCCAACCTGGTCATCCGCAAGCTGGGCATCAAGGCCCGCAGCGAGAAACCCGGCATTGCCGGGCGTGCCAGCGCGGCCTATCAGTCCCGCCTGGACCGTGACGAGGCCGTGGAGGCGGGCAGCACCGCCGTGCGCGCTGCCGTGGAAGGCAAAAACGGCGTTATGGTGGGCTTCCGCCGCCTGCCCGGGGAGGAATACCGGGCCGAGACCATCCTGATCCCCATTGAGGAGGTCATGCTCCACGAGCGCACCATGCCCAAGGAGTTCATTGCCGAAAACGGCCACGACGTCACCCAGGCTTTCATCGACTGGTGCCGTCCCCTGCTGGGCGAGCCGGTGCGCAAGTATGTGACCTTCAAGAACAAACCGCTTTCGACCGACTGATCTGCCTTTCTGCATTTCTCTTTTACGCCATACAACAAAGCCGGGCGGCTCCTTTCCCCGTGGGGAGGAGCCGCCCGGCTTTTCTGTCATATTGGGTTGTGCGGAGGTCAGGCGCGGTAGACGATCTCGCCGCCCACCACCGTGGCCGCGACCTGCAATTCGTCGTCCAGCAGTACAAAGTCGCCGTCCTTGCCCGGTTCCAGCCGTCCCTTGTCCGGCAGGCCGATGAGATCGGCGGGGTTCTCGGTGAGCAGGGGGATGAGCTGTTCCAGGGTGTAGGAGGTAAAGGCTTTCAGGTTGCGCAGGGCCAGGTCCATGGTCAGGGTGCTGCCCGCGCGGCCGCCGCCGTTGGCCAGCTGCGCGTCGCCGTTGACTACCACCACGTCGTTGACGCCCAGCTTGTAGTTGCCGTCGGGCAGGCCCGCGGCCTGGATGCTGTCGGTGATGGCAACCACACGGTCCAGACCCTTGCAGCGCAAAAGCATCTCTACCGTGCCGGGGTGCAGGTGGCGGCCGTCGCAGATGGCCTCGCAGTAAACGTCGGGGCTGGCCAGCACCGCACCCATGATGGCGGGCTCATGCTGGTGGAACAGCCGCATGCCGTTGAAGGTGTGGGTGCAGGCTTTGGCGCCGTTGGCGATGGCCTGCTCCGCCGTGCGGTAGTCCGCCCCGGAATGCCCGATGGCAATGGTGAATTCCCCGGAGAACTCCCGCACGATGTCCTGGACGCCCTCCACCTCGGGGGCAACGGTCATGTAACGGATGGCTCCGCCCGCCTCCTGCTGGCAGCGGCGCACCCAGGCAGCGTCCCCCTTGCGCAGCAGGGATTCCGGCATGGCGCCCTTGTAGTCCGGGGACAGGAAGGGGCCTTCCAGATGGATGCCCAGCACCTGCGCGCCGCCGGTGGGCTGCTGCATGGCCTGGGTAATGCGGGAGATGGCCAGGGAGGTCTGTTCCTCCGTGTCAGTAAGGACGCTGGTCAGGAAGCCGGTGGTGCCGTGGCTGGCAAAAAAGGCCGCCAGGGTGCGGATGTCCTCCGGCGTAGCCGCGTTCACGTCCACATTGCAGCCGCCGTGGGTGTGCACGTCCAGAAATCCCGGCAGGCATTTTTTGCCCTGGGCATCCAGCACCGGCACATCGGCGCTCAGGTCGGGGGCGATGGCCTCGATCTTGCCGTCGCGGATGAGAAGGTCGGCAGGTTCAAACCGATGATCCCGGTACACCTGTGCGTTTTTGAGCAGTAAATTCACAAGATTCCCTCCTTATTGCAGAAACCATGGAAAAATCACGGGTAATAAAACACAGTTCTTATACACACCAGTGTACATTTTGTTTTTTGCGCTGTCAATCGGAAAAAGCGCCAAAAAACGCACGATTTTTTTGCCGTCCGGCCCAGCCCGGGGCCACGCGGGATCATAAAGACCGGGACTGCGTCAAACCGGAAAGAAGCGTGCAAAGGCAACCGGCGCTGCCCTCCTGCGGCAGCGGCTGCGGCCTGACCGCGTGTCCGGATCCCCCGCGCGTTTTTCCGAACCGGGTCAGCCGGCAGACGCCCCGCGGGGGAAATTCCGAATCGAAAATTTCCTTCCCGTCTTTACATTTTGTAATATCCCACCCCGGAATCATCACTGATTTCTGAGCATAAGTCAAAAGGGAGCCTTTCCTTACCCGGAAGGCTCTCTTTTGCTGATAAAAACAGCATTTCCCGCTCATATGCCGCTGCTGATACAACTCCGATAAAAGCGGCATCCACAATGAGAACCGGAACACTCTGTTTCTCCGCCGCGCCCCGGGGTGCGGCGGGCCAGCCGCAGGATGAAGAAGGGAGACACGGGTCATGATCCAAAATGTCAAAAAGGAGGCCGCCGCACTGTCGGCGCTGGCCGGGCTGGGCGGCATCTTCCTGTATCTCAACCGGATCACACCTCTGGTTGCCGACGACTATTTCTATGCCTGCCGCCTGGACTATGCCCAGGACGGCACCTTGCTCCCGGTCAGCCGGCTGCAGGGGCTTTGGGATATTCTGCTCTCCCAGAAATGCGTTTACATGGCCCACAGCGGGCGGATACCGGTGCTGGCCAGCGTTCAGCTTTTCACGCTGGCGCCGGAGCTGCTGTTCGACTGCTGCAACGTCCTGGTCTTTCTGCTTCTTCTGCTGCTGATGACACGGCTGGCCCGGCCGGATTCCGCGGGCAAAAAGGCAGCGACCCTGCTGTGCGCCGGGCTGCTGATCTGGCATTGCACCCCCGCCTTTGGGCAGGATCTTCTCTGGCATACCGGGGCCATAAACTACCTCTGGACCATGACGGCGACGCTGGCCTTTCTGCTGCAATGCCTGCAGCCGCATCCAAGGCTGGGGGCGCCGGGCGCTTTCGGGCTGGGGCTTGTCTCCGGCTGGAGCATGGAAAACCAGTCCGCCGCGGCCTGCTGCCTGTGCCTTCTCTGCCTGTTCCGCCGCCTGCGCCGGGAACGCCGCGTCCCGAAAGCACTCGCCGCCGGGGCCGCGGGACAGCTGCTGGGCTTTGCCCTGCTGATGCTGGCCCCCGGCAACTACCGCCGCAGCGCCGGCTACGGTCAGACCGGCCTGTTCTCCGCCGAAATGCTCTCCCGTACGGTGCAGTACACCAAAGCCCTCTGGAATGAGTTCGCCGTCCTGATCGTGCTGACCTCCGCCCTGCTTCTGCTGGTGCTGCTGACCACCCCCGGCAGGGCCGCCCGCCCCCTCTGGCTGGCGGGCGGCGCGGTGTTGTGCCATCTTTCCATGGCAGCTTCCCCCGCCTATCCCCTGCGCAGCATGTTCGGCTTTGAAATTTTTACCCTTGCGGCATTTCTCGCCTGCCTCAATACCCTGGACCGACGAAAGCTCCTTTTGTTCCTGCTGTGCGTGCTGCTGGGCGTCTCTGCGGCGGCGGACTTTCCCGGGGCGGCCGCAGACCTGTCCCGCCTGTATACCGTCACGGAGGGCCGTGCCCGGTATATCCTGGAACAGCGCGCCCGGGGCATCCGGGACATCACCGTCCCCGTGGCGTCGGCGGCCACCCGGTTCAATCCGCTGTGGGGCGACGCCCTCTCCGACCTCATGCAGGACCCGGCCAACGAGCGCAACCGGGCGCTGGCCCTGTATTACGATGTGGACCTCATCCGGGGCGCCCCGGAACTCTGAGCGTCCCCGCCCCGCGGCACGATTTTCCGCGATACTTCTTGGATACAACCTCCTGTTATCATGCTTTCAGCCCGGCCGGGCAAAGCCTTTTCTTTTGCCATCTTTCAGGAGGTGTATCTTGATGAATCTGTCCCCCAAGTATCCGGCAGCCCTTGCCGGAGTGCTCTTGTGTTTTGCCTGCCTGCTCGGCGCCTGCACCGCTCCTGCCCGGGACTCCGGCAGGTCGGATGCCGCGGCCCCCTCCGGCGGCGACGCCTCCCCGGAGCCGTCCTCCTCTTCCGAAAGCGCGGAGCCCACCGCCACCGGGTTCACCACCCTGACCCGCGAACAATATACCATCCTCGGGTGCGGCAGCGAACAGGGCTATTATGAGACGACCTATGACGAATCCGCCGGCACTCGCATTTACTATATCGACTACGCATCCCAGCAGGAAGTTTATCTCTGCGCCGCCCCCAACTGCAGCCATGACCGGGAAGGCTGTACCGCCTGGATCGATCCGGCGGAAGGCAACTATGTTCCCCTGGTAAGCGGGGAGCACCTGCTGCTGGTCCACATCACCTACGGGATCGAGGCCCCGGAGCGGGCGATCCCCCATATTGACGCGGCCAATCTGGACGGCAGTGACCGCCATACACTGGTCAGCTTTGCCGCCAACGAGCGGCTGAAAACGGTGTTTGCCGTCAACGGTGACCAGCTGGTCTGCGCCCTGAACGTGGTCAACGCCGAGGATCTGGAGGACACCAACGCCACCCTCAAACTGGTTCTCATCGACCTGAACACCGGGGAACGGACGGACTTTTATGAGCGCGCCGTCCAGATCGGCGGCGCCGAGCCGGTTTTTATGGGCGTCACGAATAACGGCTACTGCATTTTGCGGGAGCAATCCACCGCCAAATCGGAGGAGGATTTTTCCGGGCAGGAATGGAGCGACGCCGCAAAGGAACTCCAGCGTTCCACCCAGTACACCTGCACCGCGATCCCGGTCGGTCGGGCACAGCCTGCGGGGACGTTCACCTACAGCGGCCGGATCTATGATCTGCTGTGCAGTGACGGTCTGTACTGTTTTGACTGCGACAGCCGCAAGGTGACGCGGCTCTCCGTGCCCGACGGCACGGCGGCAGAGCTTGCCACGCTGCCCGATGTAGGGGCCGAATCGGCATACCTGGACGGCAAGCTGGGAGACTGGTTTTTGCTGTCCCAGCGATATTACGAGACCCGGGATGACGTGTCCTATCCCGTTGCCAACGATTGCTGCTACGCCGTCAATGTACAGACCGGGGAGCTGCGGGAGCTGACCATCCGCCAGGAGGTGGGTGCCGACCGCCGCATGGCCACCATGCTGGCACAGACCACCGCGGACGTGCTGCTCATCACCGACAGCGATGTGCCGGAGACCGCCTACCATTACGGATACCGCTACGCGCTCATATCCCAGGAGGATTACCTCAGCTCCCATGCCGACGCCCTGCGCACCGTTTCCTTTATTTTCTGACCGTCCCTCAAAAGCCCTGGTTTCTGTGCTCCCGCACAAAAACGCCTTGCCGGAAAGCAAGGCGTTTTTTGCTGCGGGTCACGGGAGCCTCCAATCAGAAAAGACATCGGAGAACTCTGCAAAATCCGCCCGTTTTCCCGGCATCCGCACAGACAAGCTCCCCAGGCGGCCGATTTTGGGAGCCTGAGCCTGCCGCAGTTTTTGTTTGCCCCACCCGGCAAAACCCGCTATACTGGAACCAAAACCCGCTGTGGGAGGGGTACGCATGAACATTCTGCTGCTGGAAGACGACACCGCCATTGCCGCGGCGCTGGAAACTTTTTTGACGGAAAAAGGCTGCCGGGTCACCTGCTGTGACTCCCTTTCCCGGGCACGGAGCCTGCTGGAGACCGCCCTGCCCGACGTGGCCGTACTGGACTGGAATCTGCCCGACGGGGAAGGCACAGACCTTTGCCGGGAACTGCGGCAGCGCCGGCCCCGTCTGCCGCTTCTTCTGCTGACGGTGCGCAGCGATACCCCGGATATTCTGGCCGGGTTCGATTGCGGCGCCGATGATTATGTGACCAAGCCCTTTGACCGCGAGGTACTGTACGCCCGGCTGCTGGCCCTGTGGCGGCGCAACCGCTCCGATACCGGGGAAATGCTGTGCTGCGGGGACATCCGGCTGGACCCGGCCCGCCAAGCTGTCACCCGGCAGGGAGAGCCAGTCGCCCTGGCCCCGCTGGAATACCAGCTGCTTTATCTGCTGTTGCAAAACAAAGGCCGCACCATGACCCGGCAGCAGCTGCTGAACGCCCTGTGGGACCGCAACGGCCACTTCGTCAATGACAACACCCTCACCGTGACCATGAAACGGCTGCGGGAAAAACTGGGCCGCCCCGCCTGCCTGAAAACGGTGCGCAGCTTCGGCTACCGACTGGAGGAACCCCAATCATGAATCGTCTTTCTCTGCGCCGCATGGCTTTTCCGGCAGTTTGTCTGCTGGCAGTCGCCCTCTCCATGGCGCTGCTGGCTTTCTGGTCCGCGGCCCGGCAGATGGCTCTGCTGGACGGCTTCTGCACCGCCCTGATCGCCCGTTCCCCCGAGACCGCCGACACCGTCTATGCTCTTGTCAAGGAAGGGGCCTTTTCCGCCCGGACCTCTCCCGGCGTCCTGACGGAACTGGGTTACCGGCCCCGGGATTTTTCCGCCGGCACCGGGTGGCTGTATGCTGCGGCAGGGATCGCCCTTGCGCTGGGCGGCGCTCTGCTGGGCACCGCCTTTTTCCTGTCCCGCCGGGCCGCCGGCCGGCAGATGCAGGAACTCATCCGCCTGCTGGAACGTGCACGCGCCGGGCAGCCCATGCCCCTGCTCGCCGGGGAGGGAATTCCCGGTGACAGCTATGCCCGGCTGGCCGATGAGATTCAGAAAACCGTCACCGAGCTGTTCCTCACCCGGGAGGCTGCGCTGACCGCCCGGGACCGCTTTGCCAAAAACCTTGCCAACATCGCCCATCAGCTGAAAACGCCCCTGACCGCCCTGTCCCTGGCGGCCCAGAACGCCGGTGCTGCCGGCCGTTCCATGGCTGGTCCGCTGGCCCGGCTCACCGGGCTGGAGGAGTCTTTACTGTTGCTGGCCCGGCTGGACACCGGGGTCCTGCCCCTGCAGCCCCGGCCCACCGACCTCTATACCCTGCTGATGATCGCGGCGGACGATCTGCAATCCCTGACCGAGACTGCCGGGGTCACCCTGGACATTCCGGAACTGGCCCCCATCACGGTGACCTGTGACCCGGACTGGACGGCGGAAGCCCTGATGAACCTGATGAAGAATTGTGTGGAGCACACTCCCGCAGGCGGGGCCGTCCGCTGTACCTGCCATTGCAGCGCCCTCTGCACCGAGGTCATTTTTCAGGATACGGGGCCCGGATTTTCCCAAAAGGATCTGGCGCACCTGTTCGAGCGCTTTTACCGCGGAGACCATGCCGGTCCCGACAGCACCGGGCTGGGGCTTGCCATCGCCAAAGAACTGCTGGAACGGCAAAACGTGCTGGTCCATGCCGAAAACGCCCCCGACGGCGGCGGGCGATTTGTGGTGCGGTTTTACGGCTAACTGTCACCGGGATGTCACCTTGCGGTGGTAGAATGGAGAACCAAAGGAGGATATGTTCCATGGAACTGCTGCAATGTACCGGACTGAAAAAAGTCTACGGCAAGGGCGAGACCGCCGTCTGTGCCCTGAACGGCATCGACCTGACGGTGACCCGGGGAGAATTCGTGGCGGTGGCAGGGGCTTCCGGCTCGGGCAAATCCACCCTGCTGCACATGCTGGCCGGTGTGGACAAGCCCACCGCCGGGCAGGTGCTCATCGACGGAGTGGACGTGGGGACGCTGGACCCTACCCGGGCCGCCCTGTTCCGCCGCCGCAAGGTCGGGCTGATCTATCAGTTTTTCAACCTCATCCCCACCCTGTCGGTGGAGAAAAACATTGCCCTGCCTCTGCTGCTGGACAAACGGAAACCCGATCCCGCTTTCTTTGACCAGCTGATCCGGACGCTGGGCCTGGAGGGCAAACGCCGCGCCCTGCCGGGACAGCTTTCCGGCGGGCAGCAGCAGCGGGTCGCCATTGCCCGGGCGCTCTGTTACCGTCCTGCCCTGCTGCTGGCGGACGAACCCACCGGCAATCTGGACCGGAAAAACAGCGACGAGATTCTGGACCTGCTCACGCTCTGTCACCGGAATTGGGGGCAGACCATCCTGCTGGTGACCCACGATGAACACCTGGCTGCCCAGGCAGACCAGGTCATCACCCTCAGCGACGGGCGGATCGTCTGCGACCGCTCACGGGGGTAAGCGCCATGTGGAAGCACTTTTCCCGCAGCGACCTGGCCCACACCCCTGCCGCCGTCCGGACCATGGCGCTGGCGGCCCTGGCGGCCTCCTTCTTTCTGGCCTTGCTCTGCGGCCTGTTCTATAACGCCTGGACTTATGAGATCGACCGCATAGTACGGGAGGAAGGGAACTGGCAGGCCCGTCTGACCCTGACCGGCGGGGAATGGGAGGAAACGCTGGAGACGCTGGAACAGTTTGCCCAGGTGGACACCGTCACCCGCAACGAGACCCTGTCCGGGCCGGAGATTTTGGTGGTGGATCTGACCTTCCGGGACAAAGCCACCGTATATGACACGCTGGCACGCATCCGGGACCGGCTGGACCTGACCCAGGACCAGACCCAGACCCACGACACTCTTCTCTCCCGCTATCTGATCACCGATCCCCTTGACCCCGACCCGCCCCTGCTCCTGCCGTTTCTGCTGGGGGTATGGGGTGTGACAGCCCTGGCCCTGGTACTGCTGCTGCGCAACGCTTTTGAACTCACTATGCAGGCACGGCTGCACCGGCTGGGTATTCTGGCCAGCGTGGGCGCCACGCCGCGCCAGCTTCGTCTCTGCCTGTTGCAGGAGGTCGCCGCGGTCTCTCTGCTCCCGCTGGCAGCAGGCACTCTGCTGGGCTTTGCCGCCTGCCGCGGGGTGCTGGCAGCGGTCAACCGGGCCGCTGCAGGTCTGCCCGACCGCCAGCCGGCGGTGTTTTCCCTCCATCCCGCCGTGGTCGCGGCTGCACTGCTCTCCGCTCTGTTCACCGTCCTGTTTTCCGCCTGGCTGCCCGCCCGCCGGCTTTGCCGCATTGCGCCGCTGGAAGCGCTGCGGGGCAATCTTCGGCCGGAGCCCGGGCGGTTCGGAAAGCCCTCCCTCACCACCCGCCTGCTGGGGCGGTGTTTCGGTATCCGGGGCGAGCTGGCGGGCAATGCCTTAAGTGCTCAGAAAAAGTCCCTGCGCATCGCCGATGCTTCGCTGCTCCTTTCCTTTTTGGCCTTCACCTCCATGCTCTGCTTTTTCACCCTGTCGGGCATCAGCACCCGCATGACCTATTTTGAACGGTATCAGGATGCCTGGGACGTGATGGCGTCCCTGCCGGACACCCGCCTTTCGGACTTTTCCCTCACCGATTCCCTGGCCGGCCTGCCCGGTGTGGAGGACTGCGTAGCCTACGAAAAACAGCAGGCGAACGTCCTGCTGCCTGCCGAAGCCCAAAGCCAGGAGCTTCAGGATCTGGGCGGTCTGGGAGCTCTGGCCGGGGAGTCCGTCTCTGCCATATCCGGCGGTTGGCTGGTGGATGCCCCCCTGGTGATCCTGGACGATGCCGCTTTTCTCCGGTTCTGTGAAGAGTCCGGCCTTCCCCCCTCCCTGGACGGGGCAGTGCTGCTCAACCGGGTGTGGGACAGCCTGCACAGCAATTTCCGCAACAGACAGTATCTGCCCTTTGTACAGCCGGATACCGCCGCTCTCCCCCTGGCGGATGGAGACGGCGCCGCACTGGGAGAACTGCCTTTGCTGGGTCTGACAGACACCCCGCCCAACCTGCGGGAAGAATATGATTCGTACACCCTGGTCCTGTTCTGTCCCCAGAGCCTGTGGGCGGCCTGGACGCAGCAAAACAGCATTCCCGCCTCGGCGCAGGAGCCGGAAGTTCTGATACGTCTGCTGGGTCCGGATAACATTTCGCAGGCGGAATGTGAAACCCTTCAGGAGGAGGTCTCCACCTTGCTGGAGGGCGCCGGGTATGTCTGCACCGTGGAAAACCGGCTGACCGAGCGCGCCACCAATGACCGGATGCTCCGGGGCGCCGAGAGTATTCTGGGTGCTTTCTGCCTGCTGCTGGCTGCCATTGGGCTGGCCAATGTTTTTCTCAATACGCTGGGCTTTGTGGCCCAGCGCCGCCGGGAATTTGCCCGGTATCTCTCCCTGGGCATGACGCCCCGGGAACTGCGCAGCCTTTTCTGGATGGAAGGTGCGGTCCTGGCACTCCGTCCGCTGGTCATCACCCTGCCCCTTACTGCCGGAATGGTCACCTTTATGCTGAAGGCCAGCTACCTGGACCCGTCCCTGTTTCTCGCCGAAGCGCCGGTTTTGCCCGTTGCGCTTTTCGCCTTGGGGATCGTCCTCTTTGTGGCGCTGGCCTATGCGCTGTGCGCCCGCCGGGTCCTTTCCTCCGACCTGACGGAACTCCTCAAAGACGACAGCCTGCTGTAATCAACGGCCGCAGGCCCGCTTTTCAGCGGGCCTGCTTTTTTCACTTTCCATCCCCGGACAATAAATATCCCCCGGCAAAGCCGGGGGTTTTTCATAGACGGGTAAAACCCTGGAATACTAGCGCACGCGTCACGTCGCGTTGGTACGGTCTGCCAGCCGCGAAGGACTGTTACTTGCTGCCCGTAAA
>DXFO01000008.1 GCA_019114415.1 Candidatus Gemmiger faecavium | reverse complement strand
CTGCGGCGCGGGCTGGGGCTGCGGCGCGGGCTCGTTCACCGGCGTGGGCACGGTGTCGAAGGTCAGCTCGGGGGCGGGGGGCGCCTCCGGGGCGGGGCCCGGCTCGATCACCAGTTCCGGCGCGGGTTCTGCACCCGTCTGCGCGGGGCCGGGCTGGGGCTCAGCGCCGGCCGGCAGCGCCTCCGCCGGCGTTTCCGGCACCGACTGAGCCGCGCCGCACCAGGTGCAGAAATTGCTGTTTTCGGGGATCTCTTTTCCGCATTGTTTGCAAAACATGGTCATTCCTCACTTTCTGAACGGCAAGAGCCGTAAAATACGATAGAGCAGGCCCTCCTCGGGGGCAAACACCACCACGGGGTCGCGGGGGTCCGCCAGCCGCACGGCGTACACCGCCACAAAGGCGAGGGCCGCCGCCCACAGCAGGGCGGTGAACAGGCGACGGGGCAGCCGCCGCCGGAACAGAAACACCAGCGCGGCGAGCGGCACCACCCAGAACAGCGGGTGATAGGCGAAGGCCGCCGAAAGGTCGCCGGACAGCGCCGCCAGCCAGGCGCGGGTCATGCCGCAGCCGGCGCAGGAGACGCCGGTGACGGCCTTGATGGGGCAGCCGAAGCCCGCGAAGTGCAGCGCCGCGTAGAGCGCCGCCACGGCAGCCAGGGCGGCCCAGTCCTGTTTTTTCATTTGCCGTCCCGCCTTTCCGCCGCGGTCAGTTCTTCAGCGCCTGCATGGGGGCGGGGATGCGCCCGCCCCGGTCGATGAACACCTTGGGGCTGTAAGTGCTGATGGGCAGGATGGGCGCGTAGCCCAAAAGGCCGCCGAAGTCCAGCTCCTCGCCGGCGGAGCGGCCGATGGCGGGGATGACCCGCACGGCGGTGGTCTTGCTGTTCACCATGCCGATGGCCGCCTCGTCGGCGATCAGGGCGCTGATGACCTCGGCGGGGGTGTCGCCGGGGATGACCACCATGTCGATGCCCACGCTGCAAACGGCGGTCATGGCTTCCAGCTTCTCCATGCACAGGCTGCCCCGGCGCACGGCCTGGATCATGCCGTCGTCCTCGCTCACGGGGATGAAAGCGCCGGACAGGCCGCCCACGTGGTTGGAGGCCATCACGCCGCCCTTTTTGACCGCGTCGTTCAGCAGGGCCAGGCAGGCGGTGGTGCCGCAGCAGCCGCAGCTTTCCAGGCCCATCTCCTCCAGGATGTTGGCCACGCTGTCGCCGATGGCCGGGGTGGGCGCCAGCGACAGGTCGATGATGCCCGCCGGCACGCCCAGCCGCTCACTGGCCAGGTTGGCCACCAGCTGGCCCAGACGGGTGATCTTGAAGGCGGTGCGCTTGACCAGTTCCGCCACTTCGTCCATGGGGGCGTCCTTGGGCAGCTTGGCCAGGGCAGCACGCACAGCGCCGGGGCCGGAAACACCCACGTGGATCTCGCAGTCGGGTTCACCGGGACCATGGAAGGCACCCGCCATGAAGGGGTTGTCCTCCGGCGCATTGCAGAAGACCACCAGCTTGGCGTCGCCCATGCACATGTTGTCCTGGGTCAGCTCGGCGGTCTTGCGGACCACCTGGCCCATCATGCGCACCGCATCCATGTTGATGCCGGACTTGGTGGAGCCCACGTTGATGCTGGAACAGACGATCTCGGTCTCGGCCAGAGCGCGGGGAATGCTTTCGATCAGGCGCTTGTCGCCCGCCGAAAAGCCCTTGTGTACCAGCGCGCCGAAACCGCCGATGAAGTTGACGCCCACTGTTTTGGCGGCGGCATCCAGGGCTTTGGCGTAGTCCACGGGATCGGCATCGGGGGCAGCGCCCAGAAGCATGGAGATGGGCGTCACGCTGATGCGCTTGTTGACAATGGGAATGCCGTACTCGGCGCTGATGGCGTCGACCACGGGAACCAGGTTCCTGGCGCGGGAAACGATCTTGTTGTAAATTTTTTCGCAGGCTGCCTTGCCGTCGGGGTCAATGCAGTCGAGCAGGCTGATGCCCATCGTGACGGTGCGGACGTCGAGGTTCTCGCTCGTCAGCATCTCGATGGTTTCCATAATATCGCCGCTGTTCAGTATCCGCATGTTTGCAAACCCCTCCGTCAGATTTTGTGCATGGCGTCAAAGACTTCCTGACGCGTCAGTGTGACCTGCATTTTCATTTCCTTGCCCAGCTCGTCAAAACGGGCGCGGACGGCGTCCTGCGGAACGTTTGCCTTGGTCAGGTCCACCAGCATGATCATGCAGAACATTTCCTGCATGATGCTCTGGGTCACATCCTCAATGTTGATGTTCAGATCGGCGCACACGGTGCCGACTTTGGCGACAACGCCGACAGTATCGTGGCCGATGACGGTGATGACTGCTTTCATAATAAATATCCCCCATCCCAGATATATTGGGTATTGCGAACACTGCCATTATAACAGATTTCTCTCCGTTTGGATACCGCTGTACAGGAATTTATAGTGTCAAAGCGCCAACTGCACAGGAAAAAGGGATGCAAACCCCGGGCCGATATGCTATAATGACAGAAAAATCTGTTTTGGCACGCGCCCTGCCGGCATTGCGGTCCGGGGCGGGAAAGGAGCGAGTTATGGAAAAGATGGAAGAATTGCTGCATATTCTGGAGAAAAACGCACGCCTTCCGCTGGAGGATATCGCTGCGATGATGGACGTCCCCGCCGCCGAGGCCGCCGCCCTGATGGACGAAGCCAAGGAAAAGGGATACATCCGCGGTTACCAGGCGCTGGTGGACTGGGAAAGAGCCGGTGTCAATCAGGTGGAGGCCGTGATCGAACTGCACGTGTCTCCCCGCAAGGACCGCGGCTTTGAGGAGATCGCCTCCACCATCGCGGCCTTTGAGGAGGTCGACGGCGTCATGCTCATGAGCGGCGGCTACGACCTGCTTGTCACCATCAAGGGCCACAGCTTCCAGCAGATCGCCCTTTTTGTGGCCATGCGGCTCTCCCCGCTGGACGACGTTCTGTCCACGGCCACCAGCTTTGTGCTGCGCCCGTACAAGCGCGGCGGCGTCCTGTTCCAGGACGATGAGATCGATGAAAGAGAGTGTACCGTGCTGTGATGGATTACGAATCTTTGATTTCCCCCCGGGCCAAGGCCATGCGCCCGTCCGGGATACGGAAATTTTTTGACCTTGCGGCGGATATGCCCGAGTGCATCTCTCTGGGCGTGGGCGAGCCGGACTTCAAGACGCCCTGGAGCGTGCGCGACGCGGCCATCCGCACCTTGCAGCAGGGGCGCACCCGCTACACCGCCAACGCGGGTATGAAGGAACTGCGGGACGAGATCTGCAAGTATCTCGACCGCCGCTTTGATCTGCACTATCACCCCGAGGACGAAGTCCTTGTCACGGTGGGCGGCAGCGAGGCCATTGACATGGCCATCCGTGCCCTGGTGCAGCCGGGGGATGAGGTCATCATCCCCGAACCCTGCTTTGTCTGCTATGAGCCCATCACCGAACTGACGGGCGGCGTCCCGGTGCATATCGCCACCCGGCCGGAGGACGGCTTCCGCCTCAAGGCGGAGCAGCTGCGGGCGGCCATCACCCCAAAAACCAAGCTGCTGATCCTGCCGTACCCCAATAACCCCACCGGCGGCGTTATGGAGCGCGCCGACTTGGAAGCCATCGCCGAGGTTTTGCGCGGCACCAATGTTCTGGTGCTTTCGGATGAGATCTATTCCGAACTGACCTACGGCCCCGAGCGCCATGTCAGCATTGCCTCGCTGCCCGGAATGCGGGAACATACCATCGTGGTCAACGGCTTCTCCAAATCCTATGCCATGACCGGCTGGCGGCTGGGCTACGCAGTAGGCCCCGCGCCCATCATCAAGGTCATGACCAAGATCCACCAGAGCTGCATCATGTCGGCTCCTACCACCAGCCAGTACGCGGCCATCACCGCCCTGCGCCAGTGCGACGACCAGATCGAGAAAATGCGGGACGAGTACAACCGCCGCCGCCGTTTTCTGGTCAAGGCCCTGAATGAAATGGGCATGGACTGCTTTACGCCGCTGGGCGCGTTCTATGTGTTCCCCAGCGTGCAGGTGTCCGGGCTGAGCAGCAGCGCTTTCTGTGAGCTGCTTTTGCAGGAAAAGCATGTTGCCATCGTTCCGGGCGACGCCTTTGGCGCGTCGGGCGAAGGTTACGCCCGCATCAGCTACGCTTACAGCGTGGAATACCTCGAGACCGCCATCAAGCGGATGCGTGCATTTTTGAAAGAACACGGCTGGCTCAAACAGTGAACCAGCCTTTGGGGAGGAACCACCGATGCAGAAACAGAGCGTAACGGTCATCGCGCCCGCCAAGCTGAACCTTTCCCTTGACGTTGTGGGCCTGTTGCCCAACGGGTACCACGACCTTGATATGGTCATGCAGGCCATCACCCTGCGGGAACAGCTGACCCTGCGCCGCAGCGATACCCTGGATGTCCGCATGCCCGGCAGCTTTGTGCCGGTCAATGACAAAAACACCGCGGTCAAGGCAGCCATGGCATTCTTCCACTATACGGGACTGCTGGCCGGGGTGGACATCACCATCCGCAAGACGGTCCCGGTGCGGGCCGGCATGGCCGGGGGCAGCGCCGACGCCGCCGGTGTGCTGGTGGGCATGAACGAACTGTACGGCGCCCATCTTTCCATGAGCGAACTCTGCGCCCTGGGCGCTACCATCGGCGCCGATGTGCCCTTTGCACTTATGGGCGGCACCTGCCGTGTGCAGGGAGTGGGGGACTTCATCAAGGCTCTGCCGCCCTGCCCGCCCTGCTGGTTCGTGGTGGTCATGCCGTCGGTGGGCGTCTCCACGCCGGAGGCTTTCCAGCGGTACGACACCATGGGCAGCCCCACCCATCCCGACTGCCAGGCCCAGGAGGACGCCATCCGCGCAGGAGACCTGATGGCCGTCTGCCGTGCGGCGGGCAATGCGCTGGAACATTGCAGCGGCGCCGAGGAGACCCCTGCCATCCGGGCGCTTCTGGATAAGGCCGGGGCCTGCACCAGCCTCATGACCGGGTCGGGGGCAGCGGTGTTTGGCGTTTTTGACGACGAGGCCAAGGCCCGCGCCGCCCGTACCGAACTCCAGAAACAGTATAAAAAGGTGTATCTGGCAAAGCCTGACCTGGGCGGTGCGCGTGTGATCTACAGCCGTCCGCTCAAGATCAAAAACTGATCCAATCCCGTGTATAGACCCTCCGGGTCGAGACCATACTCTCTTTGCCGCCAAACCCCGGCGGCAGAACAGGTTTCGACCGGGAGGGTTTTATGAAACATCCAGCTTTTCACCTGCCCGTCCGCCGTGCCGCCGTTGAGATCGGCGTGGCTCTGGGGCTGGTTTTGACTGTTGTACTTACCGCGATGCTCTGGCACCGCCAGCAGGTATCCGCCGCCGTCTGTGCGGACACCCTGCGCCTGCATATCCTTGCCAATAGCGATACCATTGAAGATCAGCTTCTCAAACTGAAAGTCCGGGACGCCGTCCTGGCCGAGATGCCCGACATTCTGTCCGGGGCAACGGATAAGGCGGACGCCGTGGCGGCAGTCCGTACCGCCCAGCGCCGCCTGCAAAAAACGGCAGAGGACACCCTGCGCCGGGAGGGCAGCGCCCAGACCGTCGCCGTCCGGCTGGAACAGGCCGAGTTCGCCGCCAGGGATTACGGCAGTTTCCGCCTGCCCGGCGGGACCTACACCGCCCTGCGCATCGAACTGGGCAAGGCGGAAGGCCACAACTGGTTCTGTGTGCTGTATCCGGAACTGTGCATCGGCAGCAGCGGCGCCCAGTATGAGGACGACGCCGAAAATGCCTTGGTGTTCGGCGGATATGAGATCCGCTTCGCTCTGCTGGACGGTGCCAAGAAACTGGCGGATACCATTTCCAATGCGGTCTCATAAAAACAAAGGCACAAAATTCCGGCTGCAAAAGCGCGAGTGACATAAGAAAACAGAGGTTCTTACAGAATTTCCAGCTTTTCCGCGGCCTGTGTCCGCAGCATCGAATGAACGATAAAACAGAAAGGAAAACCACATGCTCAACCTGCTTTTGGGAACTTCCGGCAGCGGCAAGTCCACCCGGCTGATGCAGACGCTGAGAGCCGAGGCCCAGGCTGGCCGCCGCAGCATCCTCATCGTACCCGAGCAGTTCACTTCCTCCACCGAGGGCGCTCTCTACCGCCTGCTGGGGGATACCCTCTCCGGTTATGTGGAGAGCTATTCCTTTACCTCCCTGGCCGAGACGCTGCTCCGCCGCTACGGCGGCGCGGCGGTCCCCACGCTGGACGAGGCCGGACGGGCGGTGCTGGTACGCCGTGCGCTGGATTCGCTGCTGGACAAGGTGGTGTATTACAGCCGCCAGCGCCAGAGTGCAGCCTTCTGCGAGAAAGCGGCCCAGACCATCAGTGAGCTGAAAAGCGCGGGGGTCACGCCCGAAATGCTGGCAAACTATGCCCGCGCGCCGGGTGCCGACCGTGACAAGCTGGGGGAACTGGCACTGATCTACGGTGCCTACGAGGGGCTTCTGGCCGGGACGGGCATGGACCCCGGCGACCGGGTGGAGCTGGCCGCCAAAAAGCTGGAACCGGAGTTCTTTGCCGGGCGCAGCGTGTACATTGATGAATTTGATACCTTCAATGCCTCCAAGCGGGCCATGCTGGAGGCTGTGCTCCCCGTGGCCGACGTGACCGTCGCCCTGTGCTGTGACGGCATTCAGGATACCACCGGGGGCATGGGCGTCTTTTCGGGCGCCAAACGGGTAGCGGCCCAGCTGCGGCAAATGGCCGAGCGCGCCGCCGTGCCCTGCCATACCGAGACGCTCACCGACGATCCCCGCCACGCCGACGCCCCGGCCCTGGCGGAACTCTCCCTGCTTTTGGCCGACCCCACCTACACGCCCCAGTGTGCCGTTGACCCGACAAAGCCCGAACTTACTTATTTTGCCGCCGACAGCCGCCAGGAGGAAGCCAAGGCGGTGGCTGCCGCCGTCCGCCGCTGCGCCAGACAGGGCGTGCCGTACCGGCGCATGGCGGTCATCTGCCGCAACGCCCCCGACTACCTGCCCGCTCTGCGGTATGAGTTCCGTCTGGCGGATATTCCTCTCTTCTGTGACGAACCCACCACGCCGGAAAACACCGCCCCCGCCCGGGCGGTCCATGCGGCGCTGGATCTTTTGCGGGGCGGCCTTTCCACCACGGCGGTGCTGCGCCTGCTCAAGACGGGTCTGACCTCTCTTTCTCAGGAATCCCAGTGTGCCCTGGAAAACTACGCCTATACCTGGACGCTCTCCGCCGCCGACTGGCGCGCACCCTTCACCCGCAACCCGGCGGGCTACACCGACCGTATGGGGGAGCAGGAGCGCCAGGAGCTGGCTCTGGCCGAACAGGCCAGGGATTTCCTCGTTAGCCGCATCACCCGCTTTGTCAATGGTGCCCGGGGGGCCGACGTGACGGCCCTGACCCGACATATCTACGGGTTCCTGCAATCTCTCGGGGCGGAGGATGCCCTGGAAGCTCTTGCCAAGACCCTGCGGGACGGGGGAGAACTCCCCGCCGCAGACGAAGCTCTCCGGGAGTGGAACGTGGTCATGGGTCTGCTGGACCAGATGGTCCGTCTGCTGGGCAGCGATGGGGAAGTGCTGACCCCCGCCGCCTACGACGAACTGTTCACCCTGCTTTTGCGCACCACCGACATGGGGCATATCCCCCAGAGCATGGACAGCGTCATCTTCACCACGGCGGGCCGTATGCGCCTGCCCGAGACCGACGCCTGCTTCATCCTTGGCCTGGCCGAAGGCGAGTTCCCCCAGACGCCGGGGGATACCGGCCTCCTGACCCATGCCGACCGTGACGCCATGATCGCCCAGGGGGCAGAACTGCCCGACTGCTTTGAAAACCGCGTCATCCGGGAGCAGGTCTGCTTTTATAAGGCCCTGACCGCTGCCCGGCGGTTTGTCTGGCTGTCCTGGCCCGGCGGCGCGGCGGGACTGCCGGTATCGGCGGCCCTGGCCCCGGTGCTGGAATTGATGCAGGTCCCGCCTGTAGAGCCTGACCCCCGTGACCTGGCGGCCACTCCCGCCGCGGCCCTTGACCTGCTGGGGGGATTGTGGCAGCAGCAGACGCCCCGGCGGGCCGCTGTCTACGCGGCCCTGCAGGCGGTGGAAAACACCCCCGCCGCCGCACCCGGTTTTGCAGCCGTGGAACGTGCCGCCCGCCGCGACCCTGCCAAAGTGGAGGACACCGAGGCGCTGGAACAGCTTCTCGGCCGCAGCATCCGCGTCAGCCCCACCCGGTTTGAGCGGTATGCGGTCTGCCCCTTCGGCTATTTCATGGAATACGTTTTGCGGGCCAAACCCCGCCAGAAAGCGGAGCTGGCCCCCAATATCAGCGGCACCCTGACCCACTGGGTGCTGGAAAACGCTCTGCGCCGTACCGGCAAGGCGTTTCTCGAACTGGACGAGGCGGGCATTGGGGAACTGGTGGACACCCTGGTCAAAGAATACGCTGACGCAAACCTCCCCGGCGCAGGGGTGCGGATGCAATATCTCATCGAGCGCATCGCCCGCAACCTCAAGAATCTGCTGGCCTTCATGCAGCGGGATATGCGCCAGTCGGGATTTCACCCGGTGGCCTTTGAGCTGCGCATCGATGACCGCCCCGACCCGGACGACCCCGACGCACCAAGCGTGCCGCCGGTGGAACTGTCGGATGAAAAGGGCCACACGGTGCGGGTGGTGGGGACTGTGGACCGTGTGGATGCCATGACCCTGGGGGAGACTACTTATCTCCGGGTAGTGGACTACAAGACCGGCACCAAAAAGTTTGACCTGCGGGAGGTCTATTACGGTCTGGACTGCCAGATGCTCATGTACCTGTTTACGCTGGAACGCAACGGTTCCGCCCTGGCCGAACAGCTGGGCGGACACAAAGAGGGCGAACTGCGTGCCGCGGGGGTAGAGTACCTCATGGCCGACCCGCCGCCCAAGACCCAGCCCCGTCCGGACGGCGAGGACAACGCCCCTCAGGACTACCCCATGGAAGGCCTCCTTCTCGACGAAGAGAGCGTCTACCGTGCCATGGATACCAAGGGCACCGGTTCCTACTCGCCGCTGACCTATCTGGCCAGCAGCGGCAAGGTCTCGGCGGCCTCCCGCGCCCGCCTGGCCGACGCCGAAAAGCTGGGCCGTATCCGGGACCATCTGGATGACCTGCTGCTGCGCATGGCGGACAACCTTTATGCGGGCAGGATCGCAGCCGAACCTCTCTGCCCCGGCAGCGCCACCCCCTGCGTCTGGTGTGATTACCGCGCCGTCTGCCGTCACGCCGACGGGGAAGGGGAGCGCGCCGCCCTGATTGACAGCGACCCCTTTGAAGTGCAGCGTCCCGACGAAACCGGGAAAGTCAAAACCAGACAAAAGAAAGGAGGCGCAAAGCATGGCTGATGCCGCACCGAAAAAGATTCAGTTTACCCCTGCCCAGCAGGCGGCCATCTCGGCCCGGGGCGGCAGTCTGCTTGTCAGCGCGGCGGCGGGTTCCGGCAAGACCCGCGTACTGGTGGAGCGGGTGGTCGGCCTGATCACCGACCCCGACACCCCCGTGGAAGCCGACAGCCTCCTTATCATGACCTTCACCAATGCGGCGGCGGCCAAGCTGCGCGCCGACATCACCGAGCGCCTGGGCAAGGAAGTCCGCGCCCATCCCGAGGACCTGCGCCTGCGCCGCCAGCAGATGCGGCTGCAGCGGGCGTCCATCGGCACGGTGGATGCTTTCTGCCTGCGGTTTGTACAGCAGCATTTTTCCTCGCTGGACATCCCGCCCGACTTCATCACCGCCGACGACGCCGACCTTTTCCGCATCCGGCAGGAGGTCCTGGCCGACACGCTGGAGGAAGCCTACAAGGACCCCGACTTCCGCGCCTTTGCCGATATGTATGACCGGGGCCGCACCGACGACACGGCGGGCCGGACGGTGCTTGCCCTCCACGATTTTATCCGCACATTGCCCTACCCCCAGCAGGCGCAGGAAAACTTCGTCGCCATGTGGCAGACCGACGCCCCGCCTCAGGAAACGGCATGGGGCAAGACGCTGCTCTCGGCGGCCCTGGCCCGGGTGGCAAGCGCCCGCTGCCTGATCTCCGCCGCCCGCAGCCGGGCTGCGCTGGACGATGCCGCCGCCCAGGCCTTTACCGTGGTGCTGGAGGACGACGACACCCGCCTTGCCCTGCTGGAGGACAAACTCCGCAGCGGTGACTGGGAGGCCGCCGTGGGCGCGGCGTCGGACATGGGCAAGTGGCCCGCCGCAGGACGGGTCAAGGGCGGCCGGGACGCCAATCCCTACGCCAGCGCAGCGGCGGAACTGCGCACCCGTGCCAAAAAGCGCATCGATCAGCTGCGCACCGACCTGCTGCTCTGTACCGGGGCGGAGTTTGCCTCCGACCGTGCAGCCGCCGCACCGCTGGTGGCTGCTCTGGGGCGGGCGGTCTCCCGGTTCTCCACGGCCTATTTTGACGCCAAAGTGGCGGAGAAACTTCTCGACTACGCCGACTATGAGCATCTGACCCTCGATCTGCTCAAAACCCCTGACGGCAGCCGCACGCCTCTGTGTGCTACCGTCTCGGCCCAGTATTCCTATGTGCTGGTGGATGAGTACCAGGACACCAACGCCCTGCAGGACGCCATCTACTATGCCCTGGCAAAACCTGACGCCTCCAACCTGTTCTTTGTGGGGGACATCAAGCAGAGCATCTACCGATTCCGTCAGGCGGAGCCCTCGGTGTTTATTGAAAAGCAGAGGGCCTGGCCTGCCTGGCCGGTGACTTCCGGTCCGGCGACCATCGCCCTGGATGCCAACTTCCGCAGCGCGCCGGGCGTGATCGCCGGCGTCAACTATTTCTTTGAACACATTTTCTCGGCCGGGCTTGGCGGTGTGGATTACGGCGACGGCCAGCGCCTTGTGGTGGGCCGCGATACCGAATATAAGGGGTACTGCGAACTTACCGTGGTGGACGGCGCCGACGCTGCCGCCGATGCCCGCGCTGTGGCCGGGCGCATCCGTCAATTAAAAGAGGATGCCTTCCCGGTGCGTGACGGTGACGCCACCCGCCCCTGTGACTACGGCGATTTTTGTATCCTGCTCCGCGGCCGAGGAGACTTCCCGGTCTATGAGGCCGCCTTGCGGGCGCAGGGCATCCCCGTCTTTGCGGATACCGCCGCCGATCTGCTGGGCGCTCCCCATGTGCGTCCCTTTGCGGCCCTTTTGGAAGTCATCGACAACCCGGCCCAGGATGTGGCCCTTTCGGCGG
This sequence comes from Candidatus Gemmiger faecavium, assembly GCA_019114415.1. GTDB lineage: Bacteria > Bacillota > Clostridia > Oscillospirales > Ruminococcaceae > Gemmiger > Gemmiger faecavium. The sequence goes on along the minus strand of DXFO01000008.1, from coordinate 23,200 downwards.
TGCTGCTCAGCCCTATCTTTCCCTTTACTCCCGACGACCTGGTCCACCTGCGTCAGGAACTGCCCGGCGGCAGCCTGTACGGCGCCGTGCTGACAAGCAAGGAGGAAAAGTTCCGCGCCTTTGCCGAACAGCTGGCGGTGTTCCGCCGCCTGGCGCGGACTCTGCCTGTGGATGCCCTCATCGAGGAGCTGTTTGCCCGCACCGGTTACCTTGCCGCCGCGGGAGCCATGCCCGACGGCGCACGCTGCCGGGATGACCTGCGCGCTTTCGCGGGCTGGGCCTCGGGCGCGGGCAGGGCAGGGCTTGCCGCCCTTGTCCGGGCCATGCGTGCCGCACGTCAGAACGGCGGCCTGACCCAGTCCGGGGCAGGGCAGTCCCGCCCCGGCTGCGTTTCCATCATGACGGTGCACCGCTCCAAGGGACTGGAATTCCCCATCGTTTTTGTGGCGAACACCTCCCACAAATTCAATAATTCCGACATCATGCGCCCGGTGCTGTTCCACCGGGAACTGGGTGTCGGTCTGACCCTGCGGGCTGGCAATCAGGCAAAGCGGTACAAGACGTTGGCCCACGCCGCCCTGGTGCAGCAGGTCAAGGAGGAATCCCTCAGCGAGGAAATGCGCGTTTTGTATGTGGCGCTCACCCGTGCCCAGGATGCACTGTTCATTACGGTGCCGCTCAAATCCACCGACAGCGAACTCAAGACCCCGGCGCTGTATGCGGCGGCGGGGATGCTCACGCCGGAAGCCCTCTGTGACTTCCAGGCCTGGTCGGGGTGGCTTTTGACGGCAGCGCTGCGCCATCCGGACAGCGATGTCCTCTGGGCACGCACCGATCTGCTGCCCGCTCAGGACGCATCCGCCGTTCCCTTGCCCATCCGCCTGGAACAGCCCCCCGAGCCTGTCCCGGAACCTGCCCCCGAGGAAATGCCGGGGCCGGATGAACAGCTCCGGAATGATTTGATCCAGGGGTTTGCCTGGCGCAGCCCCGACGAGGCCCTGCGGCAGGTGCCGGTCAAGGTCAGCGTCAGCGCGGTGACCCATGCGGCAGGGGAGACGGTCTTGCAGCGCCCGGCCTTTATGCAGAAAAGCGGCATGACGGGTGCTGAGCGCGGCACCGCCATCCATGCGTTCATGCAGAGCGTGCCTTTTGACCGGGACCTGTCCGACCTGGACGCCGAAGTCCGCCGCCAGACCGACCTGCAGCTGCTGGACCCGGCTTTGGCCAAGGTGCTTGACCTGGATACGGTGCGTACTTTCTTTGAAAGTCCGGCCTGGCGCCGGGTGCGCACCGCAAAACAGATCCTGCGGGAGGAGCCGTTCATCACGGCATTGCCGGCAGGAGAGATCACCCCCGGAGCTCCGGACACGGCGCAGGTGCTGGTACAGGGTATCGCCGACCTGGTGCTGGTGTTTGACGATCATGCTGAGATCCTGGACTATAAGACCGACCGCCAGTCCGATCCCCAGTATTACCTGGATTCCTACGGGGAGCAGCTGCGGCTTTACCGCCGCGCCTTTGCTCTGCGCCTGAAGGTGCCGGTGACCAAACTGACTATCTACAGCTTTACCCTGGCGCAGGAAATTGATGTCCCGCTCCAGCCGCAGCCCTGATTTTCCGCTACGAAACCCGCCCGCCGTCCCGTCAGGTCTAGGACTTGACAGACGGCGGGCTTTTTGTGTACCATATAAAGCGCTCGAATGCAAAGAATATCATAAATATCGTTGGCGAACCCTCTTGACGACAGGGGATAACTATGGTATTATGATACTACCTCTTTTGCGGGGCTATTTTTTTGTGCCCTTTTTTGGGTGCGACCGCAAGCACGAGGGAGGCTTTATAAACCGTTAATTGGAGGTGCCGAAACATGACTGTCAAAATCACTCTTGCCTGCACGGAATGCAAACAGCGCAACTATAACAAGACCAAGAACAAGAAGAACAACCCTGACCGTATCGAGATGAAGAAGTATTGCCGTTTCTGCAAGAAGCATACCGTCCATCGCGAGACGAAGTAAGGAAAGGCGGAGCTTGAAAATGGCTGATAAGAAAGCTGCAACAGGGGCAGCCGCCAAGGCCGAACAGGCCGACAAGAAGGCTGACAAAAAGACCGACGGGAAAAAGAAGACTTCTATCTTCACCAAGGTCAAGAACTTTTTCAGCCGCATCGGTAAGTACTTCAAGGACACCAAGAGCGAGCTGAAAAAGGTCGTTTGGCCCAGCAAAAAGCAGGTTCGCACCAACACCATCACCGTTTTGGTCGTCGTGCTGATCGCCGCGGTGGTGCTGGTTCTGCTGGACCTGATTTTCGGCGGCGTCATCCAGCTGATGATCGGCGCCTGACGACTTGGAGGCATGATTCATGGCTGAACAGGCTTACTGGTATGTTGTGCATACCTATTCCGGCTACGAAAACAAGGTGGCCCAGGACCTGATGACGATGGTGGAAAACCGCCGTCTGCAGGATCTGATCTGCGACGTCAAGGTCCCGACTGAGACCGTGATCGAGGACAAGCTGGACAAGAACGAGAATAAAATCGGCGAAAAAGAAGTCCAGCGCAAGATCTATCCGGGTTATGTCTTTGTCAAAATGGTCATGAATGACAATACCTGGTACATCGTGCGCAACACGCGCGGCTGCACCGGTTTTGTCGGCCCGGCTTCCAAGCCGGAGCCCCTGACCGATGAAGAGGTCGCAAAGCTGGGTGTCGAGATCGTTTCCGGTCCGCGCGTCGACTACGAGGTTGGCGACACGGTGGAACTGACCGGCGGCCCCATGGCGGGATCTGTCGGCGTGGTCGAAGCAATCGACACCAGCGCCCGCAAGGTCCGCGTCAAGATCTCGATGTTTGGCCGTGAAACTCCGGCAGAACTGGAGCTTTCCCAGGTCAAGCTGCTGTGACCTGCACATTTTCGTGCAAGGCTGATCCCCGCCGCCAGGGTGGCGGCAGATACGTTTTCCGGTAAAGACCGCACGCGGTTTTTATAGAGTGCGCGCCTGCGCGTACTCGTGGGAGGTCCGCGCCGCGGACCGCAACTCACCACAAATTTTGGAGGTGCAAATAGTATGGCACAGAAAATCACTGGCTACATTAAGCTGCAGATCCCTGCCGGCAAGGCGACTCCGGCACCGCCCGTCGGCCCCGCTCTGGGCCAGAAGGGCGTCAACATCATGGCGTTCACCAAGGAGTTCAACGAGCGTACCAAGAATCAGATGGGCTACATCATCCCCGTCGTCATCACCGTTTACGCTGACCGCTCCTTCAGCTTCATCACCAAGACTCCGCCGGCCCCGGTCCTGATCAAGAAGGCCGCCGGCATCGAGACTGCTTCCGGCGCGCCGAACAAGAACAAGGTCGGCTCCATCACCCTGGCTCAGGCCGAGGAGATCGCCAAGCAGAAGATGCCCGACCTGAACGCTTCCAGCCTGGAAAGCGCCGTCAGCATGATCAAGGGCACCTGCCGCAGCATGGGCGTTACCGTCGAGGAATAAGCCCTGCATGACTGCGCGCAAATACGTGGGAGGAATTGATCCGATAACCACCACACAGGAGGAATGAGTAATGAATCACGGTAAGAAATATGCCGAAAGCGCCAAGCTGATCGACCGTACCAAAGTTTACGACCCGCAGGAGGCGCTGTCCCTCTGCTGCCAGACCGCGAAAGCCAAGTTCGACGAGACCGTTGAGCTGCACGTCCGCCTGGGCGTTGACAGCCGCCATGCTGACCAGCAGGTCCGCGGCGCTGTTGTCCTGCCCAACGGCACCGGCAAGAACGTCCGCGTTGTTGCCATCTGCAAAGGCGACGCTGCCAAGGCTGCTGAGGCTGCCGGCGCTCAGGAAGTTGGCGATGATGATCTGATCGCCAAGATCCAGGGCGGCTACCTGGACTTCGACGTCCTGGTCACCACCCCGGACATGATGGGTCGTGTTGGCCGTCTGGGTAAGATCCTCGGACCCCGTGGCCTGATGCCCAACCCCAAGGCAGGTACCGTTACCCCCGATGTCGGCCGTGCCGTCACCGAGGCTAAGGCCGGTAAGATCGAGTACCGTCTCGACAAGCAGAACATCATCCATGTGCCCATCGGCAAGGCTTCTTTCGGCGCCGACAAGCTGATGACCAACCTGGATACCGTTCTGGAGGCTATTGCCAAGGCTAAGCCCGCGGCTGCCAAGGGCCAGTACTTCAAGAGCGCTACCGTGGCTACCACCATGGGCCCCGGCGTTCGCGTCAACACCCTGAAGTACGGTGTCTGATTAAAAAATGCTTGACAAACCCGCGTTTGTGCGGTATTATAATTAAGCTGTTTTTAAGACAGCAGGTGCTGATTTCAGCATAAAGGGTTTCGCTCTGCCTGCCGAGAAACGTGGCGTTTGCTTTCATGCGATTTTCAGCCTCTTTCCCGGCAAGTCCGGGCAAGAGGCTTTTTTGATCCCACAAATGAAATGAGGTGAATGAAAAATGCCCAGCAAGAAGATTTTGGCTGCCAAGCAGGCTTATGTCAAGGAGCTCAACGAGAAGCTGTCCAGCGCGATGGCCGGCGTTGTCGTTTCCTACAACGGCATCAGCGTTGCTGACGATACCAAACTGCGTAAGGAACTGCGTGAGGCCGGTGTCGAGTACACCGTCGTCAAGAACACCATGCTCCGTCTCGCCGTCAAGGGCACCCAGTACGAGGCTCTGTCCGAGTGCTTCAAGGGTGACACCGCTATCGCGATCTCTCCGGAGGATCCCGCCGCCGCGGCTCGTATCCTGTGCAAGTTCGCCGACGCTGACAAGAGCAAGCGTTTCACCGTCAAGGGCGGTTTCTGCGACGGTCAGGTCATGGACGCCGCAGGTGTTCGCAGCCTGTCCACCATGCCCAACCGCGAAGGTCTGCTGTCCATGCTGGCCGGTTCCCTGTCCGGGATCATCGGCGGTCTGGCTGTTGCCCTGCAGGCTGTTGCCGACAAGCAGGAGGAGACTCCCGCTGCGTAACAGCTGCGTAATGTCGGCTGCATAACGGCCGGCGACCCCACAAATTTGATCTAAAATGATCGAAATAAAAAACTTATGGAGGTAACTATCATGGCTTCTGAGAAGATCACTGCCATTGTCGAGTCTGTCAAGACTATGACTGTTCTTGAGCTGAAAGAGCTCGTTGACACCATCTGCGAGGAGTTCGGCGTTTCCGCTGTTGCCGCTGCTGCTCCCGCCGCTGCCGGCGCTGCTGCTGCTCCCGCTGAGGAGGAGAAGACTGAGTTCGACGTCATCCTGGCTGATGTCGGCGCCAACAAGATGCAGGTCATCAAGACCGTTAAGGAGCTGACCGGCGCTTCCCTGATGGAGGCCAAGAAGCTGGTTGAGACCCCGAACGCCAAGCTGAAGGAGAACGCTTCCAAGGCTGACGCTGAGGACATCCAGAAGAAGCTGGAAGAAGTCGGCGCCAAGGTCGAGCTGAAGTAATTTCAACTTCGATATTGCACTGCAAAGCCCGCTGCGAGGATTTTTTGCCCCGCAGCGGGCTTTTTGTATTTTATGCAGTTTTTCTGATAGGAGCAGGGAACTTTCCGACCTTTTTTGAAGCCCGCACAATGCTGCATGATTTGCCGGAGGTTTCGCATAGCCGGGAGGGGAGACACCCCCGGAATTAGGTTCCGACCTTGCCTAACGGAAAAATCACCCTCATGCCCCAATCACGTTATATAAAAAAGCAGCCCCGCCCCGGCCAAACGGCAGCCGGAGCGGGGTTTTTAACGGCAGAAGTCAGGAATGTGTCTGCATAAGTTTCTTCTTGATGGCGCGGGTGGAGATCTGTGTCGTTTCGGAGGTGGTATCCATCCGCCGCAGCATGTACTTGATGATGGCGGTACGGGGAACGATACCGATAAAAACGTTCCGGCCATCCACGACGGGAACGAAGTTCTGATCCACGGTAGCTTCCACCAGGGTCCGCATGTCGGTGGTCACGGGGACCGCCTTGTAATTGCGGCGACGGGGGAAACTGGAAATGGGGATATCTTCACTGGCGTCCAGATCCAGACCGTGAATGTTCTTGATTCCCCACAAAAGATCGCCCTCGCTGATGGTCCCGATATACTGTCCGTTGCGGCGCAGCACCGGAATGGTGGCGAGCCGCTGGTTGGACCATTTTTCCAGCGCCTGACGGAGGGTAAAGTCCTCGTAAACGAAGAGTACGTCCTGCTTGGGGGTGAGGAAGAACAGTAGGTTCATAATGCAGTTGTCTCCTTTGTTCGTTGTTTGGAAAAAGTGCTGTGTGACGAAGCAATTCCCGCCCGGGGCCATATCTTTGCGATAGCTCCGCACCGTCAATACACCGGATGACATATCAATAAAGAACATTGTACCGATACTTTTGGACGGGGCGACCGGCTGAAATGCCGATGCCGGCGGCGGAAGTCCGGCATGTGAATTACGCTGGGGTAGGCGTCAGACATATGCCGGACATGGCCCCGGGAGGGTGGATCGTGCTTGCCTTCCGATCCGTTCAATTTAAGTATACGCGCCTGCCGTGGGAACTTTGTGAATGGATTGTAAAATCTGCCCCTGCAAAACCTGACGAAAAAGGGGAGACAATTTCTGCGGGTAAATGGTACGAAACTGCAAAAATACTACTGTTCAAATGACACGGGATGGTGTATAATAAACCTGATTATACAGGCAAATGTCCCGTAGTGGGCCTTTGCGTGGATTGCATATAGTAAGGAGGATCGGCGATGATCACCAAGGTCAACCCCTATGGGAGCATTTCACTGACCAACGAATATTTCTCGGGCCTGGTCGCGCAGGCCGCAAAAAATTGTTACGGTATTGCCGCCATGGGCCAGAACACCGCGTCCGGCACAGTGCGTTCGGCATTGCGTCACGGTAGCCTGCCGCAGCAGGGTGTCACGGTGGAGGAGGAAAACGGCGCTCTTTGCATCGCGCTGCATATCACGGTCGGGTATGGCCTGAACATTGCCTCCATTACCCAAAGCATTACGCACCGTGTGCGCGATGAAGTCGAGCATGCCACCGGGCTGAAGGTTGCCCGCGTGGATGTCTATGTGGATGACATCGTCTCCGGCTGACCGCTTGTGCGCATCTGATCGTAAAAGTCAAACAACGAGGTGTTTATTACATGATTACTGGCAAGACCCTGCGTGACGCAATGATTTCCGGCGCCAACAACATTTCCAACCAGCGCACCCGCGTGGACGAACTGAACGTTTTCCCCGTACCTGACGGCGATACCGGCACCAATATGAGCATGACCATCGGCGCCGCCTGCCGTGAGCTGGAGAACCTGCCCGATGACTGCACCGTGGCCGAGGCCAGCAAGTGCGCGGCATCCGCCATGCTGCGCGGCGCCCGCGGCAACTCCGGTGTTATCACCAGCCTGCTGTTCCGCGGCTTCTCCAAGGCGCTGAAAGACAAGACCAACGCCGATGCGTCCGATGTGGCCAGCGCTCTGCAGATGGGCGTTGACGCCGCTTACAAGGCTGTCATGAAGCCCACCGAGGGCACCATCCTGACCGTTACCCGCCTGGCTGCCGAAGCTGCCGCCGCAAGCACCCAGACCGAAGTTCCCGCCCTGTGGGATGAGGTCATCGCTGCCGGCCAGAAAGCGCTGGACGATACCCCCAACCGGCTGCCCGTCCTCAAGAAGGCCGGTGTCGTGGACGCCGGCGGCCAGGGCATCATGCTGGTGTTTGAAGGCATGAAGCAGGTCTTTGACGGCGGAGAGGTCATCCAGAGCGTTGAAGTCGCAGCCAAGCCCAAGGTTTCCAGCAATGCTGCCGGCAAGGGCGTCTTTGCCGACGACCTGATGAAGGTCGAGGACATCAAAAACGGCTACTGCACCCAGTTCCTGCTGCACAAGGACGAGGGCGCCAGCGTCACCCGCCTGCGTGCCTTCCTGGAGTCCAACGGTGACTCCGTCGTTGTCATCGAGGACGACGATGTGGCCAACTGCCATGTCCATACCTCCGATCCCGGCATGATGCTGAGCGAGGCCATCAAGTACGGCTACCTGACCGACTTCAAGATCGAGAACATGCACGAGCAGTTCCTGGCCCGCCAGAAGCAGGGCAAGAGCCTGGAGAAGCAGGCGGAGGCCGAGGAGCGCGCCGCCGCAGGCAGCGCCGACGAGTTTGTCTACGCCGCGGTCGATCCCGACCAGGAGTACGGCTTTGTGGCCGTTGCTGCCGGTGAGGGCCTCAAGAGCGTCTTTACCGACCTGGGCGTTGAGGCTGTGGTTTCCGGCGGCCAGACCATGAACCCGGCCACCGAGGATATCCTGGCTGCCATCCAGAGCGTTCCCGCCAAGACTGTTTTTGTGCTGCCCAACAATAAGAACATCATCATGGCAGCGGAGCAGGCCCAGAAACTGGCTGACCGCAAGGTCATCGTCCTGCCCACCCGCACGGTGCCCCAGGGCATGACCGCCATGCTGAACTTTGATCCCGGTACCTCCGCGGACGAGAACGCCATCAATATGATGGCTGCCGCGGACCATGTGGCCACCGGTCTGATCACCTACGCTGCCCGCGACAGCGAGTTCGACGGCAAGACCATCAAGAAGGGCGAGATCATGGCCCTGGAAAACGGTAAGATCGTGGCCACCGGCAACGACATCACCAAGATGACCTATCGTCTGGCCCGCTCCATGAAGAAGAAGGACACCCAGTTCATCACGGTCATTTCCGGCTGCGAGATCAGCGACGCCGATGCCGAAAAGACCACCGATCTGGTGCGCTCCAAGTGCGGCGGCAACATTGAGGTCAGCCACATCAGCGGCGGCCAGCCGGTCTACTACTATATGATCTCGGTGGAGTAATCATTTCCGCATGAACACAAAAAGGACGAATCTGTTTGGAGAGCCGCTTTGATACGGCATCCCGGTTCGTCCTTTTTTCTCAATCCGGGGCAGGGGAGTGCCGCTTGCATCCCGTATCCCGGACCATCTCAACAGAAAGGAGGTCCCGCCATGCCTGCGCTGGACGGCAGCATCCAATACTTGAAAGGGGTCGGCCCCGCATTTTCCAAAAAGTTTGAAAAGCTGGGCATCCGCACGGTGCGGGACCTGCTTCTCCATTACCCCCGGCGCTATATCGACTACACCCGGCCCTACACGGTAGCCGAGGCCCCCTATGACGTGGACTGCTGTGTCCGGGCGGAGGTGCTGCAAAAGGAACCTGCCCGGCGCATCCGTGGCGGGCGCACGCTCTACCGGGTGCTGGCGGCGGACGACAGCGGCACGCTGACCCTGTCCTGGTTCAACGCTGCCTATGCCGCCGAAAACCTGGTGATCGGGCAGAGCTATTACTTTGAAGGCCGGGTAGGCGGCACGCTGACCCACCGGGAAATGCTGCATCCCAATGTCCGAACCCAGGCACAGGTAGAAGCCGGTCCTCTGGTACCGGTCTATCCCAGCACCGAGGGCCTGCCCAGCGGGCGCATTGCCCGCTGCGTGGAGGCTGCCCTCAGTGCTGCGGATGACCTGGAGGACCCGCTGCCGCCGGTGCTGCTGACCCGTTACCGTATGCCCTCCCGGGCTGTGGCGGTGCGGGGCATCCATGCCCCCCATTCCGAGAAAGAAGCCGACGCAGCCCGCCGCCGCCTGATTTTTGAAGAGCTGTATATCCTCCAGCTGGGTATTTTTCTCATGCGGGGCCATGGCCGGGAAAAGACCGGCGCCCCCATGCACCCGGTGGATCTGGAGCCATTCTGGCGCAGCCTGCCGTATGCTCCCACCGGAGCCCAGCGCCGCGCCAGCAACGAGATCTGCGCCGACCTTTGCGGGCAGGTCCCCATGAACCGCCTGCTTCAGGGCGACGTAGGCAGCGGCAAGACACTGGTGGCGGCGGCAGCCATCTGGCACGCGGCCCAAAACGGCTGGCAGAGCGCCATGCTTGCCCCCACCGAACTGCTGGCCCGCCAGCATGCCGCCACCCTGGCCGACCGCCTGGAACCCTTTGGCGTCAATGTTACGCTGCTGGTGGGCGGCATGAAAGCTGCCGAACGCCGGGTGGCCCTCTCCGCCATTGCGGACGGCCGCGCAGGGCTGGTGGTGGGGACCCATGCGGTGCTCACCGACTCGGTGCAGTTCAAGAACCTGGGCCTGGCCATTGTGGACGAGCAGCATCGCTTTGGCGTGCGGCAGCGGGGATTGCTGGCAGGCAAGGCCAAAAGCCCGCATCTGCTGGTCATGAGTGCAACCCCCATCCCGCGCACTTTGGGATTGCTTCTGTACGGTGACCTGGATATCTCCATTCTGGATGAACTCCCTCCCGGCCGCAAGCCCATCAAAACCTGGTTCATCACCGGCCGCAAGCGTCGGGATATGTACGGCTTTCTGGAAAAACAGATCGCCGCAGGGCATCAGGTTTATATCGTCTGCCCGGCCATCGAGCAGAATGAAATGGATGCCGGGATCCAGGCAGTCACCACCTACTATGAACAGACCGCCTGCCCGCTGCTGCCCGGACGCAGGGTGGGACTTCTCCATGGCAAACTCAAATCCAAGGAGAAAGACGCCGTCATGTCGGCCTTCAAATCCGGAGAGCTGGACGTGCTGGTTTCCACCACCGTCATTGAGGTCGGTGTGGATGTCCCCAATGCTACGGTCATGGTGATCGAAAACGCCGAGCGCTTCGGCCTGTCCGCCCTGCATCAGCTGCGGGGCCGGGTAGGACGGGGAAGCGCCGACTCCTGCTGCATCCTCATTTCGGACAATGAGGGCAAGACGGTGCGGGAACGCCTCAGCTTCCTGTGCCACACCCAAAATGGGTTTGAAATTGCCAAGTATGACCTGGAGACCCGCGGTCCCGGTGATTTCTTCGGGGAAGCCCAGCACGGCCTGCCCACCCTGCATGTGGCGGACCTGGTGCAGGACACCCGTACTCTGCATGTGGCGCAGGAGGAAGCCAAGGCGCTGCTGGCCGCGGACCCCAACCTTGCCGCACCGGAACACCACCTCCTTGCGGACGAGGTGGAACGTCTGTTCTCCTCGGCCGGGGCCATGAACTGAACCAGGGCCTCCCGTTGTCACATTCGCCCTTTTCTCGGCGGGGAATTTTTGGTATACTGTTCATATCGTTTATCCCGGCGGCAAGATGACCGCCAAACGCAAAAAGGAACAAGCCTGCTTATGAAAAAACGTTTTGCCGGCATCCTTGCCGTGCTTGTGATCGCAGTCACTCTGGCGTTGCCTGCCTCGGCCATGCAGGGGTATGCCCCGGACTTTGAGCCCACCGCAGAGGCTGCCTACATTGTCAACCTGGACACCAACATCGTGGTCTACCAGAAAAACAGCGATACCCAGCTGACGGCCGCCAGTTTGACCAAGATGATGACCATGCTGCTCATGCTCAAAACCTATCAGGACCAGCTGGACACCATCACGGTGGAAATGCCCCGCACCATTGACGACATTTTGTATGGTACCGGCGCTTCGCTGGCGGATATCCGGCCGGGAGAGTCGGTCACTCTGCGCAACCTTCTGTATGGCATGGAACTGCCCTCCGGCAACGAGGCCGCCTACATCGTGGCCTTTTATATGGGCGGAACGGTAGAAAATTTCGTTGCCATGATGAACGAGGAGGCAAAAGCCCTGGGCTGCACCGGTACGGTGTTTACCGATCCCTGCGGTCTGGACGCAGGCAACATCACCACGGCCCGGGACGCCTACCTGATTTTGCGGGCACTGATCCAGTACGACGCTTTTGTGGAAGCCGCAGGCACGGCAAGCTACTGGATGCCTGCCAATACCCAGCATACGGAACCTTATATCATTCTCTCCACCAATAAAATGCTGACCCAGGGCACGACCTATTACCGTTCCTATAACCAGGGCGGCAAGACCGGCAGCCTGAATGCGGGCTGGCAGAACTTTGCCGGCTGGCACACCCAGAACGGCGAGACCTACATCAGCGTTGTGCTGCACAGCGCCGCCGATGAATCGGTGGACCCCCGCCCGGCTCTGACCGAGACGGGCAGCCTGATGGACTGGGTGTTCGATACCTTTACCATCCAGTCCGCCCTGGACACCACCCGTCCCATCACCGAGCGTCCCATCCGTTATTCCACCGAGACGGATACCGTCATGCTCTACCCGGCGGATGACATGATGACCCTGCTGCCCTCGGACGGCGGCGCGGCATTGACGGAGCAGACCTTCTCACTGCCGGAATACCTCACCGCACCCATAGAACAGGGGGACGTGGTAGGAACGGTGACCCTGTCCATCAACGGGGAAAAGCTGGGTACCGTCGATCTTATTGCGGGCAGTACGGTGTCGCGCAATCAGGTTTTGTATACGCTGACTAAGGTCGGAGAATTTTTCTCCGGCACCTATTTCAAGGTGGTCGTCATTCTGACCCTGATCGTTGTGGCGGTGTATGCCTTTGTCTGGGTCTGCGCCATCCTGATCGAGGGCAACCGCGGCCCCAAGCGCCGCAAGTGACGGCACTGCCATTACCAAGTCGTATCGGCCGGACAGCAGGACGGATAGATTCCGGGCTGACAGGGCCGTGTGTTTCCTGTCTGCGGCGGTGTGCCGCGGATCAAAAAACTGGGAGCTGATCATTATGCTGGATGTCAAACGCAACCTGACCACCATGACGGATTTCTATGAGCTGACCATGTCGGCAGGCTATCTGGACGAGGGCTATCAGGATAAGATCGCAGTGTTCGATATGTTTTTCCGCCGCGTCCCCAACGGGGGCGGCTATGCCATCATGGCGGGCTTGCAGCAGTTCATGGATGCAGTGGACCACCTTTCCTTTACGGAGGAGGACATTGCCTATCTGCGCTCCACCGGCGTGTTCAATGAGCAGTTCCTCAATTATCTGGCAAACTTTGAACTGCACTGCAATATCTGGGCCATTGAGGAAGGCGTTCCCATCTTCCCCCATGAACCCATCGTCACGGTGGAAGGTCCTGCCATCGAGTGTCAGCTGCTGGAGACGCTGCTGCTGGTGACGTTCAACCATCAGTGCCTTATTGCCACCAAGGCAAACCGCATCTGCCGTGCGGCGGAGGGCCGTCCCGTCATGGAATTCGGCGCCCGCCGTGCCCAGGGATATGACGCAGCCTACTTCGGCGCCCGTGCGGCTTACATCGGCGGCTGCGGGTCCACTTCCTGCGTTATGGCCGCCCGGGACTTTGGTATCCCTGCCTCCGGCACCATGGCCCACAGCTGGGTCCAGATGTTCCCCAATGAGTATGAGGCCTTCAAAAAATACGCCGAGATGTACCCCGATGCCTGCGTGCTGCTGGTGGATACTTACAATGTGCTGCGCCACGGCGTCCCCGATGCCATCCGCGTGTTTGACGAGGTCCTCAAACCCATGGGCAAGCGTCCCAAGGGCATCCGTATCGACTCGGGCGATATTGCCTACCTGTCCAAGAAAGCCCGCAAAATGCTGGACGCTGCCGGTTATCCCGACTGCACCATCTGCGCCTCCAACAGCCTGGATGAATACCTGGTCCGCGACCTGATTCTGCAGGGTGCGCGGGTGGACAGTTTCGGCATTGGCGAGAACATGATCACCGCCAAGAGCGACCCTGTGTTCGGCGGCGTGTATAAGCTGGCCGCAGTCAAGGACGAGCGCACCGGCGAGTATGTGCCGAAAATGAAGCTGTCCGAGACGGCGGAGAAAATGACCATTCCCTGTCTGAAAAAGGTATGGCGCATTTACGATGAGGACGGCAAGGCCATGGCCGACCTTATCACCATGGCGGACGAGATGGTGGAGACCAAAAACGGCATCACGCTGTTTGACCCGGTGGAGACCTGGAAGGAACGCACCTACGTCAACTGCACGGCCCGCTGCCTGTCCACGCCCATCTACCAGAACGGCAAACGGGTCTACACCTCGCCGGATCTGGATGACATCCGCAAATTCTGCAAGGCTCAGGTCAACACCCTGTGGGACGAAGTCAAGCGCTTTGAAAATCCCCACCGCTACTATGTGGACCTCAGCCAGAAACTGTGGGATACCCGCAGCGAACTGCTCAAGCGGCTGTCCAAATAAGATCAAATACACACCGGGCTGCCGGGACCATTCGTGTCCCCGGCGGCCCCTTTTTATGCATCGGGAAAAAATAACCAAATGAATTACGATTTGGTTACTTTGGGTGCAGACGGCACACAATAAAGCAGACGGCCTTGCACAGTTCCGATACAAAACAAAGCCGCAGCGCACGCGGCAAGGTTTCTTTGTATGGGGCTGTGCAGCAAAGGCCGAATTCTGATTTTTAGGAGAATCTGCAATGCGGTGGTTTGAAAAGATCTCTTTGTTTGTCATGGGCGGCGCTGCCTACCTTGCCGCCGAAGTGGCCTGGCGGGGCGTGACTCACTGGACCATGTTTTTTGCCGGGGGCATCAGCTTTTGCTGCCTGGCCTGGCTGGGAGCAAGACCGGGACTTCCGGTTTTGCTGGGGGCCGCCATCGGAGCTGCGGGCATCAGTGCGCTGGAACTGTTCGGCGGTGCACTGTGCACGCAGCTGCTCAAGATCCGCGTGTGGGATTACAGTGCCGAGTGGGGAAACCTGTTTGGCTATGTCTGCCCGAAATATACGATGCTCTGGTACATTTTGTGCCTGTGGCTCCTGATCTCCATGCGTGCCGTGCGCTGGCCCGCAAGGCTGAAAATGCGGCTGAAAAGTCCTTGTAACGGGACTTCTGATTGAGTGCGAAAATGCAAAAGTCCGCTTTATGACCCTTTCTTTCTGGTATACTGCAATCAAAGGAAAGAAAGGTGGTCAAATCCATGACGAATCAGTTTCTTAATGTCGGCGGACACATTGAAGTATACGATGCATCCGGGGAGTTTCTGTTCTCGGCAGATACCATGGAGGAGGCCTGGCGCGAACTCTGCGCCTGAATGTTTTTTCAGCATCCTCTTTGTTTCTATCGGCAAAAAAATAAGATGCCGCTTTGCCGGCTTTGTCGGCTCATGAATCTGGGCTTTCGCCGGTGGGCGGTAACCCTATTTTTCCGCCCGGGAGCAGAGCAAAAAGGGGATTCGTGAAAAAGCAGGAGCCTCACGGTAAAATTCCTTCGTCCTCTTGTATTTTTGGCAAAAAACAGGTATGCTTTTAACAGTATGACCTGACAGCCGCAGGATAGGAGGAAATTACCGTGCAGCTTTTGCCGTATGCGATCCTGGACATGGACGGGACCCTGCTGGATTCATCCGGAATGTGGGATGACGTCGCCCGGGACCTGCTTGCCCAGTGGAACGCCGTATACACCCCGCGTCAGGGGGACGATACCATGACGATGACCATTGATGGTGCCGCCGCTTACTTTGTGGAGCAGTGCCATCTGCCGGTCACGCCGCAGGAACTGGCACAGCAGATCCGTGACCGGGCGCGCGATGCTTACGGCACCACGGCGACCCTCAAGCCGGGCGTGCGGGAAGCACTGGACCTGATGCGGGCAAAGGGCGTTACTCTGTGTGTGGCTTCCGGCACCGAGAAGCCCCTCGTTGACGCCGCGCTTGAAAAGTTTGGCGTGCTGGACCGGTTTGCTTTCACGCTCTCCTGTGAGACACCCCAGGGAAAAGCGGAGCCGGAAGTTTACCTTCGGGCTGCGGAAAAGCTGGGGGCCGCCCCCGGGCAGATCATGGTGTTTGAGGACTCTCCCGTAGCGGTGCAGACTGCCCGGGCGGCCGGATTTTACACCATCGGCGTGCTGGATGAACACACCCGTCCCCACTGGCAGGAGGTCCGCAGCAACGCGGATACCACCCTGGAAAACTGGACCGACTGGTGTGCCGAGCAGCAGGCCTGACGCAACGACGAAATAAGAAAGAGGATGGAATATTTTTATGAAACTGATCACCTTTACCGTGCCGTGTTACAATTCCGCGGAGTATATGGACCGCTGCATCGAGACGCTGCTGCCCGCGGGTGAGGACGCCGAGATCATTCTGGTGGACGACGGCTCCAAGGACGATACCGGCCGCATTGCGGACGAGTACGCCGCAAAATACCCCGACATTGTGCGCGTTATCCATCAGGAGAACGGCGGCCACGGTGAGGGCGTCAACCAGGGCATCCGCAATGCCCAGGGCATGTATTTCAAGGTCGTCGACTCGGACGACTGGCTGGATGCCGACGCCCTGCAGAAGGCCATGGCCTGCCTGCGGGAGTTTGCCGCCATGGAAAAGCCGGTGGACCTGCTGCTGTGCAACTACGTCTATGAGCATGTGAGCGACAACACCCGTCACGTGATCTCCTACAAGGGCATCATGCCCCAGGACCGCGTGTTCACCTGGCAGGAGTGCGGCAAGTTCCCCCCGAGCCAGAACATTCTCATGCACAGCGTGATCTACCGCACCCAGATCCTGCGCGACTGCGGCATTGAGCTGCCCAAGCACACCTTCTACGTGGATAATATCTTCGTGTATCAGCCGCTGCCCTTTGTGCAGACGCTGTATTATATGGACCTGGATCTTTACCGCTATTTCATCGGCCGCGAGGACCAGAGCGTCAACGAGAAGATCATGGTCAAGCGTGTGGACCAGCAGGTTCGTGTCACCAAGATCATGATCGATGCGGTGGATCTCTACGCCCTGCCGCCGGAGCAGAAGCGGCTGCAGGCCTATATGTTCAACTACCTGTTCATGATGATGACCATCTCCATGGTGTTCCTGACCATGGACGGCAGCGTCGAAGCTCTGGAAAAGAAAAAGATGCTGTGGGCGTATATGCGTCATCGTGACCAGCGCCTGTACAAGCGCTGCCGCCGGTCTCTGGCGGGCCTGTGCGATCTGCCCGGCACGGTGGGCCGCAAGATCTGCCTGGGCGGTTACCGCATCGCGCAGAAGATCTTCAAGTTCAATTAAGAGATCGCTTTTTCTCCAAACCATAAACGCCCCCGCGCCGTTTTTAGGCGCGGGGGCGTTTGCTTCAGCTGTCGTGGGATTGATTGTCCTTGTCGTTGTAAAAGATGTGGGCGTTGAACCAGGCGCCGCTGACGCCCAGGGCCAGCAGCACAACCAGAATCAGCAATCCCCACCAGGTCGTCAGCAAACCGCGGGGCAGTAAGAACAACAGAGCAACGGTGGCCATGACAAAGACCGGGGTCAGATAATGCAGCGCTTTTTGCAGGCGCAGCCGCCCGGGGAAAACATCGGCCTCGGCAAAATCCGGGTCGCATACAAAGCAGCGGATGCGCGCCGTGGGAATGCCCCGGAAGGGATAGTAGTACCGGTTGGCCCGGTATTCAATGCCGCCGATGGTGAACTGGGGATTCATGCTCTCCCGGGTGATGACCAGGTCCAGGTTATGCTCCCGGGCATAGGCGAACAGCGCGTCGGAAAACTGTGCGGCATTGGTCACCGGGGTATCCGGCGTAAAGGTAAAGCTGCGCAAATGTTCCACTTTGGCCATAGCGCGGTAGTCCTGCAGCCAGCCGGTGAACCAGCCCCGGTCGGGACCGTCCTCCATCCGGGCCAGGCAGGCGTCCACGTCCAGGGTGGCGGCGTCAGCGGCTTTCTGCTGCAGATCGCCGCAGAACCGGATGGCGGCGTCCAGCCTGCGGCTTTGCTCCTGCAGCCGTTTTGCCTGGCGGGATGCGGCGTCGGGCAGCGTCAGTCCGCCCTGCAAAACCGAACGGATATCCTCCAGCGGCATGTCCAGCATGCGCAGGGTGCGGATCAGTTTTAAGGTTCGGATGTCTGCGTCGGTGTAGGTGCGGTAATCGTTTTCCGGGTCGCGCTCGGGGCAGAGCAGCCCGGCCTGTTCATAAAACCGGATGTTCCGGCGGGATACGCCGCTTAGTGTTTCAGCCTGTTTGATGTTCATATTCATAAAGGATTCTCCTTTCCGGGGAAAGCTCCACCTGCAAAAGAGTTTCGCGCGGGAGATGGATGTGCTATAATTCGGATAACAGGTATTGCATACGAAAACGGGGAGGAATGACGGATGAAGAAAATTGCTTTTTGGGGCAGCGTGATCGCCCTTACAGTCTGGACCCTGGCGATCATAGTCATGGGCGTCTCCCTGCTCGGCGGCATCGATACCGAGGTTATCAAGGTCTGCAGCTATGTTATGATCGGCTGCCTGGTCGTGCTGGCTCCCTGCTCAGCTTACCGCGTCTGGCTCAAGCAGCAGGAGTATGAGGAACTGAAAGAGACGGTACGCCAATTGAAAGAAAACCGGAAATAGTACCTGACGCGGGCCCTGCGGAGGATTTTTCCCTTTCCTTTGGCCTCATTATACCTGTTCCAGTCGGTGGAAGGTCAATACAAAACGGGAAAAAAATGAAAAAATCCTGCCGGAAAGGCTCAGAATCCTCTGCCGGAGGCGCAAAGGAGGTATTCCTGTGTGCATTGCGGCGGTTTTGTGCTATACTGGTAAACGGAATAAATAAGAGGGGGAACCTTTATGTATACTGCAGGAGATTCTATGCTGGAAGTCCGGGAGCTGCTCATCAAAGCCTTTGCAAGCGCCTGGCGGGAGGGTGAGCAGTCCACGGACCGCGACACCTACATCACCAGCAGCATCAATGTCATCAACTCTATCCAGATCCAGCCCGAGATGATTTACGCCGAGGAAGGCCAGGGCCTTGTGGACGGGGAACAGCTGGACCATTTGGAGGACCTGGTCCGTGCGGACGGCGTCTGGGTATATTACGGCGTGCCGGCGGAAAACTTTTTCCTCGTGACCTGGATGCCTGACGCCGAGGCAGCGGCCCAGAAGGTCGAGGCCCTGCGCCAGGAAGGGGACTGCGTTGCCTGCCTGGTAGACCTGAACGAACAGTGGAAGTTCGGGGAATGACCATGCCGCAGCCAACGATGGCACTGCCGTCCCGGGTGGTCTGGATTCTTGACCGGCTGGAGGCGGCGGGATTTTCCGCTTATGTGGTAGGCGGCTGCGTCCGGGATAGCCTATTGGGAGTTACGCCCGGAGACTGGGATATCTGTACTTCGGCGTCTCCGGAACAGACGCGGCAGGTCTTTTCGGATTTCCGCCAGATCCTGACCGGCATGAAACACGGCACGGTAGCGGTGCTCTGTGACGGCAAAACCTATGAGATCACCACCTACCGCCAGGACGGCGCCTATGCTGACCACCGCCATCCCGGGACCGTGCAGTTCGTGCAGGGGGTGGAGGGCGACCTGGCCCGCAGGGATTTCACCGTCAACGCCATGGCCTATCATCCTGCCGCGGGCTTGGTGGACTGCTTCGGCGGGCAGCAGGATCTTGCCGCCCGGTGTATCCGCTGCGTGGGAGACCCCACCGTCCGCTTTTCGGAGGATGCTTTGCGGGTGCTGCGGGCAGTCCGGTTTGCCTCGCAGCTGGACTTTACCATTGACGATGCCACCGCCAGGGCAGCGGCCAGCCTGCGCGACAGCGTGCAGAACGTATCCCCGGAGCGCATTTTTACCGAGATCGACCGTCTGCTGGCAGGCCCGGCGGCCGGGCGTGTCCTTGCGGAGTACGGGGAAATTTTGGCGGGAGCCATCCCGGAGATCGCGCCCTGTATCGGCTGTACCCAGCCGGGCCGCTGGCACTGCTACGATGTCTGGCGTCATACCGCCGGTGCGGTGGATGCGGTTCGGAAAACGCTCTCTCCGGAAAGCGCCCGGATCGTGCGCTGGGCCATGCTTTTGCATGATATGGCAAAACCGCTCTGCCGTACCGTCGGCCCGGACGGCGCGGCGCATTTCCCGGGACATAACCAGCGGGGCGCACAGCTTGCGGATAAAATTTTGCGCAGCCTGCGGGCGCCTACGGCATTGCGGCTGGAGGTGTGCAGCCTTGTGGCGGTGCACGACGGTCCGCTGCCCCAGGAGGACCCCGAGATCCTGCGCCTGCTGGCCAGGCATGGAGAGACCTGGCTGGAGCGCCTTTGCGCGGTCAAGCAGGCCGACCTCGCAGCCCACGCCAGAAAGCCTGCGGTGCAAGCGCGGGAGCAGGAAGTGGAACGCTTTGAAAAGCGAATGCACACGCTGGCCCGGACAGGCTGCTACACATTGCAGGGACTCAAGGTGGGCGGCGGCGATGTACTGGCCGCCGGAATCCGCCCCGGGCCGGAAGTCGGGCAGGCTCTTCATACACTGCTGGAAGATGTGATGGACGGCACGCTGCCCAATGACAGGGACCGCCTTTTGCAGGAACTGAAGCTCCTGGCAGACCACACCAGATAAAATAGAAAAGAACCGCCCCGGACTTGTGGTATCCACAGGTCCGGGACGGTTCTTTTTTGGCAGAGGAAAAGTGCCTTTGCCATGGCGCAATATTCGCGGGGGCTGTGTCACGGAACCCCTGCAAGAACAAGGAACGCGCATCAAAATATGTTCCGCTATCTCCGTAATCGGAATTGCCTCTCAGCGGAAAGCAACCAGAATTTTCTCGCCGGATTCATAGCAGGCATAGCGGGAGTTTTGCAGCAGCAGATGCTCGTCCGTACAGGCGGCATTGTCCTCGTCGGTCAGCCCGACGATCTCCAGATCGTACTGGAGGTACCGGTATACCCAGGCGCCGCCCAGCCAGGTGCTGTTGGTGAAACAGGGCTGGATCAGTTCGCTGAAAAACGGGTACTGGCCGCAGATCATCTGCACTTCCCGGGGACGGGGCGCCGAGCCCACAAAGCTCAGTTGCTTGTAATTGCCCGCACCGTTGATGGTCTCGCAGTCATGAGCAATCTGCGTCACCAGATAGGTCTCATATTCTTTCTGGCTTTTCAGAGCCGTGCCGTAAGCATACAGATAGCAGGTCTGGCAGAACAGGCAGGCTCCCAGCAGGATGCCGGCAACCACCCGGCGGCGGGGCAGCGCCCGCAGCCACAAAAGCCCGATGAACAGCAGCGTTCCGCCGTAGGCCAGGAACATCCGGGCCGAGCACTCCATGTTCTGCAAAACGACCAGGGGCATATAGCTGGCAAACAGCAGGCCCAAAGGGGAGATGGCCAGCACGATGCATCCCAGCACCTTGCGGATGGGCTTGGCGGAACTGTGCCGCCAGAACTGCCACATTGCGGCCAGCAAGGCTCCCGCCACAGCCAGCACAAGGACGACCCGGTACAGGGTGGGGAGCATCCGCATCCGCTCCCGGATATAGTAGGCGGCGCTCAGAATGTTTGTCACCAGCGTGCCGACGGGATTCTCGCCGCCAATGGTCTGGGATGCTTCCTGCCGCCAGCCTTCCTTGTCCACAAACTGAGGCGCGATAACGACCAGATAGAAAAGCGCGCCCGCGGCCAGACCGCCCAGCCGCCACAGCTCCGGAAAGAAATCAGCCAGACGGCTGCGGACAGGATCGCCGCTGCCCAGCCAGTCTACCAGCCAGAACACAAACCAGATTCCGGCCAGCACCAAAAACATCCCCGACGCAGGCTGATACAGCCCCATGACCAGCAGGGCGGCAACTGCTCCGGCCAGTGCAAGACGGGGGCCGCCCAGACTCCGGGGCAGGGCATAGAGCAAAAAGCACAGTGCCAGAGCCAGCAGCATGGTCAGGCAGTCGAATTTGTAGGATAGGTTCGCCATGGCAAAAGGATGTGCCAAAACAAACCCCAGCGCCAATGTTGCCAACGCGCTGTTTTGCAAAGCGGGGAAGGCCTGCCGGGCATACAGTGTCATGGCATAAGCCAGCGCCGCCAATCCCAGCAGCATGGGCAGGGGAGAAAGATCCACAATGGTGGAACTTCCCCCCGCCAGCAGCTCCATCAGCCATTCGGTCAGGGGACGGCCGTCGCCCGCCCAGCCGGTAGCGCCATACAGGGACCGCGCCAGATCATCCTGGTAGTAGCGGTCGGCCAGCAAAATGGGCAGTACATACAAAAGGCCGCCCGCCGCCAGCAGAGCAAACCGCCGCCGTGACGGTGCATCCAGTTTCCACCAATCCATGAAACTCCTCCTTTTGTGCGGGCATACAGGTCCTGCCCCGCACGGCTACGGTCAAAAGCACTCCGCAATATCCGGCAAGATCCGCAACGGCAAGGCTTTTATAAAAAGAGGACCGGCGTTTGGGAATCTTATGCCGTCCGATCAAAACAGCCTTGTTCTTGCTCCACGTTTTGCTGACCGATTTTCATTCTCACTTTTTCAGTATACCACGCGCATTGCCGGGCCGCAATGACGGGCATAACATAAAAAAGCCCCGTCCTGTCAAAACAACAGGGCGGGGCGATTGTTTATCCGGCTGACAGCGTCAGTACGCAGAGCTTGTTACAGCTGGGGGCCAGCGGAAACCAGAGCCTTGCCGGCTTCGTTGCTCTCGTACTTGACGAAGTTCTTCTGGAAACGGGAAGCCAGATCCTTGGCCTTGGCATCCCACTCGGAAGCGTCGGCGTAGGTGTCACGAGGATCGAGGATCTTCGGATCGACGCCGGGCAGAGAGGTGGGAACCTCGAAGTTGAAGTAGGGGATGGTCTTGGTATCAGCCTTCAGGATGGAGCCGTCCAGGATGGCGTCGATGATGCCGCGGGTATCCTTGATGGAGATACGCTTGCCGGTGCCGTTCCAGCCGGTGTTGACCAGGTAAGCCTTGGCGCCGGACTTCTGCATCTTCTTGACCAGTTCCTCAGCGTACTTGGTGGGATGCAGCTCCAGGAAGGCCTGGCCGAAGCAGGCGGAGAAGGTCGGGGTGGGCTCGGTGATGCCGCGCTCGGTGCCGGCCAGCTTGGCGGTGAAACCGGACAGGAAGTAGTACTCGGTCTGCTCGGGGGTCAGGATGGAGACCGGGGGCAGAACGCCGAAAGCGTCAGCGGACAGGAAGATGACGTTCTTCGCAGCAGGAGCAGCGGAGACGGGGCGGACGATCTTCTCGATGTGATTGATGGGGTAGGACACACGGGTGTTCTCGGTCACGCTCTTGTCGTCAAAGTCGATCTTGCCGTTCTCGTCCAGGGTGACGTTCTCCAGCAGGGCGTTGCGCTTGATGGCGTTGTAGATGTCGGGCTCGGAATCCTTGTCCAGGTTGATGACCTTGGCGTAGCAGCCGCCCTCGAAGTTGAAGACGCCGTTGTCGTCCCAGCCGTGCTCGTCATCGCCGATGAGCAGACGCTTCGGATCGGTGGACAGGGTGGTCTTGCCGGTGCCGGACAGGCCGAAGAAGATGGCGGTGTTCTCGCCGTTCATATCGGTGTTGGCGGAGCAGTGCATGGAGGCAATGCCCTTCAGCGGCAGGTAGTAGTTCATCATGGAGAACATACCCTTCTTCATCTCACCGCCGTACCAGGTGTTCAGGATGACCTGCTC
>DXFO01000007.1 GCA_019114415.1 Candidatus Gemmiger faecavium | reverse complement strand
CATATTCCAATAGGCTTTTGCAAAATTCTGTCCCTCGTCACTGTCTGCGGGAACGCCTGCATTTTGAAGTCTTATCGCTTCGTCTTGAAGCTGCATGAAAGTGTCCATAAATGCCTTTCCGCTGTCTTTATTAAAATGGCTGCGGATGTGGTCAAGGGTCTGGTCATCAAAATGCTTAATTAGCCAGTAGAAATCGTTTTTCATCTGCAAATTAACAATAATATCAGCATATTTTTTGAAGTCAACAGACTGCATTTGAAGAACTTCCTCGCGCAATACTTCCAGTTCCCTCAGCGTTTCGGACAGGCTATCTATTTTTTGCTTGACAGCGGCAGCCTGTTCCGTTAGAACAGCAGCAATTTCAGCCGGTGTATCAAGAGGAATAAGCCGATTCTTTATATCGTCCAGAGAAAAACCCAAGTGCTTGAGGGACAAAATCTGATGAAGCTTAACGATGTCCTTATCCGTATATAACCTGCGTCCCCCTTCACTCATGGCTGAGGGAGAGAGCAAGCCTTCTCTATCGTAATGTTGTAATGTCCGTACAGTAACATCCATTTTCTTTGCGACTTCGCCAACTGTCATATAGCCCTGTGGTATAGCTTTATGCTTATCCATATCGTACCTCCTGCTTATAGTATATCTCATTACGCTACGTCACAAACAAGCTTTTTTGAACAGATTCAGGAAAAATACGGAATAGAGGGCGGCCGCTTATCAAATTCTCTTGCATTACTTTACGGCACATGAGTTTGCTGAGGATACTGCGGATGGTTCTGACGGTTGGCGCCGTCAGAACTGGATTGCTGTTTTAGAAATAAGCAGTAAGTCGTTTCCCTTAATTCCGCAGAATACCAGGGATATACGGGGCTTCCGTAAGGTGTTGGAGGTGCGATCGGTCAGGCTAATGGTCAGCAACCGTAGCAATATATTTGGAATTCTTGCAGCTGGAAAAGGTGGATATGGAGTTCCTTATTGCACCAAAGACAAGGAAATGCTTCCCATAATTAAGAAAACTGGTGCCGAGCTAAATTACTGTGTCACCCCTTATTAAAGTTGGTCTAACTGTGTCAAAGTATGATATAACGCAAAAGCGAGGTCAGCGATATCCATTGTTGACGTCCAAACACAAGAAAAGCTCTCAGCTCAGGCTGAGAGTTTTTTGCTGAAAAAATCTTTATCAAACAGGCGCATAGAAGAGCAGGCCGCAGCATTAAGCTGCGGCCTGTCTGTTTTAATTTTCCTTGTCTGATTTCTTATTTCCGCACCGGCCGGATATATTTCCAGAACCGTTTGCAATCGTGGTAGAAATAGAAGATCCTGCCCGGCGTGGTATCCAGCCGGTATCCCGTTGCGGAATAGTCAAAGTCCTTCATGGCTTTTTCGATTTTTTCCTCCACGGCGCCGTTCTCTGTTTCATAGTCAAAGGGGCCGTGTTCAAAAACAATATAGTCTCCTTCGGGAATGTCCATCAGCAGCATCTGGGGCGGGACTTCGCCGTCGTAATCAAAGGGCAGCCGCACACCGTAGCATTCGGCAAGAGGTATCCCCCAGCTGCAGATTCTGCCTGCGGGGTCGTTGAGAAAGGCCATGTTCTGCCCGCTGCCGCTGTTTGCTTCGTTTCCACCCAGGTCGTCCAGTTTTCCCGGTATGCTGTCCAGCAGACCGCAGATGGTTTCGCAGTCCTGGCCGGGAATTTGGCTCTGTTTTTGCCAGAAATCCCAATACCCGATACTTTCGTAATTTCTGATATGCAAAAACTTATGCGCCGGGATGGTGACAAAATAGGTCTTGATCTCCCCTGCCGTTTTTTCCATATCGGCGCCTCCGTTTTCCAAAAGATAGCAGTCAAAGGGTTTAATGATCGTGCGCAGCGCCACCGGAACCGGATCGCGCCGGTACTCGCTGGGCGTCATTCCGTATGCCTCCTTGAACGCGCGGGTAAAGGCTTCGTGGGAGGAAAACCCGTAATCCAGGGCGATCTCCAAAATAGGAGCCGGGGTATCCCGCAGCTGTTTCAGGGCAAAGGCCAGTTTCCGATACCGGAGATAATCGCGGAACTGCATCCCCGAAATCTCTTTGAACTTTCTGGAAAAATGGGATTGCGAGTATCCGAATTCCTGCGCAAGAATACACAGGGTCAGGCTCTCGTCGTTTTTGCTGGCAATACAGGCGTCGATTTTTTCTATGATCCTCTGGACATTGTTGCACCATTCATGATCCATTTTCATTTCCTCCCCATGGTTCTAAGCCCATTATACGCAACTTGCCGGAATTTGGCTTGATTTTATTTGCGGCTTTGGTGCCATCCTTCCCGGAGGAAAAGACATTGACAGTGTATCATCCAAAGGATAGGATAAGGGTATTCAGACCAGCAGTGAGGAGGGTTCGGTATGTTTTTCAAAAAGAAGCTGCAAACCCACGCCTATGATAAAGCTGCCCAAAAGCCGGTGATTCGCTCCAGCATCTGTACCGGGGAAAAAGTGGCGGGGTTTCAGGACCTTGCCACCGGCAGATTCGCTGATGTAATTCTGATCCGCTCCCCGGAGGATCTGCGGGAATTCTGCCGTCTTTACGGCGTAGAGGAAGAGGAACTTACCACCCTGTACTGAGAGAATCGGGAGTGTATAACAAGTGCAAGTTCCCATCGGCGCAACGGCCATGCCGTTTGATGACAGGAAAGAACACACCGACGGCCGCAAGACGCTGTTCCACACAGCGGTCTATCTGCTGCCGCCGGAGGACCTGCGTGCCGCAATGACGGCACTGACTGCCCGGCCGGAGTTGGCGGAGCAAACGCCCAAGGAGCATGCCCCTGCCGCTGTGGGGCTGCTTCAGGATGCAGCAGACCGCCGGGCCATCAGCCTGAAACTCTGAACCGGAAGCCGAAAAAAGAGTGATGCTGTGGCGACTTCCGGGGCGTCTGCCCATTTTATCTGCACAAACGTATCGCAATGAGGGATGAAATCATGGAAATCAGACTGGCGCAGGCACAGGACATCCACGGCTGGATGGCTCTGGTGGAACAGGTGAAAGACAGCTTTCCCGGGCTGGAGACAGCCGAAGCCCTGGCAGAGCATCGGGAAACCGTCCTCCGCTTTATCAGGGATTCGTCTGCCATCTGCGCGGCGGAAAACGGCCGGGTGGTCGGTACGCTTTTGTTTTCCCGCGAAAGCAGCATGCTGTGTTTTTTGGCAGTCCATCCGTCGTGCAGGCGGCAGCATATCGCCCGGCAAATGGTGGCCTTTATGCTGACACAGATGGAGGACGGGAAAGCCATCACCGTGACCACCTACCAGGCAGACGACCCCTGCGGGGCGGCTGCACGAGCATTTTATAAGCGCATGGGCTTTTCGGAAGACCGCCTGACCGAGGAATTCGGCTGTCCTGTACAGGATTTTCTCTTAACGCAATAAGCCGCCGGACAAACATGAGCACGGAAAATCGGGCAAGGCCGGTTTCTTTCCGGTATGCTGGACCCAGAAGGACGGTGTGACCAATGGATTGGGTAACAGGCATTCATCAGGCGATCCGGTATATCGAGCAGCATCTCCGGGAGGAGCTGACCATCCGGCAGATCGCGCAGCAGGCGGCCCTGTCCCCTTTTTACTTTCAAAAAGGCTTTGCCATGCTGTGCGGCATGACGGTGGGCGACTACATCCGCCAGCGCCGGCTTTCCGCCGCCGGGCTGGAGGTCCTCACGACGGACCGGAAGATCATCGATATCGCGCTGGAATACGGCTACGACTCGCCGGACAGCTTCACCAA
The DNA here is from genome assembly GCA_019114415.1 of Candidatus Gemmiger faecavium. Lineage (GTDB taxonomy): Bacteria > Bacillota > Clostridia > Oscillospirales > Ruminococcaceae > Gemmiger > Gemmiger faecavium. Next base: position 67,218 of record DXFO01000007.1, on the reverse strand, counting down.
AGCCTTTACCCGGTTCCATGGCCTCACACCCGCCGCACTGCGAAAAAGCGGAGGCGCGGTCCGTTCCTTTGCTCCGCTTCGGATCAAAGTGACATTGGAAGGTGGTCAAAACATGGATTGCAAAATCATGAAAAAAGAGGCATTCACGGTGCTCTGCCGGGCAAAGACCTTTAAGTATGAGGAGGCTGCTGCTGCGGTCCCCCGTTTCTGGGCCGAGCATTTTGCCGCAGGCGGCGGCAAGGTCGTGTGCGGCATGTACGGCATCAATCTGGACGAGAGCATGGGCGGCAATGAGTTTGAATACCTCATCGCCGACAACTACGACCCGGCCAGGGATGTTCCCGACGGCTTTACCACCCGCACCATCCCGGCCCACACCTGGGCGGTGTTCCCCTGTACCGGCCGGATGCCCCAGGCACTGCAGGGACTGAACCAGCAGATCTTCTCCCAGTGGCTGCCCACGAACCCCGACTACAAGATCGCCGCCGGCATCAACGTGGAACTGTACAGCGACGCCAGCAAGTTTGAACAGGGCACCCAGGATCAGGACTACTACTGCGAGATCTGGATTCCGGTGGAAAAGAAGTAACACACATATGCGTCAGGCTCCCCCGCTTCTCCCGCGGAAAGCCTGACGCATTTCTTGATTGGGAAATCACGGCAGCATCCTCCCTGCCGTACCGCCAAACGGGCCGCCTTTTCTTTGCCACGGCCAGGGTTTTGCCCTGCCCGACCGGGGCTTGTTCCTTCCCTTGCAACCATGTATAATGCAAGAAGATAAGGAGAAACGAGTATGATTCGAGACATCTGCAAAGACGTGATTTTTCTGGCCCAGAAAGCCCAGCCCGCTCTGCCGGAGGACCGCTCCGTCGCCGCCGACCTGCTGGAGACGCTGGAGCACCACAAGGACGGCTGCGTGGGCATGGCGGCCAACATGATCGGCGTGAACAAGCGCATCATCGCCTTTGACAACGAGGGCAGCTATATGGTCATGTACAACCCGGAGATTTTGAAGAAATCCGGCCCTTACGACACCGAGGAAGGCTGTCTTTCCCTGACCGGCGTGCGCCCGGTCAAGCGGTGGAAGTCCATCAAAGTGCGCTGGCAGAATGAGGAATTCCAGCCGCGCATCAAGACCTTCACCGGCTGGACCGCCCAGATCATCCAGCATGAGATCGACCACTGCGAGGGGATCATCATATGAAAAAGTGCAGGATCACCGTCATGCGCATCACCCGGTATGAGGACCTGATGGCCCGGTATGAAAACCCCATCTCCCACGCCTGCGACATGGCGGAAGGGCAGGTTTTCATTGCAAACGGATGGCAGAAACCGGAGGGTTTCTGCCAGAGTGCCTGGGACACCCTCTCCCCTTTTGTGCTGGCTCTGAGCCACGGCGGAGAGAACTTTTACGACGGCTGGATGAAAAATCCCCGCTCCGCCATGCTGTCCTGCAATGACGGGTTCCGTCCGGTGAGCTTTCTGGTGGAAGCCCTGGACGAGGATGCCGAGTAAGGAGGCCGCACCATGTTTGAAAACAAAGTTGCCGTCGTCACCGGCGGTGCCAAAGGGATCGGCAAAGCCATTGCCGAAGAATTCCGGAAAGCAGGCGCCAAAGTCTGCATCATTGACCTTTTGCCCAACGATTACTACGTGGGCGACCTGGCCGACCAGGCGGTTTTGGAGGATTTTGCCCGTAAGGTCATCGCTGAGCACGGACAGGTGGACTACCTCATCAACAACGCCCTGCCTTTGATGAAGGGCATCGGTCAGTGCAGCTATGAAGAGTTCAACTACGCCCTGCGTGTGGGCGTCACCGCGCCCTTTTACCTCACCAAACTGTTTGCGCCCCACTTTGCCCCCGGTGCGGCCATTGTGAACATTTCCTCCTCCCGGGACCGCATGAGCCAGCCCCAGACCGAAAGCTACACCGCGGCCAAAGGCGGCATCTCCGCTCTGACCCATGCGCTGGCCGTGAGCCTGGCGGGGAAAGTGCGGGTGAATTCCATCTCTCCGGGGTGGATCGACACCGATTACACCGTCTACCACGGGCCGGACGCCGTCCAGCAGCCCGCCGGGCGGGTGGGCAACCCGCTGGACATCGCCAACATGGTGCTCTATCTCTGTTCGGACAAGGCGGGTTTTATCACCGGGGAGAACATCTGCATTGACGGCGGCATGACCCGCCAGATGATCTACCACAACGATTTTGGCTGGACCCTGCAAGGAGGGAACGATCTGTGAAAACTGCCATCTGCTACTACTCCCGTCACCACGGGAACACCCTGAAAGTTCTGGAAGCCATGGCCCGGGAGGGCGAGGTTGATCTCATCGACGTCACCACCCGCCAGGCCGTCCGCCTGGACGGCTACGACTGCATCGGCTTTGCTTCCGGCATCTATGCGTTCCACTTCCAGAAATCCGTCGTCGAGTTCGCCCGGCAGTATCTGCCCAAGGGCAAACCGGTCTTTTTTGTGTACACTTTCGGCGGCGCAAAAGGCAGCGGCGCGGCGGAGCTGGCGGAAATTGCCAGGGAAAAGAGCTGCCCGGTGCTGGGTGAGTTCGGGTGCAGAGGGTACGATACCTTCGGCCCCTTCAAGCTGGTGGGCGGCATTGCCAAAGGCCACCCCGATGCCGCCGACCTGGAAAATGCCCGCCGGTTTTACCGCTCCATCACCGAAAAACACACCCGGGAGATGCAGAAATGAGGATCGCCATTCTCTCCGACACCCACGGCCTGCTGCGGCCTGAGGTGGTGGAATACCTGAAAACCGCCGACGTCATTCTCCACGGCGGAGACATCAACAAACAGAGCATCGTGGACGAACTGCTGCAGTACGCGCCGCTGTACATCGTCCGCGGCAACAATGACAAGGAGTGGGCGCAGGACATCCCCCACGACCTCACCCTCACGCTGGACGGCATGACCTTTGTCATGGTCCACAACAAAAAAGAGGTCCCCAATCTGGCCGGCGCGGACGTGGTGGTGTTCGGGCACTCCCACAAATATTTGCAGGAGGAAAAGGACGGTGTTCTCTGGCTCAATCCCGGCTCCTGCGGTCCACGGCGCTTCCATCAGGAGATCACCATGATGATGGCCGAGCTGACCGGCGGCATTCTCCGGGTGGAAAAGATCACCATTCCCCACGAGGTGCCGTGATGGAACTTGGCCTGACGTTTCCCCTCCAGCGCTTTTTGAAACAGAAACCGCCGGCCTACGGCATCGAGCCGGACCGGCGGTTTTGCTGGGATCTGCATATCATTGACCTGCGGGGGCGGCACTGTCTGCTGGCCGTCCACTGCCACAGCCGCTACACCTTTGTGCGGTACGATGTATCGCCTTTTCAGTGGGCGGATATTCCCGGACTGTTCCGGGAAGGGCTGACCGACAGCCTGACCGCCGCCGGGTTTGCACCCGATGCGGTGCAGGAGTATCTGCGGCAGGCCGGGGAAGTTCAAATCACCCGCACCCACGGCCGCCGGGAAGTGGCGTTCCTCAACCGGGCCTGGGAGGATGTGCTGGCCTTGGACCTGTGTCTGGACGCTTCCAGCCAGGCCCAACCCCTGCTGGACCACGCCGTCAACACCCGCCCTGCCCGGTGCGTGGGCTTTGAGGGGCTGGGAACAGGACTGGAACGGATGGCCGCCACGCTTAGAGAAAGAAAGGCATCCAAATGAAAATCGAGCCATTTGAAATTGACGGTATCCCCGCCATTTTGTACGGGGAACCATCCAAGCAGGGTTACCTGTTTCTCCACGGACAGATGGGCTGCAAAGAAGAGGCGGAAGCCTTTGCCCGCGCAGTCTGCCCCAAGGGGTTACAGGTGCTTTCCATTGACCTGCCTGGTCACGGAGCCCGCAGGGACCGGGGCGAGGAACTGACCCCCTGGACCGCCGTCCCGGATATCCGGGCGGCCCGGGCCTGGGCAGAGGCACACTGGACGGCGGTATCCGTCCGGGTAAACAGCATCGGCGCTTACTTTGCCATGCTTGCCATCGACGCGCCGGACCGCGCTTTGCTGGTCTCCCCTATTCTGGACATGGAGAATTTGATCCTGACCATGATGGGCTGGGCCGGAGTAACGGAAGAACAGCTGCAGCGACAGGGGGAAATCCCCACCGATTTCGGGCAGACACTGTCCTGGAACTATCTGTGCTGGGTGCGGGAGCATCCGGTCAACAACTGGGAATGTCCTGTTCGCATCCTTTACGGAAGCATGGATACCATGACGCCCCGCACGGTCGTGGAAGAATACGCTGAGAAACAAAACGTCAGGCTTACCGTGATGAATGGCGGGGAACACTGGTTCCATACCCCCGAACAGCTTGCCGTACTGCAAAAATGGGAGGAGACTGAACTTTGAACACCGCAGAAGCCCCAATCTGCAAGGCGCCGCAGGAATCCCTGCCCCGGAATAAGACCAGCGAGTATGCCATCTGCCATAAAAGGCCCAAGGTTGCTTTTCTCTGCGTGCACAACTCCTGCCGCAGCCAGATGGCGGAGGCCCTGGGCAAAAAGCTGGCCGGAGATGTGTTTGAGAGTTATTCCGCCGGTACCGAACCGGGCGGGAAGATCAATCCCGATGCCGTGCGCCTGATGAAGCAGGTCCACGGCATCGATATGGAGCAGACCCAGCACAGCAAGTCCCTGGCGGATCTGCCGCCGGTGGACATTGTGGTCACCATGGGCTGCAATGTCCAGTGTCCCGCTCTGCCCTGCTCCCACCGGGAGGACTGGGGCCTGGATGACCCCAGCGGCAAAGCGGACGGGGAATTCCTTTCCGTCATGGAGAAGATCGAGCAAAAGGTGCTTGATCTGAAGCAGCGGATTCAGGATGGGACCCTGGGTCCTTTCTGATCGCTTTCTTTACGATTTCCGGTCGAGAAGGCCCAAAACCGTATCGATTGCCGCTTGTACCGATGCCACGTCGGTCTGGCCGTCGGAAAAGACCGCCTGCACCGGCATGCGCAGCAGATAATCGGTGGCGGCGGGGTCCTGGGAAAGTTCCATGGGCATGGGGCAGTCCCGAAGCCGGGATGCCCAGCGGCACTGTGCGCCCCGATTGATGCCGGACAGCCAAAGCTCCAGACAAAACGTTTTATGGACAAAAGCCACCACCAGTTTCAGGCCTTTTTCTCTCAGTTCCGGGCTGGTAAAGGAAAAATATGCGTAGTCCATGGCGTTTTCGGTGATGCTGTTCTGGAACCGAAAAGCCGGCATCTGCCGTTCCAGTTCGCTGCGCAGATACCGGAACCACTGCACAAATTACCGGTAGCCCTGCTGTAACTCCGTCGTCTGCAAAAGCGTATGGTATTGCTCCAAAAGTTCACGGTCAAACTTCATGTTTGTCACTCCTGTCCCGGCAGCGCGCCCTGCTGCAAATGGCTCCGGCGTTCCCGGAGCAGTGCTTTCATTATAGCACGGTTGCTCAAAAAGGTTTGATGCAAGGTTTCGCAGCGTCGTCCGGGATTCATCTCCGTTTGCGGAAATCTTCCTCAATGGCGTCCTTCCAGTGCTTGTCCAGCGGGGCGCTGCACCGGACGGCGGCAACGGCCTGGCTCACTACCTGATAATTGAGGCGGGTGCCGGCACTGTCGCAGTGATAGTTCACCGCCCGGTCGGGGGCGATGCCAAGGCTCCCCGCCGTCTCCACCGCGTCGATGTTGGCGCCCAGGAACAGGAACTCCCAGCCGTATTTTTCTTTTTGGCGGCAGATCATTTCCCGGACCTGCGGGGCGGAATAGCGGTGGCTGGCGTTCTCCATGCCGTCGGTGGTGATGACAAAGAGCGTGTGTTCGGGACGGTCCTCGGGGCGGGCATACTTATGGATGTTGCCGATATGGCGGATAGCCCCGCCCACGGCGTCCAGCAGGGCGGTACAGCCCCGGACATAGTACTCCCGCTCGGTGATGGGGCGGACCTGTTCCAGCCGGACCCGGTCATGGAGGACCTGGGTGCGGTCATCGAAAAGGATGGTGGAGACAAAGGCCTCGCCGGGCTGCTCCTTTTGTTTGCGGATCATGGAGTTGAACCCGCCGATGGTGTCTTTCTCCAGCCCTTCCATGGACCCGCTGCGGTCCAGAATAAATACCAGTTCAGTCAAATTGCGTTTCATAAAAAATCCCTCTCCTATGCGCGGTTCCATAAGAAAACCAAGTCGCAAAACTCTGACTGCAAAGCGGCATCTGCCACGTTATCGGGTCTTGCGTTCCACCAAGGAGCGCTTCGCCCCTCTGCCTTGCATCTGCCGCTTTGCAGCGATTTTGCGATGCAGAGCAGTTCTTGCAGAACCTTCGTTTTCTTATGTCACTCGCGCTTTCTGTGTTTGTGTGGTTTACAAGCACAGTATAGGGGGATTTTTTATGTTATTGGTCGCCCGGCAGGCGACAATCACTTCCTCAAAATCTTTTCCATAGTCCAGCCCTTGGCCAGCTCATCCACCAGCTTATCCAGGCAGCGGATGTCACGCATGAGCGGGTCCTCGATCTCCTCCACACGGATGCCGCATACCTTGCCGGTAATGAGGGCGCGGTCAGGGTTCATGGCAGGGGCATTGCGGAAAAAGTCGCCGTAGCTGGTCTCGGACTGTTCCAGCCGGGCAAGGTCCGCCGGGGTATAGCCGGTGAGCCAGGCGGTCACCTGGTCCACTTCCTGCCGGGTGCGGCCTTTCTTTTCCGCCTTGGCAACCAGCAGGGCATACAGTTTGGAAAAGGGCATCTGTGGCACATCGGCACGGGGCATAGTTTCAACCTCCCAGCAGGCTCTGGTCAAAGGCAAACAGAGCCTCATTGATCTCGAAAATGTTGTAGTTTTGATGGGCAATGAAATATTCCACAATAATGTCGAATTTGCTTGCGTGGGAAAAGGCAAAGCCTGCCTTTTCCAGCAGTTCACGGGCCTCTGCCAGCGGCAGTTCAAGGGCGATGGCAAAGGCCATGGCGGTGGGCTTGGAGGGTTTATAATGCACATCCGACCGGATCTTGGAGAAGAGCTTCCGGTCGATGTTGGCCTTTTTGTAGCACTGGGCATCGGTCATGCCGCGCTCGTCGATCTTGCGCAGCAGCATCTGGGAAAAGCTCTCGTCCAGGCGGTCCAGGGCTTCGTTCAGGTCCGCCGGGGCCGCTGCCGCGGCTGCCAAAGGCTGCGATGTATACTGGGCAGGAGCGCAGGGGGCAAACATGGCCCGGTAGCACCGTTCCTCCCCGCTGTCGCTGTGTTCCACCGCGTAATGGTCGTCGATGTAGGCGGCAATATCGGCAAAGAGCTTGCCCCCGATGGTATAGGCCTCCCGGTCAAAAATGACCAGGTAGACCGTCATGTCATGGGCCAGCAGAAAGTCCCCGATGGTATCCACCGCCACCTTCAGCGCCTGGTCCTTGGGATAGCCGTACACCCCCGAGGAAATGAGGGGGAATGCCACCGTCCCGCACCCGTGGGCCAACGCCAGCTCCAGGGAAGATCGGTAGGCGGAAACCAGCAAATCCCGCTCTCCATGGTTCCCGCCCCGCCAGACCGGGCCGACGGTGTGGATCACATACCGGGCCGGCAGGCGGTAACCTTTTGTGATTTTGGCCTGTCCCGTCCGGCAGCCGCCCAGCGTGCGGCACTCCCGCAGCAGGTCCGGTCCCGCGGCACGGTGGATGGCGCCGTCCACGCCCCCGCCGCCCAGCAGGCTCTCATTGGCGGCGTTGACGATGGCATCCACCTTCATGGCGGTGATGTCGTTTCGCACGATATGCAGGGGCATAAGGCCACCTCCCTGGCTTTGTTCAAATCTCCACGCGGTACTCCCCGTCGATCAGAAGGTACTCGACGCCGTATTTTTGGCAGGCTTCCCATGTCTGAGCGTTATCCCGGAGCAGCGTTTCCAGCGTACAGTCCGAGTCGTCTTGCCTGTGTTCCACTACGCCGGCATACCTCTTGATGTCGTCATAGTGGCTGCGGATATAGGCCTCGCTCATCACAAGGCAGCGGTAGCGGATCTGCTCCCGGTATTCGGGGGGAAAATCCTTCTCCCAGTCAAAGGGGATGTAACAGCCCTCCACGATCAGATTCTGGCCGTTTTCCACAGCGGTCTTGACCATCTCCCGCACCACCGGCCACAGGTAATCGGTCAGTTCCCGGTCGCTGCTCATGGGTGTGAGGGATGTGTACCCGCTGCGGATCAATCCCATTTTCAGATGATCGATGGACAGATACGGGTATCCGTACCGTTCCAGCATCCTTTGGGCCAGGGCAGTTTTCCCGGTATGGGACGCCCCCGCAATGAGAAACACCATTTTGGATCCTCCCGGCGGCAGAGTTGTTTTGCAGTGTTTTACAGCCTTATCATAGCACGCGCGGCCCCGCCTGACAATCGGGCGGGGCCGCAAACGGAAAATGCCTTTTACGTTACCGTAAAAATCAAAAAAAAGCGCCAAACGGTCTTATTTTGTCCTTGCGCACCGGCACAGAATACGGTACAATAAAAAAATTTGGGTCTTTTGGATGCGTCCGCACCGCGGCGCCGGGCCCGGCACCCCGTTTGCAAAACTCTGCGACAGAAAGGAAAGCATAGTTTTATGAATGCTGTACTGAATATTCTGCGCGGTATCGTCATCGGTATCGCCAACGTCATCCCCGGCGTGTCGGGCGGCACCATGGCGGTATCCATGGGCATCTACGACAAGCTCATCAGTTCCGTCACCGGCCTGTTCAAGCATTTCAAGCAGAGCATGAAGCTGCTCATTCCTCTGGGCATCGGCATGGTCATCGGCATCGTGGGCTTCGGTTTCCTGCTGGAATACCTGCTGGCCAACCACGTTCTCGCCACCTGCCTGACCTTTGTGGGTCTGATCCTGGGCGGCCTGCCCATTCTGTGGCTGAGCCTGAAAAGCAACCTGAAAAAGACCCCCGGCCGCCGCATCGGTGCGGGCGAGGTCATCAGCTTCCTGGTGCTGCTGGCCATCGGCATCGGCCTGCCCCTGCTGCAGGGTTCCGAGGGCGCCATCAAGACCCTGTCCGTTGATCCGGGCACCATCATCATCCTGTTCCTGCTGGGTCTGATCGCCAGCGCCACCATGGTCATCCCCGGCGTGTCCGGCAGCATGGTCCTGATGGTCCTGGGCTATTACAGCACCATCCTTTCCCTGGTCACCGGCACGGTCACCATGCTCAAAGACATGGACTTCGGCGGCGTTATCCACAACTGCCTGCTGCTTGCTCCCTTTGCTGTCGGCGTGGTGCTGGGCATCTTCCTGATTGCCAAGATCATCGAATACCTGTTCCAGCGCTTCCCCTGCCAGACCTATGCGGCCATCATCGGCCTGATCGTCTCCTCCCCCTTCGCCATTCTGTACTCGGCGGACGCCCTCAGCGGCTTCTCGGTCCCTGAGCTCATCATCGGCCTGGTCCTGGCCGCCCTGGGCGCCTGGGTCACCTGGCTGATGGGCAGCAAAGAGGAAGGCTGACACCTTTTCCATCCGCATAAAATAAAGAAGCAGCCCCGCGGCGGGCTGTTTCTTTTTTATATCCTATCTTCAGGCAAACAAACGGTCTGCCAGGCGGTTCATCGGTCGGTTGACCTGCCGGGCGATCATACCAACCAAAAGCGCCGCGGTCACAGTACCTTCCCGCACGCCCACCAGTTTATGCAAAAATACCAGCGACAAAATGCAGGAGATCACGACCAGCGTAACATCGAATCCCACTTTGGCATTGGCAAATTTGACGGGGAATACTTTGCAGACCGCCAGCACCATGCCTTCGCCGGCCAGCGTAACGACTCCCGCCGTGACCTCCATACTCACACCGACGCCCACAAGCAAAATTCCCACTGCGCAGAACAGCCATTGCTGCAAATAATTGTCCGCAGAAAGCCCGTTCAATGCCCAGACACTGACATCCGTCAAAACTCCGAATCCCAGCGCCACGGGAAGCTGGATCAGCTGGATCGGGTCATACTGACGCCGCAAAAGCAATATTTGCAGAAGAATCAGCGTGACATGCATCAGGATGGTGGCTGTTCCCACGGTAAGAGGCGTCACGATACAGCTCAAGGCATACGGCAGGCTGGAAATGGGCGATGTTCCCAGCCCCGCCTTGATGGAAAAGGCCACCCCGAGGGCCATGACTGCCAGCCCCACGCAGAGCATCAGGTAGCGTTCGATCAGATGGACCGTTTTGGTTTTGAGATTCATATGGTTTTCGTTTCCTCCTCCGCAATACCACAGACTTTTTCCAGCAGCGTGCAGAGCTGCTCTGCCTCCGGGGCAGACAGGTTCCGGACGATCTCCCGGTCGGCACGCTCAAAAATCCCGATGAGCCGGGTCCCCAGTTCCCTGCCCCGCGGCGTCAGCGATACAAACAGCGAACGCCGGTTGTCCCCCCGGTGGGTACGGCAGATCAGACCGTCGCGCTCCATACGCAGCAGAATGCTGCCCACCGTGGCCTGTTCGATCTCACAGCGGGACGCAATGGCTTTTTGGTTGATCTCCCCGCACTGCATGAGACACTCGAGAATTTTGGGCTGCCCCGGGGAAAGCCCCAGCTCCGCGGCTTCCGCCAGGATACGGCGGTTGGTTTCGGTATGCGCTTTCATCAGCAGATAATGCAGCGTTTCCATGGTGCACCTCCATTTAATAAGTTTTCTTATTATAATAATGCTTATTATAGTTTTTTGCAGGAAAAATCAAGGAGCATTGTGCACAAAGGCAGCCACAAAACAGCGCCCAGATTTTCCATCCGATGCGGCTCCGGTATCGCTGCCGCCGGCCGCGGCGGTCACGCTGCTTTGTTCTTCCTGCATACCGGGCGGCAGCCGGCTTTTCACGGGGCATGATACCACTTAGCTGCCGGTTCATGGTATAATATTGCTGTATTATCCCCCGCGCGGGGAAAGGAGTTCTGCCCCATGCGCCTTGAACACTTCTGTCCGACCTTTTGTACCGCACCGCTGACGGAGGCGGATATTCCGGCCATTTACCGGCTGTGTCTGAGCAATCCCCAGTATTACCGGTATTGTCCCCCTGCGCCCACGGTCGAGGGCATCCGGGAAGATCTGACCGCCCTGCCGCCGGGCGTAGACCCTTCCTGCAAGTACTTCGTCGGCCTGCGGCAGGACGGCGTTTTGGCTGCCGTGCTGGATCTGATCCTGGGGTATCCCCGCCCCGACACCGCCTACATCGGCCTGTTCATGATGGATGCCGCTTTTCAGGGGCAAGGCGCGGGCTCCCGCATTGTCTCCGCCCTTTTTGCGGGACTGGAACAGGAGGGCTTTGCCAGGGCACGGCTGGCCTATATGCAGGGCAACCGGCAGAGCGAGCATTTCTGGCGCAAAAACGGATTTGTCCCCACCGGTGAAATTGCCCAAACCGACCACGACACCGCCGTGCTGATGGAGCGGATGCTTACTCCCAACAGATAAGGAGGAACCTTTGATGAATCAGGCCGCAGAGGAAGTCCGTGCCAGGCTGTTTGCCCTGCAGGACAAGGAATATCAGGCGTTCAACGCAAAATTGCTGCCCACCATCCCGCCGGAGAGGATCATCGGGGTGCGGATGCCCCTGCTGCGCAAGCTGGCTGCGGAATACCACGGCACAGACACCGCGGCGGCTTTTCTGGCGGAACTGCCCCACACCTACTGTGAGGAAAACAACCTGCACGGGCTATTGATCTGCACGCTGCGGGATTATGATGAGACAGTGGCCGCTCTGGAGCGGTTCCTGCCCCACGTGGACAACTGGGCCACCTGCGACCTGCTGAGTCCCAAGGCCTTTGCCAAACACCCCGATGCCCTGCCCGGACAGATCCGCCTTTGGCTGGACAGCGGGCGCACTTACACCGTGCGTTTTGCCCTGGGGATGCTGATGCAGTTTTATCTGGACGAGCAGTTTACCCCCCAATGGCTGGACTGGGCCGCGGGCGTGCAAAGTGAGGAGTACTACGTCAACATGATGATCGCCTGGTATTTTGCCACCGCCCTGGCCAAGCAGCCCCAGGCGACGCTGCCGGTCTTGGAGCAGAACCGGCTGTCCCCCTGGGTGCACAACAAGACCATCCAGAAAGCCATCGAAAGCTACCGCATCACCCCGGAGCAGAAAGCCTATCTGCGCACACTGCGCCGCAAGGCCGGTCCCCGCGGGGAGTAAACTAGCCTGCAACGCAAAAATCAAACAGCCGCGGAAGTCGGGAATTTTTCCCCCTTCCGCGGCTGTTTATCTGTTTTGGTGATTCGATTATCCCTGCGCCCGCAGAGCGTCGATCATATCCATGACCGCCAGGGTCCGGCGGCGGGCCTGGGCCTCGGCGACACGGTCCTTCTGGGCAAGGATGCGGGCAAACTCGGCGAACTCATAGGCCATGCGGTGGCGTTCGGTGCGGGGAGCATCGGTGCGGATGCCGCCGCCCCGGTTGGAGCCGATCACGCTGTAAACCTCTTCCAGAGCGTTGGTGCCGCCGTGCAGAACCAGCCGGCCCTCGGTGCCCTGGATCACACAGCCGCACTCCCCGTCCGAGTCCTTGGAGGCCAGGCAGGCTGCCGCGAACTCGGGGTACTGCAATACCGCCATCCCCGCCGTGTCGATGCCGTCCCGGCCCCGGGTGGGATAATAGGTGCAGTGTTCCGGGCTGCCCAGCAGCCCCCACAGGTAATGGAGGTTGTAGACGTTCATGTCATACAGCGCACCGCCCGCGCAGGCAGGGTCAAAGGTGGTGTTCCAGATGCCCTGAAGGTAGTCGTCATACCGGCGGCTGCGGGCGCAGAAACTGGCCGTCACGCCGCGCACCGGGCCGATTTTGGGCAGTTCCTCCTGCAAAAAGCGGTAGGCGGGCAGGTAGGGCGTGGTGATGGCTTCCAACAGAAAGACCTGCTTTTCGTCCGCAAGGGCAAACAGTTCCCGGGTCTCGGCGGCGGTGGGCGTGAAGGGCTTTTCCAGAATGACCGAGTACCCTGCCGACAGCACCCGTTTTGCCGCGGCATAGTGCAGGTGATTGGCGGTGCCGATGTAGACCGCGTCAAAGCCCCCTGCCCGGAGCAGTTCCTCCTCGTCGGTGTACACCGCAGGGATGCCGTACTGCTGCGCCCACTGCTCCGCCTTGGGACGGCTCTGAGGGCGGCAGCACAGGGCGCGGATCTCCAGTTCGGGCATGTCGCCCAGGTTCTGCAAAAACTCCGCCACAATGCGGCTGGTGGAAAGCACTGCCAGTTTCATGTCGGTCGCTCCTTTCGGCTTGGGGATGGTTCCCGGTCAGATCACACCGTAATGTTCCAGTGCACGGCGGACACCGTCGTCGTCCACATCGGCGGTCACATAATCGGCGACCAGCTTCACGTCGTCGGAGGCGTTGCCCATGGCCACTCCCACCCCGGCATAGCGCAGCATATCAATGTCATTGCCGCCGTCGCCGAAGGCCATGGATTCCTCCTGACGGATGCCCCAGCGTTCCAGGGTCTTTTGCAGCCCCACCGGCTTACCGCCGTCCGCGGGAACGATATCGGTAAAATAGGGGTTCCACCTCGCCGCCTTGCAGCCGGGCAGATGGGAGAGGAAGCCTTCCTCCTCTTCCTTGGGCAAAAACACGCTGAGCTGATAGGTGGTGTGGGTCAGCGAGCGCGTCGGGTCACCGGTGGGTTCCATCTGGGCGGTGCCGCCCAGCATCTCATACAGATCGGTAACGGGCTTGGTGATACGGTTGATGTACACATAGTCCAGCTCCACAAAGCTGCAGCTGATGTCCGTCTGCTCCAGATAGGGCAGCAGCATCCGCAGGGAGTCGGTGGGAATATGTTCTTTGTGGTAAACGCCCTGGGCGTCATAGCAATACTGGCCGTTCATGACCACATAGCCGTCAAATTCAAAATCCACCAGGTCTTTCAGAAAATGCATCTGCACCGGCGGACGGCCGCTGGCGATAAAGACCTTGACACCGCGCTCCCGCATACGGGTCAGCGCCTGTTTGGTGGAATCGGGGATACGGTGGGTCTTGAAGCTGACCAGCGTACCGTCGATGTCGAAAAACACCGCCTTAATCATTCTCAAACCTTCCCTTCCCTAGCAGAGTTCCAGCCGGATTTACTCCTGTTTCAGGTTGCGGCCCATAAGGGAAGCCACCGCATCCCGTGCGGCCAGCTTGCCCGACAGAATGGCATCCACCACATCAATGATGGGCAGTTCCACCTTGTATTTCTTTTCCAGGCGCTTGGCGGCGGGCAGGGCGTTGATGCCCTCGACCACCTGGCCGACCTCTTTCTTGGCGTCCTCGGCGGACATGCCGTGACCGATGAGCATGCCGGCGTGCAGGTTGCGGCTGTGCATGCTGGTGCAGGTGACGATCAGGTCGCCCATGCCGGACAGGCCCGCGAAGGTCTCGGCACGGCAGCCCATGGCCATGCCCAGGCGGCTGAGCTCGGCGTTGCCGCGGGTGATGAGGGCGGCCTTGGCGTTGTCGCCGTAGCCCAGGCCCATGGCAATGCCCACCGACAGGGCAATGACGTTTTTGATGGCGCCGCCCAGCTCGGTGCCCAGGCGGTCGGTGTTGGTGTAGACGCGGAAGTTCTGGTTGTTGAAGATCTTCTGCACCGTCTTGGCGTCCTCTTCCTGCGAGGATGCCGCCACGATCAGGGTGGGCAGGTCACGGGCCACTTCCTCGGCGTGGGTGGGACCGGACAGAGCCACCACACGGCAGGTCTTGCCCTTCCCTGCGCTGCGCAGTTCATCCTCGATGACCTCGGACATGGTCATGAGGGTCTTTTCCTCCATGCCCTTGGCAACATCCACGATCAGCTGGCCGTCCGGAATGTAGGGCGCCGCCTTTTTTGCGGTAGAACGCACAAAGACAGAGGGCACCGCAAACAGCAGCAGGTCCTTGTCCACGCACAGCTCCGCCAGGTCGGCGGTGTAGTGCATGGATTCGGGCAGTTCCATGCCGGGCAGGTTGGGGTGACGGCGCGTGGTGCGCAGATTTTTCAGTTCCTCAGGCAGGGCGCTCCACACGGTGACGTCCTTGCCGTTGACCGCCAGCATACGTGCCAGCGCAATGCCCCAGGTTCCTGCACCCAATACTCCCACTTTAGTCATAGTCTGTTTCCTCCAAGCGACCGGGCGTTTTGCGCGTCCGGATGATTGTACTGATATTATTTGTGCCCCAGAAACCGCTCCCAGAATGTGGGACGGATCACGGTGCGGGGTTCCACATCCACCTCAAACCGCTCATAGGCGTTGATGATGCGGGTAGAACCATACTGGTGCTCCCGCGGGATGTTGGCGCCGTAATTCAGATGGATATGCCCGTGCAGCATCAGCTGGGGCTTGTAGGCGTCCAGCAATTCATGGAACACCGTAAACCCGCGGTGGGGCAGGTCGCTGAAATCCCCGTAGCCGTGCATGGGGGCATGGGTGACTACCACATCCACCCCGCCCATGCGGTCGATCCGTCCGCGCAGGCGGCGGATGCGGGCGCGCATCTCGGCCTCGGTATACTGCCAGGCTCCCGCCCGGTAACGGCAGCTGCCGCCCAGGCCTACAAAGCGCACGTCCTTGTATACAAACACGTCATCGTCGATGCAGATGGCCCCGCCCGGCGGATTCTGGTCATAGCTCTCGTCATGGTTGCCGTGCACATAGATCACCGGCAGCGGCGCCATGGTGGCCAGAAAGCTCACGTAATGGGCGCTCAGGTCACCGCAGCAGACGATCATATCCACGCCCGCCAGCTTTTCCGGCTTGTAGTAGTCCCACAGGGATTTGCATTCCTCGTCCGCGACTGCAAGGATTCTCATACTTCGCGGACCTCCTCCGGCAGGGCGGCGCGATGGATGCCCTGGACCCGGTACATGGGCTTGGATTCCTCGGTCAGTTCGTCGTAGGACGGGATGCGGCCCTCCACGGCATCACACAGCCAGTCCATGTGCAGGATCTGTTCGGGAGTGAATCCATGCAGGCCCTCGTTTTTCAGGCTGCCGTCCTGGGCCACGATATGGCAGGCAAAGGGGTCCACATTGCCCGAGATGATGCCCGCACGCAGCAAAGAGGCCAGATGGCGCACATCGTGGGGCAGTTCCCGGCTGAGCAGCACGTCAATGACGCCGCTGTTCATACCCCACCAATAGTTGACGATACGGCCGTCCGTACCGGATTTGTCACGGTTCCAGCTGCCGTCCAGCACGCTGCGGACGACATGCTCATAAAACTGCCCCCAGTGCCAGAACGGGGACGCCAGGTCCTGCAGGACACCGCCCGGACGGATCTGGAAAATGCCGAATTCCCTGCTGGGACGGCCGGGCGCCGGGGTGTCGCGGCCGGACACCACCGTGATGCCCCGGGCCGCAAAGGTCTTGAGGGGGTCCCCCGGCAGGCAGGTCCACTGCAGGTCGATCTTGACCCGGGGATTGACCATGCGGGCGCCCAGGGCAAAGGCGTTGATGTTGGCAGGCACGCCCAACATGGGATAGTTGGCCACAAATCCGACGCGGTCATTGGCTGCCATGGCACCGGCAATGGCGCCGGTGATGAACTTTGCCTCATAGATGCGGCTGTAATAGGTGCGGATGCTGGCATAGGGCAGGTCCATGGAGCAGTTGAGGATGCGGACCTCCGGGTGGCGCACTGCCGCCCGAAGGCTGGCCCCCGCCAGCTGCGGGGTGGTGGTGAACACGATGTTTGCGCCTTCCGCAATGGCCTGCTCCACCAGCTCTTCGTCATTTTTGCCGGGGACCGCGCCGTTGTAGGCTACCGTCTCCACCTTGCCCTCAAACACCTGGTCCAGCTGGGTACGGCCGAATTCATGGGAGTTGGTCCAGGTGCTGGTAGACGGGGTGCGCTCGTTGACGAACGCCACCTTGAGATGACTGGGCGGGGCCGTGCGGATGCCGGGCAGGATACGGGCCAGCAGCGGCGTCTCCTCCGGCACGGCAGGCTGGGTGCTGAGCTTGATGGGGTCGGGGCGCTCCAGGGCCAGAATATCATCCCACACGGCGTCCAGGCACTTGGCGATCTCGGTGGGCGATTTATCCAGCATTTCCCGGTAGCCGTACACCCGCACCAACATCACCAAGGCATCCCCGGCGGTGAGGCGCATCCGG
Organism: Candidatus Gemmiger faecavium; assembly: GCA_019114415.1. Classification (GTDB taxonomy): domain Bacteria; phylum Bacillota; class Clostridia; order Oscillospirales; family Ruminococcaceae; genus Gemmiger; species Gemmiger faecavium. Next base: position 50,158 of record DXFO01000007.1, on the reverse strand, counting down.
TCGCCGCCCCGGGCCTGGTAGGCTTTTCGGACCCAGTTATACAGGGAACGCACGTCGGTACGATCATCATCGGTCCATTTTTCGCCGGGCTTTTTGCCCATGGCGGTCTGCAGGCGGGCATAACCGCCCTCCTGCGTGAGCATCAGATAATAGATCCGGCTGAGATCATAAAAGTCCATGAACTCATAGTAGCTGCGGATCAGGGGGCGGTCGGCATACTGCGGCACCATGCGGATCACATTGGCGGGAATGCTGTCCGCACCAAAGTATTTGAGTACGCTGACCCGCTTGTTGCCTTCCTGGACGTAAAAACGGCCCAGGTATTCATAGCAGCGGATGGGGTCGCGGATGCCCTCTTCCAGATGGGCGTCGCACAGGTTGATCCACTTGCTCGCGAATTCGGTATCGATGTCCAAAAGCGGCATAAAATTGCAGGCAAAGGCCGCAGTCCGCCCCGCCGTTTTGGTGCCGACGACCTGGTCCAGAGGAACCTCGATCAGGCCCAGGGGAAGCTGGGATTCCACGTCGGCGTTTTCCAGAATGTCGTCCAAAACCGGCAGGTAGGGATACCGCCCCGCCGCCATGGCCTCACGGTATTCCCGCTGACCACGCTTTTGTGCGCGGGTATACTCCTCCATCAAATCTTTCCGGTTCATCAATACCGCCCCCTTGTCAAAAAACAGACGATGCTAAGAAAAGGACCCCCGCGAGAGGACGCGGAGGTCTTTTTGGCGATTTACTTGCCGACCTTTTCCTTCAGACGACCGCTCGCCTTGAAGCCGGGGATCGCAGTGGGCTCCAGCTGGCTGGCGACTTTGGTCTTGGGATTGGTGAAGCTCTTGGTACGGCGCTGGCGCATCTCAAAGCGGCCGAAGCCTGCGATGGTGACCTTCTCGCCCTGTTTCAGGGTCTCACCGATGGTATCAAAAATGCCGTCCATAATGGTCTCGACCTCGGCGGCCGAAATACCGGTGGTTCCTGCAACTTTCGTAATCAACTGAGATCTTGTCATATAATTTCCTTGCTCCCTAATCCATCTATGATCCTGCGCTTCGCGCAGACAGGCCGCCGGTCGGTCCCATTGCTGGGACGGGCGGCGGCACTGCGAATTAACGTAATCAATTATAGAAAAATAAACCCATGTAGGCAAGCGTTTTTTTGAAAAAACAAAGGCGCTTGCCAAAAAATCGTCATTTCCGATAAAAACCGGGCTTGCTGGAGCAGGGATTTCTGTATATTGTCTGCCGCAGTTACGATTTTTTGCGATGCAGCGTACTGATATCGATCAATTCGATCCGGCTGACATCGTGATCGCCGCGCAGGGCATCCACCAGAACACGGGCGGTATCCAGGGCCGTAATGCAGGGGATGGACAGCTCGGTGGCCTTGCGGCGGAACTTGACCGAATCCCGGTGCGGGTCGCGGCCGTGGGGGCTGGTGGAGATGATATAGTCCACCAGACCGCTCTCCAGCAGGTCGATGACGTTGGGGCGCTCGCCGCTCATCTGGCGGACAACGCTGCAGGGGATCATCTGGCTGTTGAGATAGCGGGCCGTCTCGGCGGTGCCGTAGATCTTGTAGCCGTAGTCATGCAGCTTCCAGGCCAGCTCGGCAGCCTCGGGCTTGTCGCTGTCCTTCACCGAGATGATGACGCAGGAACCGGGGCCGGGGACCTTGAACTGGTAGCCCGCACCCACCAGGCCCTTGAGCATGGCCTCGTGGAAGGTGGGGGCAATGCCCAGGACCTCGCCGGTGGACTTCATCTCGGGGCCCAGCATGGTATCCACGCCGTGCAGTTTCAGGAAGCTGTACACCGGCACTTTGACCGCATAGTAAGGGCTCTTGCCGTTCTGCCACAGACCGGTGCCGTAGCCCATATCCTTGAGCTTTTCGCCCAGGGTGCAGCGCACGGCCAGGTCCACCATGGGCACGCCGGTGACCTTGCTGATATAGGGCACGGTACGGCTGGAACGGGGGTTGACCTCGATGACGTAGACCTTTCCATCCTGTACCGCGTACTGGACGTTGACCAGGCCGACGACCTTCAGTTCCCGGGCAAAGCGGCCGGTGTAATCCACCAGAGTGTCGATGACGCTCTGGGGGAAGTCATAAGGCGGGTAGACGCAGATGGAGTCGCCGGAATGCACACCGGTGCGCTCGACCTGCTGCATGATGCCGGGGACCAGATAGTCCTCGCCGTCGCAGATGGCGTCAACTTCACACTCGGTGCCGTAGATGTACTTATCCATCAGCACGGGGTGGGACATATCCACGTGGGCGGTGATGACACCCATATACTCGATGACGTCGGCAGAGTTGTAGGCCACGATCATGTTCTGGCCGCCCAGCACGTAGGAGGGGCGCATCAGGACCGGGTAGCCAACCTCGCGGGCAGCCTGCAGGGCCTCGTCCAGGGTGTAGACGGTGCGGCCCTCGGGACGGGGAATGCCGCAGCGCTCCAGCAGTTTGTCAAAGCGCTCGCGGTCCTCAGCCTCGTCGATGGCGTCGGCGGGGGTGCCCAGGATGGGCAGGCCGATCTCGTCCATATGATTGGCCAGCTTGATGGCCGTCTGGCCGCCGAACTGCACCAGGCAGGCGTCGGGCTTTTCGGTGGCGATGACATTGTCCACGCTCTCGGGGTTGAGAGGATCAAAGTACAGACGGTCGCCGGTGTCAAAGTCGGTGGAGACGGTCTCGGGGTTGTTGTTGACCAGGATGGCCTCGCAGCCATGCTGTTTCAGCGTCCAGACCGCGTGGACCGAGCAGTAGTCGAACTCGATGCCCTGACCGATGCGGATGGGGCCGGAGCCAAAGACCAGGACCTTCTTCTTTTTGGGGTCGCTGTGCTCGTCAATGAACTGGGCGGCCTCGTTGTCGGCATCGCAGGTGGAGTAGAAGTAGGGCGTCTTGGCGGCAAACTCGGCAGCGCAGGTATCGACCATCTTGAAGCCGGCACGGAAGTTTTCCACAGGCAGCTTGTCGGCGCCGGACAGGCGCAGGATGGTCTTGTCCAGGAAACCGTACTTCTTGGCTTCCAGATACTTTTCCTTGGTCAGCTCGCCCTGTTTGAGGCCCTGTTCCAGGTCGGCCAGGTGCTGCATCTTGTCCAGGAACCACCAGTCGATCTTGGTGATGTCGTAGATGGTCTGGTGGGGCACACCCCGCTTGAGGGCTTCGTAGACGCAGAAAGCGCGCTCGGAGTCCTGCACGTGCAGGTGCTCGATAATGTCCTCGGTGGACATTTCCTCAAAGGCAGGCAGGGTCAGGGTGTCCATGCCCAGCTCGGTGGAGGAGACCGCCTTCATCATGGCGTGCTCGAAGTTGTTGCCGATGGCCATGACTTCACCGGTGGCCATCATCTGGGTGCCCAGGGACTTGTCCGCGTAGACGAACTTGTCAAAGGGCCACTTGGGATACTTGACGACCACGTAGTCCAGGGCCGGCTCGAAGCAGGCGCAGGTCTCGCCGGTAACGTCGTTGGTGATCTCGTCCAGGGTGTAGCCCAGGGCGATCTTGGTGGCAACCTTGGCGATGGGATAGCCGGTGGCCTTGGAGGCCAGAGCCGAGGAACGGGACACACGGGGATTGACCTCGATGACCGCGTACTCGAAGCTGTCCGGCTTAAGGGCAAACTGGCAGTTGCAGCCGCCCTCGATGCCCAGCTCGGTGATGATGTCCAGGGCCGCGGTGCGCAGCATCTGGTATTCCTTGTCGGAGAGGGTCTGGCTGGGAGCCACGACGATGGAGTCGCCGGTATGGACGCCCACGGGGTCCAGGTTCTCCATGTTACATACGGTGATCACGTTGCCCTTGGCGTCGCGCATGACCTCGTACTCGATCTCTTTCCAGCCGGCGATGCACTTTTCCACCAGGATCTGATGGATAGGAGACAGGCGCAGGCCGTTGGTGGCGATCTCATGCAGTTTTTCCCGGTCCTCGCAGATACCGCCGCCGGTACCGCCCATGGTGAAGGCGGGGCGGACGATGACGGGGTAACCGATGACGTCGGCAAATTCCAGAGCGTCGTCCAGGTCCTCCACGACCTTGGAGGGGATGATGGGCTGGTGCAGCTTTTCCATGGTGTCCTTGAAAAGCTGACGGTCCTCGGCACGGTCGATGGTGTCGGGACGGCAGGCCAGCAGACGAACGCCGGAACGGTCCAGGTAGCCGGAGCGGGCCAGTTCCATGGAGAGGTTCAGACCCATCTGGCCGCCCAGGTTGGGCAGGATGGCATCGGGCTTTTCCTTCTCGATGACCTTTTCAATGACCTCGGCGGTCAGGGGCTCGATATAGACGTGGTCGGCGATGTCGGGGTCGGTCATAATCGTGGCGGGGTTCGAGTTGACGAGCACCGTCTCGATGCCTTCGCTTTTGAGCGCGCGGCAGGCCTGGGTGCCGGAATAGTCAAACTCGGCCGCCTGGCCGATGATGATGGGGCCGGAGCCAATGACCAGAACCTTTTTAATACTGGGATCCTTCGGCATTTCACTGGTCTCCTTTCGCTTGTTTCATCCGCCCGACAAAGCGGTCGAACAGGAATTCGGTATCTTTGGGGCCGCCGTTGGCCTCGGGGTGGAACTGCACGGTAAAGCAGTTCCATTTGGTATAGACAACGCCCTCGCAGGTCTTGTCGTTGGCGTTGACGTGGCTGACCTCGCCCACCTCGGCAGGCAGGGTCTCGCCCATGACGGCATAGCCGTGGTTCTGGCTGGTGATGAAGGTGCGGCCGGTCTCGAACTCGGTGACCGGCTGATTGGCGCCGCGGTGGCCGTACTTCAGCTTGCAGGTCTTTGCGCCCGCCGCCAGGGCGGTGAGCTGATGGCCCAGGCAGATGCCGAAAGCCGGAATGCCGGTGTCCAGCATCTCGCCGATGTTCTTGATGATCTCCACGTTCTCGGCAGGGTCGCCGGGGCCGTTGGAGAGCATGAGACCGTCGGCATTCAGGGCAGCCAGGTCGGCTGCGGTGGCCGTGCCGGGCAGGACCGTCACGCGGCAGCCGCGCTTGCACAGGCAGCGCACGATGTTCGCCTTGCAGCCCAGATCCAGCAGCGCCACATGCAGGGGCTGCTCCCCTTCCGCCACGCCGGCGGTGGGCTCATAGGTCTCGGGCTCCTTGCAGGTGACGGTGGCGACAGCCTGGGTCACGGCGTAGGGCTTGATCTGCTCCATCAGGGCAGCCAGCTTTTCGGTGTCGGTATTGGGGTCAAACTCGGTGGTGATGGCGCCGTTCATGACGCCGCTCTCCCGCAGGGTGCGGGTCAGGTGGCGGGTGTCGATGCCCTCGATGCCGATGATGCCGTTATTCTTCAGAAACTCGTCCAGCGTGATCTCGCTGCGGAAGTTGCTGGGGGTGGTGCAGGCTTCGCGCACAATGTAGCCCTTGGCCCAGATGCGGCCGCTTTCCTTATCTTCGCTGTTCATGCCATAGTTGCCGATCAGCGGATAGGTCTGGGTGATGATCTGGCCGTAGTAGCTGGGGTCGGTCAGCGTTTCCTCAAAACCCACCATGCCGGTGGCGAACACGACCTCGCCCACCGTGGTACCGGGGCAGCCGATGCTTTTGCCGGCAAAGACCATCCCGTTTGCCAAAACAAGATATGCGTTCATGTTACCTTTCCTTCCAAAATACCGTGCAATATCCGGATTCCCTCTGTGTTGGCGGCAGACCTTACAGCGTCTGCTTGGCCTGTTCCTTCATTTTGCGGCTGCCCAGGTGGACCAGCGGGAGCTTGCCCTCCTTGCAGATGGGGCATTCCTCGGGCAGGTAGTTGGGCAGGTCCAGCTTAAGGGCGCTGGCCAGGATGGGGATGGGAGAGGGCGCCTCGGCACGGGTACGGTCAACGACGCAGACGATGCCCAGGCAGGTGCCGCCCGCTTCCTCGATGACGCGCTTGGTCTCCAGGCTGGAGATGCCGGTGGTGACCACGTCCTCGGCGATGATGCACTTTTCACCCGGATGGATGGCAAAGCGCTTGAGGGTCATGACATTGTCCACGCGCTCGGTGAAGATGGCGCGCTTGCCCAGCTGGCGGCCCAGTTCGTAGGCATAGACGATGCCGCCCATGGCGGGTCCGACGATGACGTCCACGTCAGTGTCCTTCAGCTGTTCCGCCACAGATGCCATGACCTCGGCGCACTTGTCGGGATGCTGCTGCAAAAAGGCCATCTGGCAGTATGCGCCGGAATGACGGCCGCTGGAAAGCAGGAAGTGACCTTCCAGAAAAGCTTCGCACTCTTTCAGAATTTCTTTGTTATCTCTCGCCATTTTTAGTTCCTCCGTACCGCTGTTCCATTCTTGGTTTTATCTTAACACAACCCGCATATACTTGCAAGTTATTCATGCGTTATTCAATAAATATACGTTTTATACACTGTTTATGCAATCAAACACGAGCGCAGCCGCGGATCTCGTCCAGCGTCTTGACGCCGTGGGCATCCATCCAGGCGCCGATCTCCTTGGTGATGCGGGCGCAGGCGCCGGGGTCCATGAAGTTGGCAGTGCCGACCTGCACCAGGGTAGCGCCGGCCATGATGAACTCCAGGGCGTCGGCACCGGTCAGGATGCCGCCCAGGCCCACCACGGGGATGTTCACCGCGCCCACCGCCTGCCAGACCATCCGCAGGGCGATGGGGCGCACCGCCGGGCCGGACAGGCCCGCAAAGACGTTGTCAAAGACGGGGCGGCGCTTTTCCAGATCGATGGCGCAGGCCTGGAAGGTATTGCACAGGCTGATGGCATCCGCACCGGCAGCTTCCACCGCCTTGCACATGTCGGGGATGTTCTCCGCCTGGGGGCTGAGCTTGACGATGAGGGGCTTGGTGCAGCGGGCGCGCACCGCAGACACGACGCCGGAAGCATCGGCACAGCGCACACCGTAGGCCAGGCCGCCCTGCTTGACGTTGGGGCAGCTGATGTTCAGCTCAATGAAATCCACGTCGGTGGCGGACAGGCGCTCGGCGCCCTCGCAGTATTCCTCCACGCTGTGGCCGCCCAGGTTGGCCCAGGCGCTGGTGCCCAGCTGCTTCATCACCGGCAGCTCGTGCCGGATGAAGTGGTCCACGCCGGGGTTCTGCAGGCCGATGGAGTTCATCAGGCCGGAAGGAGTCTCGTGCAGGCGCTCGCCCCGGTTGCCGGGCTGACCGTTCAGGGTCAGGCCCTTGCCCGAGATGCCGCCCAGCAGGCGCAGGTCCTCGATGGCGGCGTATTCCTCGCCGAAGCCGAAGGTGCCGGAAGCCGCGACAACGGGTCCGGCCAGGGTTTTGCCCAGAAAGTTTACACGCAGGTCACTCACAGCTCGAACACCTCCCCGGCATCAAATACAGGCCCGTCCTTGCAGACGGTCTTGGGTCCCACTTTGGTGTGGCAGGTGCAGCCCAGGCAGGCGCCCAGACCGCAGGCCATCTTGTGCTCCAGGCTGGCCTTGCAGGGGGTCCCCGCCTTCGCGCAGAGTTTGGCAACGCCGCGCATCATGACGGTGGGGCCGCAGGTCAGCACCAGATCGTACTGTTTGGGGTCCAGCAGGTCGGTGACCAGGCCGTGATGGCCTGCCGCGCCGCTGTCGGTAGCAATGGCAATGCTGCTGCAGTAGGGTCCAAAGGCATCCATGCCGTAGGGTTCGTCCCGGAAGCCCACCATCAGGTCGGGCTTGCAGCCGGCGGCAGCCAGCTCCTTGCAGAGCAGCAGCAGGGGCGCGGTGCCGATGCCGCCGCCCACCACGGCCACACGGCCAGCAGCGGCGGCCCCGGCCACATCAAAACCGTTGCCGCAGGGGCCGGTGAGGGTCAGTGTCTGGCCCCAGGCCAGGCGGGCCAGCTTCTGGGTGCCTTCCCCCTTGATCTGATAAAGGAAGGTCAGGGTGCCCTCGGCGGCGTCCACGTCGTGGACGCTGATGGGGCGGGACAGCACCGGGCTTTCGTTGGCGGCCCAGGCGCGCAGCATATAGAACTGCCCGGCCTTGGGCATGGGGCCTTCCTTGGGCAGAGCCACCGTCAGGCGGCGGATGTCGGGCATGGGAGCGCTCTGGCGCAGCACCCGGACATTACAGCTTGTTGCACTCACTCTGGATATCCTCCCTCATACGAACACATTCGTTGTAGGCGGCCTCGTCAAAGGCAACGCCGGGCTGCTTTTTCCAGGCCATCAGGATGCCGCGGCTGGAGTTGACCACGCCGCCGTTGCCCTTGTTCATATACAGGGCAATGTCGCAGGCCTTGCCGCCCTGAGCGCCGTAGCCGGGGATCAGGAAGAAGGTGTTCTTGTAGCGGTCGCGGATCTCGGCGGCTTCCTCGCCGGTGGTGCCGCCGATGACCAGGCCCACGGAAGAGTAGCCCCGCTCGCCCATGTAGTCAGCGCCCAGCTTGGTCAGAGCGTCGCCCACCATGGTGTAGACGGTGCGGCCGTCGGACAGGGTCTGATACTCAAAGTCCATGCGGCCGGGGTTGGAGGTACGGCAGAGGACAAACACGCCCTTGCCCTGATCCTTGCAGTAGGGCAGGTAGGGAACGATGGAATCCAGGCCCATGTAGGGGGCCAGGGTGACGATGTCGGCCTCGAAGTCGCCGGTGAAGTGGGCCTTGGCGTACATCTCGGCGGTCTTGGCGATGTCGCCGCGCTTGATGTCGGCAATGACCGGCAGGCCGGAGGCACGGGCCATCTTGAGGGTCTGCTGGTAGGCCAGCATGCCGTCCATGCCCAGGGACTCATAGTAGGCGATCTGCACCTTGTAGCAGCCAGCCACGCCCTTGGTGGCGTCGATGAGGCGGCGGTTGAAGGCCACGATGTTCTCCCCTGCCGTCAGAGCGGTGTCGGTCTCGGGCAGGTAAGAGATCTCGGTGTCCAGCCCCACGCAGACGGGGCCGTTCTTTGCAACGCTGTCGTACAGTTTGTCCATGTTGGTCATTGTTTTCCAGCTCCTTTTGTTGTCCTGTGTGTATCCCTTTGTGTATCTCAGCCCTTGAAGTCGGCGCTGCGGTAGGTTTCCTTGCCTGCTTTCAGGGTCAGCATGACCTTGCCGTACAGGCTCTGGCCGTCGTAGGGACAGTTCTTGCTCTTGGAGTGCAGCTCGTCGGCGTGCACGGTAAACATATGGTCAATGTCCACCAGCACCAGGTCGGCGTCAAAGCCGGGGATCAGCAGGCCCTTGGTGGTCAGGCCCAGCACGCCGGCAGGGCCGGCGCTCATCAGGGCGCTCAGGTGTTCCAGGGGCAGGCCGCATTCCCGGCAGAGCTTGGTGTAGCAGACGGCAAAGGCGGTCTCCAGGCCCACCATGCCCGCGGCGCCCTTTTCCTTGTCCTCGGCGGTGTGGGGCGCGTGGTCGGTGCCGATGCAGCTCACCGTACCGTTGCGGATGCCCTCCACCAGGGCGTCCACGTCGTCGGCCTTGCGGATGGGCGGGTTGACCCGGTACTGCAGGCGGCTGTCGTCAAACCACAGGTGGTGGGGCGTGACCTCGCAGGTGACCCGGGCACCGCTGAACTGGGTCTGACGGATGGCGCGGATGGCCTCCTTGGTGGAGACATGGCACATGTGCAGGCGAGTGCCGTAATACTGGGCCAGGTGGCAGTTGCGCACCGTCTCGATGTTTTCGGCCAGGCGGTAGTCCCAGGGGCTGATCTCCCGGTCCTCGGCGTGGGACATGACGATGAGCCCGCGGTCGGTGGCGATGGCGAAAGCCCTTGCCATGACGGCGTTGTTCATGACGCCGTTGCCGTCCTCCGAGATGCAGCGCAGGTCGTCGGGCAGTTCCAGCAGGTGATCCAGGGTCTTGCCGTCAAAGTTCTTAGTAATGGAAACAGTCTGGTTGCAGTCGCACAGGCCCACTTCCTTGGCCTTGGCCATGACCTCATGGGCGATCTCGGCGCTGGAGCAGACCGGCTTGGTGTTGGGCATCAGGTTGACGTAGGTGTATCCGCCCGCCGCGGCAGCCGCACTGCCGGTGCCGATATCCTCCTTGTATTCAAAGCCCGGCGTGCGCCAGTGGCAGTGGGTGTCAATGAAGGCAGGCATCAGGGTAAGGCCCCCGGCATCCACCACCTGCTCCCCTTCCGGGACGGGCAGGTCCACGCCGAAAGCGCGGATCTTTCCGTCGCTGATCCACACGTCGCAGCGGGTGCCGTTTACATCTTTGGCATGTTTGACGATCATCCGTATTACCTCCGTTTTGCGGCCGTTTGACGGCGTTTGGGCAAAAAAAAACTTCTCCCCGAAAGGAAAAGTCAAAACAAGACCCCGGCGAAACCAAACAGCGCCGCCATACCATTCTTCTCACCGCTGGGATAGCGGAAACGGGAAACACACAGCATGTACGGCGTCGCTCCTTTCGCTTGTTTGCACGCGGCTTTCCTGCCGCGGCACAGATTTTATATATTCTAGCATGATGCGGCGGACGTGTCAACACAAAACGACAGCCTGTAACAATTTCGTTTACCCCTTGCCTGCATCCTGTTTTTATGCCAAAATGAAGTACAAGACCTATTATAATAGGATGTACCTGCCGAGGGTACAATTTTCACAGAGACAGAGAAAGGCGGTGCCGCTGTTTTGCGTATTTTGGTCGTAGAGGACGAGCCGGAGCTGAACCGGCTGTTGACAAAGCGTCTGGAACAGGCCCATTACAGTGTGGACGCCTGTCTGTCCGGCACCGATGCCCTGGATTACCTGCGGGGTGCGGAGTACGACGCCCTGGTCCTGGACGTCATGCTGCCCGGCATCAGCGGGCTGGAGGTGCTGCGGCGGATGCGGTCGGAGCACAACGCCACCCCGGTTTTGCTGCTGACCGCCCGGGGCGGCATCGAGGACCGGGTCACCGGCCTGGATGCAGGAGCGGACGATTATCTGGTCAAACCCTTTGCCTTTGACGAGCTGCTGGCCCGGCTGCGGGTGCTTTTGCGGCGCAGCAGCGGCAGCGTCAGCGATGTATTCACGGCGGCGGACCTGGTGGTGGACTGTTCCGCCCGGACGGTGCAGCGGGGCGGCGAGTCCATCGCCCTGTCCGCCCGGGAGTTCGATATTCTGGAATACCTCATCCGCAACCAGGGAGTGGTTTTGTCCCGGGACAAGATCTGCCGCCACATCTGGAACTATGATTATGAGGGTTCCTCCAACGTGGTGGACGTCTACATCCGCTATCTGCGCAAAAAGCTGGACGACGGGCATACGCCCAAACTGCTCCACACGGTGCGCGGGGCGGGCTATGTTTTGCGGGAGGAAGCATGAAACGGTTTTCCATCCAGCTGCGGGTCACATTGTGGTTCACCGTCCTGATGGTAGCCCTGGCGGCTACCGGCCTGGTGTTCCTGTTTTATATGGGCGGGCAGTCGGCCCTGTCCGCCACCAAGGACCGCATGACCAACATGGCCGAAGCGTCCTGGAGCGACATCCACATCCGCAGCGACGGCGCCGAGGTGGACAACGACCTGGAATACTTCCGGGACGGGGTCTATCTCTCGGTATACGACACCCAGGGCCTGCCGCTGTACGGTGCGGTCCCCCGCCGGTTCGACAACTCAGTGGTGTTTGCCGACTCCACCCTGCGGGAGGTCACCGATTCGGGCGGCAAATGGTATGTCTACGACGCCTGCCAGACCATCGACGGCATCAGCGTCTGGGTGCGAACCGTGGCCGCCGTGGACGAGGTGGACTATACCATCACGGCGCTGCTGCGGCTGGCGGGCATCGTCTTTCCCTTCTATATCCTGCTGGCTGCGGCGGGCGGGTATCTGCTGACCCGCCGGGCGCTTTTGCCGGTGCGGCAGATCACCCAGACCGCCCGGGAGATCGGGCAGGGCAACGACCTGTCCCGGCGCATTGCCCTGGGTCCCGGCAAGGACGATGTGCATGTGCTGGCCGATGAATTCAACCGGATGTTCGGACGCCTGGAAGCGGCTTTTGATGCAGAGAAGCAGTTTGTCTCCGATGCTTCCCACGAGCTGCGCACCCCCACGGCGGTCATTCTCTCCCAGTGCGAGGACGCCCTGGAGGAAGGCCGCTCCCCTGCCGAGACCCGCACCGCCCTGCGCACCATCCAGAAGCAGGCGGAGAAAATGGCCGGCATGCTGGCCCAGCTTCTGATGCTGGCCCGGGCGGACAGCGGCCGTCAGACCCTGCACCGGGAGCCCTTCGACCTGAGCGGCCTGGCGGAAGTGGTGGCCGAGGAACAGCGGGAGCTGGCGGCGGACCGGGGCATCACGGTGACGGCTGCCATCCAGCCCGGCATCACCCTGTGCGGGGACGAGACGCTGCTCATGCGGATGCTGATGAACCTGATGGAAAACGGCATCAAATACGGCCGTGACAAGGGCCATCTGACCCTGACCCTGGCTGCCGATGCCCGGACCGTGACCGGCTCCGTGGCCGACGACGGCATCGGTATTGCGCCGGAAAACCTGGACAAGATCTGGCGGCGGTTCTGGCAGGCCGATCCCTCCCACAGCGGCAAGGGAGCCGGGCTGGGGCTTTCCATGGTCAAGTGGATCGTGGAAGCCCACGGCGGCGCCATCACGGTGGAAAGCACTCCGGGGCGCGGCACCGTCTTTACCTTTACCCTGCCCCTCTGCCCCACCGAACCCACACAGAAAGGATGATGTTCCATGCGGCGGAAAGACCGCGAGATCACCGGCCGGAGCGAGATGCTGGACATTCTGCGCCGCTGCGATGTCTGCCGGCTGGCCCTCAACGGCAGCGACGGCTTCCCCTATCTTCTGCCCCTGAATTTTGGCATGCGGGAGGAAAACGGCGTGCTGCGGCTGTACTTTCACGGGGCTGCGGCAGGCACCAAATACGACCTGATCGCCAAAGACGACCGAGCCGCCTTTGAGGCGGACTGTTCCCATAAAATCATAGCCGGTCCCGACGCCTGCGACTGGACCATGGAATACGAGAGCGTCATCGGGACGGGACGGCTGCAGCGCCTGACCCCCGACCAGGCCCCCGAGGCCCTGCCCGCCCTGATGGAGCACTACGGCGGCAGCGGCCTGCCCTTCAATGAGAACTGGGTCCGGCATACCGCCATCCTCTGCCTGACCGTGGAGCAGATGACCGCCAAAGTCCACCGCTCCCCTGCTTCCCCGGACTGACCACAAAAGTACACAAACACGCCCCGGCACCACTGGTGTGCCGGGGCGTGTTTATTTTGATTCAGATGCCCTTTGGGGCCGGGATCACAGAATGCCGGAGTAGCGGCAGGTGTTCCAGACGCTGATGCCCATAATGACGACCATCAGGCCGATGAACAGCTTATCCACTGCGCGGTTGTCCATCCGGCGGCTGAAGAAGCGGCCGATCATGCCGCCGCCGATGCCGCCGCAGACCATGAGCACCAGGGTCAAGATCTCAAAGTCGGGGACGTTGCCCGCCACGATGGTGGTGAGGAGGTTGGTGATCTGGCTGAACAGGATGATGTACAGGCTGTTCTGGGCCGCGGTCTTGGTCTGCATGGAGAAGAAGTAACCCAGGACCACCAGATTGATGGGGCCGCCGCCGATGCCCAGGAAGCTGGACATGATGCCCAGGGCCAGGCCGATGAGGACGCTGGGGACAAGGCCCTGCACATTGAGGGTACGGATATTTGCCTTGCGCAGGGTGTAGATCAGAGTACCCAGAGTGATGAGGAACAGGCAGGCCGCCTGCACCGCGCCAACAGTGTTCTGATTTTCAAACAGGCTGCGGACCAGGGCAAACAGCTGCTGACCGCAGACACCGCCCACCGCAGCGCCCACCGCAAGATAGGTGCCGCTCTTCAGGTCCACCGAGCTGTCCTTGGCCAGCATGGATTTGCCCACCGAGTAGCAGCTCATGGAAAGGACGGTGCATCCCGAAAGGAAGCTGATGGTGGAAACATCGGCCAGATGGGCCATGTCCAGCACCGGCTTGATGATGACGCCGCCGCCGATGCCGCAGATGGCACCTGCCACCGAGGCCAGTAAACTTACGACGAAAAACAGTATCTGCTGCATTTCCTCACACTCCTAATCTCCCAGATTTCTTAACGCTTTTTATATATTAGCGCATATTCGGGGATTAGTCCAGCGTTTCACCGTTGGTTTCGATAACTTTTTTGTACCAGTAGAAGCTGTCCTTGCGCAGGCGGCTGTAATCGCCGGTGCCGTCGTCATATTTCTTGACGTAAATGAAACCGTAACGCTTTGCCATCTCGCCGGTGGAGGCGGAAACCAGGTCAATGCAGCCCCAGGGCGTATAGCCCATCAGGTCCACGCCATCCTTGACGGCCTCGGCCATCTGCTCGATGTGGGCGCGCAGGTAATCGATGCGGTAGCTGTCGTGGACGGTGCCGTCCTCCTCCAGCACATCCTTGGCGCCGAGGCCGTTTTCCACCACCATCATGGGGATGCCGTAACGGCCGTAGATCTCGTTGAGGGTGTAGCGCAGGCCCTTGGGGTCGATCTGCCAGCCCCAGTCGGAGGCTTCCAGGTAGGGGTTCTTGTAGCCCTCGCTCACATTGCCGTCGGTCCGGGCGGCATCCTTGTGGGTGGTAACGCAGTTGGACATATAGTAGCTGAAGGTGTAGAAGTCCACCGCGCCCTGTTTCAGCAGTTCGGCGTCGCCGGGCTCCATTTTGATCTCGATGCCGTGGTCGGCAAAATAGCGCTTGGCGTAGAAGGGGTATTCGCCGCGGACCTGCACATCGGAGCAGAACCAGTTCATCATCTGCATCTGCTGCTGGCAGGCCAGGATGTCCGCCGGGTCACAGGTAAAGGGATAGCTGGTGATGAAGCAGATCATGTTGCCCATCTTGAACTGGGGATAGTTCTCATGGGCGTACTTGACCGCCGCGGCGCTGGCCACGAACTGATGATGCAGGGCCTGGTAGCGCTCCTGGGGCTTGTCGGGCAGGTTGGTCATGGGGCCTTCGTACCCCTTGATGGTGCCGGTGGAGACCAGCGCGCCGAAGGGCATGGTGCCGGCGTTGATTTCGTTGAAGGTCAGCCAGTACTTGACCTTGTCCTTGTAGCGCTCAAAAATTGCCTTGCAGTAGTTCATGAACAGGTCGATGAGTTCCCGGCTCTCCCAGCCGTTGTACTTTTCCACCAGGGCATAGGGCAGCTCATAGTGGCTGATGGTGACCAGCGGCTCAATGCTGTGCTTTTTGCAGCAGTCGAACACCCGGTCATAGAAGGCCAGGCCTGCCTCGTTGGGGGTGTCCTCCATACCGGTGGGGAAAATGCGGGTCCAGTTGATGGAAGTGCGGAAGGTCTTGAAGCCCATCTCGGCAAAGAGGGCAATGTCCTCCTCATAATGATGATAGAAGTCGATGGCGTCATGGCTGGGATAGAACTTGTCCGGACGGATGGAGGTGGTCACCCATTTGGGCTGGGTATGACTGCCGTTGGTGCAGTGGTCGGGCACGCTCTCGCCCTTGCCGTCCACATTCCAGCCGCCTTCAAACTGATTGGCAGCGCAGGCGCCGCCCCACAGAAAATCATCGCGAAAAACACTCATGGTCGTTACCTCCTGTGTGATCAGGGTTTGTCTCTCATACAAAATTGGGAAGTTCTGCGGACGGTTTTGTCCGCACAACAGGCAAAGCCGCTCCCCGCCGTTCTCATCAGAGAACGGCGGAAAGCAAGCCTTGCCGAATCTATGCCGGAGGGTTCCCCCGCTGCCGGGTCATTTCAGACCCAGACGGCGGAATTCTTCCTCCGGGGCTTGTGCCTGTTCCAGTGCGGCGCACAGTTTTTGGTTCCATGCGTCCACACGGGAAGCATCGCTGCCGCTCAGATCCTGCTGCTGGCCGGGGTCGTTGTCCAGGTCATACAGCCGGTCTCCGAAGGCATATGCCCGATAAAAGGATCTTGCCGGCATCCGCAGGCAGGGCAGGCCGTTGGTGAAGCGTCCCCCGGGCACCAGTTCCGCCGCTGCCAGCTGCTCGGCGCTGAAATAGCCGCGCATGTTGGTGGGCATCATGGTGTACTCGTAAAGGGGAGCGCCGGGTACGGCGTCGGCTTTCATGTAAACGGTGTGGCCGTCGGTGCAGCAGGTATAGGAACCGTGCACGCCAAAGAGCACCGTGTCGTGGATGGTCTTGCCTTCCAGGGCGGGCAGCAGCGAGGTGCCGTCCATCTCCCCCATGGGCTCGGCGGAGCAGCCGAACAGGTCCAGCAGGGTGGGCGCAATGTCCACCGTGGCGGCCAGGGCATCACAGCTGCCGCCCTCCTGCCCCGGCAGGTGCAGGAAGAAAGGCAGATGGGCCAGCTCGTCGTACAGGGGGGAGAAATTCTTGCCCAGGAAGTCGTGCTCACCCAGCAGAAAACCGTGGTCGGTGTTGACAATCAGGGCGGTGTCCTTCCACATATCATGGGTATCCATGAAGTCCAGAAGTTTGCCCAGGTGGGCGTCGCACATGGTCATCAGTGCGGCGTATTCCCGGGCGGCGTTGTCCAGGTCCTGACGGCAATCCCCGCTGGGTACTCCGCCGTAACGGGGCCAGTTGAGGGTCTCCTCCTCCGGCAGGCCGTACAGTTCCCGGTACTTCTGCGGCACATAGAAGGGTTCATGGGGGTCAAAGCACTCCACCTGCAAAAACCAGTTGTCGCGGTCGGCGTGCTCGGAGAGGAATTCCAGCCCCGCGGCAAAGGTTTTGGCGCAGGACATGTCCTCCTCCGTCTGCTGGCGCAGACGGTTGCGGTAGTGCTGGTCGGTGGAGATGCCTGTCTTGTTCAGCGGGTTGCGGCCGGCGGGGATCTCCGCCTTGATGTCGTGGGCGACGTAGCGGTCGCCCTCCTGGCCGCGGAAACCCTCCCAGGTGTCGTAGCGGTTATGGTAGGTGGCGCCGCCATCCTCCCAGTAATGGGAGTGGTCGGTGCACAGATGGGTATAGATACCGTTTGCCCGCAGCGTCTCAAAAACCGAGCGGTCAAAGGGCTCCAGCGGCCCCCAGCTGCGGTGGAGGAAATTGTACTTGCCGGTGTGCAGTTCCCGCCGGGCAGGCATGCAGGGCATACTCCCCGCGTAAAAGTTGTCAAACCGGACGCAGTGCTGCGTCAGGCGTTCAAAGTTCGGCATCTGCACCCAGGTACAGCCGTAGTTCGGCAGAAACTTGCGGGTCAGAGTGTCAAACATGACCTGAATGGTTCTCATGCGATGCAGCCTCCCTTATCTTGCGGGTCAACGGCCCAGCTTCTTTTTGACGGCAGCCTTGGATTCCTTGGCGTCCTGCACTTCCACGCCTTCCTTGTCCTTGAACAGGATCAGGGTCAGCACAAAGCCCAGCACCATGGAAACGCCCACAGCGATGAGCGCACCGTAGAAGGACATATCAAAGCCGTTGGGGCTGATGTACGCCGGGAAGGCGAACAGGCCCATGCCGCCCATGGTGTACAGCTTGACATCCAGCAGGCCCATGATGGCGCCGCCCACTGCGGAGCAGCCCCAGGTGATGAACAGCGGAGTCTTGAGGGGCAGGGTGACACCGTAGATGGAAGGTTCGCTGACGCCGAAGAAGCTGGAAATGGCGGCAGGCAGGGCGGTCTGCTTGGTCTTTTTGTTGCGGGTCTTGAGGTAGACGGCAAAGACGACGGCGCAGGTGGTAAAGGGAACGGCCTGCATGCAGCAGATAACGTTTTCGAAGCCGTTGGTCATGAGGTTGTTGATCTGGATGGGGACAATGCCCTGATGCAGACCGAACATGACCAGCACCTGCCACAGACCGCCGACCAGCGCACCGGTGAGGACCGGGCTGAAGTCATGGGCTGCCATAAACACATTGCCGATGATATCGCTGATCCAGGTAGCCACAGGGCCGACGGCCAGCAGAGTGAGCGGCACGGTGACCAGCAGGGTCATGGCCGGGACGAAGAACATCTTGATAACGGTGGGCGTGACTTTCTTGAAGAACTTTTCCACTTTGGAGCCGACCCAGACCGCCAGAATGGCCGGGACGACGGTGGAGGAATAGCTCATGAGCAGAACGGGGATGCCCAGGAAGGTGGTGGTGACGTTGGTGGAGAAGATGGTGCCCTCAAAGGCAGTGAACAGCGTCTCCGCCGAGGAAAGGGCCGAAATGTTGGGGTGCAGCAGCGCCGCGCCGATGGCCATGGCGGTAAAGCGGTTCATGCCGAACTTTTCCGCCGCCGTGTAGGCCACAAACACCGGGAAGAAGTAGAAGATCACGTCGCCGATGGCGTTGATGATGACGTAGGTGCCCGAGGTGGTGCTGATGAGCCCCAGAGCGCCCAGAAAAACGCTCAGACCTTTCAGGATACCGCAGCCGCACATCAGGCCCAGCAGCGGGGTGAAAATGCCGGAAACCATGGCGATGAAGCTGTTGAACAGGCTCTGTTTGCCTGCCTCACCGTCATCGGCG
This sequence comes from Candidatus Gemmiger faecavium, assembly GCA_019114415.1. Classification (GTDB taxonomy): domain Bacteria; phylum Bacillota; class Clostridia; order Oscillospirales; family Ruminococcaceae; genus Gemmiger; species Gemmiger faecavium. The sequence goes on along the minus strand of DXFO01000007.1, from coordinate 31,838 downwards.
GGAACTTCCCCGCCGCCGGCCAGGCCGCCCAGCGCCATCACGGCGTCGTAGGCGTCCTCCACGTCGTTGCCGATGACGACCTGATACTGGCCGCCTTTCTGGATGACGTCAATGACGCCGTCTTTCTCTTTCAGTGCCTGGGTGTCGGCTTTGCCCTCGTCTTTCAGGCGAAAACGCAGTCTCGTTACGCAGTGGGTCAGCGAGACGACGTTTTCCTTGCCGCCTACATGGTCCAGAATAAATGCTGCCAGCGCAGCGTAGTCCTTTTTCGGCATAACCTTTTTCCTCCTGCCTTTATTACATACGCATTTGGATTCCGGGCCCTGGAATCTTTCGACACCCTCAATATAGCACGGACCACCCCCTTTTGCAATTCATTTTTGGACAAAAGTCCACTTTTCTGCGTTATTTACAAGAACATACGTCCATTTTTGGACATTTTGCAAGTATTCTTCTTCCCTGGCCTGGTGGTTTCAGGGAAAACATTTCTTCGTTTTTTCGTCCTTATTTCTTTTTCTGTACGGATTTTCCCTCTATTGATCTCGTTTCCTGTCCAGTTTTCCATTTTTCTCGTCCGGTTTTGGACATCCAGTTTGGGTCAAATTTTTGTCCAGGATTGGACATTGAGCAACCACTCTGCTATACTGGAATCAGGAATCCCGTTCTGTAAGCCGGCGCCAGCCGTCGGAAAGGAGTTTATCATGACCGTACTGGAATCCCTGCGCCAGATGCTGCCCGAACTGTCAAAAAGTGAGCGCCGGGCCGCGGACTATCTTCTGCGCTATCCCAACGACGTGCGCCGCACCACCTGCGAGGCCATTGCCGAAAGTTCCGGGTCCTCCCGCAGCGCGGTGATCCGCCTGTGTCAGAAGCTGGGCTTTCGCGGATACGCGGAGTTCCGCTACGCCCTGCGTGCCGAGCCTGCCGCCCCCGATGCGTCGGGCCGCACCACCCTGCAGATCTATCTGGATGAACTGCAGCGCATGGAATCGCTGTACGCATCGGAGCCGCTGGCCAGTCTGGCCAAGGACCTGCTGCGTGCCAACCACATTCTGGCTTTGGGGCAGCTTCACTCGGGCATGGCCGCACAGCAGCTGGCGTTCCGGCTGAACCGGTTCGGTCTGGACTGCAACGCCCTGAGCGATGTCACTCTGATGGAAGGCTATCAAAGCGTTCTGAAACAGGGCGACGTGGTGGTGATCTTCTCCATCAGCGGACAGAACACCTACCGGGATGTGGTCATCCCCTACCGGCAAAACGGCGTCCGGGTGGCGCTGGTCACCATGACATCCCAGGCTCCCATTTCCAAGCTGGTGGACGATGTCTTTTTGCTGCCGCGCATCAGCCACGCCTCCACCGGGTATCTGCTGGACGACGAGATCACCTTCTTTACCTTTATTGAACTGCTGATCGAGGCAATGCACAAAAATTTTCCCGTGCCGGACAAAGGTCAGGGTCTCCCGGTCACGGAATGACCCGCAGCCAAACCAATAACATAAAGAGGGCGGGCGCAGGATCTGTCTGCGCCCGCCCTCTTTCTCCGTCTCCGGCAGGCGGCACGGAGGAATGCAGTCACCAGGTCAGCAGCCCATCATTTTCAGAGCTTCCTGAAGCACCTCTTTGCCCTTCATCATGCCGTACAGCCGCATGTCGATGACAGCCACCGGCTTGTCGGGGTAGGCAGCGGTGACCTTGTCCTTCTGGTAGCGGACCTGGGGTCCTAGCAGGATGCAGTCGGCGTCGGCACCCTTGGCGGTCAGCTCGTTGAGGCTGTATGCCGCGATCTGGCAGTCAACGCCCAGTTCCTTGGCAGCAGCCTGCATTTTGGACACCAGCAGACTGGTGGACATGCCTGCGGCACAGAACAGAACAATGTTTTTCATAAAGGTATCCTCCTTCAGGCTTTTTCGCCCATTTTGCGGTAAAGGTCGACGATCTCGGTGGCCAGGTCCTTGACGGCCATGGCGTCCATCAGGTGATCCTGTGCATGCACCATCAGCAGCATGACGGGGATATGTTCACCCCGGATCTCCGCCTGGATCATGTCGGTCTGGGCATTGTGCGCCTCCACCAATGCGGCGTCGCACTCCTTGAGCAGTTCGTCGGCGCGGTCCAGGTTGCCCTTCTTGGCTTCCTGGATGGCTTCCATGGCCAGGCTGCGGGCATTGCCGCCCTCCACGACCAGGTTCATGACAAGTTCATCGTACTGATCCTGATTGATCTCCATTTTTCTGCCTCCTCAGCGTTTGTCCATTTTGGTGGGGACAAAATCTCCCGTCTCCATATAGAAGCGCAGCATCCGGCCGCGCAGTTCCCGCAGGCGGTCGGCGTATGCCGGGTCGTCAATGCGGTTGACCAGTTCTTCCGGGTCATTGGCCAGATCATACAGCTGATCCGGTTCGTACAGGCGCATGATGTACTTGAGGTCTCCCATACGGATCATGCAGCCTTTGGTGTGGGCGGCGTCGCTCTCGTGCTGGGTGGAGATGCGGGGCCAGTAGGGCGACTCGGGGCCGTGCTCCGGCTCCATGGCCTGGACCTCCCCGTGAATGCGTCCGCCCTCGCAGAACACCGCATCACGATGGGCTTCGCCGGTGGCGATGGTATTGCACAGCGACTGCCCGAACTGGATATAGTCCGGCTGCACGCCGGTCATCTCCCAGACGGTGGCGGGCAGGTCGTTGAGCTGGACCAGGGCGTCGTTCTTGCCGGGTTTGACCGGCAGGTCCGCCGCCGGCTTGACGATAAGCGGCACATTGGTGAGGGGGTCCTCAAAGCTGTTCTGGCATTTCTCGGTGATACCGTAGTCGCCGGTCAGGTCACCGTGGTCGCTGAACACAAAGACGCTGGTATCGTCGTAAACGCCGGTCTCCTTGAGTTTGTCCACCACCAGGCCCAGCTGGTGATCGAACCGGGCCACCATGCCCAGGTAGACGGCCCTGAGTTCATTATACTGCTCTTCCGTCCAGTTTTGCAGCCCCTGTTTTGCGCGGATGCCTTTAAGGATGCCCGCTTTGCCTTCCAGCGTTTCCAGATCGGGGCGGCGGGGCAGCAGCTTGGTGCGGTCAATGAGAGAATACCACGGCTCCTCACAGCCGTAGGGCGGATGGGGGTAGCTGAGGGTGCAGTACAGGAAGAAGGGTTTTGCATCCGGCTGGGCGGCGCGCTCTTCCAGATAGTTCAGCGCTGCGTTGACGCAGTTCCAGTCAAAGGTCTCGTCCAGCGAATGTTTCGGGAAGCGTCCCAGATAGAAGGAATACCGGTTCTGGAAGTCCTGCATCACCGGCACGACTTCGGGCTTGGTATCCCCCATCATGGCAAACTGCATTTTACCGCCTTCCACGGCGCTCTTTTCCACCAGATCACTGCCGTCATAGAACTTGTCGCAGTAGTCGGTCTTGGCCCAGCTGCCGGGGATAAAGTCGTTGCGGCCGATCCACACCACCTCGTAGCCATTGTCCTTCATAGTCTTGAGGATGTTGGGGTCCTCTTTGCGCATCATGTAATGCATGGTGCGGTGTCCCATGGTGTGGGGATACCATCCGGTCAGAAAGCTGCACCGGCTGGGAACACAGACGGGGTTCTGGCAGTAGGCATTGGAGAAGCTGACGCCCTCCTGGGCCAGTGCGTCCAGATTGGGGGTACTGGCCGCCGGGTTGCCCATATGCGCCATGGAGTCACAGCGCATCTGGTCGGCAACGAACCAGACGATATTGGGTTTCTTGCTCATATCAGGTCCACTCCCTTTCAGGCGGAATCCCCCACCCCCGTACCGGGGTGGGGAGCTGCCGCCGCGGATGTTTCCGTGGTATTGTTTGAAAAAATCTTATTCCTGCACAGCCAGAGCTTTTTCTTCCTCGACCGCCTGCTTATCCACAATGCGGAAGAAGGGGAAGTAAACGGCAAACTGCAGAGCGACCAGGACGATCTGCCAGACCGCGGCCTGCCAGCCGCCGGCCAGGAAACCGGCCAGAACCACGGGGGTGCCGGTGGAAAGCTGGATGCCATTGAGGTAAGGAACCAGACCAATGACGGTCACAATATAAGAGCTCAGGAAGCAGAGCAGCGGGCTGAGGATCATGGGGATGAGCATCATCACGTTGAGGACCAGGGGCACGCCAAAGACCAGAGGCTCGGAAATGGAGCACAGTGCCGGCAGAATGGCGATCTTGCCCAGGGTCTTATAGCGCTCGCTCTTGGCAAAGAAGAACATGCAGACAGCCAGACCGATGATGCCGCCGGAACCGCCCAGCTGAGCAAAGGTGAACCACCAGGTATTGGTCAGCATGTTGGGCAGAGCTTCGCCCGCAGCCATGGCTTCCAGGTTTTCCATGGCGGGAGCCATGTACAGCATGCTCAGGAAAGACATGGTGACCATGCCGCCGTGGATGCCGAAGAACCACAGAATGTTGCAGAGCAGGAGCAGGATGACAAAGGTGATGGGGCTTTCGGTCAGGGTGCTCAAGGGGGCACGCAGCAGGCCGTAGATCAGGTCGTTCAGGGTGCCGAAGCTGGTCAGAGCGCAGAGCTGACGGACCGCCGCAAAGATCACGGTCAGCACAGCCGCCGGAATAATGGCCGAGAAGCCGTTGGCGATCTGGGGAGGCACGCCCTCGGGCATCTTGATAACAATGTTGTATTTGACAAACAGGTTATAAATGATGGGGACTACGCAGCCCAGGATCATAGCGGTGAACAGGCCGGGAGCACCGAAGTAGGAGGTGGAGATGGCGGATGCAACCGCGGTGTCGCCTTCGCCCACGCCGGTGGGGATGACCAGCAGGAACATGAACAGGGTGACAAGGCCTACCAGGACGGACTGGCCTTTGCATTCCAGCTGGTCAGCCATGGCCTTGCCGATGCTGAACACCGCATACAGCGCGATCATATTGGTGGTGTAGTTGGAGACGTAGGCAATAATAGGCTTGAGCCCGATGGCAGTGATCAGATTCTGGTATGCCTCAATGTTCAGGCCGGACAGCAGCGATGCGATGGCGCCGACCATGATGATGGGCAGCAGTGCCGAAAAGCCGCCGCTGATGGCACGCAGGATCTTGCTGGCAGAAAGTTTGTTGGCGAAGGGAATCAGCGTTTTTTCCATCGCCGCCTGGAATTTATCCATCATAATTGCATTCCTCACTTTGGCCGTAGTAAATTTCCGCAGCCGGCACTGCGCGCCCGCACCGGCTTTCAACGGTTTCAGTATAAAACCGTTTGGAACATTTTTCAATGGGTTTTTGAAAAGTTTTTCATTTTCGGAAATATGTTCAAATTGCAGTTTCTATTTTTAGCAGTTTCAACAATAGAGTTCGATGTTTCGTTCTTTAGTCGAAACTTTTTTCTTTCCATTCTATGATTTCCACCGGTTTCGCTGTTGCTTTTTCCCCGCATGTAGGGTATCATGGAATCAAACGAGTGGAAACTTTTCCAAACCGTTCCCTGAGTTTGGAATCCGGAGGCGATTCATTATGGACCCCATTGCCCTGCTGCAAAAAAACAAGGACAGCTTTACCAAATCGGAGCAGAAACTGGCGCAATACATCCTGGACAACCCCCGCTGTGTCCTGGGCGACAGTATTTCCGGCATTGCCAAATCCGCCGCTTCCTCCAATGCGGCGCTGGTCCGCCTGTGCCAAAAACTGGGCTACAAGGGATTTTCCGAGTTCAAATTCTCGATGCACCGGTATCTTCTCTCCCACGGTGCTGAGCACAGCGGCGAACAGAGCGAGAACGGCTCCCCTATGCAGACTACCATTGAAGCCTATATTCATTATATCCGCCAGCTTCCCGACTTCGTGGACGAAGCAGAGCTGCGCAAAGCCGCCCAGACCATCTGTGCCGCGCGGCACATCTCGATCTGGGGCTTCAACCGCACTTTTCAATCCGCCATGCAGCTTTCCCATCGATTGGGTCGACTTGGGATTTTCAATCAAGCCACAGATGACTGGGTTGTCATGACCGACAACTCCGAGATCCTTTCTGATAGGGATCTCTGTATAGTCATTAGCGTTGCAGGTCGCGGACTGGCAGGGAGGGAACCGCTTCTCCGCTCACTGCATGAAAACGGTTGTCCTATCATCTTAATCACTATGAACTCCAAGATTTCTATGGCCAAATACGCCACCCAGGTCTTTACCCTGCCCTGGATCAGCCATGATGACGCCGACAACTTCTTTGAAGATCAGGTCATTGTCTATCTCTTCCTGGAGCTGCTACTGTACGAGGTCGCCAAAATTTACCCCGGCTAAGCATTCGCCCAAACTTTTTTGAAATTTTTTCGCGGATTGCTCTTTTTCTAATCTTTCTTTAATCTTGTTCTGGTATGATAAAGCCACAACAAACAGGGCACACACACTTGACCACAAAATCGAGATAGAGAAAGAAAGGAAACCATTATGAAAAAGACTGCATTGTTCGCTCCCATGGCGCTGCTTCTGGCTTTGGCCACCGGCTGCACCGCTTCGGCTATGGGGTCCTCCACCGCAGAGACCTCCGGGCTGGCCCCCGCCGGGTCCCCCAGCAGCAACACCACCGCAGGCATTGCGGGGAGCGCGGATTCCTCCCAGTATATCGCCCAGACGGACGCCGAGAGCATCGCTCTGACGGATGCCGGCCTGACCGCCGACGCTCTGTCCGGCAGCTACACCCGCCTGGAATACGACGATGGCCGTGCCGTCTATGACGTGGAGTTCTGGACCGCCGACAAGGAATACGACTACGAGATCGACGCCGTCACCGGCGAGATCCTGTCCATGGATTACGACGCCGACAACCTCTCCGCCCAGAGCACCGCCGCATCCGGCACCGTCATCGGTGAGGACGCCGCCCGCCTGGCCGCCCTGACCCACGCCGGTCTTGCCGAGAGAAGCGACATCCAGTTTTTGCAGTGCAAACTGGACCGGGACGACGGCCGCCAGGTCTACGACGTAGAGTTCTATGTGGACTCCGCCGAGTACGACTATGAGATCGACGCCCTCACCGGCGAGGTCCTGTCCTACGACTACGACGCCGAGTCCTACACCGCTTCGGCTGCTTCCGGCACGCAGATCACCTCCGACGATGCCAAGCGCATTGCCCTGGAGCATGCGGGCGTGGCGGAAGCCGACGCCACCCGGCTCAAAGTGGAGCTGGACCAGGATGACGGCCGCCAGGTGTACGAGGTGGAATGGGAGATCGGCCGCACCGAGTACTCCTACGAGATCGACGCTGCAAGCGGCACCATCCTCAAATCCGAGGTCGACGCAGATTAAATCCATCTGCAAAGCCCGTCGTGCTCCGTGCACGGCGGGCTTTTTCGGCTGTTTTCCGGCATTTTTGCGTACGTTTTCCTGTACACGCCCCCAAAAACGTGGTATTCTTTTAAGTAAGGCTTTGTTTTTGAGGGGGAGGACGACCGCATGGGCCTTTGGGCAGACGCAAAAAATATCCGGGACAAAGACCCCGCCGCACGCAACGTGCTGGAGGTCATCATTTTGTATCCGGGCTTTCATGTGCTGGTCACGCACAAGATCGCACACTTTCTGTACCGCCACCACTGGTTTTTCCTGGCGCGGCTCATCAGTCAGCTGTCGCGGCACCTGACCGGCATCGAGATCCATCCCGGCGCCAAGATCGGTCACAAGCTGTTCATCGACCACGGCATGGGCATCGTTTTCGGTGAGACCACTGAAATCGGCGACAACTGCACCATCTATCACGGGGTCACCCTGGGCGGCACCGGCAAGGACACCGGCAAACGCCACCCCACCCTGGGGGATAACGTGCTGATCGGCGCGGGCACCAAGGTGTTGGGCCCGGTCTGCATCGGGGACAATGTGCGCGTGGGCGCGGGCAGCGTGGTGCTGAAAAACCTGCCTGCCAACTGCACTGCCGTGGGCGTGCCCGCCGAGGTGGTGCGTATCAACAACAAAAAGGTATGCCCCGCCGACGACCTGGACCAGCAGGACCTGCCCGATCTGTACCAGCAGCGCATTTCTCAGCTGGAGGCTCGTCTGAGCCGTCTGGAAGCCAAACTGCAGGGAGAATACCCTCCCGACCGTCCCGCCGGGGACGAGTCCTGATTTGCCCCGTTTCCCCTTGCTTTTTCCGGGCAAATCCGCTATCATTGACCCTAGCCCCCGCCGGGGCAAACCCAGCGTAAGGAAGGAATTGAACCATGGCTGAATTCAAGTATGAAATTACCGAGCGTATCGCCGTTTTGTCCACCAATGCAAAAGGATGGGAGCGCCAGCTCAACATGATCAGCTGGAACGACCACGAGCCCAAATATGACATCCGCGACTGGTCGCCCGACGGCAGCAAGATGAGCAAGGGCATCAGCATGACCCGGGATGAACTGGTCATCCTGAAGGACGTTTTGAACGAACTGGAGCTGTAATGGAAGACTATCGTCAGCAGTTCATTGAGATCTACAACGCAAACATCACCCGTCCCGGCGCCGACCGGCTGCTGAACTGGCTGGAGACCACCGACTTTTTCACGGCGCCTGCCTCCACCCGGTTTCACGGCGCCTGCCGCTGCGGTCTGGTCATGCACAGCATCAACGTCTACCAGGCCATGACCCAGCACTTCTTCACCGAGGGCGAAAGCGCCGAAAGCTACGCCATCTGCGGGCTGCTGCACGACCTGTGCAAGGCGAACTTCTACAAGGTCGGCACCCGCAACGTCAAAAACGACGAGACCGGTCAGTGGGAGAAAGTTCCCTTCTACCAGGTGGCGGATCAGCTCCCCTACGGACACGGGGAAAAGAGCGTGTATCTCATCGAACATTTCATGCGTCTCAAGACTGCCGAGGCCATCGCCATCCGCTGGCACATGGGCGGCTTCGACGACGCGGTGCGCGGCGGCAGTTTTGCCGTGAGCGACGCTTACAATACCTATCCCCTGGCGGTCAAGCTGCATGCCGCCGACCTGATCGCCACCTATCTGATGGAACAGGGTACCAGCAGCGTGGAAAACGGCCATCTCCGCTGAAAGCGCCGTTTTTCCTGCCCAGAATATACAAACTCCCCCGCACAGCTGCCGTGACAGGCCTGTGCGGGGGAGTTTTGTTTTTGCTTCGTTGGTCAGCCGTCCAGGGCGGCCATATACTCGTCGATGCGCTGGCTGTACAGTTCGGGCCAGCGAGCGTCATAATCGGCAAACAGCTGCTTGAAATACTCGGCCTCCGCCTCGTCAGGGGCAGAAGTCCGCTCATAACAGTAGAGGGTCAGACCGTTGGCCAGCGGGAACTCGGTCACATAGGTGTAATGGGAGGCAGCGGGCGTGTCGGTGCGCAGGGCACGGTTGATGTCCCCCACCAGCGTACCCGTCTCAAACTCGTCGGTGACCATCACATATTTGGAGGTCCAGATCCCCGTGGGGAAACCGTGGGTGGAGGGGACGCTGTTCTCCCACAGGATGATGCTTTGCAGCTCCACGTGGGCCGGGTCACTGTAAGCAAAAGTGCTGCCGCTGTACCCGCCGGAATCGATGTTGATGTAGACAGTGTCCTCGGTGGTGCAGTGTTCCAGCACAAAATCGGTCACCGCCTGCATCTGGTCCAGGTCGGTGCGGCGGGTCAGGTCCAGGGACTCATCACTGAGCAGGATCGTCCCCACCGACGCCCCCGGTATCCGCAGGGCGTTGGCAAAGTTCAGGCAGAAGAACACCGCAGCCCCTGCCGCGCCCACCCGGAAAGCCGCCGCCCGGCGCAGGGCGCAGAGGGCCGCCAGGGCGCAAAATGCCGTTCCCAGGTAGAGGGGGGCAAGGATCAGGCTCTGGTGGTCGCCCAAAGACTGGGTGCGGGTGAACAGCACCATGGCCAGCAGCGCCGAAGCCAGCGTGACGCAGGCAGGGCCGCGGGCATCCCGCCGGCGCAGCATCAGGATCAGCCCCGCCAGGCAGAGCAGGCAGAACAGTGCGCCCTGCCGCTCAAACTGGGCGATGAGGTTGGGGACAAATCCTCCGCCGTAAAATGCGCCGTAAATGTCGGCATAGTCGGTGGTCAGAGCCGTGACAAAGGTGGGCAGAAGCGGCACCACCACGCAGACCACCGCCGGGATGCCGAACTTGAGCAGATTGCCCAGCACCCGGCCGAAAGCCTTGCGCCGGGCCGCGCCCACCAGCACCGCCACGGTATAGACCAGGTAGTACGCCAGGATCCAGAACATGTACCACCGTCGGGTCAGGACCAGGGCAAAGGTGGCGGCGAACAGGCAAACCAGCCGGGCCGCCTCCAGTTTGTCAAAGCGGTAGTCCACGGTGAGCATCAGAATGACCGCCGCGAAGGTCAGACCGAAGGCATCGGGCATGCCGTGGGTGGCGGGCCACAGAAACATGGGCCACAGCACCATGGCGGCCATGCACAGGGGGTAGTAGATCGCCGTGCGCACGCCGGGGAACCAGCTTGCCGCCCGCTTTGCCGCCATGAGCAGCGCCAGCCACATAGGCACAAAACAGGTCAGGGCATAGCAGAGCATGAACGAGTTGATGGTGCGCGGCAAAAACAGGTACGGCACGCTGATGAACAGGTTCATGAACATTTTGTAGTCGGCAGTGAGCAGACTTTCCAGCAGGACATGGACACCGTAAAACCCGTTGGTGGAAAAGCTGGAGAACAGCAGCTGCTGTTTGGCAAAATAGTTGATGGCGTCCTCCCCGTAGACGGTCTGGCGGTAGAACACCAGGGCCGCAATGACCGCGATGCCCACCACAGCCCCGCCCAGGAAGGCCCGCAGGAAAGGCTTGTCTTTCCAGAAAGGCCCCTCCCCGGGGAAGGCGATTTTCCACGTGGTGTTCAGCAGCAGGCAGAGCCCGCCCATGCACAGCGCCCACATCCAGACCACAAGGATCAGTCCGCCGTAGGCTGTGAGAGCGCCGCCCGCCAGCACACAGACAAAGGCCAGCGCGCCCAGCAGGAACAGGCGGACGCCCCGGGGCTGAGCGGCCAGCGCAGCACGGCAACGTTGCAATACAGGAGGCATAGGGTTCTCCTTTCCCAAAAGACGGAGGATACGAAAAACAGGCCGCAGTGATTGCGGCCTGTGGATCGGTTACTGCCACAACTCAAACGATCTGCGGGGATCGTTCTACTGTGGAATATCATTTTTTGCCGGAGTTACTTGTCGTCCCCGCTCATGCGGTTGATAGCGTCCAGCAGGCTCTGCGCAACGGCGCGGCGGCTGCTGCCGCTGTTATGTATGGTGCGGCGCAGGCGCTTGGGCGGCGGCGTGGGCTTGCTTTTTGCCACGGGACGGACCCGGCGTGCAGCGGGGGCTGCGGCGGGTGCCGCTGCGGGGCGCAGGCGCTCGGCAGGGCGGAACATCCCGGCCGGGGCGGTGGGGACTTCGGGCGGCGTCGGCGGTGCGGGGACCGGCGGCTGCGGCTCCTGTTCCGGTTCTTCCTCCGGCAGGATGGGCAGATCGCTCTCGGGCGTGCCCTCCGCAAAATCGTTCAGCTTGACGCCCAAGGATTCCAGATCCGCATCGGTATGATCCAAAGCGGCGTAAATCGCGGCAGTGGCGTTTTCCAGGTCCAGCGCGGCGGCGCTGAGCTTTTCGTCCACGCGGTTCAGGCGTTCCCGCAGTACCATCACACCGGCGGCCAGATCTTTGGCGTTTTCCGCCATGCGCTTTTTCTGCTCTTCGGCTTCCTGGCGCATCCGGCGCTCGGCATTTTCGGCATAGATCCGGGCGTCCGCCAGGATCTTGCGTGCCTCGATGCTGGGGGATTCCGGCTGAGGCTGGGGCTGCGGCACCGATTCCGGCACCACTGCCGGGGCAGCAGGCTCCGGGTCGGCAGCGGGAGCAGGTGCGGCAGGCGCAGGTTCCGGCTGGGCGGCTTTTTCGGCACGAAGCTGATCCAGCTCCTCCTCCAGTTCCTGGCATTTGTTCTGCCATTCCAAAAGGGTTTTCTGGCTCTGGCGGTACTTGCCCTGGTATCCGCTGGCGCGGCTTTCAGAGACGCTGTACTGCTCAATGCTCTCGGCCAGCTTTTTCTCGCTCTCGGCATGGTCGCTCTCGGCCTTTTCGGCGCGGCGGGTCTGCTGGAGCAGCTCGTCCTGCAGCTTTTCCACGCAGGTACGGGCGTTGGCCTGTTCCTTTTTCAGTTTATCGATCTGCCCCTGCAGCTGACGGATCTGTTCCTCATATTCCATCTGCTGCTGCTGGGACTCGTTGACGAGTGCATTTACATACGCCAATACGTCATTTTCGTCAAATCCGCCAACCACGCGGCGCCGGAACCCCTGTTCCGGCACTTTCGGCTCTCCCGACGGCATGGCGTACCCCCTTTTCACTGCCGGTCATCAAACAGCCGGTGCCCTTTCCCCTTGCCGGAGAAACAGCACACGGCTGATGGTTTTCTATCCCGCCTGAAACACAGCGGGCTATGGCCCGCAGGGTGTTACTGGCGCTTGTTCAGGATGCTGAGCAAATCGTTGAAGTAATCGCCGTCATCCTCTTCCTCTTCATCGGCCTTGCCGGGCGTGGTGTCCAGACCCGCGCCAAAGACCTCGTTAAAGACGGGGTTCGGGATGACGGGATCGGGGTTCTCCACCGGGGCCGGGGCAGGCGCGGGGGCCGGAGCGGGCGCAGGCTCCACCGGGTTGACCGGAGCAGCAGCCTGACGGGCAGCGGTCTTGTTCTGGATATGCGCCTGGATGGGCTCGTCCACGGAAGGCGTGCTCTCAAAACCGGTGGCAACGACGGTGATGTTCATCTCATCGGAGAGACGCTCATCAAAGGCGGTGCCCCAGATGATGTTGGCATCGGGGTGAGCAGACTGGGTGATCATGGAAGCGGCGGTCTCAACGTCGTCCAGGCCGATGTCGGGGCTGGAGGTGATGTTGATGATGACGCCCCGCGCACCGGCGATGCTGGTCTCCAGCAGGGGGCTGGAGATCGCGGCCTTGGCGGCGTTCTCCGCCTTGCCGGCGCCCTTGGCAACGCCGACGCCCATGTGGGCAAAACCGGCATCCTTCATGATGGAGCGCACGTCGGCAAAGTCAAGGTTGATGAAAGCAGGAATGTTGATCAGGCTGGAAATGCTCTCGACGCCCTGACGCAGAACGTTGTCCGCGGCCTCGAAAGCGTTCATCAGGGTGATCTTTTCCTGGCTGATGAGCTTCAGACGCTCGTTGGGAATGACGATCAGGCTGTCCACGTGCATCATCAGGGAAGCGATGCCCTGCTCGGCAAGGCTCATCTTGCGCTTGCCCTCAAAGCCGAAGGGCTTGGTGACGATGCCTACGGTCAGGATGCCCAGGTCATGCGCCGTCTCGGCAACAACGGGAGCCGCACCGGTGCCGGTGCCGCCGCCCATGCCGGCGGTGATAAAGACCATCTGCGCGCCCTTGAGCGCGTTGGCGATCTCGTCCTTGCTTTCCTCGGCGGCACGCTGGCCGACCTCGGGATCGGCGCCTGCACCGCGGCCCTTGGTCAGCTTGGCGCCAAGCTGGACCTTCTGGGTGGCCTTGGAGTTGATCAGGGCCTGCTGGTCGGTATTCATGGCCACGAACTCGACCCCGGAAAGGCCGGCTTCGACCATGCGGTTGACTGCGTTTCCGCCGCCGCCGCCAACACCGATTACCTTAATGTTTGTAACATTCTGCATCTCTTCGTCGAGAACGAACGCCATGAGAGTATCCCCCTAAAACTTTGGATTTTTATGGACTGCCGGGCTATAAAGGGCACACTAGTCCGTGGATAACACATATAACTGATTATAAGAATACCAAATTCCCCCCGCAATTTCAATACCCGAACGCCAAATTGGCAGAAAACGCCCACCCTTTCCGCCCTCTGCGCGGACGGCAAAAGGCCTGTTTGGGGCCATTTGGGGGCTTTTTCCGGTTTTCTGTACCGGCGGAGCAAATTTCCAAAAATTTTACCCGCGCAAGGCGGAACGCTCACAAAAAACCTTTGGTTTTGCCCTCACCGGCAGCAAAACCGCGCAGCACCGAAATTTCAAAAACCGGTCCGTTCATAAGTCCAGTCTCCCGGCAGCCGGCCAGGCTGCCGGGAGACTGCTGCGGCGGCAAGGCCTCCGCTCCCGGTGAAAACTTCAGCAAGGTTTCCTGATATGCGCTCCGCCCCCACGGGCAGTTTTGATTTGTACAATATTTGCACGGTCAGGCCGGTCGGCAGGCCGCCCCCAGGGAAGCCAGCTCGGAAGTAAGGGACTGATACCCGCGGCGGATATGTCCCTCATCCAGCACGCAGGTCTTGCCCGACGCCGCCAGCCCTGCCACCACCAGTGCGGCCCCGCCCCGCAGGTCGGGAGCGCTGACCACCGTCCCGGTCAGTTCGGCACCGCCGGTAATGTGCAGTTCCCGCCCCCTGGCGCAGACGTCCGCCCCCAGGGCAGCAAAGCCCGCCGCACAGGCAAACCGGTTCTGGAACAGTCCGTCATAGACCCGGCTGGGCGCATCGGCGGTCAGCAGAACGGCAGCGGCCAGGGGCGCGGCGTCGGTGGCAAAACCGGGATAGGCGCAGGCAAACACTTCCTGCCCGCCTTTGAGAGGGAGGGACGGGTCCCGGCGGATGCGCACCGCATTGGTCCCCGTGCGGACCTCGCACCCGGCCGCCCGCAGAAAATCCAGGAAGGTCCCGAAATGGGCGGGACGGCAGCGGCGGATGGTGATCTCCCCGCCTGCCGCCGCCACCGCCGCCGCATAGGTGCTGGCCGCGATACGGTCGGGCAAGGGCGCATAACTGCAGCCGTCCAGTCCGCCTGCCCGGCCACGCACCACGATCGCCGGGGTCCCCGCCCCTGTGATCCGCGCACCGCAGGCGTTGAGGAAGTTTGCCAGGTCCTCCACCTCCGGTTCGCAGGCAACGCCCCGCAGAACGGTGGTTCCCTCGGCACAGCTGGCGGCCATGAGCAGCGTCTCCGTAGCCCCCACGCTGGGCAGGCGCAGGGTGAAGTCCGCTCCGTGCAGCCGTCCCGCCCGGCGCAGGATGGCAGCGTCGGCGGTGATCTCCACCCTGGCGCCCATGGCGGCCAGACCGTCCAGATGGATATCCACCGGGCGCGGTCCCAGCCGGCATCCCCCGGGCACGGGCAGCCGCACCTGCCCGGCCCGCACCAGCAGAGGCGCCAGATAAAACACCGAACTGCGCATGGCCCCGGCCAGTTCCGGCGGCACATCCCCCCGCAGCAGGGACACCGGCGACGTGACGATGTCCCTGCCGCACCAGCCCGCCCGCGCCCCCACCGCCGCCAGCAGCGCCAGGCTGGTGTCCACGTCCGACAACCGGGGGATCCCCCGCAGGCGGCAGACCCCGCCGCACAGCAGCGTTGCCGCCAGAATGGGCAAAACACTGTTTTTGGCCGCCGGCGGCGTGATGCTGCCCGACAAGGTGCGTCCGCCGCGCACTTCAATGATCTCCATGCCCCACCGCCTCCTCAGTTTGGCAGAGAGCGCAGCAAAGCTGTGGCTCCCCTGCGCTTGCTCCCCATTGCGTTCCCGCGGCATTCTCCGCCCGGAAACCGCTCAACATTCCACTATATGCCGCAAACCGCCGCGCGGCCACAGGATACAGGCCCCCGCGGCAAAGATTTTTTGCCTGCGCCCTCACAAAAGCAGCGGCTGGAGCTGGATGCCCCGCAAGGCGCAGTCCAGCGTGTCGGGCAAAAGGTTCATGTCGCTTTTCAGGCTGCACGGCTTTTTGTAGCTGTCGTCCTGGCCAAAGGGCACAAAATAGAAATGCTTGCGCTGCAAAAGGGCCGCAATGTTGCCCGCGCTGGCCCCCAGGCCGTCGTTGGTGGAGGGCGCCAGAATAATGGGCAGACCGCCCCGGAGCATACTTTTGACCCCCATGGTGACGGGGGTATCACTCAGGCCCAGAGCCAGCCGGGCCAGGGTGGTGCCGGTACAGGGCGCCACGATCATGGCGCAGGCCATGCCCGCCGGGCCAAGCGGTTCCGCCCCCTGGATGCTGTCGATGGGGTGGTGGCCCGTCAACTCCTCCAGTTTGGCACGCCAGTCACCGGCACGGCCGAAACGGGTGTCCATGCTGCCCGCCGAAAAACTCAGCAGCGGCAGCACATCCCACCCCCGTGCGGTCAGGCGTTCGATCTGCGGCATGACCGCGTCAAAGGTACAGAAACTGCCGCACAGGGCAAACACCACGGTGCGCGGCAGGTCAATGCGCTGATTCATATGGTTTCTCCCCTCTCCTCAAGGATATTCAGGACGGTATCCGCCACCAGTTCCCCGGCTGTCTGGGGCGCACAGCGGGCGGGCAGGCTGAGGGCGTGCTCGGCGCGGATACCCAGCGCCCTGGCGGCGGCAAAATCCGTACCGCCCGGCATACTGGCCAGGTCGATGACCAGCGCCCCCGCCGGCAGGCAGGCCAGTTCGCCTTTTCCCAGGACCGGCGCGGGGATGGTATTGACCACGGCGTCAAATCCCGGCAGGAGGCGGCACAGCTGGGTCAGGTCCGCCGCACGGCAGCCCGCACACCTTGCCCCCGCCCGCTGTTCCGACGAGCGCGCCGCCACCGTGACCCGCCCTCCCAGGACCTGCAGCCTGCGGGCCACCGCCCGCCCCACTTTGCCATAGCCCAGGACCAAAATGGGGCTTTGCCAGATGGTCCGTTCCCGCAGCTGCATCAGAAGGCAGATGCAGCCTTCCGCGGTGGGGACGGCATTGAGGCTGGCAAGTTCCGGCCGCTGAAAATAATCGATGAGCTCGATCCCTGCCGCATCGGCAGCGGCCTGGACCGGCGGACTGACCTTGCCCCCAAGGGCCAGCGTTCCCGGCCTTGCCGCACGCAAGATCCGGGCCAGATCCGCCTTGCCCGCGTCCAGCGGCATGGGCAGAAGGATATAATCGGCGTTGCCTGCGCTCTCGGCCCCGGTCACGGCGTACCCGGCGCGCTGCAAAGCCCGGGCCGCCGCACGCTGACGCGCATCGGTGCCCACGATGCAGAATGTTTTTTGCATATTCTCACCCCCGGCATTCATCCCATGCTATGCCGGGGCGGCCCATGTGGTGCGGGCGGCGGGGCGCAAAAAAGACCGGAAGGCTCCGCTCCCCGTTTGGAGGAGGGAGACCTTCCGGTCTTGCATCTTGTTGGATCAAATTGTGGGAAATCAGCCCACCTGCAGTGCGCCGCACTCGCCGCGCAGAACACTGAGGGGTTCCACGGCCACGTCACCGATGCGGACTTCCACAATGGTGCTGCTGACGGTGGTTCCGATGTCGTCGCCCTGCTTGACCTTGTCCCCGGCCTTGACCCCCACGGACCCCAGTCCGTAGAAAATGGTCTTGACCCCGGCGCCGTGCTCAATGACGACGGTGTTGCCTGCGGTATCGCCCAGATCCCCGGCCAGCAGAACGCGGCCGTCGGCGGGGCTGACAAGGGTGTCGCCCCAGCGGGTGGTGACCACAACGTTATCGGCATGACGGCCGGTGCCGTTGTCGATATTGGCAGTGCGCTCGTTGCGGGTACGGCCCACATATTCGGGCGCGCCGTAGGCGAGCTTTACCTCCACCGAGCGCTGGAAAGGCAGCGCGAACCCGCTGTCTGCCCAGTAAAGCTGGGGGTCTGCGGTAGTCAGAAGCGCCTGCACTTCCGCTGGGGTACCTTCCGGTCCCAGGTAGGGTGTGACCCGGCGGCTCTTGCTGGAGACATCACTGTATCCGAACTCTCCGGCGGTCACGCTGAGTTCCAGTTCCTCGGTGTAGCCGTCGGCCTGGACCATCAGGGTGTAGCCGCCCTGGGCCTGATTCGAGGGGATGGGCACGAACGCCCACCAGGCATCTCCCAGTGCGAAAAAGTCGGTCCCCCGCAGCGTCCCGGACAGGGTGGGCGCCTGGTCTGTCTGCAGGTTGGAGACACGGATGCTGGCCACGCCGCCCTGGGCTACCGTCCGCGTATTCAGGCGGATGGTGGGACGGATGCCGATCTCAAAGGTGAACAGGTAGGTCTGTTTGCCGCTGACCGCTGCGTTGCGGTCGGAGCCGGTCTCGGTGCTGACCACCAGTTCGATGGTGTAGGTGCCGTTGGCCGGGAACACGAACTTGCGGTACTCGTTGAGGGTGCCGGTAAAGATCTCCTCTTCCTCGGCGTCGGTGATGGTCACTTCCGTCTGATACCCGGAAGGCGACACCGTCAGTCGCGGGGCGGAGGTATCCACCGTTTCGGTCAGTTCAATGGGATCGCGGTGAAGGGTCTTGGCGTAGGTGCGCTTGAAGCTGTTGCCCACCACCGGCACATGCCAGCTGTAGGAGGCCGTCTCCACCGTCTGCCCGTCAAAGGTGACGGTCAGTTCGGGGATGGACTCGTCCGAGGCGTTGACATACAGCCAGCCCACGCCCACGACCGCAATGAGCAGGATCGCTCCCAGCACCAGCACCAGCCAGCGGGCCAGGCTGCGCCCCATATCTCCCGCACGGTCTGCGGCGGTCCGGGGCTCGTCAAAGTCCTCCTCCGACTCGTCGTCGGCGTACTCGTTCTGGGCCGCGGCCTGTTCCGCCCCGGCCAGGATCTGCTCTACCGAGACCTGCACCGTGCGGGTGATCTCGGCCAGACGGGCCTGTTCCGCTTCATCCGGAACATGGGCCTCCTCTTCCGCCTGCGCATCGGCGTCCACCGGCCAGGCGGGAGGGGTCTCCTGCTCGGGCCGGGGCTTTGCGGGTTCTTCCTCGTTGCCGGCCTTGTCCGGCTGCTTGTCCTCATGGGGATGGGCCGGTTTTGCGTCCGGTTCTTTCCGCTCTTCCGCGGCGGGAGAAACCTGCGTTTTTTCCGCCGGTGCTGCCGGCTGTTTCTCGGTCGGGGAAGTTTTTTCTTCCGTCGGAGCCGGAGTTTTCTCCTCCGCCGGGCTGTCCGGAGTCTTGGCGGGCTGCTGTTTATGCTGCTGTCCGCCCTTTTCCTGGGCAGAGTTCCCCGTGCGCCCCTTGCGGGCGGATTTGTTCCGCTTGCGGCGACGGCGGGAACTGCTGGTGCCGCCGGTCTTTTTCCGGTCCTGCCCGTCGGACCCGGGCCTGGCATCGGTTTTCTGCTGCGTGCCGCCCGCTTTGCCGTCACTGTCCGCAGCCGTATGCTGTGCCGCCTGCGGCGTACCGGCTTTCGGCTGCTGTGCCGTACTTTCCTGCTTTTCTTCGCTCATACTTTGCCACCCTGACTGTTTGCTGAACACTAAAACGCTATATTACTGTATGGACAGATTTTCCTTGTACTGAAGGCCGCTCTTGCCCGAAATGATCTTTTCGGGGTCCACCGACTTGTTGCCGATACGGACCTCATAGATCAGGTCGTGCTGATCGGTGGCCTTGCCCACCACATCGCCCTTGGCGACGGTCTGGCCGCGCTGGGCCGTGACCTCACCCAGGCCGAAGAGGTAACTCTTGACGCCGCAGCCGTGGTCAATGACCACCGTGCCGCCGCTGACTTCCAGCGTACCGGCGTAGACGACCTTGCCCGCCTGGGGCGCGAACACATCGCTGCCGTTGGGGGCCGCGTAGGTCAGGCCGGTGGACTGCCCGTCCCGGGTGCCGTCCACCATGTAGATGGTGCCGTAATTGACCGCAATGCCGCCCGTGCTGGGGGCCTGGAAGTTGCCGGACCAGAGTTTACCCTCCTCCGACGACTCGTACAGCGGCCAGATGGCGTTGCGATATTGCTCGGAGGCCGCCGCACTGGCAGGCTCGGAGGGTTCGCTCACCATATTGCCGTACTGCTTGGCGCTGACGGTCAGCGTGACCTGCAGTTCGGTGTCGCCGCAGCGGACGATGATGTCATGTTTGCCGCCCTCGGTGTTGTAGGTGACGGGGATGTACCCCATCCAGCCGCCGTTGACGGGATGGAACCAGACATTGCCCAGGTCGGTCTCGGCGGTGGGGGTGCCGTCCCCCACAATGCCGGTCAGCAGAATGGCGACCACGTCGCCCTGCACCGCCCGCTCGGAGCTGAGGGTCACTTCCGGTTGAAAGTTGACGGTGAAGTTGGCCTGATACAGATACCATCCCAAAGGTTTGGCCGGCTTTTCCTCGCTGAGCTGACGCAGGGTCAGGCTCATGGTGTACTGGCCGTTGGCGGTGTAGACGAAATCGGCGTAGTCCTGGGCCGTGCCCTGGAACACCGTGGTGCCGTCGGGGCCGGTCAGGGACATGTCCGCCTGGCTGACCCAGGAGGGCAGGACCAGTTCCGGCCGGGTGTCACCGAAATCCCCCAGCTTTTGCTCGGTGAGGGTCGCCGGGGAATAAAAACTCTTGTAGACAACGCCGCCGAAAATGGGTACCTTCCATTCATAGCCGACGTTTTGCAGGGCAACGCCGCCGAAGGTCACATTTTCCTCCGGCATGTCGTCCTCCCCGGTCATATAGTAGAAGGCGCCGACCGTGCCGCCCAGCAGCAGTGCCACAAACAGCACCACCATGAGCAGCCAAAGTAACAGCCTTTTCATTGCAAAATTCCTCCCGGTCCCGCGGTGTCAGACGTCCTGCGGGGCTGGCTCAGATGTAAAAAAGCCGGATGTCCGCCGGCCGCACGTCGCCGTGCGCCGGCGGCCACCCGGCCAGACAGAACTTTTTCAGAACGAAATGTCGGAGTCCGTGTCGGGGTCGGCCATGGGCTCGGCATCTGCGGAAGCGGTGTCATCCTCTTCCTCATCGTCATATTCATCGCTGAACAGCAGCTTTTCGTACTCGTCAAGCTCCTGCTCACGGCGACGCAGATACAGCGCGACTGCGGTCAAAACGCCCGCAGCAGCAGCCAGAAACGCCAGCGCGGCACCAAAAGTAGACTTTTTCATCATGGTGGTTCAACCTCCCTTGCGTTGCGCCGCCCGGTGCGGCGCTTCCCTGCGCCGGCGGGGCCGGACGCGGTCAGATTGGTTTTATTATACCCGACCCTGCGGGGGAATACAACGGCAAACCTGTAAAAAATTGGAGACAAAAATGATTTTCTTTGTCAATAACAGGCCAGTACTTTTGAACAAATCACGTATCCATGTTTATTTTCTGTTTCGTCGCAATTTTTCTCAAAAATGCATAGAATACGGGCGGGCAAGGCCTTATTCCAGATTTCCCGTCAGGGTCATGACGGCAGCCAGCGCGGCCAACGGCGCGGTCTCGCACCGCAGGATGCGGGGACCAAGACCCACCGTCTGCGCCCCCGCCGCGGCGGCCAGTTCCGCCTCCTCGGGGGAGAAGCCGCCCTCGCTGCCGGTGATGAGGGCAATGCGGCGCACCGCCCCCTCCTGCCCCAGCAGGCTGCGCAGCGGACTGCCGCCGCACTCATAAAAGAAGAGGGCGCGGTCGTAGTCTTTCAGCTCGGCACAGACCGAGGCAAAATCGGGCAGCGGCAGGCTGACCTCGGGCAGGATGCCCCTGCCGCACTGCTTGGCGGCCTCCACGGCCACGCGGGCATACCGTTCCCGCTTGACCTCCTCCTTTTTGGGCGCCGCCACACAGTAGCGGCTGAAAAACGGCACGACCCGGTGGACCCCAAGCTCCACGCTGTGGCGGATGATGTCCTCCAGCTTGCCCTGTTTGGGGTAGCCCACATAGAGCGTGACCTGGACGTCCGGCTCGGCGGCGCTGGGATAGCCCTCGCTGACCGAGAACTCCACCCGGCCCGGCTGCACCGACGTGATGGTGCCGGTGTATTCCACGGCGTTGGCGTCGCACAAGATCACCGTATCCCCTACCCGGCCGCGCATGACGTCGGCCAGATGGTGTGCATCCGATCCGGTCAGCGCCGCGCGCCCGGAGCCGATCTCGGTGGTAAAATAGCGGTGCGGCAAGTTGTTCCCTCTTTTCCGACAGCACGTTTTCTATACAAATCGTACTGTTTTTACAAAATATTTCTATTTGTATCTATCTTTACGCCTTGCGGCAGAGGATGCAGACCCAGCCGCGCTTTTCGTAGACGGCTTCGAGGGCAAGGCCGGCGGCGCGCAGGCCGTCCAGGACCTCATCCTTGCGCTCGTCGATGATGCCCGAGGCGATGAAGGCAGCACCGGGCGCCATCAGGGCAGGCACCGCCGGGGCCAGGGACAGGATGGCAGCCGCCACGATGTTGGCGGTGATGATGTCATAGGTGCCTTCCGCCTTGTCGGACAGATCGCCCACCAGCACGCGGAAATGCTCCGTCACGCCGTTGCGCTGGGCGTTCTCCCCCGCCGTGCGCACGCACATGGGGTCGATGTCCACGCCGTCGGCCTCTCTGGCCCCCAGCTTGAGGGCCGCAATGGCCAGAATGCCCGACCCGGTACCGATGTCCAGCACCCGCTCGCCGCCCTGGACCAGGCGGTCCAGCAGTTCCAGGCAGAGGGAGGTCGTCTCATGGGTGCCGGTGCCGAAGGCCATGCCGGGGTCCATGGTGATGCGGATACGGTCGGTGTCGTAATCCTCCCAGCCGGGCACGATGGCAAGGCGCTGGCCGATGTCCATGGCGTGATAATATTTCTTCCAGGCGTTCTGCCAGTCCTCCTGCTCCACGCCGGTAGTGTCAAGGCTGTACTCGATGCCCGACGCTTCCAGCCTCTCCTTGAAGAGGGGCAGGATCTCGGCAAGGTTTTCATCCGGGGCAAGGTACATGTGCACCTTGACGATGTCCCGGGGCTTGTCCAGCAGTTCCTGCTCAATCAGGTCCACATGGGCGATCTCCCAGGACTGCTGTTCCAGGTCGCTGTAATCTTCAATATAGATGCCGCCGTTGGACACCATCGTTGCGATGGCTTCGGCGGTTTCGGCGCAGCGCTGCGGCACCGTGATTTGAATATCGGTCCATTCCATGGCGAATGCCCTCCGTGTCTGTTTGATAGTTCCCATTATACACGAAATCCGGGCGTTGTGTACAGGGGCAGAGGCCCTCGCTTTGGCCGCGCCGCTGTGATATACTGTCGAGAGACCGGCTTTTGCCGGGAAAGGAGAGTCCCACCATGCAGATCCGATTGCTGAACGAAACCGATGCCGAGACCATCCACCGCGAACAGATGACCCGGGACTTTCCCGAGTCGGAACTGAAACCCTTTGCCGCCGTGCGGGGGCTTATGCGCCGGGGATTGTATGAGCCCCTTGCCCTGTATGAGAACGGCGCCCTTGCGGCCTACGCCTGGCAGACGGTGCTGCCCGACTGTGAAACGGCGCTGCTGGACTACTTTGCGGTACTGCCCGAGCTGCGGGGCCACGGGACCGGTACCCGGGCACTGACGGCGCTGGCGGAATACTACGCTCCGCGCAAAAAGACGCTGCTCATCGAGTGCGAACACCCCGCCGAAGCCCCCGACCCCGCCGAAGCCCGGCGGCGCATCGGCTTTTACCTGCGCGCCGGAGCCCGGGCCACGGCCATGGAAGGGCGACTGTTCGGGGTGCGCTACCAGATCTACGCCCTGCCCTGCGGCGGGGACGAACAGGACGCCGTATTGCGCCGGGATCTGGAGACACTCTACCGCACCATGGTCCCCGCCCCCTACTACCGGGGCAATGTAATATTTTACGGGGGCTGAGGGCAGAATAAGCGGCGAAGCTGTTTTTCGATACGGAAAAGGAAGTGCCGCAGATGAAACTGGACCCCGAACGCTATGCCAAAATGATCCGTGACGCGCTGCCCCATTCCCCGGTGATGAATGACTGCCTGTGGGCGTTTTTTGTGGGCGGCGGTATCTGTCTGGTGGGAGAAATTCTGCGCCAGAGCTGGATGCTGCTCTACGATCAAGAGATGGCCGGCACGCTGACCAGCATCTCACTGATCTTGCTGTCCGCCCTGGTCACCCTGCCCGGCTGGTATCAGAAGCTGGGTGCCAAGGCGGGCGCGGGGACGCTGGTCCCCATCACGGGGTTTGCCAACTCGGTGGTCAGCGCCGCCATCGAGTTCAAGGCCGAGGGCTGGGTGACCGGCGTGGGGGCCAGAATTTTCATTATCGCAGGGCCGGTCATCGCCTACGGCACGCTGGCCTCCTGGGTCTGGGGCATCGTCTACTGGATCATGGGGAAGTTCTGACGCGGCACATCATATACAATATAGTGTTCTGCCCGTGGTATCCTTTGCCGGTGCCGCGGGCATTTTGTATGTCCCAAAGCAGGACGCTCCGTGCATAAAACCCGCACCGCCCGGCACAATAAATGCAGTTTGTGTTGAGCAAAGCCCGGATCCAAGGGCTTGCTTTCCCGCAAGGAGGTTTTTGCATGACGGTCCGAAAGGGCGATACCCTGATTTTTGACACCCCGCCGGTCATCCGGGTCTGGGCGTCGGCGGGCGGCAAAAAGGAGGCGGAAGGCCCGCTGGCGGAGGGCTTTGACCTGCTGTTCCCGGATGCGTCCTTCCGCAGCTGCAAGTGGGAGCAGGCGGAGAGCATCCTGCAACAGAAATGCGTGGAACGCTGCCTGAAAAAAGCCGGCCTTGACCCCGACCAGATCGACCTTGCCTTCGCCGGAGACCTGCAGGCCCAGTGCACGGCCAGCAACTATACCATGCGGGCGCTGGGCGCTCCCTATGCCGGGCTGTACGGAGCATGCAGCACCATGGCGGAGGGCCTTTCCCTTGCCGCCTGCTTTGCCGCGGCAGGGTACGCCCGGCAGGTGCTGGCCTTTACCAGCAGTCATTTCTGCGCGGCAGAGCGGCAGTTCCGCACGCCGCTGGATTACGGCGGCAAGCGTCCGCCCACCGCCCAGTGGACAGCCACCGCCGCCGGGGCGTGCATCCTGTCCCCCGGCGGCAGCGGCGTATCCGTCCACAGCGTGACGCTGGGCCGGGTACAGGATTACGACGTGCACGACATCAGCAATATGGGCGCCGCCATGATGCCCGCCGCCGTCTCCACGCTGGTGCATCACTTTGAGGATACGGATTCGGTCCCTGCCGACTATGACGCGGTGTTCACCGGGGACCTGGGCGAAGTGGGCACCGGCCTTTTGCACCGCCAGATGCATGCCGAGGGCTATGACCTGACCAACCACCGGGACTGCGGGTGTCTGCTGTACAACGTAGCCCGGCAGCAGGTCCAGGCAGGCGGCAGCGGCGCGGGATGCAGCGCCGCCGTGCTGTGCGCTTACGTGCTGCCCCGCCTGGCCGACGGCCGTTGGAAGCGGGTGCTGTTTTTGTCCACCGGGGCGCTGATGAGCCAGACCACCTATTTACAGGGGGAGAGCATCCCCGGCATTGCCCATGCGGTGGAGCTGCGGGCACAGAACGGCGCGGACGGCGTCAGGGAGGGATAAATGATGCAATACTTTTGGGCATTTGTGGTTGGCGGGGCGATCTGCGTCATGGGTCAGCTGCTGATCGATTACACCGCGCTGACCCCCGCGCGCATCCTGACCGGCTATGTGGTGGCCGGGGTGCTGCTCAGCGCCGTGGGGCTGTATGATCCCTTGGCGGAGTTTGCCGGAGCCGGGGCCAGCGTGCCGCTGCTGGGGTTCGGGCATCTGCTGGCCCAGGGGGTCGTCAAGGCTGTGGACACCGTGGGGCTGCCGGGCATCTTTACCGGCGGGCTGACCGCCGCGGCGGGAGGCATCGCGGCCAGTCTGGTGTTCGGCGTGCTGGCCGCCCTGGTGGGCAAGAGCCACGACCAGAACTGACCAGCCGCACACCCTTATATAAAGAAAGCCCCGTCACGGAACAAAGGTGACAGGGCTTTCTCTGTTTTATACGGTTACCGGCCGGTTGGACCGGAGGGTCACTCCCCTGCCAGAATGCTCTCCCTCTTGGCACGGGTACGGCGGTGGAGGCTCTCGGCCATGACGAACATGATGACCAGCAGCACACCCAGATACCAGGGGTACAGCGCCGGGGTGATATACTGGGCCAGCAGGCCGAAGATGGGCGGCATCAGGCAGCTGCCCACGTAGGCAAAGGCCATCTGGATGCCGGTCATGGCCAGGCTCAGGGAGCGGCCAAAATTGGCGGGTGTTTCATGGATGATGCAGGGGTAAATAGGCGCGCAGCCCAGCCCCACCGTGATCAGTCCCACAAACAGCACGCTCTGGCCCGCAGGGAGCAAGATCAGCACGACGCCCAAAGCGATCAGTGCCTGGCCCAGGCGGATCATGTTCTGGTCGCTGAGTTTCATGGTCAGGAAACCGCAGACGCCACGGCCGATGGTGATGCCCACATAGAAGGTGCTGGCCCAGCCTGCCGCCGTGTTGGCATCGATGCCCCGGGACAGGGTGCAGTAGCTGGCCGCCCACATGCCCGCGGTGCTTTCCAGGGCACAGTAGCAGAAAAAGCAGACCAACACCTGCACCACGCCGGGCAGGCGGAGCAGCTCCGGGATGCTGCGATGTTCGGGGGTAAAGTCGTCCCCTTCCAGCGTTTTGCCGGGGCGCTTCCACAGAGGCAGGCTGAACAGCAAAATGGCGGTCAGACCGAACTGCAGCAGCGAGATGATGCGGTAGCCGCCCTGCCAGCTTCCCCCAGCCAGGGCCCAGCCCATAATGACGGGGCCGGCGCTGGCACCCAGGCCCCACATGCAGTGCAGCCAGCTCATATGGCGGCTTTCATAGTGCAGCGAAACATAGGCGTTGAGGGCCGCATCCACGCTGCCCGCACCGAAACCGTAGGGCAGCGCCCACAGGCAGAGCTGCCAGAACTCAGTGCAGGTGGAAAAACCAAACAGCGCCACCGCCGTCATGAGCACGCTGGCCGCCGTGACGCCGCCGGTCCCCAGCTTGCGGTTGAGGCGCTCGCTGAGCAGGCTGGAGACGATGGTACAGGCGGAGATGACCATGGACACAATGCCGGCCCAGGACAGTTCCGCGCCCAGTTCCCCCACCATGTTGGGCCACGCCGACCCCAGCAGGGAATCCGGCAGGCCAAGACTGATAAACGCCAGATAAATGACCGGCAAAAGAAGCGACGCCATAGCTGCAAATCCTTTCCTTCGTCAAAACACTCATACGATTATACCACGGCGCGGCAAAATGTATAGCCCCTTTTTCCCGGTCCTCATACAAAAAGAAAGCGCCTGCCGGAGCGGCGGGCGCTTTCCTGTTTTGCTGTCTGAGGGGGTACGTTATTTCGCGTACTCGGTGGCGCGGCTTTCGCGGATGACGCTGACCTTGATCTGGCCGGGATAATCCAGCTCGTCCTCGATTTTGCGGGCAATGCTGCGGGCCAGCAGAATGACCTGGTCGTCGGCGATCTTATCCGGCTGGACCAGGATGCGGACCTCGCGGCCCGCCTGGACCGCGTAGCTGCTCTCAACGCCGTCAAAGCCGTTGCACAGGGCTTCCAGCGTTTCAAGACGCTTGATATAGCTCTCCATGTTCTCGCGGCGGGCGCCGGGGCGGGACGCGCTGATGGCGTCGGCCGCCATGATGATGAAGGCCAGCGGAGTCTTGGGCTCCACGTCGCCGTGGTGAGCTTCCACCGCATGGATGATGGCGGGGTTCTCGCGGTACTTCTTGCAGATATCCACACCGATCTGGACATGGCTGCCCTCGATCTCGTGGTCCAGAGCCTTGCCGATGTCATGCAGCAGACCGGCGCGGCGGGCCATCGCCACATTGACGCCCAGCTCTCCGGCCATCAGACCGGCCAGCCATGCCACTTCCAGCGAATGGCTCAGCACGTTCTGGCCGTAGCTGGAACGGAACTTCAGGCGGCCAATAAGCTTGACCAGGTCGGGGTGCAGGCTGTGGATGCCCAGATCCATGACGGCCTTTTCGCCTTCCCGCTTCATGGTCAGTTCCAGTTCGCGGCGGCACTTTTCCACCGTTTCCTCGATGCGGGCGGGATGGATACGGCCGTCGGCGATCAGGCGCTCCAGCGCCATGCGGGCGACCTCCCGGCGGGTCTGGTCAAAGCTGGACAGGGTGATGGCTTCCGGCGTGTCGTCGATGATCAGGTCACAGCCGGTGGCCGTCTCCAGGGCGCGGATGTTGCGGCCCTCGCGGCCGATGATGCGGCCCTTCATCTCATCGTTGGGCAGCGGCACCACGCTGACGGTGGCTTCGCTGGTGGCGTCGGCGGCGCAGCGGGCAATGGCCTGGCCCACCATCTCGCGGGCCATGTTGTCGCACTCGTCCTTGAGGTTGGACTGGTAGGCGGAAATGCGCATCGCCTTTTCGTGGGTCAGTTCCTCATCCAGGCGCTGCAGCAGCACGGCACGGGCGTCCTCCTGGGACATGCCGGCGATGGTCTCCAGTTTTTCGGTCTGGCGCAGTTTGAGCTGTTCCAGCTCGTCCAGGCGGGCTTCCACCAGTTCGGTGCGCTTTTTCAGATCCTCTTCCTTGCGTTCGATGGTGGCGGTGCGCTTGTCCAGCGCTTCCTCCTTCTGATCGACGCGGCGCTCCTGCCGGGTGATCTCGGCGCGGCGCTCCTTGATTTCCTTATCCGCTTCGGACTTGAGGCGGAAGGCCTCGTCCTTGGCCTCGATGATGGTTTCCTTGCGTTTCTGTTCGGCTGACTTGATGGCGTCGTTGACGATCCGCTTGGCTTCTTCCTCAGCGGAGCCCAGTTTGGCTTCCGCCGTGCGCTTGCGGTGCTGTTCGCCCAGTACAAAACCAAGCGCCACACCGACAGCGATCGCAACGAGTACCGCCACCACCAATACGATGATGGGTACCATTCGATTTTCACTCCTCGTTGGCAAATAAAATTTCGTAAACCATGAGGACGGCTGCCCGCGGGCGCTTTTTCAGATCATATTTGTATTTTTATAAGATTTATCCAAAACCATACGCAAATACCGCATCCAAAGAGGGTCTCGCGGCAGAAAATTCCGCGGACTGCCGTCAAAAAGCGCAGTCAACACCCTTACAGAATACGGTCAAACAGGCATACCGAATGCCTGATCAAATCTTACAAAACAAACGGTGTGGCGGCTTGCTGCTGCCCGCACCCGATTCAATCCAAGAAAGCTCTACGACCCGCCGGCCGCAGTCCTTTGTATACTATTAACAATTCTATCTGTAATCGGAAGGAATGTCAAGAAATTGTTACACAGGTGTAACGCCCTGCCCTTGACTTTTCCGCAAAGGGGGGCTATTATATCAGTAACTTCATTCCGTTCAAAGCTTTGAAGCGGACAAACGGACGTATCTGCGTCCGGGTATCAGAGAACGCCGCCCCGGCCATGTTGGCCCTGCGCTGCAAGCGGCTTGCCCGGAAGATACCTCTTACCACCGCGGAGCGTGGGGGTGAACCCCCGCCGGGCCCGGCCCGTTACCGCCGGATACGAGTGGCGCGCCTTACCGCGCGCAATTCGGGTGGAACCGTGGAGCATTTCAAACGCTTCATCCCGTATGGTACGCATTGCGTACGCCGAAACTGCGGGATGGAGCGTTTTTCTTATTTCCGTGCGCCCTCAGGCGCGCGGGCCTGTACCTTTTTATAAGGAGGAAACTGCAAATGAAGATCATCTACAAAGACGGCACCGTTGCCGAGTGCCCCAAAGAAGAAGAACTGCACGTTCTGCGCCACACGGCAGCTCACATCATGGCGCAGGCCATCAAGCGGCTGTACCCCCATGCCGACTTTGCCTTCGGCCCCGCCACCGACAACGGCTTCTACTATGACGTGGACCTGGGCGACACCAAGCTCACCGACGAGGACCTGGCTGCCATCGAGAAAGAGATGAAGAAGATCTGCAAGGAAAACCTGCCCATCAAGCCCTTCATCCTGTCCCGTGAGGAAGCCGTCAAGCTCATGGAGGAGCGCGGCGAAAAGTACAAGATCGAGCACATGGCCGACCTGGCGGACGAGACCGAGTTCAGCTTCTTCCAGCAGGGCGAGTACGTGGACATGTGCATCGGACCTCACCTGACCTACACCAAGGCTCTCAAGGCGTTCAAGATCACCCAGCAGTCCGGCGCGTACTGGAAGAACGACAAGAACAACAAGATGCTCACCCGCATCAACGGCATCGCTTTCCGCAGCCAGGACGAACTGGACGAGCACCTGAAGCTGATGGAGGAGGCCGCCCGCCGCGACCACCGCAAGATCGGCAAGGAAATGCAGCTGTTCATGTTCTGCGACGAAGCCCCCGGCTTCCCCTTCTTCCTGCCCAACGGCATGATCCTGAAGAACACCCTCATCGACTACTGGCGCGAGATCCACACCGCCGCTGGCTACGTGGAAGTGTCCACTCCCCTTATCATGAACCGTCATCTGTGGGAGACTTCCGGCCACTGGGATCACTACAAGGACAATATGTACGCCACCAAGATCGATGACGAGGACTACTGCATCAAGCCCATGAACTGCCCCGGCGGCGTTCTGGTCTACCGCAGCCAGCCCCACAGCTACCGTGAGCTGCCCCTGCGCGTGGGCGAGCTGGGCCTGGTCCACCGTCACGAGCTGCGCGGCGCCCTGCACGGTCTGTTCCGTGTCCGCTGCTTCACCCAGGACGATGCACACCTGTTTGTCCGTCCCGACCAGATCACCGACGAGATCATGAACGTGGTCCATCTCATCAACTCGGTGTATGAGAAGTTCGGCTTCAAGTATTTTGTCGAGCTGTCCACCCGTCCCGAGAACTCCATGGGTTCCGACGAGGACTGGGAAGCCGCTACCAACGGCCTGAAGCAGGCCCTGGAGCGCCTGAACCTGCCCTACATCATCAACGAGGGCGACGGCGCGTTCTACGGTCCCAAGATCGACTTCCACCTGCAGGATTCCATCGGCCGTACCTGGCAGTGCGGCACCATTCAGCTGGACTTCCAGATGCCGCTGAACTTCCAGCTGGAGTATGTGGATGAGGACGGCCAGAAAAAGCGTCCCATCATGCTGCACCGCGTCTGCTTCGGCTCCATCGAGCGTTTCATCGGCATCCTGACCGAGCACTACGCCGGCAAGTTTCCCACCTGGCTGGCTCCCACCCAGGTCAAGGTCCTGCCCGTCTCCGAAAAGACGCTGGACTACGCCAAGCAGGTCACCGAAGTCCTGCGCAAGGCGGGCGTCCGCGTTGTGCTGGATGAGTCCAACGAGAAGATCGGCTACAAGATCCGCGAGGCCCAGCAGGTCGACCGCGTGCCCTACATGCTGGTGTTGGGCGCCAAGGAGGCCGAGGCTGGCAGCATCTCCATCCGCGACCGTTCCGGCAACACCACTCAGTCCAGCCTGGACGAGTTCGTCGCCAAGGTTGTGGACGAGATCAAGGAGCGCCGCAGCTGAGCTGAGGCTCCCCGCCGGGTCCTGACCCTGAAACTGTAAACAAAAGACCGCACGCCGAGAGTACATCTCCTGTGTGCGGTCTTTTTGTTTTGCTTTGCCGCCGGGCAGTGGGCGGGATGCATGCCCGGCATTTTTTGGCGGGTATTCCCCGCCCTGTCCCGGGCATGCTATGGGCGGAGGTGTTTTGCATGACTTATCTGAATTGCAGTGAACAGGATTGCTGTCACAACAAGGGCGGATGCTGCTGTCTGGATTCCATCAAGATGCACCACAACAGCGCCCACACCGCCATGTGTGCCAGCTTTGCCAGCAACGAGGGCTACGCCAACGCCGCGGTGGACAACGCCCCCGGTCAGGCCGAGACCGACATCCGCTGTGACGACGGCGCCTGCCGCCACAACAAAAACCACACCTGCTGCTCCGACCTGGTGGGCATATCCCAGGGCCGGACCGGCCCCTGCTGCGCCGCCCGGGAGGAATGAACCCTCCCCTGCCAGTCTTTTCCCAAAAACACCCCCACAGAAAGAAAGATGGCTTTCTGCGGGGGCATTTTGTTTGTTCGCTTTTCCCGCCGTTCCGGCGATAGTTCAACCGTTCCCGGCAAATATCACAAAACTCCTGCCGGATTTTCAGAAAGCCTGACCCTGACTTTTCTTTGCAGTAAGCGATTTGTCAAGGGTTTTTCCCCCTGAAAAGCACACATTTTGAAAGAGAGGGGCTTAAGCCCCTCTTGGCCACCATAAAGCACTGAAGCTGGTAGCACCGAAGCCGGTCCTTTGACGGCTCCCA
>DXFO01000075.1 GCA_019114415.1 Candidatus Gemmiger faecavium | reverse complement strand
GCATGCTCGCGGGAGGAGCCGCAGCCGAAGTTTTTGCCGCCCACCATGATGTCGCCCTCCTGCACACGGGTGACAAAGGTCTTGTCAATGTCCTCCATGCAGTGAGCGGCCAGCTCCTTGGGGCTCTGGGTGTTCAGGTAACGCGCGGGGATGATGACGTCGGTGTCGATGTTGTCCCCGTAGCGGAAAACAGTGCCTTTTGCGTTCATGTTCAAACCTCCCTGGGATCGGTGATGTAACCGGTCAGCGCGCTGGCTGCGGCGGTGGCGGGGCTGGCAAGGTAGACTTCACTGTCCACGTGGCCCATGCGCCCGACGAAGTTGCGGTTGGTGGTGGAGACGCAGCGCTCGCCCTCGGCCAGGATGCCCATATAGCCGCCCAGGCAGGGGCCGCAGGTGGGGGTGGAGACGATGCACCCGGCATCGATGAAGGCAGTGGTGTAGCCGCGGATGATGCACTCCCGGTAAACAGCCATGGTGGCGGGGATGATGATGCCGCGCACACCCTTGGCAATCTTTTTGCCCTTGAGGATGTTGTAAGCGGCTTCCATGTCCTCCAGACGGCCGTTGGTGCAGGAACCGATGACCACCTGATCGATCTTGATGTTTTTGCCCTCCTTGGCGGGGTGGGTGTTTTCGGGCAGGTGGGGATAGCTGACGGTGGGCTCCAAAGTGTCCAGGTCAATGACTACGGTGCGCTCGTACTCGGCGTCGGGGTCGGCCTCGTACTTGACCCAGGGGCGCTGGCTGCGGGCTTTCAGGTAGGCCTCGCAGGCTTCATCCACAGGGAAAATGCCGTTCTTGGCGCCCGCCTCAATGGCCATGTTGCAGATGCACAGGCGGTCCTCCATGGTCAGGCTTTTGACGCCCTCGCCCACGAACTCCAGGCTCTTGTAAAGAGCTCCCGAAACGCCGATCTCACCGATCAGATGCAGGATGACGTCTTTGCCCGAGACGGGGGCGTGCAGAGCGCCTTTCAGCTCCACCTTGATGGCGGAGGGCACTTTGAACCAGGCCATGCCCGACGCCATACCGGCGGCCATGTCGGTGGAACCTACACCGGTGGAGAAAGCGCCCACAGCGCCGTAGGTGCAGGTGTGGCTGTCGGCGCCGATGATGCAGTCGCCGGCGGTGACGATGCCCTGTTCAGGGAGCAGCGCGTGCTCGATGCCCATGGTGCCCACGTCGAAGAAGTTGAGGATGTCGTACTTGTTGGCGAACTCCCGGCACTGCTTGGACTGCTGGGCGCTCTTGATGTCCTTGTTGGGGACAAAGTGGTCAAGCACGATGTTGACGCGGGTTTTGTCGAATACCGAGTCAAACCCGGCTTTCTCGAACTCGTTGATGGCTACGGGGGTGGTGATGTCGTTGCCAAGCACGATGTCCAGCTTGGCGTTGATGAGCTGGCCGGCCTTGACCGACGCTTCGCCGCAGTGGGCGGCAAGGATCTTCTGGGTCATGGTCATTCCCATGGCAAAAACCTCCTGATCTGGCAAAGTGGAATCTCACTTGTTGTTGATGGCGCTGACCAGCGCTTTGATGCCGGCCACGATGATGTCGGTGTCGGTGCCGCAACCCCAGGTCTCGGTGCCGCTGGCCCATTTCAGGCCGACGTAGCTGCATGCGCGGCTGTCGGTGTCGGAGTCAAGGGCGTGCTCGCTGTAATGCACCAGGGTGAAGTGCATCCCGGTCTCGCGCTCGATGGCGGTGGCGACGGCGTCCAGACGGCCGTTGCCGGTGGCGGTGCAGCTGACGATCTTGCCGTCGATGGAGAGGGTGACCTCTGCGGCGATCTTGTCGCTGCCGCCCTGCTGTTTGAAGTGAGCCTCGGTGACGTTGAGAGGCGTGGTGTGGTTGAGGTAGCTGCGCTCAAAGACGTAGAGGACTTCCTCCACGCTGAGCTCGCGGTGCTCGTGGTCGGAGACATCCTTGACCC
Organism: Candidatus Gemmiger faecavium; assembly: GCA_019114415.1. GTDB lineage: Bacteria > Bacillota > Clostridia > Oscillospirales > Ruminococcaceae > Gemmiger > Gemmiger faecavium. The sequence continues at coordinate 6,045 of DXFO01000075.1, read as the reverse complement.
GGTAGCCCAGGTCTTCCCGCATGCGCGGCGGGGGATTGTAGCCGTACTTCTGCTGGAGCAGGAAGCCGATGCCGCCCTTGCCGCTCTGGGAGTTGATGCGGATGACGTCGGCGTCGTAGGTGCGGCCGATGTCCTGGGGATCGATGGGGATATAGGGGCAGGTCCACTCGTGGAGGTTGTGGTCCTTGCGCCAGTTCATGCCCTTGGCGATGGCGTCCTGATGGCTGCCGCTGAACGCCGCAAAGACCAGGCTGCCGGCGTAGGGGGTGCGCTCGTAGACGTGCATCTGGGTGACCCGCTCGTAAGTTTCGCAGATGGCGGGCATGTTGGAAAAATCCAGATGGGGGTCCACACCGTGGCTGTACATGTTCATGGCCAGGGTGATGGCATCCACATTGCCGGTACGCTCGCCGTTGCCGAAGAGGCAGCACTCGATGCGCTGGGCGCCGGCCAGGACGGCAAGCTCGGCATCGGCCACGCCGCAGCCACGGTCGTTGTGGGGGTGTGTGGAGAGGATGACGCTGTCGCGGTATTTCAGATGCTTGGAGCACCACTCGATCTGGTTGGCGTAGATATGAGGCATGCTCATCTCCACGGTGACCGGCAGGTTGATGATCATGGGACGGTCGGGAGTGGGCTGCATAATATCCAGAACGGCGTTGCAGACCTCCACGGCGTACTCCGGTTCGGTGCCGGTAAAGCTTTCGGGGCTGTACTCAAACAGGAAGTTGCCCTCGTACTCCTCGCTGAGCTGCTTGACCAGCTTGGCGCCGTCCACGGCGATCTGCTTGATCTCCTCCTTGGATTTCTTAAAGACCTGTTCTCGCTGGGCCACGCTGGTGGAGTTGTAGAAGTGGATGACCGCCCGGGGCGCGCCCTGCACGGCCTCAAAGGTCTTGCGGATGATGTGGTCACGGCACTGGGTCAGGACCTGCACCGTCACATCGTCGGGAATGCGCTTTTCATCGATGAGCTTGCGGAGAAACTCATACTCGGTCTCGCTGGCGGCGGGGAAGCCGACCTCGATCTCCTTGAAGCCGATCTTGATGAGCATGTCGTAGAATTCCAGTTTTTCTTCCAGGCTCATGGGGACGATCAGGCTCTGGTTGCCGTCGCGCAGGTCAACGCTGCACCAGGCGGGAGCCTTCTCGATGTGGTCTTTCATCATCCAGTCATAGACGTGACCCGGTTCCGCCGGAGGGGGATAGTAACCGACATGGTATTTGCTTGCGTCCATCATAATAAAACAGCCTCCTTCTTGCTCGACCGCATGTTGTGCGGTGTTCAGCCTTTGGAAGGAGGCAATAAAAAACCGTCCCTCAAAGGCATTGCCTTTGAGAGACGGGAAACAAATCAATTTGCCGTACCCGCGGTACCACTCTCATTGCTGACGGAAATTCCGGCAGCCGCTCTGTACGATCAGCAATCCCAACAAGGAAAAGCGAATCGCGCCTGTATGATAACGGTCAGGTTCCGTCCGCGCCTAACACGATGCCGTGCTCAGTACGGATGCTCAGGGGCCAGTGACGCGAAACTGTCCGCACCGCCTTGCACCACCCGGCGGCTCTCTACAGCTGGAACTGGGAACGCTTTCTCCCCGTCAACGCATGTTAACTTGATGGATAAAGTCTAGCAGGTTTCACAGGCAGTGTCAAGAATAAAATCTGCATCTTTTTCAGATTTTGTGTATATTTAATAAAATAGCACCAAATAATTTGTGCAGAGTGCAGGATAGAGAGCGGGGAACACTGGCGGTGATATTCTGCTGTATAGCCGAAATCGGGCGGGCAAAAGTGTTCCTGAATGCAGGAAATTTGCTCCGGAACTAGCTTTTTAGCCGAACAGATCAGAGGATAGGATGTCGTTGAACGTTTTGTCGTTGATCACCAGGTAGGTGGAGATCAGCACTTTTGAATCGCGGAAACAGGCAAGCAATTTCCCGTCAGTCTCAAGAAAATCGATGCGGCCGAAGCCAAACATCAGGTTTTCGATGCACTCCTGTGCTTTTGATCCGGTCCGGATGCCGATCGTGCCGCGCTTTACCATTTCATAATTGTCGCTCGTGGATTTTTGCCGGTGCAGACAGGCGGAGTACGAGTTGCCCGGTTCCGATTTTACAAAATTATCTCCAAAGTTTCCGTTCAGAACAGGGATGTCATTGATACGCAAATACATACAAAATTTCTCCTGTTAAAGCCAAACGATCTTCCGGGCGGTTCTGTGAGAAAACAAAGGCGAAATGTTCTGTCAGCAAAACGGCATCTGCCACGGGATCGGACTGGCCCCACCAAAGAGACGATCCGCAGCTTTGTGTCCTGCTGTTTTGCGACGGCCGTTTGACGCAGAAGGCGGTAATATTTTCAGCCTCCCGTGCCTTTGAGGCAGGGGAGGATATGGCAGGCCGTTTGTGACGGAATTGCAGGTTCGCTATTTTATGACATAAACGATTTTTCCGAGCACGGAACTGACATCCACGTAAGGGTCGATCCAGTATCGGGAATCCACCGAGTGATTCCGGTTGTCACCCAGTACAAAAATCTTGCCGTCTTCCACTTGATACGGTCCGAAATTCAGTTTTTCCGGCGTTTCGGCAAGCCAGGGCTCCTGGTATTCCTGTCCGTTCACATAGGTCATTCCGTCTTTGATCTCGACGGTATCCCCGGCAAGGCCCACAATGCGTTTAACGAGCGTGGGCCTGTCATCTACCACAGCGTCGGAGTTCTCCAGGGAAGGCTGAAAAACAACAATGTCTCCTCGCTCCAGACTGTGAACCAGCAAAGGCGTCCGCACCATAAAAGAAAGGGACTTTTTGGGGAGGGTGGGTTCCATGCTGGCGGTGGGAACAAGGCACAAACCGAAAAGAACCCGGAACAAAATAAAAACCACCGCAATGACAATCAGGGCGGGAGTGAAAAATGATAAAATAGCCGCCGCTTTTTTCTTACGATCAGTCACAATGATTCGCCTGCCTTTTGGTATTTAGTATAGCATTCCCGACTGCCCCTCGCAACGAGACGGACTGCGCCGGTTTCGGGAACATGTACGGCGGGCATAGCCTGTTCTGTTGCCTGCACAGCCGGTATCACAAAAAGCCCGCCGCTGCTTGCCGGTACAGTGGCGGCAAAAGCAGGGCGGGCTTTTTTATGCGGCGATGGAGGAAAGATGCTTCCTCAGCTGCGGGAGCACTTTTCCGCGTCGATGGCCAGAACCACCATCAGGGCACAGAGGGCATCGCGGTCGTATTCCGTCTCGATGGAGTAGGTGTCGGTCCAGTTCAGCAGCTCCTTGGAGATGACCGCAACAGTGGAGCCGTCGGCGCGCTGGATCTGATAGTCCCACTCAGTCCAGTTGCCTTCCACGTGCCAGCCGTTGAAGTCGAGATTGTACCGGGGCTGGAGGAAGCTGAACTCTTTCTGCAGCATTCCCACATACTGTTCCCCGATGTAAAACTCAAACTTGGGCAGCCAGGTCAGTACCACCTGATTGACGGTGGCAATGTGTTCGCCCTGGGCATTGAGGATGTGGAGCATATGCCCCCAGCTCAGCTGGCCCTCCACGGTGAAAAGCACGGAACCATCCTCGGCGTAAATGTCGTAGCTGTCAAACCAGGAGAAAAAACGCTGTTTGAAATACAGTTTCATGACATGGCCTCCTTCGTGGAATCAGACGGCTTCGTCGGTAGTTTCACTTTCGGGAACCTGGGCGGTGGTACGCGGGGTCACGGCCAGAGGATCGGGCAGATCGCCGTTCTGGATCTGCTGCAGCACGGTGGGAACACCGGGGAAGAACTTGGCGATGCCGGACCCTTTGCAGTGCAGGCCATCGAAGAAATCGCTTTCCTCCAGACCTTCGATCAGGGTGGGATCGTAGCTGCCGTAAAGCGGCACGCCGTTCTGCGCGCAGTATTCCCGGACCCAGTTCTCCACCTCAAAGAAGCCCTGATGCAGCTCCGTTTCGTTGAGCAGGTAGTTGTACAGGTAGGGGTGCCAGGGACTCAGCACCAGAATGACCGTGGTGCCCTGGCTGCGGGCGTACCGGATGAAGGCGTCAAAGGCCTTGCACTGGGTCTCGCTCAGTGCGTCGAATCCCTCCATGTGCACGCTGTTGAAGGTGCCACAGGCCTCGGCGGCTTTGGTCAGTACCTGCTCCACGGACAGATTGCGGAAGTTCACGTCATACAGCACGCTGCCGTCCGACCGCTTGATGGCGGATTCCTGGTTCATGGGATCGCCTTCCACAGGGTTGAACTCGATGGGATTGCCGTCCTCGTCAGTAATGGTAGCCTGCCCCCGGTTTTTGAAGTAGTAGGTGACATTGCCCTGGAAATAAGCGGGTTCAGCAAGGGCTTTCCACAGCTCTACCTTGTCCGGCTCCTCGTAATCGGTCTCGACGCCCAGAACGTTTGTCAAAAACTCATCGTAAAGCTCAGCGTCGGCGCGGGAGTCAAAAGCATTCTCACTGTCGTAAAAGACCCAGGGATCAACGCTCCACAAAAGGACCTTGGGGGCCTTGCCGTAGGTGATCATCTTGTAATAGCTGGTCATGTTGTCCCGCACATCGGCGCCGGTGACGCCCATGTTGAAAAAGCTGTCGGAACCCACCAGCTCACTGGTGAACTGCAGCACGCGGCTGGACCCGATGCCGATGACCTCCGGGGCTTCGGCCACATCCTGGGCGTACAGCTGCACCACCTGGCGCTCGTCCATCTGCTCGAAATTGGTGACGTCATAGCCCTGGAGCATCAGATCCACGATGCGGCGGGGTGCCAGCGCACCCTGGAACAGGCCGCTGCAGTCCACATTGTAGCTGAACGCCACCATGAACACCACGATGGGGACAAGGAGCAGGCATTTGACCAGTGTCTTGCCGCCGAAAAACAGCCTGCGGGCAAGGCCCATAAAAAAGCGGCGGATCAGCGAAGGACCCTTTTTCTTTTTGGCGGAGCCTGCCTTTTTGCCGGTCCCGCGGGATGCTCCGGTACCTGTGCGCTGGATGGCGGCGGGAGCGGTCGGCATGGGGGTGCCGGATTTCTGTGTTTGATTTGCCATGGTTTACATCTCCCTCTGCACGATCAATAGTTCTGGTAGATGAATGCGGACTGGCCGAACACCGCGAAGAACAAAATCGCGGCGCCCATGGCGTAGTACAGCGTCCAGCGAAGGACAAAATTCTGCGAGCGGATCCATTTGGCAACGTTGCGGCTGTTGCTTTCCACGGCAAAGACGATCAGCGTGCCGCAGGTCAGCATGACGGGCAGACGTCCGTCCAGACCACAGCTGACCAGCAGGAAAGTGACATCCTTCCAGGCGGCCTCCAGCCCGGTCCAGCCCTGAGTGATGCCGGCATAGACGGCATAGGGATCGGCGTTGTAAAGGGCGCTGGCAAAAAAGACCAGCGTACCGGCAAACAGAAGGTAGACAACAGCCCGCTGGAACCACCGGTGTAAAAAATCGCTGCGGAAAATGGGATTGTACCGGACAAGGATCTCCCGCGGTTTGCGGGTCACAACGGACAGCACCGAGACAGCGCCGCAGGCAAAGCCCCACATCAGATAGCGCCAGTCCGCGCCGTGCCACAGGCCGGACACGATGAAAATGATCATCAGGTTGAGCAGATGCCGGGCCTTGCCGCAGCGGCTGCCGCCCAGGGGAAAGTAGATATAATCCCGGAACCAGCCGGTCATGCTGGTGTGCCAGCGGCGCCAGAACTCACCGAAGCTGGTGGATTCAAAGGGAGAGCTGAAGTTCTCGATCAGGTCATAGCCCAGGATGCGGGCGGCACCGAGGGCGATATCGCAGCAGCCGGAAAAGTCCATGTACAGCTGCAGGGCGAACAGCAGAGAAGCCGCCAGCAGGTTAGGGCCGCTCATCTGGGAAAAATCTCCGTATACAAAGGAGACGTACAGCGCCAGATTGTCGGCCAGCACCATCTTTTTTACATAGCCCCACGCCATGCGGAAAGCACCGCCCGCGCAGCGGAAATAGCTGAATCGGCGGGACTTTTCGATCTGGGGCCGCAGATGGGGATAGCGCTCGATGGGGCCGG
>DXFO01000074.1 GCA_019114415.1 Candidatus Gemmiger faecavium | reverse complement strand
AGGGTGGGGAAAAAGCTGACGAACATGGCGTAGTGCAGCAGATTGGGTTCCACCTTGCAGCGGCGCTTGAATACATCGATGGTGTAGCTGAGGGAGGCAAAGGTAAAGTAGCTCAACCCCAGGGGGGCAACCAGGTTGAAGGAGTAGGGCTCCACCTTCTGTCCGAACAGCCCGGCCAAATTGACGATGCCCAGATCAAACAGATCCCAGTATTTGTAGAACAGCAAAATGCCCAGGGCAGTGAAGATGGCCGCCAGCAGAAACAGGACTCGCACCACCTTGTTTTTGCTGTTGCCGATGGCAAGACCGCAGGCCCAGGTCACCACAGTGGCTCCCAGCAGCACCGGGACCAGGGCGCGGTTTTCCGGCGTATAGCAGAAAAACGCATAGCTGGCGATGAGCAGGAAATAGGGCCGCGCCACACGGGGCAGGGCATAGTTCAGCACCGCCACCGCAGCGAAAAAGCCGAGATACAAAAGGGTAGTTATTGACACGTTACATTCACATCCAGCCGCCGCAAAGGGCAAGAGTTATATCACGGTTTTGTAAGTCGACAGATAAAAAACAGCTGTCCCGCAGCGGAAACCGCAAGCACCGCAGGACAGACGTTTTATTTGGACTGCATCCGGTTTTCCAGGTCACGGACGCGCTTTTCCAGGACGGCGTTGGCCTGGGTCAGACGGCGGCATTTTTCCGCCAGCTGGCTGATGGCGATGCTCAGACTCAAAAGAACCACCAGCACAAAGCAGAACATCAGCAAAAATACCAGGTTGACCGGCATTTCCACGTCCAGCAGATCCCGCAGCACATACACCACGTAGGGGCATGCGGCAAAGATGACCAGCACGATGGAAAGCCCCAGCCACAAAAGGCTGTATTTGACGGTCATCAGGCCTTTTTTCAAAAAGATAAAGATAATGACCAGCAGCGCCAGCGCACCCGCCAGCATACAGGCCTGAAATTGTAAGGTCATGGTGATTCCTCCCTGTTTGTGTTGCCCGGCGATCAGTTCCCGGAGCCGGGGCGCTGGCGGCGGATGGCCAGACGGTCGATGATAAGGGACATCGAAACCTTGAGCATGTAGTACACGCTCTTGACCGCGGAAATGCTGGACACACCGCCCAGACGCTCGTGCATGACCACAGGGGCCTCGCCCACGCGGAAGCCCTTCAGGCTGGCAGCCAGGATGGCCTCCGGCTCGGGATAATCCGAAGCATAATGATCGGCAAAAAAGGCGGTCATTTCGGCGTTGGTGGCGCGGAATCCGCTGGTCACGTCGGCGACCTTGCGCCCGCACAGGATGCGGATCATGGCGCTCAGGAAGCGGATGCCCACCCGGCGCATGAAACTGGTCTGGAAGCCTTCATGGGTGATGAACCGGCTGCCGATGCACATATCCAGCTTGCCGGACAGCACCGGCTCCACCACGGTGGCCAGATAAGCGGGGTCATGCTGACCGTCGCCGTCCATCTGGACGGTGACATCGTAGCCGTGCAGGCGGGAATATTGATACCCGCACTGCACGCCGCCGCCGATGCCCAGGTTGACGGGCAGGTCCAGATAGTTGTAGCCATGGCTGCGCAGCAGTTCAGCGCTGTGGTCGGTGGAACAGTCGTTGATGACGAGATAATCTGCCCAGGGGCAGGTCTCGCGCAGATGCTCCACAACTTTTACAATGTTGTCCTGTTCGTTGTAACAGGGGATCAATACAAGGATCCTGGCGGAAGTATTCAAAAGGGCACCTCACATCCGGCACGCCGGGGCGTGACCAAAACGATTGCGAAATCACGGCAGGTCAGTCGTCCTTGCCGTCCAGTATAAACGTCTCCAGGCGCTTGAGCAGCATGCTGCGCCGGTAATTGGCAAGATAGTAGGCCTTGGCGTTTTCGCCCAGACGGGCGCGCTCTTCGGGCGGAGCGTTGTACAGATCCAGAAGGCTCTTTGCCAGGGTATCTACATCGCAGGCAGGGCAGGCAGGCCCGCATCCGGCAGCCCGGATGGCTACATAGCCCGCGCCGTCCATGCTGGCAATGACCGGCTTGCCGGCGGCCATGTAGCTGGCGACCTTGGCAGGCACCGTCAGCCCCAGGTCGGGGGAGTCGGACAAGGACACGATCAGCGCGTCAGCCAGGGTGGTAAAGCGGGGAATGTCCGTCGCGGGGACGCTGCCGTAGAAGGTCACGCAGTCCCCGGCGTTCAGCTCGGCCACCAGACTGGTCAGGGCATCCCGGCTCATGCCGTCGCCCACCAGCAAAAGGTGCAGGTCGGCGGCACCCATGGCCCGGGCCTTGCACACCGCCCGGATCACTGTTTCCAGGCTCTGGGCAGGGGTAAAGGTCCCGGTAAATACCAGGTTGAACCGCCCGCCGAACCGTTCCGCCAGCGCGGCGTCCTGGATGGGCTGGGCGTAAAAATCCTCGCAGTACTGCGGGATGACCGCCACGTCGGCGGCAAATTTGCCGGTACGTTCGCACAGGCGCTTCTGCAAAGGCTCGCTCATGGCGATCAGCCGGTCGCACCGGCGGTACAGCCAGTCGCTGACCCCTTGGGCCACCGAGCGCAGAAACTGGTTTTTCACCGGAAGCACGCTGTACAGGTTTTCCGGCCAGATATCCAGCACATAGTTGACGCAGGGGATGTGGTGGCGCTTGGCATAGACCACCGCGGGCCAGCACATGAGCACCGGGCTTGTGTTGAAGCAGAACACTGCGTCGTACCCGCCCGGCAGACGGTTCAGGGACCAGCGGGCGTTCCAGGGCCAGCTGACGTAATTCAGAAAAATACGCACCGAGGTATTGCCCTTGCGGGGAACTTCCTTGCAGCGAAAGACCTGCGCGGTGCGGAAATGCTCTTCAAAGGGGCCGTGGGAGTCGTAGCCGTCAAACCATTCCCCTTTGGGGTAGTTGGGCAGGCCGCACAGCACATCGACCTCGATGCCGTCGGCCAGAAAACCCTCCACAATATCGTTGATGCGGAAATTTTCCGGCCAGAAATGCTGTGTCACGACCAGGATGCGCTTGCGCATGCGGGCAACGTCCTTTCAGTTTTTGCGCCACACCATCTTGTTGACCACACCGGTGTAGCTCTGGATGATCTTGACCACTTTGTTGGAAACATCCTCGGTATAATAAGGTACCGGGATGCCCAGGTCGCCGTTTGCGTTCATGGCGACGGCGGTCTCCACGGCCTGCTCCACGCCGCCCTCGGCAATGCCGGCCAGCACAAAGCAGCCCTTGTCCAGGGCTTCCGGCCGTTCGGTGGAAGTGCGGATGCAGACGGCGGGGAAGGGATGGCCCACGCTCAGGAAGAAGCTGGACTCCTCCGGCAGAGTACCCGAGTCGCTCACCACGCAGAAGGCGTTCATCTGCAGGTGGTTGTAGTCGTGGAAGCCGAGAGGCTCATGCAGCTTGACCCGGGGGTCCAGCTGGAACTGCATGGCTTCCAGACGCTTGCGGCTGCGGGGATGGCAGGAGTAGAGGATGGGCATATCGTAGGTCTCCGCCAGGTGATTGATGGAGGTGAACAGGTCGAGGAAGTTCTTCTCGGTGTCGATGTTCTCCTCCCGGTGGGCGGACAGCAGCATATATTTGTGCGGTTCCAGACCCAGACGTTCCAATACATCGCTGGCCTCGATCTTGGCAAGGTTCGCATGCAGGACTTCGGCCATGGGGCTGCCGGTGACAAAGGTGCGCTCCTTGGCGGTGCCCTCGGCGTTCAGATAACGGCGGGCATGCTCGGAGTAGCACATGTTCACATCGGCAATGTGGTCCACGATACGGCGGTTGGTCTCCTCGGGCAGGCACTCGTCAAAGCAGCGGTTGCCGGCCTCCATGTGGAAGATGGGAATGTGCAGCCGCTTGGCGCCGATGGCGGACAGGCAGCTGTTGGTGTCGCCCAGGATCAGCAGGGCGTCAGGTTTCTGCTCCGCCATCAGGGCGTAGCTCTTGGCAATGATGTTGCCGATGGTCTCGCCCAGGTCCTTGCCCACCGCGTCCAGGTAAAAGTCCGGCGCACGCAGGCCCAGATCCTCAAAGAAGATCTGGTTGAGGGTGTAGTCGTAGTTCTGCCCCGTGTGGACGAGGATCTGGTCAAAATACTTGTCGCACTTTTTGATGACGGCCGACAGCCGGATGATCTCCGGCCGGGTGCCGATGATGGTCATGAGTTTCAGTTTTTTCATGTTGAAACAGTCCTTCTGTCAGAATATGGGGCCCAACTTACACCTGCATGGCAAAGGTGTCGGGGTGTTCGGGGTCGAAGGCCTCGTTGGCCCACATGACCGTCACCATCTCGCCCTCGCCCACATTTTCGATGTTGTGGGTGTAGCCGCAGGGAATGTCCACGACCTGCAGCTTTTCACCGCTGACCCGGTACTCGATCACCTGGTCCGAGAAGATCTGCCGGAAGCGGATGACGCCCTCGCCCTTGACCACCAGGAACTTCTCGTTCTTGGTGTGGTGCCAGTGGTTGCCCTTGACGATGCCGGGCTTGGAGATGTTCACGCTGACCTGGCCCCGCTCGGGGGTGCGCAGAAACTCGGTAAAGCTGCCCCGGTTGTCGCAGTGCATGTTCAGGTCGTAGGCAAACGCGTCCTCCGGCAGGTAGGACAGATAGGTGGAGTAGAGCTTTTTCTCAAAACTGCCCGCCGTCAGTTCCGGCACGGTCAGGGTGGGCAGGCCGTCGGTACCCAGGGCTTTGGCGGCAGCGCCGCCCCGGGCCTTGGCGAAACCTTCAATGGTATCGGCCAGCGCCCCCAGAGTGGTGCGGTGCACAGGATGAATCCGGCAGATGCCTTCCTCGTCCCGCACAGCCTTGCCCCGCTCCATAGCATCCAGGATGCAGGCCACCACATCGTCAATGTAGACCAGGGGCAGCTCGCAACCGGGGTCACGGACCTGGATGGGAAGCCCATGGGCAATGTTGTGGCAGAAGGTGGCGACCACGCTGTTGTAGTTGGGGCGGCACCACTTGCCGAACACGCCCTCCATGCGGAAAACGTAGACCGGCGCACCGGTGCGCTCGCCGTGCTGGAAGATGGCGTCCTCGGCCTGCTTTTTGCTCTTGCCGTAGTCGTTGTCCAGCGCCGCCTGGATGCTGGAAGTCACCAGCACCGGGCAGGAATTGCCGGAAGTCTCCAGCAGCGACAGCATGGTGTCGGTCAGCCCGGAATTGCCCGCATAGAACTCGCTGGGGTCCTTGGGGCGGTTGATGCCTGCCAGATGCACCACAAAAGCAGCCCGGCGGCAGTAGTCGGCCAGGGTCTCGGGGGTGTCGTCCTTTTCAAAGCAGAGCAGGGAAGTGTATCCCCGGGCGGTCAGTTCAGCCACCAGATTTTTGCCCACAAAGCCGCCGGCTCCGGTGATCAGGATGGGGCTTGCCTTTGTCACGGTATTACTTGCCAATCTTCGCCAGCTCCTCCTGGATATAGTCGGTGGTCATGATCTTCTGGATGGTCTCCTCCACGTTCAGGCGGCGGGTGTTGTGGCTGGTGTAGTCCTCGTCGGCCTGGGTGTGGACCTGACCCTTGATGAAGTACTTGTCGTAGTTCAGGTCGCGGTTGTCGGCGGACACGCGGAAATAGCCGCCCATGTCCTCGCTGCGGGTGCGCTCCTCCTTGGTCATCAGCGTCTCGTACAGCTTTTCGCCGTGACGGGTGCCGATGATGCGGGTGCCGGTGTCGCCGAACAGCTTCTGCACCGCCTTGGCCAGATCGCCGATGGTGGAAGCGTCGGACTTCTGGATGAACAGGTCGCCGGGGTTGGCATGCTCAAAGGCGAACATGACCAGGTCCACGGCCTCGTCCAGGTTCATGAGGAAACGG
>DXFO01000073.1 GCA_019114415.1 Candidatus Gemmiger faecavium | reverse complement strand
TGCTTCGGGCCGGTGAGGTGCGGGAGGATGATGATTCCTACCAATCACCGCTGGACGAGCTGTTTGATCGGCTGGAAATGCGCTCACCCGATCACATTGCGGTGAAGTATTACAAGGACTATCGTTCCGGCTCGGCCAAGACGCTGAAATCCATTCAGATCACGCTGGCATCCCGGCTCGAAAAGTTCAACCTCTCCTCTGTTGCGGCCTTGACCGCTACGGATGAACTGGATTTGGCCAGCATGGGAGAGAAAAAAGTGGCTCTCTTTGCGCTGATCCCGGACAACGACGCCAGCTTCAACTTTCTGGTGAGCCTTTTGTACGCCAGCACCTTTCAGGAGCTGTTCTACTCGGCTGACCGGATACACGGCGGAAGTCTGCCCGTCCCCGTGCATTTTCTCATGGACGAGTTCGCCAATGTGAGCCTGCCGGACGATTTCGACAAGCTGCTGGCTACCATGCGTTCCAGAAATATCTCGGTGTCCATCATCATCCAGAATATCGCGCAGTTAAAGGCATTGTTTGAAAAACAGTGGGAATCCATCATCGGCAACTGCGACGAATTTCTGTACTTGGGTGGTAACGAAACCAGCACCCACAAGCTGATCTCCGAGAACTATCTGGGAAAAAGCACCCTCTGGCTGGACACCTATGGTAAAAGCACCGGGCATTCCGGCAGCTACTCCACCAACAACCAACTGACAGGCCGTGAACTGTTGACGCCAGATGAAGTCCGTATGCTGGACAACAATCTGGCGCTGCTTTTTATCCGAGGCGAAGCACCGCTGATGGATGAAAAATACGACCTGCTGAAACATCCCAATATCAAGCACACCACAGACGGCGGCGCTCCTGCTTATACGCATGGAGGCACGGAATATGCCGTGGCCGGTCTTTCGGTCAGCCGCCTGACATCCGCCGATCTTGCCAATGTGCAGGAGCCGGAAACCACCTATGAGCTTCTGTCCGATGAGGACATGGAGAATATTTTTCAATTCAAGGAGGAACCGCAAAATGAAACTGTTTAACAAGAACAACAAGCAGAATAACGAAACCCGCCGCCTGCCTATGGGGAAAAAGAGTAAGCGCGCCCTCACCATCTATGCTGTATTGGTGCTGACGCTCGGCTGCTTCACCACCACGGCCTTTGCCGCCAGCGACCCGTTGACGGTCATCAACAACCTGTCCGACTTTATCTTCGGCTTGATCCGCGCCATCGGTATGATTCTGCTGGGCTTCGGCATTGTCCAGATTGGTCTGTCCCTCAAATCCCACGACCCCAGCCAGCGAGCCAACGGCTTCCTCACGCTGGCCGGCGGCGTTATCATCACCTTTGCAAAGGAGATTTTGACCCTGATTACCGGCTGATTCAAAACGGCAGTCTGGGGGCGGGCCGGTTGCGGCCTGCCCCTGACTTTGCCGGAAAGGAGGTTATTCGATGTCCGATAACTGGGTAGTACAAAATCTGCAAAATGCGCTGGATACCTGGAACAAATACCTGACGGAGATCTGGCAGCTTATCACACAAAGCCCGGAACAATTCAAGGGCGGCACCATTTGGGGCGTCATCGTCAATATCCACGATGCAGTGCGCGCCATTGGTCTGGCGCTGCTGGTGCTGTTCTTTGTGGTAGGTGTGATGAAAACCTGCGGCAGCTTTGCCGAGGTTAAAAAGCCCGAACACGCCTTAAAGCTGTTCATTCGATTTGCCATCGCCAAAGGCGTTGTCACCTATGGGCTGGAATTGATGATGGCTCTGTTTAACATCGCACAGGGGCTGGTAAGTACCATTATGAACGCTTCCGGCTTCGGCTCTGCTCAACAGACGGTTTTGCCGCAGGAGATTATCGACGCGGTAGAAAGCTGTGGTTTCTTTGAAAGCATCCCTCTCTGGGCGGTAACGCTTATCGGCGGTCTGTTCATCACCGTACTATCTTTCGTGATGATTATGACCGTCTACGGGCGCTTTTTCAAACTGTACCTTTACACCGCCATTGCGCCGGTGCCTTTGTCCACCTTCGCCGGGGAACCAAGCCAGAATGTGGGCAAGAGCTTTATCAAAAGCTATGCGGCAGTTTGTCTGGAAGGTGCCATCATCGTGCTGGCTTGCATTATCTTCTCCCTGTTTGCCGCATCTCCGCCAGCCGTTGATCCTAATGCGGCGGCTGTCACACAGGTGTGGAGCTATGTCGGAGAGCTGCTGTTCAATATGCTTGTCCTCGTGGGCGCAGTCAAGATGGCAGACCGCGTGGTACGCGAGATGATGGGCCTGTAAAGGAGGAAGATGTTTTGGAAGTTAAGATCAATCGAGAAATCCGTAATTACACGGAGAGTATGTTTTTTGGGCTGTCCATGCGGCAGTTCATCTTTTCGGTACTGGCCTGCGGTGTAGCCGTAGGCCTTTACTTTATCCTGCGCCCTTACTTCGGCGTGGAAACCCTTTCCTGGATGTGCATTTTGGGTGCGGCCCCCTTTGCCCTGCTGGGGTTTATCACCTATCACGGCATGACGGCGGAGCAGTTCATCTGGGCATGGCTGCGCTCGGAAATGTTGGAGCCGAAAGAACTCAAATTCGAGGACAGCAACTATTACTA
>DXFO01000072.1 GCA_019114415.1 Candidatus Gemmiger faecavium | reverse complement strand
TTAATCACTTACAAAGTGTTAAATCTCTGTAAATCCTCAGACACAATCGCTTGCGTCCTGTCGAATTACTTGTTTTGGAATTGTTTATCGTGTTCTTTCCAAACACGTTCAAGGTTCCACAAGTTTCAGTATTGTTCAATTTTCAAGGTCCTGTGCTGTCCGCTCTCGCGGAGCAACTCGTTTATTATATCTCATCAAGTTTTGTTTGTCAAGCACTTTTTTGAGATTTTTTGAGTTCCGGTCGTTCTGACCGGCTGCCTCGCGGGACAGCTTAGTCATAATACTACACGAACCCCCGAATGTCAACACCTTTTTTCGATTTTTTTCGAGATTTTTTTACCCGGTTTTTACCCCACCCGTATGTGGTGGTTTTCACCCTTTTGACACACTATTTCTGGGGCATCCCCTGCCCGCAGCCCGGCTGCATTTTTCTCTTTCCTTTATATATAAGGAAAGGGCGGCACAAAAAAAGAGATCCGGCATTTCAGGCCGGACCTCTTGAAGGGTTCTGGTGGTTCAGGATTTGTGGTACTTGCGGTCCTCTTCCTCATACACGGGATCGCAGGTGACATAGATGCCCAGGCAGTTCAGGGTCTCGCTGTCCACGCGGGACAGAATGACCGTGGAGTGCATATCGCAGCCCTTGAGGTTGGGCAGCTGATTCAGCGCCGCCTCGGCATACTTGTTCTCCGCAATGGAGCTGGACAGGGCGATGAGGATCTCATCGGTGTGCAGGCGGGGGTTCTTGCTGCCGAAATAGGTAGTCTTGAGGTTCTGGATGGGCTCAATGGCGCGGGCGGAGACCAGCTCGATCTCCTGATCGATGCCCGCCAGCTTTTTCAGGGCGTTGAGCAGCGCCGACGAGGCCGCGCCCAGCAGGGGGCCGGTCTTGCCGGTGACGATGGTGCCGTCGGGCAGTTCGATGGCTGCCGCGGGCAGACCGCCGGTCTTTTCGGAGCGGGCATGGGCCTGCTGCTCCACGGCGCGGCTGCCCACGGTCAGACCGGCCTGGTTGAGCAGCAGTTCCAGCTTGAAGCGTTCATCCTTGACGGTGCCGCCCACCTTCTGGTCGCAGAGGCACTTCATGTAGCGGCGCAGGATCTCCTTGAGGGAGGCTTCGCGGCAGACTTCGTCGTCCACGATGCAGTTACCCGCCATGTTGACGCCCATGTCGGTGGGAGAGCGGTAGGGGCTCTTGCCGGCAATGAGTTCAAACATGGCGTTGAGCACCGGGAAGATCTCGATGTCGCGGTTATAGTTGACGGCAGTTTCGCCGTAGGCTTCCAGATGGAAGGGGTCGATCATGTTGACGTCGTTGAGGTCGGCGGTGGCTGCCTCGTAGGCCAGGTTGACCGGATGCTTGAGGGGCAGGTTCCAGATGGGGAAGGTCTCAAACTTGGCATAGCCCGCCTTGACGCCCCGCTTGTACTCATGGTAGAGCTGGGACAGGCAGACGGCCATCTTGCCGCTGCCGGGGCCGGGGGCCGTGACGACGATCAGGGGGCGCTGGGTCTCGATGTAATCGTTTTTGCCGTAGCCCTCGTCGCTGACGATGCGGGCCACATCGCCGGGATAGCCCGCGATCTTGTAATGGCGGAAGCTGCGGATGCCCAGGGTCTGGAGTTTCTGCTCAAAGGCAATGACCTCCGGCTCGGGGCTGTACATGGTGATGCAGACGCTGCCCACAAACAGCCCGACACCCTGGAACGCATCGATGAGGCGCAGCACGTCCATGTCGTAGGTGATGCCGTAGTCGCCCCGCTTTTTGTTGCTGATGATGGCCTCGGCACTGATGGCGATGACGATCTCCGCCTGATCCTTGAGCTGAAGCAGCATATGCAGCTTGGAATCGGGCTGGAAGCCCGGCAGCACACGGGAAGCATGGTAATCGTCGAACAATTTGCCGCCGAATTCCATGTACAGCTTGTTGTCAAACTGGGCAATGCGCTCACGGATGTGCGCCGACTGCATGGCCAGGTACTTATTATTGTCAAATCCTATGTTCATCTGCGTCCCACTTTCCTCCAGAATTCCGCCCCGCGGCACGGCCGGTCCCCGCCGCCGGACGGTTTGATACACACTGAATCCAGTATATCACACAGAAAAACGCCATGCAATTCCACTTTTTGACCGAAAAGCAAAATCCTGCCCGCAGTGCGGGCCCCGGCTCCATGGAAGAAACGAGTTTTCCCTTCCGCCGCCGGACCCGGATGTTGGGCTTCTGTCAGCCCTTGTAGTCCCGGGGCAGGGCGGTCCAGCGGGCGCGGAAGGTATACGCGGCGTCCTTGGGGTGGCGCTGGCGGGTGAAGATGCCCTTTTTGTTGCCGTTCACCCGCATGATGCCCTCGGTGGTCTGGAAGTCGGCAAAGTTCCAGACCAGTTCGCCCTGAACAAAATCATAGCTGTCAAAGACGCGGTGGTTCATGTCCAGGTATTCGTTCTGGTATTCCTGGCTCCACATGACGCTGGGCAGCTTGTGTTCCTCGGCCAGGGTGTCGGCGCCGTACTCGGTGAAGATGACGGGGCGGTCACCGCGGACTTCGGCCCACTTGTCCATCTCGGCGCGGAAGGCATCCTCGGCGTCGGAGATGCCGTTGCCGCCCATGACGTACCAGCCGTAGTAGCGGTTGAGGCTGATGAAATCGGCAAACTGCTGGCCTTTGCTGGTGTCGGGGCCGCTCATCATGATGATGGCATAGGTGCGGGGGCGCTTCTGGGGGTCCAGCGCATGGGCCAGGTCAAACAGCGGCTTGAAGTAAGCCTCGGTGCCCTCGCTGGTGCACTGGGGCTCGTTGAGGATGCTCCAGGCAATGACCGAGGCATGGTTTTTGTCCCGGGCGATCATCTCGGTCAGGGCCTGCTTGTGGTTTTCCAGCAATTTGGGGGTGGTCTCCTTCTCAAAATATCCCACCTGCTTGCCGTTGCCCTGGTTGGCCGCCACAAAGTTCATCAGGCTTTCCATAAAGCCCACCGCCGGGACCTCGTCGATGATGAGGAAGCCCTCCTCGTCGGCCAGCTGGTAGACTTCCTCGGCGTAGGGATAGTGGCTGGTGCGGAAGCAGTTGGCGCCGATCCACTTCATGCACTCAAAGTCCCGCTTGACGGTGACCAGATCCAGGCCCCGGCCCCGCAGGTCGGCATCCTCGTGCTTGCCGAAGCCCTTGAGATAGATGGGCTTGCCGTTGAGCAGGAAACGCCCGTTTTTCACCTCAAAGGTGCGGATGCCGATGCGGTCGCTGTACTCGTCCACCACCTTGTCGCCGTCCACAATGCGCACCACAAAGGTATAAAGGTAGGCGGCGTGAACGTCCCAGAGGCAGGCATTGCTGATATGCAGCGTGCCTGCCTTGCCGGTCCCGGCCGCCACCTTGCGGCCGTCGGCGTCGTAGACCTCCACGGTGCAGCCGCTGCCGCCGTTGGTGGTGACGGTGTAGTCCACCTGGGCGTCCGCCCCGCAGAGCCGGTGATTGACGGAAAAAGTCCGTAATGCGCTCCTTGGGCAGGCACAGCAGCTTCACCGGGCGCTGGATGCCCGCGTAATTGTAAAAGTCAAAGTAGGGCGCGGCGACCTTTTTTCCGTTTTTCAGCACCGCAGTGCGGCCGGCGGGCAGCGTGTACTCGTACAGCTCATTGTTGCCCAGGACGGTCAGCCGGTTCCGGGCGTTGTAGCGCACCACGTCGGTGACATCGGCGTTGAAGGGCAGGAAGCCGCCCTCATGGGAGGCCACCTCCGCTCCATTGACAAAGACCCGGGCGCGGTGGGTCACCGAGCCGAAGCGCAGGACCACGTCGCCACCCTGCCACTCCCCGGGGACAAAGAAATCGGTCTCGTACCAGAAGTCGCCGCAGTATTCCCGGCTGTCCTTGTCGGTGAACAGGTCGCAGAAGGACGACGGCACCGGCATGGACACCGGGTCGGGCAGGGCCTGGGTCCAGCCCGCGGCAAGGCCTGCGCTCTCGGGGTCAAAACGAAACTTCCACATGCCGTCCAGGCTGACCGCCCGACGGGATGCCGAATTTACGGGATACAAAAGCGAATTTTCCATAGGAAATTCTCCTGTCATATGCGGTTTACGCCGCCGGGCGGAGAGACTCCGGTCCCGGCGCGGCATTTTTCTTTTTTATTCTCCCACGGCCGGGGGAAATGTTTGTTAACAGAATTTTACGGGGTCTTGGACAGTTTGGCCCGGGTGTACAAATCCCGAAAAAGAAACGCCCTCCCCCGGGCAGAAAATGCCGGAGGGAGGGCGCTGGATTTATGGAAGCAAATTGCTGGCCGGGCGGGTCACAGAATATCGATGTGCTCGCCGCTGAGGGCCTTGTTCATGCTGCGCACGGCGCAGAACTTGCCGCACATGGAGCAGGTATCGTCATGCTCGGGGGAGCGGTCGGCCCGGATGGCCTTGGCGGTCTCGGGGTCGAGGGCGCAGGCCCACTGGGCTTCCCAGTCGAGAGCGCGGCGGGCGTCGCCCATCTTGTCGTCGATCTCCCGGGCGCCCCGGACACCCTTGGCGATGTCGGCGGCGTGGGCGGCGATCTTGCTGGCGATGATGCCCTGTTTCACGTCGTCCAGGTTGGGCAGAGCCAGATGCTCCGCCGGGGTGACATAGCAGAGGAAGGCCGCGCCGTTCATGGCGGCGATGGCCCCGCCGATGGCCGCGGTGATG
>DXFO01000071.1 GCA_019114415.1 Candidatus Gemmiger faecavium | reverse complement strand
TGAAAAAATCGTTGTCCATGAAGCGGTCAAAGGTGAGGACGGAAGCCGGGAACAGGAGGTAGAAATCTTCTACCGCTTTATCGGCAAAATTGATTGAATGATACCAATATCTTTAACTATGTGATACCGGCAGCTCCTGCCCGGACATTACGCTGCTCTGCCCCCTGGCACGGGCGCTGGATACCAACGTGGACACCCTGCTGCAATTTGAGGAAACCCTGTCCGACCGGGAAGTGACGGAACAGATCAACAGCATCCTGCAAAGTGCCGCCGAGGGCGGCTCCTGCGAGGAAGCGGAAGCCCGCCTGCTGGAGCTTTTGCACCGTTACCCCAACTGCACTGCGCTCAAATTCAACATAGCCATCGCCTGTGACAGCCTGCAGATGTTTTTTCCCACCGCAGACAAGGACACCCAAACCCGCTGGCGGGAGCTCCGCCGCCGTCTGATGGAGGAAGTCCGCTCCGCCGGCAGCGCCGCCTACTGGCAGGTCGCCACTTTGCAGCTTGCCTCCATGGCGGTCAACGACGGCCAGCTGGACAAGGCCGAAGCCCTGCTGCGGGAACTGCCCGACCATGTGGGAGACCCCACCAGCATCTGGGCGCTGTACCACCTGAAAAAAGAGGAGCCGGACAAGGCGCTGGCCATCACCCAAAGCCAGCTGTACAAGCTGGTCAGCGGCATCCAGCTTTGCCTGACCACCCTTTTGAATCCCAAGCTGCTGCCTGAACCGGAACGTCTACTCAAGGTATGCCGGGCCTACAGCATGATGGCTCAGACCTTCGGCCTTGCGGACATGAGTGATGGTTTGCGGATGGAGATCTACCTGCGAAACGATGACCCCAACAGAGCTGCCGACTGCTTTGCCCGGTATGTGGAGACCCTCACCGGTCCCCTGCCCTGCCTTGACGCCGACCTGTTTGCCCCGGGGCTGAACTGTTCTCCCAACCCGGCACAGCAGGCCCCTGCAAGGCAGATGCGGCTTCTGCTGCTGAAAGGGCTGGAGGAGGATGCGCGCTACCGTCCCCTGTTTGAGGTGCCGGTCTTTCTCGAGGCACTGAAAAAACTGCGTGCCAGCGTGTGACCCCTGGATTTCCCGCATTGTCATTTGCCTGCCGCCCGAGTATAATAAGTTACAAGAAGAGAGAAACCGTTCTTTTTGCATGGGCCGGGAACGCACAAAGAAGCGCGGGGCTCCTGCGCAGGCTCCATAAAAAAGGCAAACCGTTTTGATGTTTTGCGCTTTTCCCGGATTTTCGTTTTCTTGCGGCACGGGCGGCTTCCTCATTTCCGACGAACCGGCACGACGGCGGAATTTGCGGCCGGTTTTCTCTTAATTTACTTGATTCTATGGGGTATGACAAAGGCGGGGATTTCTATGAAACTGAAAAAAGTCTGGATGTCGGAGGACACCGGGAAAAAGAGTCACTACGGCGTGCGCACCATAGGCGGCGTGCTGGGCATTGCGGCACTGATGGTGCTGCTGATCCTGGGCGGGGTCCTGCTGACGTTTTATCTGAATCTCCCCCGTGAGGTCACCTCCCTGGGGTTGGTATGTGCCGTGACCTTTTTGGCCGTCATCCTGGCGCTGCGTCTGGGGCGGAGTGCCCTGCGGGACGCCACAGTGTTTTTCCTCACGCAGGATGACCGCCTGTACGCCATGGACGCCCGTCTTTTGATTCCCCAGGGGCGTTCCCTGACCGGGCAGATGGAAGGCGCCGCCAGGATACAGAATTACCTGCGCCGGCTGTCCCAGTCTCCCCATATTCCCGCCGGAGCCACGGAAATTCTGAAAGTGGAACGTCTCAAAGAGAACGCCTCCCATTACGCCATTGTCTGCCAGGCCCGCCATCCCAACCGGAACACCACTCTGTTCACCTGTTTTGTGGTCAAGGGCCTCCCGGACGAGGACCTTCTGCTCCGGGAACTGGAACGCCGCCAAAGCTGGCAGAGCGACCTGGAGCCCGCCGCCAACCACAATCCGTTGGGCATTCTGGTCAGCGGGCTGGTGCTGTCGGGGTTTGCCGCCCTGTGCGTATTGAGCCATCCGGCGGTGGGCAGGCTGCCCCAGGCCATTTACTTTCCCTGTCTGGGCGCCGCTTTCCTCTCGGTGTTTTTCCTGGTGTATTTCATCATACGGCAGCGCCGGGGCGAATGACCGTTCTGTCAGGAAAACGGGCGAAAATGCCGCCTTGGGTTGGTAGCCTTTTGTCCGCCGGGCCGGTATACTGGTAGGCAGACAACAGCAAACAGGGAGGATATGACCATGAGTTTGGGAAGCAGCCTGTACCACGCCCGCAAGAAAAGCGGCCTGTCCCAGGAAAACGTAGCCGAAAAGCTGGGCATCAGCCGGCAGACCATCTCCAAGTGGGAGACCGACGAAACGCTGCCGGACATCCGCCAGTCCAAGGGGTTGGCAACGCTCTACCATGTCACGCTGGACGAGCTGATCGAGTACGATTTTGACGAGCAGCAGGCCCGGGAGATGATCGACAGCGTCAGCGAGGAGGCCCAGGCACGGATCGACTGGAACAAGGTCTGGAGCAAAAGGTACCCGGTCCTTGCCACCTACCACGAGCGGGTGCGCATTTCCGACTACGCTCCCGTCCTGGGCGAGATGCTGACCCGGCTGCGGGTGGAATACGGCTACAACAATACCGACGCCGTTCTGGTTTTGAAGGACATTCTGGCAAGGGTATGGAAAGGCCAGCTTTGAACCGGCGTCCCGCCTGCGCCGCCGGGCAAGCCGTCGTCTGTCCTTGAAAAATCCGCCTTTCCATGGTATCCTGATGCTATGATACCGTACCAAAAAGGAGGTTCTTCCATGGCAAACGAGATGGAGCTTGACAACATCATCACCCTCCAGGACGAAAACGGCGAGGATGTCCGGTTTGAGTTTCTGGACCTGATCGAATACGAGGGCGGCCGCTATGTGGTGCTTTTGCCGGAGGATGACACCGACGGCGAGGTCATCATCCTGAAAGTCGAGGACCTGAACGAGGAGGAAGAAAGCTACACCGGCGTGGATGACGATGATATCCTGAACGCGGTGTTTGCCATCTTCAAGGAGAAGTTCAAGGACGAATTCAACTTTGAGGACTGACACCATAGGATAAAAAGCCTTCCGTGTGGGGAGTTTTCCCCGCCCGGAAGGCTTTTCATTTATTTATGGGAGCCTGCTGCTCAGAACAGGCGGCGGCCCGCGGCGTATTTGGCGCAGGGGCTGCCGTCGGAAAGATAGACCACCCGCTCCAGGCGTTCCTCCAGAGTGCAGTCCCGGGTGGTGGGCAGGGACGAGTCATCCATGACCACGGCGTCGAACTCGTATCCCGGTTCAAAGCTGCCCACTTTGCCGAAGAATTCTCCGCCGCCCTTGGTCGCCATATAGAAGGCATCGGGCAGGGTGAGGGCGGGGGTCTCCTGATCCACCAGCCGCCAGCGCAGCTTGGAGGACTGGATGGCGTCCGTCATGGCCCGGAAGATGGACAGGTGTGCGCCGCCCGCCACGTCGCTGCCCAGACCGACCTTCTGCCCCTCGTCCAGATAGTTCTTGATGGGGGCAATGCCGGAGGAAACATTGATGTTGGACTGGGGGCAGTGGGCAATAAAGACGCCGTTTTTCTTCATGAGCGCCCGCTCCTCCTCCCCGCTCCAGACGCAGTGGGCCATGACGGTGGGGCAGCTGCCGCCGAACAGCCCTGCCTGGGCGTAGGCTTCCCCGTAGAAACGGGTGTTGGGGCAAAGTTCCGAGACCCAGCGGATCTCAGACAGGTTTTCGGAAAGATGGGACTGCATGGCCGCACCGAACTCCCGCTGCAGACTGCCCAGCCCGGCCATCAGTTCATCGGTGCAGCTGGGGATGAACCGCGGCGTCAGCATGGGCTTCACCTTGGAAAACGCCTTGCTTTCCTCCAGCCAGTAACGGGTCTCGGACAGGGACTGCCCGGTGGTCTCCCGCAGGGTGTCCGGGCTGTTGCGGTCCATGTTCACCTTGCCCACATAGCAGGGCAGGCCCGCATTTTCCAGCTGTTTCATCAGTTCCAGCGTCGCGGGGCGGTGAAGGGTTGCAAAAATGCAGGCCCGGGTGGTGGCACTGTGCAAAAGTGCGTCGGTAAAAATGGCATAAGCACGCTCCGCATAACCCAGGTCGGCAAAGCGGCTTTCCTCCGGGAAGGCGTTGCATTCCAGCCAGTCCAGCAGTTCCATGTCCATGCCCAGTCCGCGGTAGGCGTACTGGCTGGCATGTACGTGCAGGTCGATGAGCCCCGGCAGGATCAGCTTGTCCCCGTGGTCCTCCACCGGGATGCCCTGCCAGCGGTCGGGAAGCTGCCGGAACACACCGGCCACCTTTCCCGCCTCACAGACAAGATAGCTCTGGGGATAAAGTTCCAGTTTGCCCCTGTGGGCGGTATATATGACATTGCCTTTCAAAGCAAAGGTCTGCATGGTTTGTCTCCTTTGTGCCGTGTTGAATGACGATGCTCCGCCTGTTTTTGTCCAGGCACAGCCGTTCCATATTGTAACGGAAAGCACGGCAAAGTACAAGGGCCTTTGTAAAAATATCACCGGTGCGGGCTGAAGGCGGCTGCCGGCAATGGAAAAAGTCATTCTGTTTTCCTGCCGGTTTCCATTTTTCTGCGCCGCCTGTCCGGCATGGCAGGCCCCTGCGCATCCGGCACAAATTATAGGACGCATTTTTGTTAAATACGCACTTTTTATCGAGCGCCCGACATTTTTGTCAGCCGTCAACTTTCGCATTCGTGGAACAGCCTCATACTTTTTTGCTTGCACTTTGCGGCGTTTCCGTTTATACTAACAGTACAAGGAAAAGTATGCCTTTGCCTTGATTTCCTGTTTTTCCCACGGCAGGCTGCCGTGAGTATGATTGTGAGGTGGAACCGAATGAAGCATGTGATCATTACAATGGCCCGTGAATATGCCTCCGGCGGAAGCGAGATTGCTCAGGCCGTGGCGGACAAGCTGGGCATCCCCCTGTACAACAAGGAGCTCATCACCATTGCCGCCAAAAAGAGCGGCCTGACGGAGGAAGCCATTGCCGCGTCGGAAAATCAGCGCAGCAGCAGCCTGATCTACAGTCTGTACATGATGGGCAATACCATGCCCCTGGCGGACCAGGTCTACATTTTGCAGAGCAACGTCATCAAGGAGCTGGCGGAAAAAGGGTCCTGCGTCATTCTGGGCCGCTGCGGCGACTACGTCCTGCGGGACCGCAAGGATGTGCTGAGCACCTTTGTCTATGCCCCCATTGAGCACCGCATCGCCATTGCCAAGGCCCGCCCCGACGCCAAGGATATGCCCGACCGTCTGTGGGAGACCACCCTTGCCAAGCACGACCGCGCCCGCGCCAGCTACTACAATTACTACACCGAGAATCACTGGGGCGAGGCCAAGAACTACGACCTGTGCCTGAACGCCGCCCTGGGCCGGGATGTCTGCGCGGAGCTGATCGTTCAGGCCGCCCAGGCTCTGGAAGCAACGCTGTAAGCGGTACAAGAAAGCGCCTTCCTGCGGGATACCGCCCGCCGGGCAGGGCTTTGCCCGGATGTGCTCTCATAAGGCACCGCGGCAAACAAACCATTGTCAAACTTTCGGCCGGGGGCTCGGCTTCCGGCCGAAAGTTTTGCCGTTTTGCACGGCATACTACAAATATTATCGCTGTAATTCAAGGAGAGGACCCATGCAAACTTCGTACGATCTGATCATTGTCGGCGCCGGCCCCGCCGGTATCTTCACCGCCCTAGAACTGCTGCGCAAAGGCAGCAAGGCCAGCATCCTGCTGATCGAAAAGGGCAAACCGGTGGAAAAGCGCCACTGCCCCAAAGCGGAAGTCGGCCACTGTGTCAACTGCAAGCCGACCTGTGCCATCACCACCGGCTTTTCCGGTGCGGGCGCCTTCTCCGACGGCAAGCTGTCCCTCTCCCATGAGGTCGGCGGCGAACTGCCCGAGCTGATCGGCGAAGATTTCGCCCAGAGCCTGATCGACTACACCGACAAGATCTATCTGGAATTCGGCGCCGATCCCCACGTGGAGGGCGTCTACGAAGGCCCCGAGATCAAGGACATCCGCAAGCGTGCCATCCAGGCAGGCCTGCAGCTGGTGGACTGCCCCATCCGTCACCTGGGCACCGAGAAGGCACAGGAACTGTACCTGAACATCCAGCATTATCTGGCCGATCACGGCGTCGAGATGATGTTCTCTACCGAGTGCGAGAACATTCTGCTGGACGGCAACACCTGCACCGGCGTTGCCATCCGTGAAAACGACAGCCAGCGTGAGATCCATGCCAAGCAGGTCGTCATTGCCACCGGCCGCCGCGGCGCCGACTGGCTGGAAAAGCTCTGCGCCAAGCACGGCATCGCCCACAAGCCCGGTACCGTTGACATCGGCGTTCGCGTGGAGTGCCGCAACGAGGTCATGGAGACCATCAACAATGTCCTGTACGAGGGCAAGCTGATCGGCTACCCCAACCCCTGGAAGAACAAGGTCCGCACCTTCTGCCAGAACCCCGGCGGCTTTGTGGCGCAGGAAAACTACGACAACGACCTGGCGGTCGTCAACGGCCACAGCTACAAGGACATCAAGAGCAACAACACCAACCTGGCCATTCTGGTCAGCCACAACTTCACCGAGCCGTTCAATCAGCCCATTGAGTACGCCCAGAAAGTCGGCGAGCTGACCAACATGCTGGGTGCCGGCCACATCCTGGTCCAGCGCTACGGCGACATTCTGGACGGCAAGCGCACCTGGGCCCGCGAGCTGGCCCGCGCCAACGTCCGCCCCACTCTGAAAGACGCCGTAGCCGGTGACATCACCGCTGCCATGCCTTACCGCGCCATGGTCAACATCATCGAGTTCATCAAGATGGTGGATCAAGTCGTGCCCGGCTTTGCCTCCTCCGAGACGCTGCTGTACTCTCCCGAGCTGAAGTTCTACTCCAACAAGGTCCGCATGGACACCGATCTGGAGACCAACCTGGCCGGTCTGCACTGCCTGGGCGACTCCTCCGGCTGGACCCGCGGCCTCATGATGGCTTCCGTCATGGGTGTGCTGATGGGCCGCAAGCTGATCGAGAACCACGGCTTCTGATTTCTTCCCCGCAGCAAACACATAATAAAAACGCCGCCGTCCCGCAGGCATCAGGCCACGGGACGGCGGCATTTTTATTTATAAAATTCTTCGTTCGGTTTGTTTAGGATTCCGGCGTCTCGCTTTGGGCGGCCCTCTCTTCCTGCAGGTCGGCAAAGCGGGTGCGGGCAAGTTCCTCCCGCAGGTCGGGCAGCGTGCCCTCGGTCAGGTCCTTCTTCTGCAGAGTGATTGCTCTGTCGGACAGTGCCAGCATCACAAGGTCGGAGGTTTCAAAGGCATATTCCAGCTGCTCGTAAGGGATTTCCTGCGAAACGTCCTCCCCTGCCGCCAGTTTCAATCCGGTATCGGAGAAAATCAGGCGGACGGTCTGCCCTGCCACCTCCGCCAGGAGCTCCGCCAGGAGCTCCGCCAGAGGTCCGGCCTGCTGTTCATAGGGGTTGCCGGCCTTCCGTTTCTTATAGGCAATGGCTGCAATGCCGACGACCAGATACAAAAGGCCCAGGCTCATCAGATTGCCCAGCTCCGCCGGGTCCCCAAAGGAAGCCATCAGAAACACCACGCCCAGCGCCAGATGCAGCACCGCCAGGACGGCCCGTCTGCGCTTCCAAAGGCACAAAATCCCCAGCACAGTCCCCACAATGCCCACCACCAGCAAAAGCGGAAGTTCTGCCGGTTCGGTCCAGGCTGCGGCCAGAAGCATGGTTCCCAGCACCCAGTCCACCGTTCCCAGAATCCTCCGCACCCGGGCACGGCGGTCACTGACCTGCTGCGAGACCTTTTCCACCCGATTCAGACGGTCTGCCAGTCCCCAAAGCCAGGGAATGCGCTCCCGGGAGTAGAGATCCATCCGCTTTTCCAGCGCAGCGGCGATCTGCGCCCGCGCGCTCTGCCCGTCAGGTGCGGTACAGTTGAACACGAATTCCCGTTCCATCTCACATTCCTCCTGCCCTGGGGATTCCGTTGGCATAAGTATATCATATTCCGTTTGGCTGTGACAGCGGCGGCAAAAATTTTACACGGACAGATGGCTGCGCAAAAAGGGGCGGCGGGAAAAATCCCGCCGCCCCTTGGGCTTACCGTATTATCTGTGCCGGATCACTGCGCGGCAGAGGTCTGGCCCAGGGTGACGTCAAAGCTCATGAGCTTGCCTTCACGTTCCACCTGCAGCGATACCACATCGCCGACATTCAGTTTCTGGATATAGTTGGTGACGTCGTTGCTGGTGGAGACCACCGTGTCGCCGATGGAGACGATGCGGTCACCCTGCTGCAGACCCGCAGCCTGTGCGCCGCTGCCATCGCTGACACTGATGATATAGACACCGTAGTTGCTGACACCGTACTGCATGGCAGTCTGGGCATCCTGGATAGCAATGACCGTCACGCCCAGAGCCGGACGGGCAACATAGCCGGTGCTGATGAGTTCCTGTGCAATGCTGACCGCCGTGTTGATGGGGATCGCAAAGCCCAGGCCTTCCGCCTCGCTGGAGTCGCTCTTGGCATTGACAATGCCGATCAGCTCACCGTTGGCGTTGAACAGACCGCCGCCCGAGTTGCCCGGGGAAACCGCCGCGTTGGTCTGGATGAGGGTCATTTCATTGTCCTCCACCGTGACCTGACGGTTGAGGGCGCTGATGATGCCGTTGGTCACGGTGCCGCCCAGGGTGCCCAGCGGGTTGCCTACGGCGATCACTTCCTCGCCTACGGCCAGCTGATCGCTGTCGCCGATGACCGCAGGGGTCAGGCCGGTGGCTTCGATCTTGATGACCGCAATGTCGGAAGCGGTGTCCATGCCGACGACGGTGGCCTCATACTGGGTGTCGCTGCCGTTGAGCTGGACCTTGACGTTGGTCGCGCCGTTGACCACATGGGCGCAGGTCAGGATGTAGCCGTCCTCCGAGATGATGACGCCGGAACCGGCGCCGCTCTGTACATAGCTGCCGCCGAACCAGAGGTTATTGGAGCTGACCATCTGCTCGGTGGTGATGACGACCACGCTGGGGCTTACCAGAGATGCCACATCCTGGGTGGAAAGTGCCGTGCCGCCCGCGCTGCCCTGGGAGCTGGTTTCGTCGGTCTGGCGATCCACCGTCTGCATGACTACGGTGTTGCCGGCCAGGCCGGTGCGAGATGCGACGACCGCGCCCGCAAAGCCGCTGCCAAAGCCCAGCGCCACGACGCAGATGCCGGCCACGATGCGCATGGCGATCTTTTTGCCGGTCCCCTTCTTTTTCTTTTTGGGCGGCTGGACCGGTGCGCTGGTGTAGTTGTAGCCGTTGTCGCTGCCCGCATGCATGCTGCTTGCGTAGCCGTCCGACGGGGGCGGGGGCGGGGTCTGGCTCTGCTGGGTGGAGTAGTCGGTACGGGCGGTGTTGGCGGTGTTCATGCCGCTGCTGCCCACGTTGGGGTAGCCGGTATAGCCGTTCTGGGGCTGACCGCCCGCCTGGCTGTTTGCTCCGTTCGCTGCGGTAATGTTCGTCGCGTTGTTGGGTGCCGCCGGATTGGGCGTGCCGTTGTTGGGTGCGTTGTTATTTTGATCGTTATTATGATAAAGTCCCGAATAATCAAACTCGTTGCTCATAAAGGCCATCCTTTCCTCAGGGTCTAAAGGCGGGATCTTGTGTTCCTCTTTCCCGATTCTTTGTGCATAGTATACCGGCTAATTGTGAAATACGTTTTTTGTCACAGTGAAATAAATGTGAAAAGCCGATTTTGTGCGCCGCCATCGCAAAAGCCGGTATTTTTGCATTTTGCCCGTCCGGCAGGGCTGCAAGGCAGGCCCTGCACGGCCCACCGGTTTGACAGGGCTGCCGCCCCGCCTTACAATAGGTTCAACAATGCTATTGTATCTGGCCGGAGGGTTGGCTATGCGTATTGAGGAACAAATCTGCGGCACAAAAACGCAGTACCTATTATATAAGGAACAAACGCTCATCGGGTCGGCGGTGCTGGAAAACGGCCACATCCCGGCCTTTTCCATCGACCCGTGCTGGCGGGGCAAAGGCTACGGCTGCTATCTGCTGAAAGAACTGCTGCGCCGAAACGGCGGGTTTGACCCCCAGACAGAAAGCTGCTTCACCGCTCCGCTGCCTGACCCGTCCGACGCCGCTGCCATGGCTCTGGCAAAGCGCTTTGGTTTTGCGGAGAGCGGCGGTGTGCTGCGCCGCCTGCGTGTGCCGGATCTGACCGCCGTGCGGCTGGTACACCGGATGCTCACCGATATGCTGGCCCCCGGCGGGCTGTACCTGGACGCCACCTGCGGCAACGGACACGACACCCTGTTTCTGTGCGGGCTGGCCGGGCCAAAAGGCCGGGTGATCGGGCTGGACATCCAACCCGCCGCCGTACAGGCCACCAACGCCCTGCTTGCCCAAAAGGGCATGGAGCAGATCGGCCGGGCCGTGCAGGCCGACCACAGCGACCTTGCCCGCTTTGCCCCGCCGGGCAGTGCCGACTGCGTCATGTTCAACTTTGGCTGGCTGCCCGGTGCGCCCCACGAGGTGCACTCTCAGGCGGACAACTCCCTGCGGGCATTGCAGGCGGGGCTGGATGCCCTCAAACCCGGGGGCGTGTTGTCGGCGGTCTTGTACAGCGGCAAGGTCATCGGCGACAGCGAAAAGCGCGCTGTCCTGGACTTTTTCCGCAGCCTGCCCCTGACCCGCTACACCGTGCTGGTCTGCCAGTTTGCAAACTGGGCCGAGGAGGCTCCCCTGCCCTGCCTGATCATCAAGCGTCCAGGCGGGCATTGAGCATGGCCAGGAAGGCCTGTTCCTCCGCCTTGTCCTCAAAAGCATCCTTGGCAAAGCTGTAAGCCGCCACGCCGCCGGGACCGCACAACACCCAGGCATGGGGCGTTTCCAGCAGTTTCCCGCAATAAGGGATCTGCCAGCTGCTGCCCCGGCTATCCGAAAGCAGGATTTCCTCCGGTCCGAACCGCAAGGTAAATGTGCCGCAGATCCGGTCAAAGTCACCGGCCGGGCGGCGCCATATGGCGTACAGCATGACCGCCACCAGCGTTACCATCATGGCAAGGCCAACCAAGCCATACTGGAAGGTAACGTATCCCACACCCAGGGCGATCAGCACCAGGGCGGGCCATTTCCGACGCCAGTACGTGCCGGTCTTGAGCACCGCAATGGTGCGTTCCCGCAGCAGGAGCCGTGCCTGTTCCCGGTCCAGCTGCTGCACAAAGGTCCCGCCGCCTTCGCCGTCCGGCACAAAGCCGGTACGCACAGGGCCGTCGGGGCTTTTTGGTTCCTCCGGGGCTGCGGGTCGGGTTTTCATGGCCTCTTCAAACAGGCTCCGGCTGTAAGGCAAAGGCGCTTCCTCGCTGAAGGCAGACAGCGGCATCAAAAATCCCGCTCCGCTGTGCAGGACCAGTACCAGCCCGGCACGGTCGGTCTGGATCGTCCGGATGGACGCCGCCGGGACATGGATGTGGCTTTTCTGCCCGCCCACACCGGGGCCGTCCAGGGTCAGGAACCCCTCCGCCAGCGTGACCCGGTAGGGCTGGGACGTCATTTCCGGCAGGCTGCGGCGCAAAGCAGACATCTGCATGGACACATACTGCACGGGCATCAGCCCCCAGAACAGCAATGCCATCAGCGCCGTAAGGATCAGCAGAACAATTGCCGTTCCCATCTGCTCCCCGGTGGGCAGGCCCCCCAGCTCGATCAGGGAAAACACCAGCATGGCCACGACCACGACCAGGGGCACTATCAGACGCAGGCGGAGCATCTGCCGGTTGGCGATGCTCCCCTGCACCCGGGTCAGGGCGCGGAACTGGGCGCGGACTTCCTGCTTTGTCATGGTATACTGCCATTGCATAGGGCAGCCTCCTCCCACATGGTTCTGTGGACATTGTACCACACCCTTTCCCCCTGCGCAAAAACTTTGTCGCAATTTTACAAAGGCGAAGCCATCGCGGTAAAATCGGCCGCAGCACGGACAAAATCTATTGCAATCCCGCCAAAAACCATGTATGATAAATAGGTATGTCTTGTTTGTGAGGAGAGGGAAAATGTAAAACGCATCCTGCTTCCCGTTCAGGCTCCGCGGCGCCGATGCCGGGCCGGAGCATACGGACGAACGACCAGAACCGGCGGAGACCCGCGTCTCCGTCCGTCGAAATGAGCAACGCGCCGGGCGGCATCCCGACGCCAATTTGAAGGAGAGAAGCAGTACCATGGCATCCATGCGCGAAGAAATTGAAAGCCGGCGCACATTTGCGATCATCTCGCACCCTGACGCCGGTAAAACCACACTGACCGAAAAACTGCTGTTGTACGGGGGCGCCATCCAGACCGCGGGCTCCGTCAAGGGCAAGCAGAGCGCCCGCCACGCTGTGTCCGACTGGATGGACATTGAAAAACAGCGCGGCATCAGCGTCACGTCCTCGGTTTTGCAGTTCAACTATGCGGGCAAGTGCATCAACATTCTGGACACCCCGGGACACCAGGACTTCAGCGAGGACACCTACCGTACCCTGATGGCCGCCGACTCGGCGGTCATGGTCATCGACGCGGCCAAGGGCGTTGAGGCCCAGACCATCAAGCTGTTCAAGGTCTGCACCCTGCGCCACATTCCCATCTTTACCTTTATCAACAAGATGGACCGTGAAGCCCGCGATCCCTTTGAGCTGATGGAAAACATCGAGGAGATCCTGGGCATCAAGACCTATCCCATGAACTGGCCCATCGGCTGCGGCAAACGGTTCAAGGGCGTGTTTGACCGCGACTCCCGCCGGGTGCTGGCCTTCGAGGGCGACGGCCGCGCCAACGGCGTCAAGATGGTGGACGAGATCGCCGCCGAGCTGGGCGATCCCGCTCTGGACGAGCTGATCGGTGCCGAGAACCATCAGCGCCTGGCCGACGACATCGAGCTTCTGGACGGCGCTGCCGAGGAGTTCGACCTGGAAGCGGTGCACAACGGCACCCTGTCCCCCGTCTTCTTCGGTTCCGCCCTGACCAACTTCGGCGTCGAGCCGTTCCTGAAAGACTTCCTGCGCCTGACCCCGCCGCCGCTGCCCCGGGCCGACGCCCCCACCGGCGAGCTGGTGGACCCCTGCCGCGAGGAATTCTCCGGCTTTGTCTTTAAGATCCAGGCCAACATGAACAAGAACCACCGTGACCGCATCGCTTTCCTGCGCATCTGCTCGGGCAAGTTTGAGCGCGGCATGGAGGCTTTCCACGTTCAGCAGGGCAAGAACATCAAGCTTGCCACCGGCACCAGCCTGATGGCCGACGACCGCGCCATCGTGGACGAAGCCTACGCGGGCGACATCATCGGCCTGTTCGATCCGGGCATCTTCTCCATCGGCGACACCCTCTGCACCGGCAAAAAGCATGTGCAGTTTGCGGGCATCCCTACCTTTGCCCCCGAGCACTTTGCCCGGGTCACCCAGGTGGATACCATGAAGCGCAAGCAGTTCGTCAAGGGCATGGAGCAGATCGCCCAGGAAGGCGCCATCCAGATCTTCCGCGACCTGGGCGCCGGCATGGAGGAAGTCATCGTCGGCGTGGTGGGCGTGCTGCAGCTGGAAGTGCTGGAGTACCGGCTGAACAACGAGTACAATGTGGACATCCGCATGCAGAACCTGCCCTACGAGTACATCCGCTGGATCCTGAACCCGCCGGATGAGCTGGACCCCAAGACCCTGGACCTGACCAGCGACACCCGCTGCATCGAGGACCTGAAGGGCAACCGTCTGCTGCTCTTTGCAAGCCCCTGGAGCATCGACTGGGCTACCCAGCACAACGAGAACCTCAAGCTCAGCGAGTTCGGCAATCTGACCTTCTGATCTTACGCCGGGCCCCTCTCTTATATATAATAAGGAAGCGCCGCCTTTCCCATGGCCAACGGGAAGGGCGGCGCTTTGTTGTCTGTTCCGTCCGGGCGGAGTGGCCGGTCAGAGGTCATCCTCCCGTTCTCCCAGAAGGATGCAGAACGGACGGCTGAACCGGCAGCGGTTTTCCAGCCGTTTCAACAGCAGGGGCAGGTTCCTGGCATTGCCGTAAAAGCGGCACAGGCGGTTGCCCTCCCCGTCGTACAGCGTGACGGTGATGCCGCTGAGCACGCAGCCGATGCCCGCCCTGCTGACTTCCCGCTGCTGCAGGATAGGCAGGGCCGCGGAGGGCGGGGTCCTGCCGCGAAGCCTTCCCTTCAGCCGGATGGCACCGCAGACCTGCTCGCTCTGGCAGGTCAGCTCACAGAGGGCTACATCGCTCAAAGAAAAGCGGCGCTGACGCAAATTCCATCCCCGGTAACGGCAGTCCTCCCCCTCCACATGCATGACCGGCAGCAGCAGAGAAAGGCCCCCGCCCAGGTAATGTCCCAGTCCCACCAGATAGATGGGCCAGACCTGATCCAGCTCTCCTGGATAGAATAGCACGACGATCACCACGATCATGATGATCCAGATGCTCCCGCAGATCAGGCAGGTCCCTGCGATAGCCAGGCCGGGGCGCACCGTAAACCGCTGATTATCCGCCGTTGCCTCCCGGGCGGCCCGCCGCGCGATATACCAGGGGCGCCAGATCAGCAGCGCACTGCCGATGATCACAAAGCAGAGGGCACAGTATCCCAGCATGATTCCCAGATGTACCGCATTGCCCTGGGGCTGTCCCCCGGTGCGGACAAAGGCTGCGGCCAACGCCCCGGCGGCTATCAGCGGCAGAAGCAGCAGCCCGCGGCAGAGTTTGTGGATACCGTACCACAGGGAGTTGGTGTCGGGGCCGTCCTTCTTTTGAGGGATTTTGCGGCGGGAAAGGACCGCCAGCCCCAAAAGGATCACCGCAGTCCCAATCAACCCCCACAGCAGAATGACATACCCCAAGAGATTGTTTTCCATCCGGGTTTCCTCCTCCGCAGAAATCGGCTCTATTCCTGTTTCTATTTTACACCCGGCGCCGGCAGGCAAACAAGGCGGCAGCCCGGCAAAAGATACGCCTGTGTCCTGGAAAGAATCGAAAAAGGCCGCAGCCCTTGTTGCAGGGCCGCGGCCTTTGTATAGGTATGATGGTTATAGGGTATCCGGTATCAGGCGATTATGCCTTGGCTTCGGCCTTCTCCGCGTCATTTTTGGAGGACAGATATGCCTTGACCGAGCTGACCACGATGGTCAGGCCCAGGGCGATGAGCAGCACCGCGATGATGAGCTGCAGGCCCTCCACCAGGAAGGTGGCGCTGCCGGCGGCCACGGCCTGGCACAGAGCGATAAGGCGCTGCACCAGAGCGGTGAAGGTCACGCACAGCATGATGACCAGCGGCGGGAACAGCATCTTGTTGCTGCGGCCGGTGACTTTCAGGAAGACGCACAGGGTAGCCAGGACCAGAGCGCTGAGCAGCTGGTTGGCAGAACCGAACAGCGGCCAGATGTTGGAGTAGCCGATCTTGGCCAGGATGAAGCCGAACACCAGGGTAACGATGGTGGAGAACCAGGTGTTGCAGAGCAGCTTGCGCCAGCCCTCGGCGTTCTTCATGTCATCCACGCTGAACAGTTCCTGGAAGCTCATGCGGCCGATACGGGCAACGGCATCCAGGCTGGTGAGAGCCAGCGCGGAAACGCACATGGTCATGAAGCACTGAGCCACATAGACGGGAACGCCGAACATTTCCAGGAAACCGGCAACGCCGTTGGAGAAGATCTGGAAGGGAGTGCCTGCGGCGGGGGTACCGTCGGCAGCAGCGGCGGCACCGGCAACGCAGAGGGCCAGCACAGCCAGCAGGCTCTCGGTGACCATGGCGCCGTAACCGACCTTGAGCATATCCTTTTCATTGTCCACCGTCTTGGAGGAGGTGCCGGAAGAGACCAGGCTGTGGAAGCCGGAGACGGCGCCGCAGGCGACGGTGACGAACAGGATGGGGAACAGCGTGCCCAGGCTTGCGTTGTCGAAGCCGGTGTAGACGGGCAGGTTCATGGAAGGATGAGCAACCAGCAGGCCCAGCACCGCGCCGGCGATCATGCCAACGAACATGAAAGTGGTCATGAAGTCACGGGGCTGTTTCAGCAGCCACATGGGCAGCGTCGCTGCAAAGAAGATGTAGATGAAGGTGATGTACAGCCAGGCTTCCTTGCCCAAGGTGATGGGCATCAGCATGCCCAGAGCCAGAGCAGCCACGGTGCAGACCAGACCGGCAACGATCTCTTTCCAGCCGGTGAAGTGGAACTTCTTCTGGATCAGGCCCAGCAGCATGGCAAAGACGATGAAGAACAGGGAGATGCAGCCTGCAGCGCCGTTGGGCTTGGCCGCGGCGGACAGCTGGGTCACACCGTCCACGACCTCATAAGCGTTGAAAGTGCCGGCCACCATGTCCGCAAAGGCCGCAATGACCAGCAGGGTGAACAGCCAGCAGAACAGCAGGAAAACCTTGCGGCCGAACTTGCCAATGTACTTTTCGATCAGCAGGCCCATGGATTTGCCATCGTTCTTGACGCTGGCATACAGGGCGCCGAAGTCGGTGACGGCGCCGAAGAAGATGCCGCCGATGAGGATCCACAAAAGGACCGGCAGCCAGCCGAAGGCCGCCGCCTGGATGGCGCCGGTGACAGGGCCGGCACCCGCAATGGAAGAAAACTGATGGCTGAAAACCGTCCAGCCGTCGGTGGGAACGTAGTCCTTGCCGTCCTGGAAACGGTGGGCCGGGGTAACGGCCTTGGGATCGATGCCCCAGGTCTTGGCCAGCCAGCGTCCGTACAGGGCGTAGGCCGCAGCCAGGCAGACTGCAGCGATCAGTACGATGACAAGCGTGTTCATGATTCTCTTACCTCTTTTCTGTTTCCACCGACCAAATGCCGCAAACAAAACAGGCCTTCGCCCTCAGTCCCATGGCCGTTTACCGGCCGGGAACCGAAGACGAAGGCCCGATACTCCTCCGCGATACCACTTCGCTTGCCGTCCGCTTGCTTGGACGGCCACCTCTGCCGCAGCCACTGCCGGGCTGCGCACCCCTGTAACGGTGGGTATCCGGCCGCGGCTATTGCACGGCGCGCACAACGCTGTGCTTTCTCACCTCGGCTGCTGGCGGGTGAGGGTCCGCGGCGCGTTTGCTGCCGCCTCGCACAACCGGCGGCTTTCTGAAAGCCGGCTGCCGCGGATCATGTCCCGTTCACTGCATTTGGTCGATATGGCTTATACTTTAGTCCCCTGATTTGCAGTTGTCAATAATTTCTTAACATTTTGGCGGTTTTTCTTTAGCACGCTAAACCAGGTAAAACTTTTTATGCAAAATGTCAGAGTTTTGTTTTTCACGCAAGGACAGTTTTCGCAAACTGTTTTTTCCCCACAATCGAATGGCAGCAAAATAGCCAATTTCTTTCGCTTCCATTTTATCCTTTCTCTATGATACCCCTGCTGCATTCCCCTGCCCTGGAATGGCGGAAACCGTATCCCGCAGGTTTTCACTGCCGTCGTTCGTATGCTTGTGCTCTCTCTTTTTACAAAGCAAAACGTCCCGCCCATGCGGCCGGACCTTTACTATAAGCGGAGACAGCGCCGCGACTGCCGGAAGCGTCCCTTTCCCCTGCCCGATACCGGGCAAAAAGATGTTTTCCGGAAGAAAATGCTGCCGGAAATCTCAAATTCCAAAAAATCGAGTTTGAGAAAACGAGAGCAAACGAGAGAAAGCAAGAGCATTTGAGAGCTTGTACAGGATAAATCAAAAAAATCAGCTTTCACCTATTGACGAAAGAGCGCGGATTTGCTATAATCACACTTGCGCAAAACGGCGCGGCCCCTCGCGCCGCGCTTGACGATAGGTCCGGGGCTTTCCCGGCCCTGGATTTTGGATGGAGGTTTACATTATGAGCACTACTCTCGCAAAGCCCGCAGAGATGGCTGACCGCAAGTGGTATGTGATCGACGCCGCGGGCAAGCCCCTCGGCCGCGTTGCTGCCAAGGCTGCCGTGCTGCTGCGCGGCAAGGATAAGGTCACGTTCACCCCGAACGTTGACTGCGGTGACCATGTCATCATCATCAACTGCAACGATGCTGTTCTGACCGGCAAGAAGCTGGAGAAGAAGTTCCATCGCACCCACTCTCTGTACATCGGCGGCCTCAAGGAGACCCAGTACAAGAAGCTGATGGCCGAGAACAGCGACAAGGCCATGACCTACGCCGTCAAGGGTATGATTCCCTCTAACACCATCGGCGCCAAGGCCCTCACCCGCCTGCACTGCTACAAGACCTCTGAGCATGCTCATGCTGCCCAGAAGCCCGAAGCTGTCGAACTTTGATAGGGAGGCAATCGAATATGTACGAGACAAAACCTTACTTCTACGGCACCGGTCGTCGTAAGCATTCCGTTGCCCGCGTCCGCGTTTACAATGGCACCGGCAAGGTCACCGTCAACGGCCGCGATATCGAGGATTACTTCGGCCTCGACACCCTGAAGCTGCTTGTCCGCAGCCCGCTGGTCCTCACCGAGACCGACGGCAAGTTTGACGTCGTCGTCAACGTCATCGGCGGCGGCTGCTCCGGCCAGGCTGGCGCTATCCGCCATGGCCTGTCCCGCGCCCTGCTGCAGTACGATCCGGCTCTGCGTCCCGCCCTCAAGAAGGCTGGCTTCCTGACCCGCGATCCTCGTATGAAAGAGCGTAAGAAGTACGGCCTCAAGGCTGCCCGTCGCGCTCCCCAGTTCAGCAAGCGCTAATCTCACTTACCCAAGAGATAATTTCCACTGCTTCTCAGTACGTCTTTGGACGTTGTTTTGCAGAAAATTGGATGGTTTTGGAGTTGTGAGAGTTCCTCAGAAGTGTTCTGTTTTACTCCGAAAGGAGCAAGCAAGGAGCACACAAGGAACAAGAATCGCAAGCGAAAACAAAAGCCTTATGAAGCAGGAGATCGTTCCGCAAGGAGCGTATCTCCTGCTTCTTGCTTGAGCCGTTTTTCATCTCTCTGTTAAATCTTGTTGATTGCCTCCACCAAAGTCTCAATGTCCAGGTGGGTATAAATTCGTTCGGTGAGCGTCATGGCACCGGCGTGTCCCACAATCTTCTTGATCATGGTTTGGTCTACGTGGGCTTCCGTCAGCATGGAAATACAGGTGTGCCGGGTGCAGTGCGGCGTCTGGTCATATCCAAGCTGTTCCATCAGTGGCGTGAAGTAGCTGT
>DXFO01000070.1 GCA_019114415.1 Candidatus Gemmiger faecavium | reverse complement strand
AGCTGCCCTCCACGAAGTCGTGGCCCAGAGCTTCGGTATAGCTGTCCTTGAAGCTCTTGCTCTCGTCCTCGTTGCAGGTGTGCAGCGTGTAGCCCTGCTCGGTGCAGGTGGGGGCGACCACGCTCACCGTGTAAGTGTAGGTCGGCTCGGGGTTGTAGTCCGGGTCAGCCTCGCCGCAGCGGGTGCAGCTGCCCTCCACGAAGTCGTGGCCCAGGGCTTCGGTGTAGTTGTCCTTGAAGCTCTTGCTCTCGTCCTCGTTGCAGGTGTGCAGCGTGTAGCCCTGCTCGGTGCAGGTGGGAGCGACCACAGTCTCGGTGTAGGTGTAGGTGGGTTCGGTCCCGCCCATGGCCTTGCCGAAGAAGATCTGCACCGCATAGGTGGTGTTGCTGGCGGCGTCATAATACACGCCCACCGACATGCTCACGTACCGGTCGCTCAGGATGTTGGCGCGATGGCCTTCCGAAGCCATCCACAGATCCAGGAAATCCTGCGCGGTGGCAGAGCCCTGGATGTAGGCGATGTTCTCACCCATATACTCATAGGAACCGGTGACCGCCGTGAAGCAGGCCGTTCCGTCGGGGCGGGTGTGGCTGAAGTTCTGGACCAGCTCACGGGCGCGGGTGTCGGCCGCGGCCTGTTCCGTACCGGCGGCCAGCTCGCCCAGCCCGTTGTCCTGGCGGGCCTTGTTGGTCAGGGCCGCCACATCGGCTGCCTGGACGGGGTCCTGATCCGGTTTGTCGGTCTGGTCGCCGCCGTCACTGCCGCCGTCGTTATGGTCACCTCCCTGATCGGTGTTGTGGTCCTGCTGGCCGCCGTCCTGGCTGTCGCCGGACCCGCTGTCCTGGGACTGGCTGTCATTGCCGGTCTGCTGGTCCGCGATCTGGACCGCACCGCTGTCCTTGGCGGTTGGGGCCGCGGGGGTCACCGTGTTCTGGTTGCCGGAATTCGTCCCCGGCCGGGCTTCGGTCTCCGTCAGGTCATTGTCCTCCCCGCCGCCGGTATCCTCGGCGGCCGCGGTATCCTCCTCAGGGGTATCGACAGGGGTTTCCGGTGCGTTTTCGTCGTTATCGGCAGGTTCGTTGGAAGGTTCTTCCTCCATCGGCTGGGTCACGCCCGCCGGGGATGCCGCATCCGGCTCATCGTCCGGCCGGAAGGCCAAACAGGAAGTAACGCTCACGCCCAGAAGGGCGGCAGCGGTCAAAACCGCAATAACAGATTTGATATTCATGGGATTCCTCTCTTTCCGGCGTTCGCCGCTGTGATGATATTCCGAAACGGGCTTGATATCGTTTTTGCCGAACATGATATTTCCTCCTTGTTACCTGTTGCATCTATTCAAAACGGAATCGGACTGTTTGGAGAGGGGCTGGTGTTTCGTCCCTCTGACTATCTTTTAGGGACCGGGAAGTCCGCAAGTTCACGGGGTGAAAAAGTTTTTTTCAACGTTTTTTCGGGCGTCTCCTTGTTTCCGCCCGCACGATTCTGATAGATGCGGATTTTGGGGGAAGTTCACTGTCAAAACGAAAAAAACAAAAAAAGCCCCCGCCGCTGTGTTTCCACAGAAGCGGGAGCTGGTTTCGTATTTTAAGGTTACGGGCACATCACTGCCCCGGGGAAAATGCGGGGCGGGAGGGCGCAGGCCGGGTCACCGCAGATCACTGGGGCATGACCTGGGCGGCATCCATCCGGCTGACGGTGTAGTCCGTCACCCTGGGGGACACCCACTCATTTTCAAAGTCTACCGAATCTTTGTACAGCTCATTGTCCATGCCAAACTGCGAAGAATCCACCTCTGCATTGCCGTCGCCGTCCACGATCAGGTTATCGACGTAAATGCAGCCGCTGATCCCCGTGCCGGTGTAGGAGTCGTAGCGGGAGACAATGGGAACAAAGTCGTAGTCCACCGTGTACTCAATGATCAGGCGGCAGGTCGGCTGCTTGTAGCCCAGGTCATCCGGGTTCTTTGCGTTCAGGAGGATGCAGCTCTTATAAGTAAGATTGTACAGGGTGGAATTTTCCATCGAGTGCCCATCCAGCTCGTTCAGATTGCGGTTATCGTTGGGGCCATAGACACCGTTGGCATCGGGGGTGCCGATGTTGGCAAGAACCACCTCATCCAGCGCAGCCTTGATCTGGCTCCAGGCATCGGCGTTCAGCTCATCCAGGGCGGTGAGATAGTGGGAATCCACATCCGCCTTAACAACGAGGGTCTTGGTTTCCAGCCGGTATTCGCTGCTATCCAGCGTAGCGGTGATGGTGATATTTTGCTGATCGGAAATCCCCTCATAGCGGTCGGCCTCGTACACGATCTGAGAAGCCGGGTTGTCCGACGGCAGGTTGTTGTAGATGGTCAGGGTACCGTTGGGGGAAATTCCGTTGAAGTGGAGTTCCACCCCGCCTTCCTGGTTGAAGAAGCTCTCATCAAAGGGATCGATGGTGTTGGGATCGTCGGTGCTGCTGCTCGCAGCCGCGGCGGGCTGGGTCCCGCCCGCCGTGTCGGTCGTCTTTCCGGGCAGAATTCCCCGGATAACACTGGGAACCAGCCAAACCACGGTCACAAGAATCACGATCAGCAGCGGCAGCTGCCATTTTCCCCTGCTCTTTTTTTCGAAAGCCGGAGCCGCCGCGGTCTTAGCTTCGGGCTGCGGTTCGGACACGTCAGCCCGGGTCTGGGAAGCAGCAGTCTGGGCCATTTTCCTGCGCAGGGGTTCGATCTCTGCCCAGGCCTTTTTGTAGTCGTGGCTTGCGGCCCGCTGGAACCACTGCAGCGCCTGCTGGAGGTCCACCCCCACGCCGGAGCCGTCCCGATAGGCAACGCCCAGATTATATTCCGCCATGGCAGAGCCGCCCTCCGCCGCTTTGTGGAACAGCGCAATGGCCCGGGGCAGATCGACCTCCATGCCCAGGCCCTTCAGGCAGCAGATGCCCAAATCGTTCTGGGCCTCCGCCTGTCCCTGGTCCGCCGCCTTGGTGTACCAGTAGACAGCCTGTTTCATATCGGCAGGCACGCCGTTGCCCTGCTCATAGCAGACGCCCAGATTCCGCTGGGAATCGGCATCCCCCGCCTCGGCGCCTTTCTGGAACCAGTAAAAAGCCTTTGCGGTATTCTGGGGAACTCCGTTGCCGCAGGCGTAATTGTAGCCCAGCTGATTATAGACCGTGGTATCGCCCAGGTCGGCGGCTTCCTCCATCCAGGCGGTGGCCACCGCAGGGTCGTCTGCATTGCTCAGAGCCGCCGCCTGTTTGGCGTCAAAGGGCAGCCCCGCCGCACGGGCCTGTTCCGGCGTGCCGTACAGCCGGGTCAGATATTCCAGAGGAATGCGGATCTCGTGTTCCTTGCCTTCCTCCTCGGCATTCGTTTTGATGGAATTGCCCTCCGCATGGTCCCAGGCCCACTGTGCCGTTTCCGGCGTCAGGGTCCCGACACCCAAAAACGCCAGCATCAGCCCGCAGGCATGTTTCATGCCCGGGTCCTCGGAGCAGTCCATGCCCTGCTCCAGCATCATGGCGGCATCCATCCGCTTGTTTTTCGCCATCAGCCGGATGGCCAGCTCATACTTCCGGACGGCACCGCCGCGCTCGGCGCTGATCATCTCATAATGCAGGGCCTTTTCCTCATCCACCTCACAGCCGTAGCCTTCCCGGCACTGCTTGGCGTAGGCCGCGGCGGCCTCCGCATTGTGCAGTTCCGCCGCCATGCCGTAGGCCCGGTGACATTCCTCGGGCTTGTTCAGCTGGTCCTTGCCCCACAGCTTTGCCAGCTTGAGCCAGATCTGCTGGCATTCCTCCTCCGTATACACTTTGCGGCCGATCAGGTCCGCCGCGCGCTGCAAAAACTGCACCGCGCGCTCCGGCTCTCCCATACGGGCGCAGGCATCGGCTGCCGGGATCAGGGCGTCGGGCGTGCCGCGCTCGGCGCTGTGGATCAGCTCGGTCAGAGAGGTGGGAGCCTGTGCGGTTTTATGGGCGGCAGGCGCCCCGTTCAGCTGCTGCAGTTCCTGCTCCGCGGCCTCGCTTCCGGCCTGGGCGGCACTGCGCAGATATTTCTCATACATTTCCTGGCTGGCGGGTACGCCCTTGCCGGTACGGCAGAACTGTGCCAGCGCATACAGCGCGTCGGCGCTGTCGGGATCAATATCCTCTGCGTTGCAAAGAGTTTTGAAATCCATTTCCTCATACTTAAACATCTTTCTCCATCCTTTCTATTCAGGGGGAACCGCTTCCAACCAGCGGTCCGTTATATTCCCGGTCCTGTCAGGATTATAGGGAGTCCGCACGCCGGGAGTTCACCTTCCGGCGCACACAAAATCAAAAAGACTTTTATTCTCATTATACTAGTCCGACAGCATTTTGCAATCGGCCAATTTATCCCGCGGCCTGACGCAGCGTCGGAATATTTTTCATTTTTGTTTTCCGCCAAGGTTGAACCTTGCCGAATTCCGGGACTATAATACCAAGTGTAAGTTCTTTGCACCTGTCCTGTACATTCCAAAGGAGGGTATTATCATATGGCAACATTCCAAGACCAGCAGCGCGCCCAACTTTACGGCGACCGCCTGATGCAGCAGTCGGTGCTGCTGCAGAGAGCCGTGCTGGTGTTCATGACCGCGACCCTGTATGAGCTCATCCCGCCGGAGAAGTTCGGCGCCGTGATCTGCGCGGGCTGCGCCCCGACGGATTCGGAGGGCAAGCATTCCATTCTGGAACGTTTCCGCATCTGGAAAGCCCTGCCCGACGACGCCGAAAAGCCTTCTTTCAAAGATCCGTCGGCGTCAGACGAATACCTGGCGAAGGTACTGTCCGGCACCGTTCCCTCACAGCTGCGCCGGGATATTTTGAGCACCATGGACCTGCAGTCCTGCTTCAAGCTGTTCGTCTTTCTGCCGGAGTCAAAGGCCGGCTGCAGCCTGCTTGCCCTGGCCAGAGCAAAATGCCCCGCCATGGCCAATATGGAGGAAAGGCCGTGGCGTGATACCTGCCGTGCGGCCATAAATTTGCGCAACGCATTTGCCCACGCTTCCACCTCCATGCCAGAGGCCGTCACGGCGGGAAGCTGGCAGCATGCCTACACGCCCTGGATGCGGGTGGTTGAACTGCTGCGCTGCGACGCCACCCGGGCGGAGTACGACGGTGTCCGGGAAGTCTACGACGGCGCGGCGGACATCTCTTTTCACTCCATTTCCGAGATCGCCCGGGAAATGCAGGGCGTGATCACCGCCGAACAGATCGAGGAAAAGCTGGGTCAGGGCGGGTTTACCATGGCCGACGGCTATGTGAGCGCCAAACTGGACGACATCCTGCGCTATCTTTCGGAGGAAGTCCGCAAGGAGGAGGAGCGCGCCCGGGAACAGCGGGAGCGGGAGGAGCTGCTGGCCGAGAACCAGGCCCTTGCCGAGCAGAACCGGCTGTTTCTGGAGCAGGGTTACGCCCGGCAGAAAAAAGAAGCGGACATCCGCTACCGCATGGCGCAGAAAAAGCTGGACAAAATCCCTGCTCTGCATCTTCTGCGCCAGTATGAGGGCGGCGACATGGACCAGCGGACGCTGCAGGAACTGGTCCGCACCCACAACATCATCCTGTCCCCCAGCCTGCTGAACAGTGCGGGCGGAAAATACTTTTTGGGCAGCCGTCTCCTGCCCTGCGCCAAAAGCGCCGAGCGCCCCCTGTACATGGAACGCACCGCCATGCTGCGCCTGATCCGCGACATCGACCGGCTGGATACCTGCCGCCGGCAGTATCAGGCCCTGGCCCCCCTGGGCGACGGATACGCCGAGGAACGCCGCCGTCTGGAGGATGTCATGGCCCCGCTGGAGCAGGCCAAGGGTTCCTACGTGTTCGCCACCGACATGCTCAAAGTGAAGCTGCTGGGCATTGCCGACCCGCTGTACAGCGACGACGACGCCCTGGTCCGCACCCTGGAAGAACACCCCTTTGAACGGTACTGCATTTTCATCAGCGGAGCCACCGAGCTGCCCCGGCTCATCGACCGGGCCAAGCTGCCCTTTGTGACCCTGGTGCGGGTGCACGGCAACGAGCTGACCGGCGTGGGCTGCATGGTGTTCCGCCATTTCCTGCCCTTTGCCAACGCGGACATCGACGAGCCGCTGGTGCAGCCCCTGCTGCAGGCCAGCTTCTCCCAGACCGACCGGCTGCTGGCCATGAACGATGCCGACGCCGCCAAGGCCGCATCCCCGGCGCCCGCGCCGGCTCCGAACACCGTTGCGGTCTCCGCCCCGGCACAGCCCGCCCGGAATGGGGCGGAAAGGCCGGAAGTTTCCGTCTCCCGCACGGAATACTTTGACCCCTTCCCCATCGCCAAAGCCGTGCCTGCGGCAAAAGAACCCGCTGCCGCGGCGCAGCCTGCCGGGAATGAGGCCGCGGAAAAGCCGGAAGTTTCCG
The DNA here is from genome assembly GCA_019114415.1 of Candidatus Gemmiger faecavium. GTDB lineage: Bacteria > Bacillota > Clostridia > Oscillospirales > Ruminococcaceae > Gemmiger > Gemmiger faecavium. Next base: position 4,282 of record DXFO01000070.1, on the reverse strand, counting down.
TTGCCAGGACCGAAAACAATGAGGCCCGCGCTGCCGCCGGGGAGCATTCCCCCGGGGAAACCACCCCCGCTTTCCGGCCCGTTGTCTCCCGGCACGATGCTGCCCCGGCCCCTGCCGCACAGAAACCGGCCCGCACCTCCAACGCGCTGCACGGCACGGCTCCCTTTGCCGCCGGGCTGCCCCTGCGGCAGATGGACGAGACGCCCCTGCCCTTCCCCGGCCGGCCGGAAAGCGGCATGGTCCTTTACACCGAGGATCACCAGCCGGTGACCCTGGGCAATCTGCTCACCGAGGACGGCGAGCCCGCCGAGGGCGGCGAGGGAATGCTTTTCCTCACCGACACCGAGGGCTGCGTGGCCAAGCTGTACAACCAGGAACACCTGACCGTGGGCCGCCGGGACAAGCTGGCGGAAATGCTGCTGCATGACCCCGGCATCTCCGGGCTGTGCTGGCCCACCCATATGCTGTACACCAAGGATGGCGTTTTCTGCGGCTACACCATGCCCCGTGCCCCCAAAAACGCCATGCCCTTTGCCAAGTCCGTCCTGAAGATCGGCTCCCCCAGCCAGCGCAAGGCCCTGATGGCCAGCTGGACCCGCAAGGACCTGATCCGCACGGCCCTGTCCGCGGCGCACATTGTGGCGCAGCTGCACAAGAACAACATCCTGATGGGCGACGTCAACGGCGGCAACTTCATGGTGGACCTCAACGACAGCAGCCGCGTCTTTGTGGTGGATACCGACAGCTTCCAGTTCGGGGGCTTCCCCTGCCCGGTGGGCATCGAGAAGTTCACCCATCCCGGCATCCGGGAGCGGCTGGGCATCCACGGCCCCATGGATTTCAAGACCATCCTGCGCAACGAGAACGAGGACGACTACGCCTTTGCCATCCTGGTGTTCGAGATCCTGTTCCTGGGGCAGAATCCCTTTGCCACCAAGACCGATCTGGACTTTACCCAGGCCATGGCCCAGCGCCGGTTTGCCTACGCCGCCGTGGACCGCAGCGGCAAGGACTTTGAAGTACCCGACGGCGACAACTGGATGATCTGGAAAAACCTGCCCAAAAAGGTGACCGAAGCCTTCGGCCATACCTTCATCGACTGGAAGTCCACCACCGCCGCGGAATGGGAAGAGCTCATGGCTTCCTATCTGCACTGTGTGGAAAAGCTGGGCTTCAGCGACGAGCTGTCCCCCGCCAAATACCGGGAGTTCACCCCGGACAATCCCGTGTACATGGACCTTGTCTGCCCCTTCTGCAAGCGGGAATTCAACCTTCACCGGAAAAAGGCGGAGCGCCTGATCGCCCAGGGCAAGCCGATCTTCTGCCGCAACTGCCGCAATTCCCTGGAAAACCACAAAAACGACCGCTGCCGGGTGACCTGTTCCCGCTGCGGCAAGGCCTTTGACACGACGGTGGAGCAGGCTATCCTGATCGAGTCCAACCTGGCCGAAGCCCTCTGCGAGGACTGCCGCACCCGGGAAGTCACCTGCGGCGGCTGCGGGCGCACCTTCCGCATGGACCGCAAGCGGTACGACGAGCTGAAGGAAAAGGGCACCCGGGACATCTACTGCCCCGACTGTGCCAAGGCCGAGACCGTGGTCTGCGAGTGCTGCGGGGAGAGTTACACCATTCCCCACGGCAAAAAACGGACGATGGAAAGCCGCCGTCAGAATTTCTTCTGCCCCAAGTGCTGGAAGCGTGTTCCCGCCACATGTTCCCGCTGCGGCAACACATTCCGGATCACGGTATGGCAGCAGAAACGCAACAACGACATGCACCGCCAGCCCATCTGCGAGGACTGCCGCAAGCAGTTCCGCCCCCGCCGCGGCTGATCCTTCGCCGCCTGCCAATCCGTCTGCTTTGAAAGGAGTTTTTCCCTATGCCTATGGACAATACCCCCTCCGTCAAGGACCTGTTCCTGCAGGACAGCGAGATGGCCAACAACCGCAGCATCCGCATCCTGCTCTGCCTGTGCATCGACTGCTCCATCTCCATGCAGATCAGCGGTGCCATCCAGCAGATCAATGCCGGCATCACTGATTTTCTCAAAAAAGTGGACGGCAACTCTCTGGCGCGGGATGCCGCCGAGATCTGCATCGTCACCTTCGGCAACGACGCCCGGGTCATTTATGAGTTCGGCCCGGCGGAAAAGGCCCTGCAGACCCTGACCGTCCACCCCATCGAGGCCCGGGACTCCGAGACGTCCCTGGGCGCCGGGGTCCAGCTGGCGGTGGACCACATCGAGGACTACCGCCAGCGCCTGTCCGTGGTCAACAACAACAGCTACACCCCCTGGCTCATCATCATCAGCGACGGGGACTCCTCCGAGCCGGACAGCGTGGTTCGGGCGGCCTCCGACCGGGTGCAGAAACTGCTGCGGGGCTTCAAGCTGAAAACCATGTGCCTGAGCATGGGCGACGGCAACCGAAATCTGTACGATTTCAGCATCGACAACCACGTGGACCGGCTGGAAAACCTGAGCGTCTCCAAATTTTTCGACAACCTGAGCCGCAACGTCAGCCAGGCCAGCCGCAAGACCATCGAGTACGGCGGCCTGGAAGCCCCCACCGACTGGCACTGACCCCTCCGGGCAGCCCGCGGCTTTCATGCCCATGACAAAGCGGCCCCGCGGCCTTTGTGTCCGGCGGGAACATCACAAACGGGAGGATCTACCTTATGCATGCAAAACTTGCCAGCGGCATGGTCTGCGGCCGTGCCCATACCATTGCCGGGCTGCCCTGCCAGGACTGCGCCGGCGGGTATCAGGACGACACCCTGGCCGTGGCAGTGCTGTGCGACGGGGCGGGCAGCTGCCCCCACAGCGAGCGGGCGGCCGGGACAGTGGTCCAGTGGCTGCCGGGGTATCTGGCCCGGAATTTCGACGCTTTGTACGCCCTGGATGACACCGACACCGCCGAACTGCTGGTGCAGAACGGCCAGGCCGCCCTGTCCGTTCTGGGCATGCCCCTGGAGGAATGCTACTGCACCATGCTGTTTTATGCCCAGCACCGGGACGGGCGCTGGCTGTGCGGCCACATCGGGGACGGCTTTATCTTCGAGACCGACGCCGAGGGGACCCGGGTGCTCTCCTACCCGGAAAACGGGCAGTTTTCCTACGAGACCTACTTTCTCTCCCTGCCGGATGCCGCCCTTCACCTGCGGCTGCAGCGGGGCGTCGCCGCGGGAGCACACTGCCTTCTGCTGGCCAGCGACGGCAGCGCGGACGCCCTGTACGACCGGGACAACGCCTGCCCCGCCCCGGCGGTGGGGGTGCTCTGCGGCTGGCTTTCCAATGCCGACAACCAGCCGGAGGAAGTGTCCGCCGCCTTCCACCGGGCCATGGAGGACAAAATGTCTGTCCACACCCAGGACGACATGAGCCTGGCCGCCCTGTGGTGGGAGTTGTCGGAGTGACCCTGCCGGTCTTTGCCCCGTTTTTCCCAAAACCAAACGCGCCCTTTCACAGCGTATCTGCCGTGAAAGGGCGCGTTTTTGCGTATGAGGTCAGCTCACGGGGGGATCAGAGGTCCCGGCCGTTGGAGGCAATGACCTTTTTGTACCAGTAGAAGGAATCCTTGGGCATACGGGACAGATCGCCGGTGCCGTCGTCAAACTTGTTGACGAAGATCAGGCCGTAGCGCTTTTTCACCTCGCCGGTGGAGGCGCTGACCAGGTCGGTACAGCCCCAGCAGGTGTAGCCGATGAGGTCCACACCGTCGGCCACCGCTTCCTTCATCTGCTCCACATGCTGGCGCATGTAGTCGATGCGGTAGTCGTCGTGGACCTTGCCGTCGGGGGCGATCTCGTCCACGGCGCCCAGGCCGTTCTCCACGATCATGATGGGGATCTGGTAGCGGTCGTAGATCTCATTGAGCACATGGCGCAGGCCCAGGGCGTCGATCTGCCAGCCCCAGTCCGAAGCCTTGAGGTAGGGGTTCTTCAGGTTTTCGCTGCCGTTGCCCTGGGTGGTCTCGCCGTCGGCGGCGGTCATGCTCACGCAGCTGCTGGAATAGTAGCTGATGGTGAAAAAGTCCACCGTGCCGTTTTTCAAAATCTCCCCATCCTCCGGGGCCATCCGGATGTCCAGGCCGTTGTCCCGGAAATACCGCAGGGCAAAGCCGGGGTAGGCGCCCCGCACATGGACGTCGCCAGCAATGGAGTTGTGGATCTGGCTGTACTGCTGGGCAAAGAACACATCCTTGGGGTGGCAGGTGTAGGGGTAGGGATTGTGGTAGGCCAGCATGCAGCCCATCTTGTTTTCGGGGTCGATCTCATGGGCCAT
>DXFO01000069.1 GCA_019114415.1 Candidatus Gemmiger faecavium | reverse complement strand
CAAGGCCCACAACACCTACGTCATCAACGAGGAACAGGCCGAGACGGTGCGGATGATCTTTGAACAGTACGCCACCGGCGACGGGCTGGGCAAGGTAGCCAAGGCCCTGATCGCAAAAGGCCGCAAGGACGGCGGCGGACGCCTGAAATGGGATTCCAGCAAGATCACCCGCATCCTGCGCAATCCCACCTACATGGGCTACTGCGTTTACAACCGCACCCAGACCACCGACCTGCTGGAGCACAGCCGGAAGAAGAACAACGACGAGGAGACCTACATCCTGAAAAAGGGAAATTTCACTCCCGTCATCGACGAGGAACTCTGGCACCGGTGCAACGACATCCGCAGAAGCCGCCAGCGGAATCTGCTGGACGAGAACGGCAAGCCCCGCAAGTACGGCGGTACCGTCGCCAAGAATGTCTGGGTCACCAAGCTGGTGTGCCACTGCGGTTCCAAGCTGCGGCGGTATCTGTGGAACACCAAGGCGGACGGCACCCAGGTCTATGGCTTTGAGTGCTACCGCCACAAGAAGCAATCCGCCCTGTATCTGAAGAAACACGGCCTGCCCGAGGGCGTCTGTGAACTGAAAGCCTTCCCGGAATGGAAGCTGGAACTGATGGCCTTGAAAATCTTCGAGACCGTGTGGGGCAACCGGCGGGAGGCGGTGCTGGAAGCCTGTCGGATGCTCAATGCCTGCTACCGGGAGGAAAGCGCCGACCCGGACAAGCTGAAGGCTCTGGACAAGCGGATGGACGCCCTGAACCAACGGCTGGACAATCTGATCATGATGAAAGCGTCCAACCAGATCACCCTGAGCCAGTTTGTGGAGCAGAGCAACGAGATCGGCGTGCAGCAGCAGCGGGTCAACAAGGAAAAGGCGGAACTGCTGGCCAAGCAGGGGGACCACAAGGCGCTTGACATGGACGCCATCGAGGCCAGCCTCTGCGAAGCGGTGGATTTCACCGATGGGAAGGTAAGCGAGTGGTTCATCCAGAACTTTGTCCGCCGCATCACACCCATCGGCGACACGCGGTTCGCCTGGGTGCTGGATCTGGCGCCCGAACCCCAGACGCTGGTCTGCGAGGTCAACGGGCGGAAGGAATATCCGCGCATTACACTGGAAAGCAATTTATACCGGGGGGCCTGGCCGCCCTCCGGGGCTTCCCGCCAACCCTTTCTGATCAACAGGAACGGTCGGCTGAATGGGGACATTTCGGCGGCGGGATTGGCACAGGACAGGCTGAGATCAAAACTCCCCGTACATTGCTGTCAGGGCAATGTACGGGGAGTTTTTTTGTATCTATACTCTTTTTTTACGCCTCACCGCATTTATTTCCTTGCAGCGGTCCATGGTTTTACGATGCAAGTGTTCACTCTGTTTTCGCTGCGGGCAGGAAACGGGTCGCCACCAGGCGGTGAAAAACCATGGCAAACACCAGGCCGAAGGTCACCCCCAGAACGGTATCAACAATACGCAGGATCACAGCTCCCTGGAGTCCGTAGATCCCTGCTCCCAGCATGAGCGCTCCCAGGCAGTTCATGGCCGTCTTATACCTGTAATCGGTGCAAAAACCCAGACACAGACCTCCCATGGGTCCCAGCAGCGAATGCATAGATTCCGGCAGTACCAGATACAGCACAAAAAACAGGCAGGAGCCCGCGACGGCGCCCAGAATCCGCTGCCGGAAACGGACGACGATACTGCCCGAATAAGGATATTCCGACAGCAGCGAGGCACAGGCAAATCCCATCCACATAAACCGTTCCACGCCAAATACCTGCCCCGCCGTCATGACCAGGCTTACCCCAAGGGCCATACGCAGCTGCCACATGTAAACGGGATTTACCAGGTCGAACTTCCGCACCACATGATGGAATCGCACCGTTTTATGCTGATGCCGGTGCTTGGCCACCAGGATCGCTGCGCAGAGAAGATACCCCACCACCGCCAAAAGCCCGCGGCGGATGAGGGCCTCCCCTGCGACCGGATTTCCCGTAAGGTAAATATAAGCGAAGTTGTATAGCCCGCCATTTCCCATCTCCGGCCGCTGGGTCGTCATAGAAAGGATCAAAAAGAAGCTGACAAAATGAAGCGGGATCAGAAAAACCGGCGGAAGTACCGCCGCCGCGCTGGGTGCCAGCACCAAAATAGCCAGCGTGGCCGCCAAGGTCAGAAGCGAATCCCCGATGCAATATTCAAAATTGACAAACCGAATTCCCAGCATGATACCAAACAGCGCCACGGCCATCGGGGTATTGTCAGAACCGAACACGCCGGACAGCAAACTGATGAACACAATGGCAAAGACCACGATCAGCACCGAACGCACGGCCATAGCGGTCCAATAGTACAGCTTATCCTGCTTTGTATCGCAGGCTGCAATTTTCCGTTTGAGGATGGCGGGTCCATTTGCAGTGCATCATAAAACTTCATCTTCATCGGCAGATCCCCTCCCCTTCTCCATCTGCGCGGCAAGTTTATCCGCATAATACAGGAACATCTCAAAATCTTTGCCGGAACTGCGCCACAGGTCATAAAACGGCTGCAAAATGCTTTCGTAGCCTTTCTTCAATTCGGCAAGGCCGGTCTCGGTAATAAACAGCTGGTAGCTCCGCTCGTCGGTCTCTTTCCGTTGTTTGCTGATGCAGTTTTTTTCATAGAGTGTTTTCAGGCAGCGGCTCACGGCTTCCTTTTTCATTCCGCTCCCCTGGCTGAGCAAGGCCGGCGTGTTTTGTTCCGGCTGCAAATACAGGTGCGCCAGCAGTTCACATTCACTGACCGTCAGCGCAGACTTCCGTACAGGCAGAAGCGCCCGCATGACTTTTTGCATCTGCTGCTGATAGTGAACCATATCCGTCCACTCCATATGGCTAGCCCCCTCGCGAATAGTTAACGTCGTTAACCATATATCCTGAAGCCGCGTTTGTCAACAAGGAATTGCAGCCGAAATTCCGGACCTTTTGCCGCTCTCTCCTTTTGGGGCAGGTTACGGGTCGCCCTCTGACCGGGTCAGCCGCTTTTTTCAAAGCATTGCTCAGGAGCCACGTCCGGCTTTCCTCAAAGGGCAAACAAGTCCAAACGGTTCTGTCACAATCCGTTCAAATATTGTTTGGAGATTCTTCAAAAAGTTTCTATACCCTTTTCAAAATTGAAGCGTATTGTATATACAGCAGCAAGAGATACCGGAGCGCCGGTGCTCGATGCATTCACTGTCCCCTGACCATGCGAGGGCATCCGCCCGGTCAGGAGCAGACAACCAATAAGGCCCCTGCCGGACCTGCCTGATGCAACGACTGGCAC
>DXFO01000006.1 GCA_019114415.1 Candidatus Gemmiger faecavium | reverse complement strand
ACTTTTTCCAACTCTGAGCTAAATTTTGACGAAAGGGGTGCAGGTCATGACCAAAAGCAAGTGGAAGACACTCATAATCGGGCAGATGATTGCACTCAAAGTGCAAAATGATGCCTATGATTCGGTGGTTGACGCTCTGGCCGCGATCCTAGAGCAGAGAGATAAAACGGCCAAGGAATTTAAAAAATCGGGTGGGAAGTCGGTGACCGAGTACACCAACAAAAACGGGTCGACAAACATGACGAAGAACCCGCTGCTGGTATTGTGGGATGACCTCAACAAGAGCGCGCTTGCGTACTGGCGCGAGCTTGGTCTCACACCGTCCGCCTACAAAAAAATGACAGGAGGGCCGCCGGCCGCGGAAGAAAAAAGCGGGCTGGCTGCCGCACTGGAAAGCCTTGACTGTTAGCGGGAAAAACTGGCCGGTCGTGATGGAGTACGCTGAAAGCATCCGGGACGGCCGGAAAAACGCGTGCCCGGAATTGAAGCAGGCAGTGGGCAGATTTTTCAAAGATCTGCAAAATCCGGATTATGAAATAAACCCCAAGGGTCCGGAGTTTTGCATCCAGATCATAGAAAAAACAATGTGCCACCAACAAGGGGAAAAGCTGGATGGTACTCCGCTACGGGGAACGCCGTTCAAACTGGAACCGTTCCACAAGTTCATCGTGTACAATGTGATGGGGTTTGTGCTGAAAGGTACACAAATCGTGAGATTTCATGAGGCGCTGATCTTCATTCCGAGAAAGAATATCAAAACCAGCTTTGCGGCATCGTTCGCGTGGGCCTTGGCTCTTTGGTATCGACGCAGCGGATCGAAGGTGTACATTACCTCGGCGGCGCTCATGCAATCGCTGGAAAGCTTCAACTTCCTGGAGTATAACGTCCGGAGAATGGGAGAAGATGCCAAAGCGGGCGGAAGCGTAAAAATAATTGACAATAACAACGAGCATTCCATGGAGGCCACTCTCCCGGACGGCTCGTTTTTTATTCGTGCACTTGCCGCAAATCCGGATACGCAGGATTCGCTTAACTGCAACATTGCTATCGCGGACGAGATCCACGCCTTCAAAAAGCCAAAACAGTATAACCTGTTCAAAGAAGCGATGAAAGCGTATACGAACAAACTCATGATCGGGATATCGACGGCGGGCGACAATGAACAGGCTTTTCTTGGGCAAAGGCTCAAATACTGCCGGAAAGTGTTGGATGGGACTGTAAAGGATGAGCAGTATTTTATTTTCATGTGCTGTGCACCGGAAGGAGTAAAAGATGGAAGTGTAGACTTTACAGATCCAGTTGTCCACGAAATGGCAAACCCGGCCTATGGGGTGAGCATCCGGCCAGAAGAGATAGCCAACGACGCCCTGCAGGCGCAGAACGACCCGCAGCAGCGGAAGGATTTCTTTGCAAAAAGCTTGAACGTATACACCAACGCGCTCAATGCCTATTTTGACATCGAGCAGTTCAGGGCCAGCGATGAAAAATACAGCTGGACGCGGGAGCAGCTGGCAAAGCTGCCGATCAAGTGGTATGGAGGAGCTGACCTGTCGAAGCTGCACGACCTCACTGCGGCGGCGCTATACGGGAGCTATAACGGCGTGGACATCATCATCACGCACGCATTTTTCCCTGTGGTGGCTGCACATCTCAAAGCGGAAAAGGACCAGATCCCTCTGTTTGGATGGGAAGATGACGGATGGCTGACCATGTGCAACAGCCCGACCGTCAATCAGGCAGACGTTATCAATTGGTTCGTCCAAATGAGAAAAATGGGGTTCAACATCGCACAGGTTGGGCACGATCGCAAGTTCTGTCGTGAATACTTCATCGGAATGAAAGAAGCCGGATTTAAGATTGTGGACCAGCCACAGTATTACTACCTGAAAAGCGAAGGATTCCGGCACATTGAAAAGGCAGCCAAAGATGGCAAGCTCTACTATTTGCACAGCGAGGCGTTCGAGTACTGCGTGGAAAACGTAAGAGCGGTAGAAAAAACCGACGACATGATCCAGTACGACAAGGTGCAGCCGGAACACAGAATCGACCTGTTCGACGCCAGTGTTTTCGCGTGCGTTCGATATCTTGATAACATGGAGCGCCAGAAAAAGGGAAAAGCATGGTGGGGAGAATAACAGAAAGAGGTGAAGCCGATGAGCAGAAAAAGCAAACGTTCCAAACAGCTGGCGAGAGATGAGCCCGCGCAGAAGCGCAGCCGGGTAGCTTTCGTGGATTCGTCTCAGTGGGAAACGATCGAGTGTATGGGGTACACGAGCCTGGCGCACAATCCGGAAGTCGTTGCAGCGGTGGACACGATCGCCAAGCTCGTGTCCAGCATGACCATCTACCTGATGGAAAACACGGCAGAAGGAGATATGCGGATACAGGACGAGCTGTCCAGAAAAATCGATATCAACCCGAACCAGTACATGACAAGAACCGGATTTATCTACTGGATTGTAAGAAACATGCTGTTGGAAGGTAACGGAAACGCGGTAGTGTGGCCGGACACAAGAAGGGGAATCATCAGGGATCTTGTGCCCATTCCACCGTCCAAAACGGTTTTTATACCGGATGGGTGGGGATACAAAGTGATGATTTCCGGAAAGGAATATTCTCCGGACAATGTGCTGCACTTCGTTCTGAACCCGGACAGTGACTATCCGTGGATGGGAAAAGGGTACCGGGTTGTACTCAAAGATGTGGCCAACAACCTGGGACAGGCAGCAGCTACGTCGAAAAGCTTCATGAGCAGCAAGTGGAAGCCCTCGTTGATCGTAAAAGTAGATGGACTGGTAGAAGAATTCGCCAGTCCTGCCGGACGGAAAAAACTGTCCCAGAGCTATCTGGAAACCCAGGAGCCGGGGGAACCTTGGATCATTCCGGCGGAGCAGTTTTCGGTCGAGCAGGTAAAACCGCTTTCCTTGGCGGATCTCGCAATCTCTGATGTAGTACAAATCGACAAACGCACGGTGGCCTCCATTATCGGGGTGCCGCCGTTTGTTTTGGGCGTCGGAGACTTCAAGCGGGAAGAGTGGAACAACTTCGTGTCTACAAAGGTGATGCAAACGGCACAGATCCTGGAACAGGAAATGACCAAAAAGCTGCTCATCAGTCCCACAAGATTTTTCCGCATGAATGCCAGAAGCCTGTACAACTACGACCTCAAAGACCTGGCGTCCATTGCGGATGACCAGTTTATTCGAGGGATCATGGACGGAGATGAAGTGAGAGACTGGCTGGGTCTGTCTCCGAGAGGCCTGAAAGATCTCGTAATTCTGGAAAACTTCATCCCGCAAGGAATGATTGGCGACCAGAAAAAACTGATTCAGAATGGAGGTGAGTGAAATGGAAGTCAGAACGATGCAGATGAGCGGCATGAAGATCCGCGAAGAAAACGGAAAACGCCGCCTGGAAGGCTATTTTGCGGTGTTCGACCAGCCCTACGAAGTGTGCCCGGGATGGGTCGAGTCCATTGCGCCGGGGGCATTTGCCAGAGCGCTGGCCTCCGGGCAGGACGTGAAGGTCCTGTGGAACCATAACCCCGATATTGTGCTGGGAAGCACCGGAAACAAAACTGCCGACCTTCGGGAAGACCAGCGGGGGCTGCCCGGCGGCGTGGAGATCAACGAACAAGATCAGGATGCCAAAAATGCCTATGCCAGAGTAGACCGCGGAGATGTGAACGGCTGCAGTTTTGGGTTTGAAATCTCGAAAATGGAAGAGAGCTGGGACGACGACGGCACATACCGCACGCGCATCCTGGAGGTCTATCCGCTTTTCGAGGTAAGCCCCTGTACATTCCCGGCCTACACCCAGACCAGCGTCACGGCCCGAGCCAAAGAAGAGCTGCAGACGGCCCATGAAAGGCTGGAAAAGGCCAAAAAAGAAAAAAGAGAGCAGTGGCGCGAAAAAATGCTGTCGCGCCTGAAAGGAGAAAAAGATGGCACTTAAAAGCATTGTGCTGCGGCACAAGATCGACAAAATGCGCAAAGAGCTGGAAGATCTCCGCGCCAAGGACAAGGACTTCGATACCAGGGAGGCTGAACTGGTTGAAGCGGTCAAGCAGGCGTCCAGCGAAGAAGATCAGAAGATCGTGGAGGAAGAGGCGGAAAAGTTCGACGCCGAAAAATCCGACCACGAAAAAGAGAAAAGCCGACTGTCGGGCGAAATCGAGCGCCTGGAGACCGAGCTGAAAGAAAGCGAAAAAGCCCCGGAAGCGCAGCCGGAGGCGCCCGGAAACGAGGGCGAAGAAAGGAGCAAAGAGATGTACGACACCAGAAAGAAATTTTTTGGCATGAACATGCAGGAGCGTACTGCCTTTGTGCAGCGGGAAGACGTGCAGTCTTTTCTGCAGCGCGTGCGGCAGCTGGGCCAGAGCGATGAAAAGCGCAGCGTCACCGGCGCCGAGCTGACCATCCCTGTGGTGGTGCTGGACCTGATCCGGCAGAACATCATGGACTATTCCAAACTGGTAAGGCATGTACGCCTGCGGCCCGTCAATGGCAAAGCACGGCAGAGTGTTATGGGCCAGATCCCGGAGGCGGTATGGACCGAGGCCTGCGCCAGCCTGAGCGAGCTGTCCTTTGCCATCAATCAGGTTGAGATGGACGGCTACAAGGTAGGCGGTATCATCTACATCTGCAAGGCCTCCCTGGAAGACAGCGACCTGAACCTGGCGGCCGAGATCATCGAAATGCTGGGTGCCTCCATCGGCATTGCGCTGGATAAGGCGATTCTGTACGGCACTGGAATCAAAATGCCTCTGGGCGTCGTCCCCCGGCTGGAGCAGACCGCGCAGCCCAGCGACTACCCGGCCACCGCCCGGCCCTGGGAGAACCTGAAATCCACCAACGTCATCAACCTGGGAGACAAGCACGGACTGGAACTGTTCCAGGCGATCGGAAAAGCCGCTGCTGCCATGAAGGGCAAATACAGCCGCGGAGAGAAGTTCTGGGCCATGAACGAGACCACCTACAACACCCTGATGGTAGAGGCCATGAGCATCAACTCCGCCGGCGCCATCGTAAGCGGTATGAACGGTACGATGCCGGTGCTGGGCGGTATTGTGGAAGTGCTGTCCGATGACATCATCGCCGACAACAACATTGTGGCCGGCTATGGCGACCTGTATCTGCTGGTGGAGCGCGCCGGCAGCACGTTTGAGCGCAGCGACGAATACCGCTTTGCGGACGATCAGATTGCGTTCAAGGGCACTGCCCGCTACGACGGCGAGCCGATCATCGCGGAAGGCTTTGTGGTTATGGCCATCAATTCCGAACCGCAGGCAAGCGCCACCTTCCCGGGCGACACGGCCAACGATGCGTCCCTGGCTGCGTTGACCATCGGCAGCGAGACCCTGTCCCCGACCTTTGATCCGAACAAGACGGCGTACACCATCGCTGCCGCCAGTGCCGCCAGCGACATCGTAACCGCCTCCCCCACTCAGGCCAAAGCTGAAGTGACCATTGCCTACCAGGGCAAAAACTACCCCAACGGCGCCACCATCAAGTGGGCGGCGGACAGCTCCGCTCACGATCTGACCATCACCGTCACCAAGGGCGTGTCCGTCAAGACCTATACCGTATCGGTGACCAAGAGCGCCTAAGGAGGAGCCTATGACGCAAGCTGACCTTCTGGTCCTGCTCAAAGCGGACCTGAACCAGATGTATCCTGATGCAATCCGGCTTGCGCAGCTCCAGCACCTTCTGCGAGTGGCCCTGCAGCGGATCTCCCGAGAGGGAGTGACGCTGCAGGAGCCGTTCTCGGCGGAAGATGGAGGGCTCATTGTGGAGTATGCAGCGTATCTGTTCCGCAAGAGAGCTACAAACGAGCCCATGCCGAGAGATCTGAGATACGCGCTCAACAACAGAATCTTCAGCGAGAAAGCGGGTGGACAAAATGCTCCTTGATTCCGGGATTGCAACCATCTGGAGGGCCGTAAACACGGCCAAAGCGGGAGAAATGCCGGTACCCAAATGGACAAGGTGTTTTTTTCGCAGCTGCTACGGAGACAAAACCGTAGGAATTCAAAGGTTCTGGACGGCGCATTCCCACAATGACAGGGCAGACCTGCTGATCGAGATCCAAAGGAACGCCGGGATCTCCACGGCCGACCGCTGCCAGCTGATGCCTGTAATGGATGAAGCTACCGCCGGGTACTACAAGATCATTCAGGTGCAGCACCTGCTGGACGAAGACGGGCAGCCGGTGACAGATCTGACGCTCGAAAGGATTGAGAACCTTGAATCGTCTTGACACCATCAAAAACGCACTACTGAGTGTGACGCAAAATGTGTACCGATATCATGCGAAAGCAAATCCGACGCCTCCTTATGTAGTGTGGGCCGAAGATTCCTCAAATCCCTTTCTGGCAGATGGAAAGCACGATGAAGACGCGGATCAGGGAACAGTAGATCTCTACACAAAAGACGAAGCAGACCCGCTGAGAGAGGCCATCCCGAAAGTGCTGGATCAGTCTGGATGCTGCTGGTACAAAAACAGCACCCAATACGAAGAGGACACAGGCCTTATTCACGATGAATGGGTGTTTGAGGTATAAAGATGGCAAAGTTCCAGTTTAAAGGCTTGGAAGAATACACGGAATACCTCCAGAGAATCGGGGCAAACACGCCGGAGATCTGTGGGGCTGCAGTATATGCAATGGCCGATGTGGTGGCGGACAAGGTCCGCCAGAATATGGAAGCTCTTCCCACGGTCACCGAAGCGGAAGCCCTGGCAGCGTATCGAGAGAAGAGACAGACAGGTCTGACTAATGCGCAGAAAAAGGGGCTGGAAAAGGGATTTGGCATATCTCCCATGCAGAATGAAGATGGATATTACAACGTAAAGCTCGGATTTTCTGGGTACAACAAGGTAAAAACCAAGACATATCCGCAGGGGCAGCCTAATTCCATGATCGCACGCGCCGCAGAATCTGGAAGCAGCATAAGAGAAAAGACGCCGTTTATTCGCACGGCCGTGAATGCGACAAAAGGACCGGCCATAGAAGCAGGGAGAAAAGCGGCAGACAAAAAAATATCAGAAATAAAGGAGTGAGAATATGGTAACGATCGGATACTCGAAACCCTACGTTGCGCTGTATGACGGCAGCTCGGGGACCGACAAATACACCGAAGGCATGGATCTGGGCGCCGGCGTAAGCTACTCCGACAGCATCGAAGTCGCTGAAGACAACGATTTCTACGCCAACAACGTGGTGGACGAAAGCGACACCGGCCGGTTCGTCTCCGGCGACGCGAACATTACCATCAATGGCCTGCAGGCAACTGCAGCCAAGATGATTCTGGGCATCAAAAATCAGACAACGGTGGCGTCGGATACCGAGTGGGACGACTACGACGACGACACGGCGCCACCTGATCTGGGGTATGGCCATGTGAAAATGGTGCGCGAAAAAGGCGTGGACAAGTTCATCGCGGTGGTCTACCCGCGCATCAAGTTCAACATGCCGGCCGAGTCCATCAAGACCAAAGAAAAGGAGATCGACTGGCAGACGCAGGAGCTGACGGCCGCTATCATGCGCAGTCTGAACGGAAAGCACAAATGGAAGTGCGAAGTGCCCACGCCTTTCGCCACCGAAGAAGAGGCGTATGCCGCCGTAAAGGCTTTTCTCAGCCAGGGAGGGGCGTAAAGATGGAACTCGAAATTTTAGGGAAAAAGTTTCCCATGAAATACACCGTTTCGGCCCAGTCCGAGATCGCAAAGCGGTTTGGAGGGCTGGAAAAGATGGCTGCAGCAATGGAAAGCAATGGAGCCGCGAAAACCCTGGAGGATATCGTGTTCATGGCTGCAGCTATGATCCGGGGGGCAGCTCGCTATGAGCGGGTAAAATGCAAGGCCGTCGGAGAAGAACCGGAAGAACAAATGACTCTTACTTCGGAAGAGCTTTGCGACGCCGTTGAACTGAAAGATCTGAAGCGTATCAGAGAGGCTGTCATGGCCACTATGAAGGAAGGGCAGCAGGTTACCGTGGAGGTTGAGCCCAGCCGAAAAAACGCCGAGGCCACGCCGTAAAGATCACCACGGCGTGGCTCGTGTACATCGGTATGAGGGCAGGGCTTTCCAGAGCGGAGGCCCTGTCCTCCACGCCGGGAGAGATTCAGGACCTGTGCGCCTGCATGGCCATCTCGAATGGAGCGAAACAAAAAATCCGCTACACAAGCGACGATCTGAGAGGTGATTAAAAATGGCAGTAAATATCGGACCGAAAATCGGAATTGATGGAGAGGCCCAGTTCCGAAAGGAAATCAACGGAATCATCCAGCAGTCCAAAACCCTCGCATCCGAGATGAAAGCGGTAACCAGCGCATTTGACGCCAACGACAAAAGCCAGGAGGCGCTGGCAGCACAGACCAAAGTGCTCACCAAACAGATCGAGACCCAGCAGCAGCGAGTGAACAAGCTGACAGACGGCCTTAATGCCGCCGCAAAGCAGTTTGGAGAAAACGACGCCCGCACCCAAAAGTGGCAGCAGGCCGTCAACGAGGCGACTGCCGAGCTGAACCGCATGAAGTCCCAGCTTTCCGGACTGGAAAATAGCATCGGAGACGTAGGAGATGCAATGGATGACGCCTCGCGATCTGCGTTGTCATTCAAGGACGTATTCAGTGCTAACGCTATTGTAGAGGCGGCCAAGAGCATCGGAAGCGCTATCTCTGATGTGGTGGAAAGCACGACAGAGTACCGCAAAATCATAGGTACCTTGGAAACTTCCAGCCAGGAAGCGGGATATACCGCGGAGCAAACAGCGGAAGCATACGGACAACTGTACGTAGCGCTGGGAGACGACCAAACAGCTGCCACGGCCACGGCAAACTTACAGGCACTAAAACTGGGGCAGCAAGACCTCATGAACATGCTTGAGCTTGTGACAGGTGCTTGGGCTACATACGGCGACAGCATCCCCATTGACTCCCTGGCCGAAAGCATCAACGAGACAATTCGTAGCGGCACCGTGACCGGAACATTCGCCGATGTGCTCAACTGGGGCACACAAGAAGGTGAAAAGTTTGGGGTGACCATGAAAGCCAACACGGAGGCCAACAAGGCGTGGAATGACGCTGTGGCCGACGCAGAGACCGCGGAGGATTACTTCAATCTTGCGCTGCAGTCTGCCAGCTCAGAGGCGGAGCGAGCCAACATAGTTATGCAGGCAATGGCAAGCCAGGGACTGGCCAAAACAGCAGAAGCGTGGTATGAAAACAACAAAGACATTGTAGATGCCAACAATGCGCAGTTGGAATTTACTGAAAATGCTGCGGAGTTTTCGGAAAGAGTTTCGCCGGCAGTAAATGAAATCAAAGAAGGATTCAATGGAATTTTCGAGGAAATTCTGAACCTTACAGAAGGAATTGATTTTTCGGCAGTAGCGGAAGAAATTCGATCGGGATTTTCCTATTTTACAGAAGAAATTCTTCCCGAGATAGCCAACTTTGCAAAGTACATTCTTGATAACAAAGACACAATAATTTCTGGGATCACAGGAATTGGAGCTGCATTTATTACATGGAATGTTACAGCAATAATTTCTTCTGTAGCAACGGAAGTGCAAAAGCTGGGAGGGATAATTCCGGCCGTCGCAAAAGCAATACAACTGGTAAATACGGCGATAAAAGGAAACTGGATCGCTATTGTTATAACTGCAATAGTAGCCGCCACAACGGCATTGGTGACGCTCTGGAACACCAATGAAGATTTCAGAAACGCAGTGATCGAAATTGGACAGCAAATTGCAGAGTTTGTTTCCGGAGTAGTGAACAGCGTTGTGGGATTTTTCACAGAAACCGTCCCGCAAGCCTTTGAGGCATTTAAAAGCAAAGCGGCAGAGATATGGGAAGGAGTCAAAACCGCGGTATCTGAAACTGTAGATGCAATTGTGGGCTTCTTTACAGAAACCATCCCGAACGCATTCAACGCGGTAATCGAGTTTGTCAAAACCAATTGGCAGGGCCTGCTGCTGCTCATTGTCAATCCGTTTGCGGGGGCGTTCAAGCTGCTGTATGACAACTTCGACGGATTCCGCAACGCAGTAAATTCGCTCGTAGAAAACATAAAGCAATTTTTCTCCAACTTGGCTACATCTATCGCAAACACCGTGGGGGGGATCAGAGATTCCGTTGTGTCCGGAATTCAGGATGCGGTGAGTTTTATCACGTCGCTTCCTGGACAGGCCCTGCAGTGGGGCAAGGATTTTATCCAGGGATTCATTGACGGCATCACTTCGATGATCGATGGAGTTGTGGGGGCGGTGTCTGGGATTGCCGATACAATCTCGAGCTGGCTGCACTTCTCTCGGCCGGACGTCGGACCGCTGCGCCAGTACGAATCTTGGATGCCTGACATGATGCAGGGCATGGCAAAAGGAATCCGAGAAAACTCATGGAGGCTGGAGCAGGCCATGAACGCAGCCACCAGTAACCTGCAAGCAAACGTGAACATAAACGGCATGACGGCCGCCGGAGGGAGCATGAACATGGGGGGCGTGAGCATCACCGTCAACCCGGCACCGGGAATGGATGTCAACGCTCTGGCGGACGCGGTGGCTTATAAGCTGCAGGCAATGACACAGAGAAAGGCGGCGACATGGTGAGAGATGCGATCTTCTTTGCAGGGAAAAGCAGCCTGGAATTCGGGATCTGCATTGAGAAATGCCCGTCTTTCGCTGCCGCTGCACGGAATGTGGAGAAAATACAGGTTCCGGGAAGAAATGGAGATCTCCTGATCGATACCGGCACCTACGCAAACACAGCGCAGGCCTACGAAATCTGGTTTAAAAACCCTTCCAAAAACGCTACACGGGCAGCCAGAGACATTGCGCTTTGGCTTTTGGGCTCTCAGGGCTATGTAAGACTGGAAGACTCCTATGACCCCGACATCTACCGCATGGCGATTTTCGCCGGGCCGATTGACGTACAAAACTGGATGCTTGTGCGCGGAAGGGCGACTTTGGAATTCGAGTGCAAACCGCAGAGGTTCCTGAAAAGCGGAGAGCATGCTCTGGAAATCACCCAAAGCGGCCAAAAGCTGCAGAACCAGTGGATGCCGGCGCTGCCTCTCATACGCCTGAAGGGCACGGGAGAAGGCAGATTGCTGGTAGGCGGCAGCACGATCGAGATCACCGGCATGTCAGGGAGCATCACGATTGACAGTGACACGCAAAACGCCTATGACGGAACCATGAATCTCAACAACAACATCACAGTAACAGGCGGGTTCCCTGTGCTTGCGCGCGGGGAAACCGCCGTTGCTTTTTCCGGCGGCATCACGGCCGTCGAAGTTATCCCGAGGTGGTGGACACTATGAATCCTATTCTTTTCCCGGCAAACGCCGCAGAGTGGAAGACACAGGGGCTTGGAGCGCTACCGGACGCGATCAGCTGTAAGGTCACAGAAGAACGAAACGGCATTTTTGAACTCGAAATGCAATACCCGATGACCGGGCTGCATTTCGAGGACATCTCCGACCGCTGCATTCTGCTGGCCATTCCCAGCCCCTACCGCAGCCCGCAGCCTTTCCGAATCTACCGCATCACCCGGCCCATGAATGGCATCTGCGCCATCTACGCGAGACACATCGCGTATGATCTCGCGGGAATTCCGCTGAACCCATTCACGGCCGAAAACGCGCCGGCGGCAATGGCTGCGCTGCAGAGCAATGCGGCCGTATCCAGCCCCTTCGAGTTTTGGACCGACAAAAGCACAGAGGCAAAGTTCTCGGTGCCGGTGCCCAGTTCTACGCGCAGCGTGCTGGGCGGTCAAACTGGAAGCGTACTGGACGTGTACGGCGGAGAGTACGAGTGGGATAATTTCACTGTTAAGCTCTGGAACCAAAGAGGCAGAGACAACGGAGTGAATATCCGGTACGGTAAAAACCTCACGGACATTGAACAGGACCGGAACATCGACAATGTCTACACTGGAATCTATCCCTATTGGACAGACAGCGACGGGAACCTGGTGGTGTGCGATCCTAAAATCGTGCCGGCGCCTGGTACATACGACTTTGTCAGAGTTTTGACGGTTGACTTTTCGAGCGGTTTTGAAGATCAGCCCACGCCGGAGCAGCTGCAGGAGCGCGCCGAAAGCTATGTCAAAGACAACAAGGTAGGAATCCCAACAGTCAGCATTCAAGCCAGCTTTGTGCAGCTCGAACAGACGGAAGAAAACAAGGACCTGGCCCTGCTGGAAAAATGCGACCTCTGCGACACCGTCACAATCCAGTTTGAGCGGCTGGGCGTAGACGCCAAAGCCGAGATCGTGAAAATCGAGACCGACGTACTGCTGGAGCGGTACAACTCGGTGGAGATCGGAGAGGTGCGCACGAATATCTCTGATACGATTGCGGACCAGGGCAGCGAGATCAAAGACAGGCCCACAAACAGCGAACTTCAAAATGCCGTAAATTCGGCCACCAACTGGATCACCGGCACAAAAGGAGGATATGTGATCTACCGGCGGAATGAGCTGGGACAGCCCTACGAGATCCTCATCATGGATACGCCAGATATTGCCACTGCCACCAAAGTATGGCGCTGGAACAACGGCGGCCTTGGTTACAGCTCTACCGGATACAACGGATCGTACCGCACAGCCATCACACAGGACGGCGAAATCGTGGCAGATTTCATCACCGCGGGAACGCTTAATGCTGCGCTGGTCAAGGTGGTAAATTTGATTGCCGATCATCTGCAAAGTCAAAAGACTATTCCAAACGGAGATGTCGTAAAGCTTGAAATTGACTCTGAGGGCATAAGCTACAAAATCAGCGAGAAAGATGTAGGGTCGATATACACAAATGCCAACGGATTTTCGGCTGTTAGCACATCCATTTTTGTACTGCACTATCCAAGAGGGGTGACACAGGGAGAAATGCAGGGAAAGGTGGTAATGGGATGGGGAAACCCGAATACCCAAGAGGAGTATGCTTTTGTAGACGTTGACCAAGTGACAACATCAAAACTGCGGCCCGGATATAGCCAAGAGATGCGGTCCATCAGCTGGAAAAGGGGCACAGAACTGACGCAAAACGATTGGGTACTTGTGGGCCAGTAAGGAGGGAGAAATGCAAACCTTTAACCTTGACATCTCAACACCGTCCGGACCGCTGGTGATCTACGCCAAACAGGCCGACAGTATGAGCCGGTTCTTCAAGGTGGTCCTGTCGGATTCCGGGGCGCCCTGGGAGCCGCCGGCGGGCATCGCTCTGACGGTGCGATTTGGAGCGGCCGGAATGCCTGCGGGATGGTATGACACAATCACCGAGCCGGACGGAGGCACACACTCGGCATTTTCCATAAACGAAAACGTGGTGACGGTAGAGATTGCCGAACAGGCGGTCTCTTCGCCCGGGAAAAACACCCTCTGTTTGCTGATTAACGGCGCCGAAGGATACCAGCTGGCCAGCTGGAACTTTGAACTCAACATCCAGGCGGTGCCGGGGTTGTTGGCGCCGGAGGCCGACGTGTATTACAACGCTCTGACCGAGCAGGTGGCCAAGACGCTGCAAAACGTACAAGATGCCCAGGCGGCCGCAGCTGCTGCCGCTCAAAGCGCCCAAGACGCCGATGCCAGCGCAGCCAGCATAAATCCTGATAATTTGCTGACCAAAACAGAATACGGAGGAAGCGCGGCCGGAATTGTAAAAAAGGCAGATACGGCCACCAATGCTACCAAGTCTACCAACGCAGAAACAGCCCGCAGCGCCAACGTGGCACAGGACAGCGAACTGCTGGCAACGCATTCGCCGGAATGGTACGCCCCGCCGGGTATGATCGTGCCGTATGCAGGCGCAGCCGCCCCCGCGGGCTGGCTGCTGTGCGACGGCAGCGCCGTCTCCCGCACCACCTACGCGGACCTGTTTGCCGTCATCGGCACCACCTACGGCGCGGGCAACGGCAGCACCACCTTCACGCTGCCCGACCTGCGCGGCCGGGTAGCGGCGGGTGCGAACGCATCCAACGCGCTGGCGAGCAGGGCGGGGGCCGACAGCAAACAGATCGCCCGCGCCAACCTGCCCGCCGAAAAGCTGAATCTGGAGGACAACGGCACCTGGATCGTGGACAGCACCCAAACCGGCAGCGAATCCGGCAAGACGCTGCAGATGGGCACGCGGTCGGGCGCAGCGCGGCTGGATACCAACACACTGGGCAGCGGCACCGCCTTCGACGTGCGGCAGGCGACCATGTATGTACACTATATCATCAAGTGCTGACGGGAGGGAGACATGGAAAGAATCGAGATCCGCCGCGGCGACACCCTCCAGCTCGGCGTTGTGCTCACGGACCAGAACGGCGAGGTGTTTACACCGGCGCCGGGGCAGCAACTGGTGTTTTCGGCGGGTATTGCTGGCAGTCCGATGTTTACAGTGCCGGTTGTTGACGGGGCGGCCAACATCCGGCACGAGGACACAAAAAGCATCAGCCCCGGCGAATATCGCTTTGACGTGCGGCTGTACGACGCCGACAAAACGTTGGTGGCCACGCCAATCTACGGCGAATTTGCAGTGCTGGAGGTGGTGAACGATGTCATCTGAACTGCGCGGCAGCATCCGCACACGGGCATCTGTGCATGGCAGCATCCGGCCGGCACAGATCGCAGGCTGCGTCGTCCCGGCGCCGCGGATCACCGGGAGGGTGTATATCGGCCAGGCCGGCGAGCAGTATCCGGTGTATGATGGCGATTATACCGCCATCCCGCGCCCCGCCGCGCAAACGCTGCCCACGGAGGGCCGGCGCATGGAGCAGGATGTCACTGTGCTGGGAATCCCCGTCTACGTCACCGAAAACCCCGCAAATGGCAACACCATCTATATTGGAGGAAACTAATGGCACTGAATAACAACAAAGTAATCTATGGCGGCAAGGTGCTCATCGATCTCACCACCGACACCGTCACGGCCGATAAGTTGGCAGAAGGGATTACTGCCCACGACAAATCCGGCGCAATCATCACCGGCACCAACACCTTCGACGCCGACACCGGTGACGCCAACGCTACGGCCGCCGAGCTGCTGGAGAGTAAGACGGCCTATGTGCGCGGAAGTAAGGTCACCGGCACCATGCCCAACAACGGCGCGGTGGCCGGCGAGATCGCCGACAAGGACACCCCCTACACGGTACCCCTGGGCTACCACGACGGCAGCGGCGCGGTTGGCATCGCCGCGGCCGAAAAGTCCAAGCTGGTACCGGACAACATCCGCCAGGGCATCACGATCCTGGGCGTAGAAGGCACCATGAGCGGCACCGAGGATGTCAAAGCGCAATCCAAAACAGCCACCCCCACCACCGAGCAGCAGGTCATCACCCCCGACGAGGGATACAACTACCTGTCTCAGGTAACTGTGGAGGCTATCCCGTACACCGAGAGCGAGAACTCCGCAGGGGGCCTCACGGTCACCATCGGCGGCACGGGAAAAGCCGCAATGAGGGCACGCAAATGAATGTAAACAAGGTGGAATTCGCCGGCCGCACCCTAATGGATATCTCGGATTCAACCGTCAGGCCGGAGGACTTGCTGAAAGACGAAACCGCGTACAATGCCGCCGGAAAGCAGATACGCGGCACGCTGGTACCCGGCGATATGTTCGAAAGCGAATACGGCGGCAGCGCGCCGGGCGTGGTGGCGCAGGCTGACAAGGCTGCCGAGGCTGCAAACGCCCAAACGGCCAATACGCTCATGAATCACGTGGGTGGGCAGGGGCATGCCGGCGACTGGTATGTTCCTCCCGGCGCGGTAATACCTTATGCGGGCGTATCTCTGCCGGACGGATGGCTGTGGTGCGGCGGGAACCTGGTGTCCCGCACACAATACGCTGCACTCTTTAAGGCCATTGGCACCACCTATGGAGCAGGAGACGGCAAAACCACCTTTGCACTGCCTGATCTGAGCGGCCGCGTGGTGGCTATGCGCGGTACCAGCCAGAGCGTTGGCGATACGGCAGGCGCCGACAGCAAACAGATCGCCCGCGCCAACCTGCCCGCCGAAAAGCTGAATCTGGAGGACAACGGCACCTGGATCGTGGACAGCACCCGAACCGGCAGCGAATCCGGCAGGACGCTGCAGATGGGCACGCGGTCGGGCGCGGCACGGCTGGAGAGCAACACACTGGGCAGCGGCACCGCTTTCGATGTGCGGCAGAACACCATCTACCTCAACTATATCATCAAGTATTGACACGAAAGGAGCACAACAATGGCACAGATCCTGGACGTAAGCAAATATCAGCCGACCATCCATTACACGGAGGCGGCAAAGCATATCGAGGGCGCGATCCTGCGCTGCGGGTACACCGGCTGGGGCGACGCCAACGAGTGCTGCCCCGACGAGTGCTTTGAACAGCACTATGCCGGGTTCAAGGCGGCGGGCGTGCCGGTGGGCGCCTACTATTACTCTGCAGCCGACACGCTGGAGAAGGCGCGCGAGGAGGCCGAGTTCTGCAAGCGCGTGCTGGCGGGCAAGCAGCTGGAACTGCCGGTGTATTATGATCTGGAGGAGCCCCGCCGCATGGGCGCACTGAGCCGCGCACAGCTCACCGCCCAGGCTGAGGCGTGGGCCGAGGTGATGGAGGCGGCCGGGTATTTCGTGGGCATCTACGCCAACACCAGCTGGTTCCGCACCAAGCTGGACCATGCCCGCCTGGCGAAAAAATACACCCTCTGGCTGGCCGACTACCGCGCCCAGCCCGACACTCAGCTCCAGCGCGATCTGCACCAGTACACCAGCGCCGGGCAGGTGCCGGGCATCGCGGGCGGAGTTGATCTCAGCCGCGTCGAGCGCCCCGACCTGCTGACGGTGGTGAAAGCCAGCGGCCTGAACGGCTGGGCGGGGCAGCCGGACAAGCCCTCTGCGCCCGACCCGCAGCCCCAGCCGGGCCGCACCTATACCGTGCAGCCGGGCGACAGCTGGTGGCGCATCGCCGATAAACAGCTGGGCAGTGGCAGCCGGATGCACGAGCTGCTGGCCGCCAACAATGCCACCGCCGCCACCGTAATCCATCCCGGCCAGGTCATCCGCCTGCCCGGCGGCGCCACCACTTCCCCCGCCCAGCGCACCTACACTGTGCAGCCGGGTGACAGCTGGTGGAAGATCGCGGCCGAGCAGCTGGGCAGCGGAAGCCGAATGCAGGAGCTGGCGGCCGCCAACGGCCGCACCACTGTCGATACCATCCACCCCGGCCAGGTGCTGGTGCTGCCCGGCTGAGAGGAGGCATAACCATGAAAATCACCAAGGATACCGAATTTCTGAGCAAAGCAATCGACCTTGTGGCCAACTACACTGATGAGCATCTGGATAAGTCTGAGCCTGCGCCCGAGTACAGTGTTTTCGTGGTCTGGTGCTGCAAGACTCTCCAGAACTTCAAGGCGCTTCTTTCCACCACCTTGCACGACGGTATGTACTACGAAGTTACCTACAACGGCGACAAAGGGGAAATCTACTTTGACGCATACAAGAAGTTTGAAAACCGCTGCGTGAAAGAGTAATGATGAAAGGAGCAAGCGTATTATGACCAAGATCATCGACACCTACAATGCCCTTGTTGGGGCCGCCGTGGCGCTGCTTACGGCAATCTTCGGCACATACTGGTATCTGTTCGCGGCCTACCTGCTGCTGAACGTGATCGACTGGCTGTCCGGCTGGGCCAAAAGCCGCAAATTGCACAAAGAGAGCAGCGCTGCCGGCCTGATCGGCATCGTGAAGAAAACCGGCTACTGGGCCATTATCGCGGTGGCCTTTCTGATTGCCAGCACATTCACCCACCTGGGCTCCGACCTGCTCGGCGTGGATCTGTCTTTCCTGGCGCTGATCGGATGGTTTACCCTGGCCTGCCTGCTCGTCAACGAGGCCCGCTCCATCTGCGAAAATTTTGTAGAGATGGGTTATAACGTTCCGGCTGTGCTGGTAAATGGTCTGAAGGTTACCGCCGAGATGGTAGAACAAAGCTCGAATAAGTAAGACAAATGAAGCCCCAACCTGTAAATACCGCTTACAGGTTGGGGCTTTTGCTTTTGTAAGAAAATAGCAAGTGTGTACCAAAGTGTGTACCATAACAAAAAATCGCCCGAAAAACCAACGATCTTTCGAGCGATTTATGGAGCAGGTGATGGGAGTCGAACACACAACGATTATTGCAGATAACGCAACAACGACATATTTTTGCATCATATAATTGCGTAAAACAAAATAGTTTCGCTACCAAAAATAAAAAGTGTGTACCAAAAGTGTGTACCAAAGAAATTACAGGCCAAGCCAAACTCGGGCAATCAAAAGGCGGATATACACGGGGCAAGTATTTCTATACTCCCAATTTTCGACAGTGCGGCGAGGCGCGCACAGGCGTTCTGCCATCTGCGCTTGAGTCAGGTTCATCGAGGACCTGAGCGCGGAAAACGGGAGGTTCACTGCATCCCAGATGATTCCGGCCTTTTCGGCCGCTTCGGGAATCTCGAGATGCTCCATCTGATGCGACAATGTCGCATCAGACACGAAGGCGTCCCGGTCGCGGTACTTCTCGGCCTCCCCGACCAATACGTAGATCTGATGATCCGTCATACGAATTCCTCCATTTTTGCGTTGTTGATTTTTTCCACAGCGACCTTGTAGTAAGGCCACTGTTCAGAAGGTTCGATGCGAACCGACTGTATTATTTTTGCGGGGCTCGAATTTCCCTCCATCTCCCACCACAGTAGCCTGTGGAGGAAAATAGTTCCATCTGGCCTGCTGGAAGAAGGGGTATACTCATACATTTTGAGGAGCGCGTCACGAAAATCTATGATATCATCATCGGATGCGCCCGTGAGAGATGCAAGCTGGGGACTAACACCTCCAGTGAATACATACGCCGACTTTCTGATGAAGTTTTTTCGTCCGAAAGTGGTGGGGCTTTTGAGTTTTCCGCCTTCAGGAGGAAGCAACCCTTCAGCCCTTGTGATCCATTGAAGTTCCGAAATTACGGGATCGATCGATACGGCCTGAGAAATTGTTACAGGACCTCTTATGCCGATGGAAACAGTATCGGCATAGGCGTCTTTTCTGAGCTTCTTTGGAATAGGAAGCACTTGGCCGAAAAGCCTCGTGTCAATCCACTTCTTGCAGGCAAGATCACGAAACTCACCTGGAGAACGGGCTTCAATTTTGTCGGCGCGCTCCTTCTGCGTGCTGCATCCGTCGCTTGAAAGCTCGGAGCATACAAAAATGTCGCATCCCATAAAATACAGGGTATCGCGAATCTTCCTCTTGATGGACACGGAGGAAATTTCTCCGTGTCCATCGTATGTTATGCGAGGGAGATTTCCGTTGGAGGGATCTCCGTTGGGATTGCATCCGTCCACAACGATGAATCCCATAAAAAACACTCTCTTCACAAACTCATCCTTTCGTCAACGCATGTATCGAATCCAGTCGGCTTCGGTAAACGATCCGTCTTCGTTTTGCTCCTCGTTGTAGTAGAAATCAACGGAGCAAGGATCTACCCTGCGGGCACGAAGCTTGTCCAGATGGTCGTGGGTGGAGTAGTAGTAGTCTCGCTCCTCCTTGGAACGAAAATAATAGATCTCGCAAGGAACACATCCCCAAAAAGCTTGCCGGATGGGGTAAACGGTAATTTTTTCACTCATAGCAATCCTCCTCAAAATTCGATGCAGGACTTCGGAACCCACTTAGAAATACTGTTCATCGGATACTTGCGGTCGAACCACTCGACCAGTACGGCCTTCTCCGTCTCGTGAATAATATGCCAGCTGTCGCGGTTCTCGATCGCATACTGAACGCAGCGGGGGAATTTTCGGATAAACCAACCCTTAACCGTGAAAGCGTGAGTTCTCTCCCACGCCCACGCGGCGCGCAGGCAATCGGAAAAGGTTTTGCCTCTGGAGGCAAGACCCCGGAAGGCTTTCCAAGCGTTGCTCATGATTCGGCTGAGATTGTATCTGATGAACTTTTTCATTATCGGTTCCTCCGTTCCCTTTCGTTGTATTTAGTATACCACATAATGACGTATACGTCAATAGGTGGAAGAAATTTTTTTAAAAAATGTGTACCCCCAACTCTTCGGAAACTCCGAACGGTTGGGGGCATAGTCATTTCGCAAAGCGGCCGAAGGTAGCATCCAAAGCCTGGGCAGTATCCTCATCCTGCCCATCTACATCATGCGAATAGATGCCGTAGGTATCCATAGCCTTGCTATGGCCCACCAGGCGCTTCAGCTGCGCCTCCGGAAGCGCCTGGGCGATGGACACAAAGGTGTGACGGAGCTCGTAGACGGATGTAACCGTGATACCGTTTGAAAGGCAATAGCGCTGCCAAGAAGTGCGGTAGTGTCGTTCGCTGGAAATCGGAAACACTGGTCCGCGCTTTTGAATGCCCTGGGCCTCCAGCTCTTTCCAGGCCAGATCTGAAAGCGGAACTGTGCGCGCAGCGTTGTCGTTCTTGCCGCGCGTTTCCTCGCCCAATACATTGATGGCCCGACGCAGCATCAGGCTGCGGCCACGCACGTCCTCCCAGCGCAGGCCAATCAGCTCGCCCGGGCGCAGGCCGGTGAGCACCTGCAGGCGGTAGGCGTGGATATACGGATCGGGCTGCCGCTTGCCGCGGTACAAAGTTGTGTCCTCGTTCAGCAGCACGGTGAGATCATCGGGCTGCAGGATCTTTCGATCTCCGGCGCGGGCGCTGGCAGGCACGTGCAGATCCTCAGGCAGAAAGGTGGTCAGACCTGCCCGGCGCGCAAACTTGAAAAATGCGCGCAGATCACAGCATAGGCTGTTCAGTGTCTTCCGTGCCAGCCCGGCCGCCAGCGCGCGATCCACAACATCCTGCAGCATCTGCTCGGTGATCTTCTCCAGACGCTTGCTGCCGATCGCGGGCTCCACCCAGTTTTTCCAGCGGCTCTCCACGGGCCGCCAGTTGCTTTCACCGGTTGTGAGCTTCAGCCGCGCGAGATATTCGGGCCACACACTGTTCACGGTGGCCGTGCGGCTCTGCAGGCCGCCGTCCAGCCAGGCGTCGGCCTTTGCGTTTGCTTCACGCTGGCCGGTGCGGCCGGGCTTGTTGCTCACAAAAGTTTTCCGCACTCCATCCTTCTGCACGTTGATCTGCCAACGGTGGGAGCTCTCCACCCACTTAGCCGTGTTCGTTCGTTTTGCCATAAAAATGCACCTCCGTTTTGCACTTGATTGCAAAAATACGCCGGAGGTGGTATAATCCATATTGCGCAGAGGATTGCCGCCACCGGCGATCTGATGGCCTCCCGTCTCCCTGTTCCAGCAGGGCGGCGGGATTTTTTTGTTACCAGTAAACTTTCACATATGGAATATAATTGTCGTTTTCGTCATAGTCAATATGATCCACTGCCGCACCTGCGGCCCCTTCCTCTAAAATTCGCTTTACCAGTGCCTTCCCGAACGTGCCGATTTCTCCAAAGTCAGAGGAAAGGATCACGGTGTATTCCCCGTTTTCGTTTATTTCTTCCTCGATGTGGATTTCGTCTCCTTCTTCAAGCATAGATATTGCAAATTGTTTATCTTCATCTATATATCTTATAACTTTTGCGATTGTGTACTCTCTTTTTCCCATTTTAGAAGCCATAGAACGGTAAAAGGCAAGGTAAACAACGGCTTCCTTTTTCTCTGTATTGACATTTTCCAGAATTATTTTATAAGGGTCGTTTCTTTTTATCCAGTCAAATAGCATAGAGCTTATTTTGGGATTCAGATTTCCGATTTTTTGATCATTGCTATAAATAAAAACGCTGCCATCCTCGATTCGTGCGTTTAGTTCCCAATTGGCGCTCAGTGCCGCATTCATAACGATGTCAAAGTTCAAATTTTCGATTTTTACATTATTGTATTGATAAACAAGCGGAGCGTTATTAACTTTATGAGGAATAACCACATCTGGCTCGCTTTTTTCTTCAGGGGAATCAGAGCAATTCGCTGAGGGCATTGCGGAGTGGGAGGGGGATGGTTCAGAACGGGGCTTAGGTGGTGCCGGAATTACAGGTATGGACAGTTCGAAATCGGCAGATGTAGGGCGCGAAGTTGAGCGCGGAGGAGCGGAAGACTGTGGCTTAGGCCGCCAAAGAAGAACGAGCAGCACTACGATGCCCGCAAAAATGGCCCACAGAATGATACTGCTGAGAGCCAGAAAGAACAAAGAGAGCGCGCCGACAAGAGAAATAATAGCGATTTGATATTTTTTCATGTACAGCATCCCTAACTTTAGTTATTTTGTCATAAACGCAGCAAAAACAACTTAAATTATTATTTACTACAACATTAAGTTGTGATAAAATGAGCTATAGAAAACAGAGAAACGATAGAAAGGAGGGCGGATCAATTTACGGTGTCCCCTTTGAAGCAGTAAAAGCCTGTGAAAAAGAAAGAAGGGAAATATCCATGGAGCATACATTTACACTCACAAGCCCAATCGCCGCAGACATTGCGCGTATTGTGCAGCGGAACCAGGACAACGAAAAAGTGCTGCACAAGCTCCTGATCTACGCGAAAGAGTTGGAAAAGGCGCTCGCATCCAAATAGCTTGCACAACACCCCCGGATCAATCGCCGGGGGTGTTTCTGTTTTCACACAGGCCGTCGATCAGCTTGCTGATGGCGGCCTTTTCTTTTTCATCCAGTCGCCAGTAAGCGCGGATGATGCGGCGGATCAGCTCGTCGTCGCTGGTTGAGATTTGCGCCAGAATGCGCTCGATCTCATCATCGGGATCGGGGCGGATAAACATCTCCCCGTTGCCGGTGCGCAGCCATGTTTCGCATACGCCAAACTCTCGGCAGATAGACATTATAACTTGATCTGTAACACTGCGGTCGCCGGACTCGATACGAGAGATTGCAGCGCCAGTAATGCCAATTTTGGCACCAAAAGCGTCTTGACTCATTTTGGGCGACTGGGCCAGGCGGACAAGTTTTATTCGCTCATTCAAAAAATCACCTCCTTGAAAAAATTATACATCAAAATCTTACCATAGTCAAGAAAAATAAAGAAAAGCAGTTGACATTCCTGTCAAAGTCAAGTATAATTATACCAGAGTCAAAAAACGGAAAGGAGCTGATACGATGAACGCCTATGTAAATCCCGACCATCTGGCCGAGGTGGAAGCCCTGGCCGAAAAGCTGCGGAAGCTGCCCGAGGCCGCGCTGCTGTATGTGGCTGGCGCGGTGGAAATGGCCACGATTATGGCGGCCGACAAGCGCCCGGCGTAAGCCGGGCTGCACCATGAAAGGGTGAGCGCCATGCCTTACATACAGTTCTGGCCGCACACCGACGGCCCAAAGCTGGCCCGCTTCCTGCGCGGCCGGGGCTTTGATGTGCCGCGGCGGGGATATTCTTTCGCAAGATCCCCGCTGTGGACCAGCTTCTGGGTCAGATGGGAAGGCAAAGCGGGCCGCCACGAGGCTCACTACACCGCCAACCACGGCCAGCCGCTGCTGCTGGTGGATGATGTGCCGGTGCCTATCACCCGCGCCGAAGCCGTGGCCGCGGGAATCGGGTACGAACGAAATTATGATTTGGGAGGTAGAACCAGTGACGAACAAAGAAGCCTACCTGATGGATTTGAACGACCTGCGGAAGGAGATTGATCTGCTTTTGAGCATGGTTCCCATCGGGACCCGAAAAACAACGGCCGCCGCAAGAGCAAAAGCTGAAGAATCCGCAAGTCGGGCTTATGCAACGCTTGGGTGCATGGAGAGGGATTACATCCCGCAAGAGATCCAAGTCGATCAAAAAAGAGAAGGAGGAGCGATCACTCATGAGAGGTAACTATCTTAGAGCGTGGATCATCCATGCCGGCATGAAGAACCAGGATCTGGCCGAGGCGCTGGGGATGTCTGCGACGGCGTTGTCCCGCAGGATTAACGGCCGAGCGGAGTGGACCTGGAGCGAAGTGCAGGCTGCCGGGCGGCTGCTGAACATCCCGATGGAAGAGTGGGCACAGGTGTTCCAGCCGCCGAGCGTCGCATAGAGAGGAGGACGAGACCGTGACCACTGTAGAAAAAATTGACGCCTATCTCACCCGGGCGAAGCGCTATTTTGACACACCTTGGTACCACCGAGACCCCGCCGAACGCGAGGCGCTCATGGCCATGAAGGCCGAAATATATGCGGAAATCGAGAGGATGAGGCACAGTGAAGATCAGTGAAGAACTGGAAGAGATGAAACGCAAGATCGGCCAGACCAAGCTCTACTCCAAAGAGCGCAGCAAACTGAGCGCCCCGGCGCTGGATTTGGTTGCCCGCGCCTACAGGGAGCTGCCGGACGAGGAAGCCGATGCCGTTCGGCGCGAGATATTGGAGGTGCTGAGAACGTGAAGATATGCAAGCTGATCGCCAAAGCGGCCATCAAGTGGCTGCTGGTGCTGTTGCCCTTTGGCTGGCTTCTGCTGGCCTGCTGGGCCGAAGCCCAGGGCGGCACGCTGTGTTTTATGGCCGCGCTGCTGGCTCTGGCCGCGGTGATCTTGGCCGCGAATATACTCGGCGCGGCGCTGTATGCGCTGATGAGCGAGGAGGAGAGGAGGGAACTGGAGCTATGACGCCCTGCGATGGCAACTGCTTCGCCTGCCGGCGCCCGGTGAGCCAATGTCACGGCGGGCCGGAAGGGAAAACGGCCTATACCCATCCCAGCCAGCGGCCGACGATGAACGGCAGCGGCCGGGTGGATGGAATCAAGCGCGCCCTGAACCGGGGCCGAAAAATCGGAAACAAAGGAGTGTGAACCATGAGCATCCGGGAAGATGTACGGGCCGAGATCAAGGCCCAGATGAAAAAGGTGGATGAATACAGCCCGGTGTATACACTGGGAATGCAGCTGATGGATATTCTGGCCGCGCTGCCGGAGGCTGCGTCGGAGGTCGTGCTCGCGGATTTGCGTGGAAAGGGCATGACCATTGCCGACTGTGAAAAGAAGATCAAGGCCAAAGCGGACGAGATCCACAAGAAAAGAGGAGGCAATGTGAGCGTCGGGCCGCATGTGGCCGATAAGATTATCCGGGAGTTTTACGGCATCGAGGAGTTTGAGCCGCAGGACGGCCGCCCGGAGCTGAGGCTGGCCGATACGCCAGATCCCGAGGCAGAGCCCGCCGTGGAGCCCGAGAAAGAGCCGAAGCCGTCCAAAGGCCTCGCGATCCGGCTGGAAGATTTCTTTTGAGGAGGCGGCGAGATGAAAAAGAAAACGCTGGAGGCCCTGCCGCTGAACCCGCGCCCGCCGCGCGCCAGACTGGAAGAGCTGAAGGAACTGAAAGAAAAATGGATGCACAAGCAGCTGGCGACGGCGAAAGTGCACCAGAGCGCCGAGGGGCCTCTGCTGGCCATTGACGTGTACACAGAGGAGGGCTTGCGGGCGCGGGAGATCTTCGCGGCCACCGGCAGCCACACCGTGCTGTTGCCGGACGGCGCCACCAGCCGCAAGGGGTTATGGAAGGCATGCAACTGCCGGAGCCCACAGTGGGTGTTTTCGGCCGCCGCGCGCAGGACCATCGAAGGATTTTTCCCGCTGCCGGATCGGGCGCCGAAGGATGCGGAGGGTCTGGTAACCTTTTTGGAGCACGCCCGCGTGCAGGATGGCCGGATGAAGGTCAAGGGAGTGGGCAGCCTCGGAGGATACAAGGTCGAAGAGATGCACCAGCCGCTGCCGGAAAACTGGCAGGAAATCATGATGGAGCGCACCGACGAGTGGAAGACGGATATCCTGTTGATATCAAAAGAGCGGTACACAGATCCGCTCACAGGGATGCGAAAAACGGGAATCCGGTGCACCTGCAGCGCCTGCGGGGAAAGCTATCTGGAGCCGCCGGGGTATTACAGCGCGGGGAACCTGGATGAGTGCCACCAGTGTGGCAGCTGCGTGGTGGTGGTCCGGGGCCAAAAAGGCAAATGGTGCTATGTACACAAGCGGTACTCTATCCTGCATTTTCACCGGCACGAAGACACCGCTGTGGCGGAAGGCTATGAGGTGGAGTATTACATCACACCGAGCGGCCAAAAGCACTGGAACGCCACGCATGCCAATGTGTATGCGTGGGGGCCGTTCGGGAACTACGCGTACAACAACTACTATGTGCGCTGCATGTCCGGAGGGCGAGTGTACACGAACGGTTGGTATGCCCAAAAGATGACCGACAACTGGAACTGCGGGAACGTGACCGTAGTGATCCCGCCGGCCGAGGGGGAGCTGGACGGCACGCCCCTGGAAAACGCCAGGATCGAAAAATACCTGGAGCTGTCAAAGCGGTATACCAAATATCCGGCGCCGGTCCGGGCCTGCACACTGGCCGCCCGGGCACCGGTGATGGAGGCATTCGTAGACCGGGAAGATACCGAGAGCATCTGGGCGGCCACCACCGGAAGGCTGCGGATCGCCACAGGGGAGACAAAACCTCACAAGGCCCTGGGCATCAGCAAGCCGGAGTACCAGCGGTACCTGCAAAATGGATGGACCTGGAACCGGCTCATATGGTACAAGCGGGCCATAGCATCGGGGTGGAAGATCACCGAGGAAGAGCTTCTTGGAGCCGACGCCGTAGAATTTTTCAGAATCAACTGGGAAAAACGGCAGGATGTATGGTATATACCCCTGCAAAAGCTGTGGACCTATCTCCACCGTACAGAGCGCCGGGAGGTAAAGCGGATGTGCCGCCCACCGATGGGAAACACCTTCAGTGCCACGATAGAAAGTTTTTTGGACTACCACCGTATGGCGCGGCAGCTGCAGCTGCCCCTGGAAACCGAGGATGACCGCATGCCCTATGACCTGTTCCGCCGCCACGACAGGCTGGTGGAGGAGATCCGGCGCCGGGAACAGGCGGAAGCGGAAGAAATGCGCAAAAAGCGGGAAGCCGAGGACGCGAAAAAGGCGGAGGACTTCACCAGGATGTGGAAGCGCATTCGCTGGGCGGACTGGCAGGACGAGCAGCTGCTGGTGCGCGCGGCCAAAAGCACCGCCGAGCTGCGGGAAGAAGGCCGGGCGCTGCACCACTGCGTAGGAGGCTACACAGACAATGTGCTGGCCGGGCGGGTGATATTTTTCATCCGCAAGGCAGAGGAGCCGGACACGCCCTACTACACCCTGCAGGTGGATATGAAAACCGGCGAGATGCTGCAGCTGCATGGATATGGAAATAAGGAACAGGAGAACGACAAGAACTTCCCGGTTATCAAATCCTGGGCAGAGCGATGGGTGGAAGAAATCTGGAAGCCGGGACTTGCAAAGCGGAATAAGGCCAAGCGCAAAGAAGCTGAGGAAAGCAGAGTCAGAGTGGGATGTGTGGTCTGATTTGCACTCGAATGCGAAAGGAGAAGAAGATGGAACAGATGATTGAATTCACGGGCGGCACTGCTGCCCAGCAGATGCAGGCGGCAAGCCTGCACGCCGAGATCCGGCAGAAGAAGGAGGTGCTGGGCAACGCCCTGGCGGATTTCTGCGAGGCCCTCAAGCGAATGAGAGACGGCAAGCTGTACCAGGTCCTGGGATACCAGGATTTCGGAACATACTGCGAAGAGCAGCACGGCATCCGCGCACGCATGGCCTACAAGTACATCAAGGCCTACGAAGATCTGGGCCGGCAGCTGATGGAGCAGAACGCCTCCGCGGGCATCACCAAGCTGGCCTTGCTGGGGGAGGTGTGCGCGCCGGATCGGGCCGAGTTTGCGGCCGACCACGACCTGGCAGGCATGACGGTGCAGGAGATCAAGGCCGCGATCAAGGCGGCTGCCGACCTGGGCGAACAGGTGAGCCTGCTGCAGGAAGAGAATGCCCGAATCACGCACGAAGCCGAATTGGACCGCAAGGAGCAGGAGGACGCGAACGCTGCCGCCATGCGCTACAAGGACGAATGTGACCGCCGCGCACAGGATCAGCAGCGGGTGGAGGGCCTGCTCAAAACCAGAGAGGCAAGGCTGGCAGAGCTGGAAGACACCGTGCGTGCCCAGAGAGAGCAGCTGAAGGCCCAGCAGGTGGAGACCAGCGCCATCGACACCGAGGAGATGCACCGGCAGGCCGACCGCCTGGCTGCTGAAATGGTGGCCGCGGCTGAAAAGGCGTGGAAGGCCGAAGCGGAAAAGCAAAAGCAGGAGGCCGCAGACGCCGCCGCCCAGAGGGTGCAGGCCGATATGAACATGGAGCTGGCCGCGGCCCGCACTGAGGCCGAAAACGCCAGGGCACAGGCGGAAAAGAATATCCGGCAGGCGGTGGAGGAAGCTCTGCAGAAAGAGCGGGCAGCCTCCGCGCAGATGCAGCAGGAGATGGAGGAAAAGGCCCGGCAGCTGGAGAAGCGGCTGCAGGTGGCCGGCGACAAAACCACCATGCGCTTCGCCCTGCTGTTTGAACAGGCCCAGCGGAATATCAACGAAGCGGTGGAAACGCTGGAAAAGGTCCGGGCCGCCGGAGACGGCGAAACGGCGGACAAGCTGAAGGCGGCAATGCGGCAGATGCTGGAAGCCGCCGGGCAGCTGGTGCAGGAGGTGTGACATGGATATGTATGTGGGCGCCTGCTTCTACTGTGGGCAGACAAGCGGCATTCCGGGGCAGTATAAGAGCCAAGAGGAAGCAGACAAAGCAGCAACTAAGAGCTGCGGATGTTACGAGGCGCGTATGGATCGGGCGGCCGAAGCCGGCAGAAACAAGCTGCGCGGGCTGCTGGCATACCAGCCGCAGGCCGTCGTGGACACCTTGATCGGCGTGCTGAATATGATCGCCGCTTGCATGATGGCCAGCGCAACAGTACAGCTCGACGGCCGCACGAAGGTCAAGATCAAAGCGGACAGCAAGGGGTATGTGGTGGTGCAGAAGGTGACCACTACGGTTGAACAGGAAGTCGTTTGAGATCCGCCCGGCGGGGGCACTCGCCGGGCTTTATATATATAAGTAGGCGGCCGGGTGGCCGCATGCGGGCTTGTATGCGGCATTATCATCTCGACCGTACACATACCGGGCGGGATGATAATGCCGCCCCGGAGGGAAGGAGGTTAAAACAGTGGGCAGAAGCTGGATCAGGGAAAAGAAAACAGTCTGCGGCCAGAACTACATGGAGATCGACATCCTACCGATCACAGAGCGGGAGCACAGAGCAGGCCGGGCGAAAAAAGAGAAGCCCTCCAGCGAAGCCCAGAAGAATTTGAACGACAAGCGGGCAAAGCGATATTTCGTCCAGAAAGCTGAGACGAACTTCCACGCCGGAGATCTGCGCGTGGATCTGACCTACAACGACACCTTCCGGCCGGGCACCGTGGAAGAGGCCGAGCACCGGTTCGAATTGTTCAGAAGAAAATTCGTGCGATGGTGCAAGCGGGAAGGGTACCCAAACCCGAAATGGATGTGCATAACAGAGTACGGGCAGAACAAGCGCGGGAAGATGGTGCGCATCCACCACCACCTGCTGCTGTCGGGGTACATAGATCGAGATGCTCTGGAAGCCATGTGGAGCACCGGTCGAGGGAAAGCGGCCCGCTCGCTGGGAATCGTGAAAAGCGTGCGCCTGCAGCCGCAGGACGGCACCCTGCTGCCGCTCATGCACTATCTCATCAAGCAGGCGGCCGGGAAGCGGCACTGGCGCAGCAGCTTGAATCTGGACGAACCGCGCCGCCCGCGGCCGAACGATACCAAATACACTCGCGCGAAGCTGGCAAGGCTGGCCCGGGGCGAGGTGTACGACAAAGAGTGGTGGGCGCGGCAATATCCGGAGTGGGAGCTGGTGGAGTCCGAGGCGGAATACAACGAGCTGTCCGGCTGGTCGGTGATGGCCAGGCTGCGCCGCCGTCGTCCTTTGCCGCCGCCGCCCTGGCCGCAGAAGCAGAAAGGAAGAGTGAAGAAAAACGGGAATCAGACTGGAAGATCTCGGACCAAACGCCCGCCGGCAGGCTGAGCAGCAGCTGAAGGCCCAGCAGGCACGCCGCCGCGCACTGGCGCTGGGACCGGTGATGGATGCGCCGGAAAGTAAGCTGGAGGCGGATTTCTACACCCGAGAGATCTGGCCGGGTATTCAAAGCGGGGAGATCGTGGAGTGTGAGATGCACAAGACGTTCCAGCTGCTGCCGCCGGGGGAATACTGCGGGATCAAGCTGCACAAAGCAGAATACACGCCGGATTTCTGGATCAGGCGCAGGAATGGCACGGTAGAGGTGATCGAGGTGAAAAGCAAGGCGGTGCGCCGCCTGCAAAAATCCTATGTCTACCGCCGCCGGCTGTTCATCGAGCTATATGCGAGGCCGAACGGCTGGGTGTTCCGCGAAATCATCGAATAGGGCTTTGCACTCAAATGCAAAGCGGAAAGGAGAGAGCATGAACGAAAAAGACAAGGCTCTGGCCTACAAGCTACACCTGCAGAGGTGGTCGTATGTCCAAATAGCCACCCGGCTGGAAGTGAATCCGGGAGCGGTGAAGCTGGCCGTGGTCGAAGCGGATCGGGCACAGAAGAAGCTCTGCATCCGGTGCCAGTGGAGGAGAGACGGGGCAATGCTGTGCCTGCTGCCGACCTGTATGCATGAGTTAGGCAAGCAGAAGCAAAAAAGGAGGGGACGAGTGTGGAAGTGGAGAAAATCTTGAAGGAGCTGCGCCGCCTGAAGGTGGAAACCGGCAGCCTTGCATGCCTGGGATGTGGTCGTGAAAATAGCTGCAGCACCAAAGGCTGTGCGGTGATCCGGGCAGCAATTGAGGCTCTGGAGCAGATGCATTCCACTGAACCGCTGACACCGGAGGAGATCAAAGCTATAGACTATGCCAGAGTGTGGATAAGTTATGGAGAAAGCGGTGAGTGGGGAATAGTTGTCAATGGCTTGCTGTACAGCATCGACACGCTGGAAGGTGCTGGATTTGTGGATATGCTCCAGGACGCTGTACAGGGAGAAGACGTGACGAGGCCAACAGGGAGTTACAAGCTTTATCGATGGTCACCGAAGAGGATGCCCGACAATGGTAAGTACAAAGTGAAGCAGCTTCCCATTGTCGGTGTGGAAGGAGGGATAGATGTGAGCGTGCAGGAACTTATACAGCGTCTGCGCACGGAAAGTCTGCGGGCAGACCGGTGTACGACACAGATCATGGATCTGTGCATGGAGGCGGCAGAGGTTTTGGAATGTGTGTTCAGCGGCGATGACGAAGAAATAAACCTGTGCGTGTGCTGTACGCATATAGAGCATATGGAGCAGTGCAAGATGGATGTCGGATGCTCTCGCTGCGCGGAAACAGGATGCCCTTGCCGGGATTGCCACGGAGGCAGCAACTGGCAACGGAAAAGCAAAGACAAGGAGGAAGATTGAACATGAACAAATACGCCAAAGCGGCCAGCCGCGCGATCGTGATGTTCCTGCTGATACCGGGGCTGGTAATGCTGATCGGCTGGGCGCAGCTGGGGTTTTCGGCCATCGAGGCCGTCACCGGTATCCGGGGCTGGGTGTGGCTGCTGATGGGCGTTGTGGCCGGAATCGCAGGATTTGCGGCGGAGCTTTCGGGAGGTGGACGATGACCAAAAAGGAACTGTCCAGGCTGTATTGCCTGAATCGAGAGATAGAGCAGGAGCAGCGGCGCCTTGCGCAGCTGAAGGAAGCGGCCACAAACACCGCCGTGAAGATCTCAGGGCTGCCGGCCGTCGGCTGCATGTCCGATAAGACAGCCATCGCCGCAGAGATCGCAGACAGCCAGGCGATCATCGAAGCCAAGCTGCAGCTGGCGATCGTGGAGTATCGGAGAATCAATCAGTACATCGCGGCCATCGAAGACAGCTACATCCGGCAGATCATCGCTCTGCGGTTTGTGGACGGTCTGACTTGGTTTCAGGTAGCGCAGCATATCGGAGGAGGAAACACATCGGACAGCGTGAGAATGGCGCTGAATAGGTTTTTGTCAACAGGAAAGTAAAAAGTTGTTCGCTCTGTTCGCTTTGCCTGTGATATAGTGTAGACATGCTCAAAGGCAGATGGATGATCCTCCAAATCATCGTACAAGGGGCGCGGGGGCTGGATGTGGACTCTGGCTGCTGCACCGAAAAGCACCGACTCGATTTCCACCGGGTCGGTGCTTTTCATATCTACAGGTCGAGCAAATATATGGACGCCGGCACAGAAAAAGCTGGAGGGAGGGAAAGGGGATAAAAGAGTTTGATTACAACGGAAAAAAGTGGAAAAACAAAGCGGAAAAAATCAAACGCCGAGACAAGTACAGGTGCGTGTGGTGCAGAAGGTACGGGAAAATATCGCCTGCGGAAGTAGTGCACCACATCAAGCACGTTGAAGACTATCCGGAGCTGGCCTTCGAAAACGAAAATCTTGTGAGCCTGTGCAGAAAATGCCACAACAAAGCCCACCCGGAAAAGGTGAGAGCAGCCAGAGGAATCAGATAGCCCCCCTGGGTACCAGCTGCAGCCCTCAATGCTGCTTTAC
>DXFO01000068.1 GCA_019114415.1 Candidatus Gemmiger faecavium | reverse complement strand
TTTTATACTGTGCATTATGAATCTTCATGTTGTATACTCACCTCGCCAAATTCAAGTTTGTCTTTGTATATAGACGGAAAAACAGCAAAATGTTCCAATTACACCTGCATTATAGCATATTTGCCCCTACTGTCTCACTCCATGAACGAAAATTTACGACATTTGTTAGTCTAAAATACCTTTCAGGTCAAAGGGGATAATTATCCTATGTATGTGTATATTTTCATTCACCAATACTTATCTCGGACAGAGACTTTCCCAAAGGATGAAATCGCAAACACGGGTGGGGCAGACTGATGCAAGGACTGCCGTCTGACGGAGAATGTGTCCCCCGGCGGCGGAGCGGCAAAAGTCTGACGGTCAGGTGGCCGGCGTTCCCGTGCCTGTGCTCTGACACAAAAAGCCCCCGGCGGGCCGGAAGGTTCCGGTCTGCCGGGGGCTTTGCTGTGTGTTGCTGTAAAGGGAGAGAGGAAACGGTTGGGACATCAGCGCAGGACCAGGGCCCCGTTCTCCACGTCCACGGTGAGGGTGTCACCGGGAACGCGGCTGCCGCCGATGATCTCCTTGGCGATCATGGTCTCCACGTTCGCCTGGATATACCGCTTGAGCGGACGGGCACCGTAGATGGGATCGTAGCCGTTGTCCACAATGAAAGCCTTGGCGGCGTCGGTGACGACCAGGGTGAGCTGCTTGTCAGCCAGGCGCTTGCGCAGGTCGTTCAGCATCAGGTCGACGATGCTGCCGATCTCGTCGCGGGTCAGGCTCTTGTAGTAGACGATGTCGTCCAGACGGTTGAGGAACTCGGGACGGAACTGCCGCTTGAGCAGCTGGGAGATCTTCTCCCGGGCCTCGGCGGACAGCTCGTTGCCGCCCTGGGAACGGCTGTGCTCCAGATCATCCAGAATGATGTCGGAGCCCAGGTTGGACGTCAGGATGATGACGGTGTTCTTGAAGTCCACAGTACGGCCCTGGCTGTCGGTGATGCGTCCGTCGTCCAGCACCTGAAGCAGGATGTTAAAGACGTCGGGGTGGGCTTTCTCCACCTCGTCGAACAGCACGACGCTGTAAGGACGGCGGCGGACGGCCTCGGTCAGCTGACCGCCTTCCTCATAGCCCACGTATCCCGGAGGCGCACCGATCAGACGGGAGACACTGAATTTCTCCATATACTCCGTCATGTCGATACGGATCAGGTTCTTCTCATCATCAAACAGGGTCTGGGCCAAAGCCTTGGCCAGCTCGGTCTTGCCGACACCGGTGGGGCCGAGGAACAGGAAGCTGCCGATGGGGCGGCCGGGGTTGGCGATGCCCGCACGGGAGCGCAGGATGGCGTCGGAAACCTTGCGGACGGCCTCGTCCTGGCCGATCACCCGCTGATGCAGCACTTCGGGCAGGCGGAGCAGCTTCTCGCGCTCGCCCTCCACCAGCTTCTCCACGGGGATGCCGGTCCAGCGGGCCACGATGCGGGCGATCTCCTCGTCGGTGACGCGGTCACGCAGCAGGCTGGACTCTTTCTTTTCGGCGGCCAGCTTTTCCTGCTCTTCCAATTCTTTTTGCAGGTTGGGCAGTTTGCCGTACTGCAGTTCGCCCGCCTTGGCGTAATCTCCGGCGCGGGTAGCCTTTTCGATTTCGGCCTTGGTCTGCTCCACCTCGGCGCGCAGGCTCTGTACTTTGCCGATGGCGTTCTTCTCATTTTCCCACTGCGCCTTTTTGCTGTTGAAGCTGTCGCGCAGCTCGGCCAGCTCCTTCTCCAGAGCTGCCAGACGCTGCTGGGACATGGGGTCGGTCTCCTTTTTCAGGCTGACCTCCTCGATCTGCAGCTGAGTGATGCGGTGGTTCAGGTCGTCCAGCTCGGCGGGCATGGAATCCAGCTCGGTCTTGACCATGGCGCAGGCTTCGTCCACCAGGTCGATGGCCTTGTCGGGCAGGAACCGGTCGGTGATATACCGGTCGGACAGGGTGGCGGCGGCAATGAGGGCGGCATCCTGGATCTTGACGCCGTGGAACACCTCATAGCGCTCTTTCAGGCCGCGCAGGATGGAGATGGTATCCTCCACCGTGGGCTCGTTCACCATAACGGGCTGGAACCGGCGCTCCAGAGCGGGGTCCTTTTCGATATATTCGCGGTATTCGTCCAGAGTGGTGGCACCGATGCAGTGCAGTTCGCCCCGGGCCAGCAGAGGCTTGAGCAGGTTGCCGGCGTCCATGGCGCCGTCCGTCTTGCCTGCACCCACGATAGTGTGCAGCTCATCGATGAACAGGATGATCTGGCCTTCACTCTTCTTAACCTCGTTGAGCACGCTCTTCAGACGTTCCTCAAACTCGCCGCGGTACTTGGCGCCTGCCACCAGCGCACCCATATCCAGGCTGAAGATGCGGCGGTCTTTCAGGTTTTCCGGCACGTCGCCGCGCACGATACGCTGGGCCAGGCCTTCCGCGATGGCGGTCTTGCCGACGCCGGCCTCGCCGATCAGCACGGGATTGTTCTTGCGCTTACGGGACAGGATACGGATGACGTTGCGGATCTCCACGTCACGGCCGATGACCGGGTCCAGCTTGTTCTGTTTGGCGGCGGCCACCAGATCGGTGCCGTACTTTTCAAGGGCGTTGTAGGTCTCTTCGGGATTGTCGCTGGTCACGCGCTGGTTGCCGCGCACGGCGGACAGCTGCTGCATGAACTTCTCCTGAGTGATGCCGAACTGGCGCAGCAGTTCGCCCGCGGCCTTGCCGGGGCGCTGCAGAATACCCAGGAATACATGCTCTACGCTGATGTATTCGTCCTTCATCTGCTTGGCCTGGTCCTCGGCAGCGTTCAGCGCGCGGTCCAGGTCACCGGAGATGTAAACTTTCTCGGGGTCACGGCCGGAACCGGTCACCCGGGGCAGGGCAGCGACCTTGTCGACTGCGGCGGCGGAAAAGCTGCCCGGATCAACGTTCATTTTGGTCAGCATCTGGGGGATCAGCCCGTCGGACTGCTGGGCCAGTGCGGCCAGGATGTGCTCCTGCTCCAGAGCCTGGTTGGAATATTCAACGGCGAGGCGCTGCGCGCTCTGCAGAGCCTCGATGGTTTTTTGGGTGAATTGATTCATGTTCATATCGCAGACCTCCTTTGGATTGGACACGATGTGATACCCTGGCAGACAAACGCACGGACTGCTAGACACTCGCTTGCGCTCCTGCGTTCTCTGCGGTCGAGCATGGGAGAAATGCTGAACTGTGAGAAGAAATGATTTGAAATTTCACATTTTAGCACTCTACTTGCTCGACTGCTAACATTGTAGCACGCCGGGCTGAAAATGCAAGGGCTGACACAAAATGTTTACAATTTTAGAAGAGCGGAGTTTTGAGAGTACAGGTTCCAATGGATTCTGTTAGTTTGTCAGACAAGAGAGTGGTAATGAAAACAAACATAAATACGTATGTCCTTGATTTGTGATGGTGTTGCAGGTATGCTTGTACTTAATAATAGTTTAAGGAGGGCGTCTATAATGAAAGAGTATAAGATTGTTGAAGTCAAAAAAGCGCAGGCGGAAAAAACAATGAATGAAATGGCGAAGCAGGGCTGGGAAGTGGTGAGCTTTACCGCCTGGAACAATTGGCGGGTTTCCATTATGATCGCGTTTTCGAGAGATGTATAAAGCTGGCGAGGGACTTTTGTAAAAGTATGGGAAAATCCCGCCGGTCTATTGCACCGCACAGGTATCAGGGGGTATAATGTACGCATATTACCTTTTATAGGCAGACGGTCTGTCCGGTATACAAGTTTGCCGGGAGGACGTACCGCCGCAGGGGAAAATAACCTGATTCTGTTTTAGCTTTGGGAGATTCTGTCATGGCTTCTGATTTTTATACCTACCGCAAGGAAGTTAAGTCCCGCCGCAGCCGCAAGCGCGGGGTGCTGGTGGTGCTTGGCCTTCTTTTGATCTTGTCTGCCGTCGCCGGAGGTTTCTGGTTCTGGAAAGGGCAGGGGACGCCCGCCTCGGCGGTCCAGGCCACGCCGGAGGAGGCACAGGCCACCGCCGAGCCGACCCCCACGCCCACGCCGGTGCCGGAAACTCAGGCAACGGCCGAGAGCGCCGGCTTTGAAGCGCGCCGCCTTTTGCCGGAGGTGGATAACGCTTCCTGGGATAAGTCGGAAAAGGTGGAG
Organism: Candidatus Gemmiger faecavium; assembly: GCA_019114415.1. Classification (GTDB taxonomy): domain Bacteria; phylum Bacillota; class Clostridia; order Oscillospirales; family Ruminococcaceae; genus Gemmiger; species Gemmiger faecavium. Next base: position 3,266 of record DXFO01000068.1, on the reverse strand, counting down.
GCGACCCTCAACCAGGATTACCAGAACACCGACCACCGCATGGTGGCTCTGCCCATGCTGGGCACCGTGACCGACGATTACTTCAATACCGTCACCTTTGTGGGCGACAGTCTGACTTCCGGCCTGGGCATTTACGTGACCGGCTACCAGAACGCGCACTACGCCGCATACAAGAACATCGGCCCCGACGTCATTGTCAATAACAGCACTGTCACCAATGCGGTCACCGGCGCCACCGAGACCCCCATCGAGACCATTGTGGCAAGCCAGCCTGATTATGTCTACCTGCTGTTCGGCACCAACACTCTGGTGCAGCCCAATAATGAAGAGAAGCTTCTCGCTTATTATGAGAAGATGATCGACACCCTGCGGGAAAACCTTGATCCCGGCGTCATTTTCTACGTCCAGTCCATTCCCGGCGTGCAGGAGGACGTGGTGCAGAGCCATCCCGGCCTGGACAATGCCCGCATTGCGGCGGTCAACGATCAGATCGCCAATCTGGCGCTGCGCAAGGGCTGTTACTTCGTCAATATCCGTGAGGCCCTCACCAACCCTGACGGCAGCATGATCGACGAGTACGACGCCAACTATGACGGCGTGCACTTCAACCCCGATGGCTACCAGGCCTGGAGCGACTATCTCGCCACCCACACGGCATGGAACCGCCGCAGCATTTATATCGGTGAGAATCCCTATTATATTTATGGGACCTGACCAACCGGCGGTGTGTTTCGGCACAAATAAATAACAAAAAGCAGTTTTCCGTAAAGTGCAGCCCGCACCCCCGTACGACAAATTTGCCGTGCGGGGGTGCTTTTTTTGCGCAAACCGACAAGGATTTGTAAAATTATGTATAAGTTTTGCACAAATCAGAAAAGTAGAGTCTGATTTTTTTAGCAGATTATAACAGAAAAACCTTGAAATTCCTTAATGAAACAGGTAATATAGTAATAGCAAAATTCTGGCGGTGTGCAGCCGCCGTAAAGGGGAGATTACAGTGAAACAGGCAGCCAAAGAAGCCGATTATCCTGTTTTCCTGTTCAAACAGGGCAACAACCACGAAGCCTACCGCTATTTCGGCGCGCATTTGTGCGAGCAGGACGGCAAGCATGGCGTGGTATTCCGCGTATGGGCGCCGCACGCCAAGGCTGTGTCCGTGGTGGGTGATTTCAACAGCTGGGTTCCCAGCAGCCATCCCATGCAGAAGGTTGACGAGGGCGGCATCTGGGAGATCTTCATTCCCGGCATTGAGGAGTACGAAGTCTACAAATACTGCGTCACCAGCCCGTCGGACGAGCTGCTGTTCAAGGCGGACCCGTATGCGTTCCATACCGAGACCCGTCCTTCCAACGGCAGCAAGGTCTACGAACTGAGCGGCTATACCTGGAACGATTCCGCCTGGGAGGCCGAGCAGCAGAAAAAGGATGTCATCAACGGGCCGATGAGCATCTATGAGCTGCAGGTCGGCAGCTGGAAGATGAAGGAAGGGAACATCCCTTACAACTATTCCGAACTGGCTGACCAGCTCATCCCGTACATCAAGGATATGGGCTATACTCATGTGGAGCTGCTGCCCATCACCGAGTATCCCTTTGACGGCAGCTGGGGCTATCAGGTCACGGGCTATTTTGCCCCCACCAGCCGCTACGGCACCCCCAAAGATTTCATGAACTTTGTGGACAAAATGCATCAGGCCGGCATCGGTGTGATCCTGGACTGGGTGCCTGCCCACTTCCCCAAGGACGCCTACGGCCTGTACATGTTCGACGGCGCTCCCTGCTATGAGGACCCCAACCCCCGCCGCGGCGAGCACAAGGAATGGGGCACCATGGTCTTCAACTACGGCATGGGTGAAGTCCAGAGCTTCCTGATCTCCAGCGCGCTGTTCTGGATCGAGCAGTACCATCTGGACGGCCTGCGCGTGGACGCGGTGGCCAGTATGCTGTACCTGGACTACAACCGCCGTGACGGCGAGTGGGAACAGAACTCCAAGGGCGGCAAGGAGAACCTGGAGGCCATTGCCTTCCTGCAGAAGTGCAACGGCGCGGTTCTGGGCCGTCATCCCCACAAGATGATGATCGCGGAGGAATCCACCGCATGGCCGCTGGTCACCAAGCCCGCGGCGGACGGCGGTCTGGGCTTCAACTTCAAGTGGAACATGGGCTGGATGAACGACATGCTCAGCTACATGAAGACCGATCCGCTCTTCCGTGCCGGCAACCACGGCAAGGTCACTTTCAGCTTCTTCTACGCATTCAGCGAGAACTTCATCCTGCCCATCAGCCATGACGAGGTGGTGCACGGCAAGTGCAGCCTCATCAACAAGATGCCCGGCGATTACGAGGCCAAGTTCTCCAACCTGCGTACCTTCTACGGCTACATGATGGCCCATCCCGGCAAGAAACTGCTCTTCATGGGTCAGGAGTTCGGCCAGTTCATCGAGTGGGACGAAAAGAAACCTCTGGACTGGATGCTGTTGGGCTACGAAAAACATCAGCAGCTGCAGTCTTACGTCCGCGACCTCAACCACTTCTATCACGACACCCCGGCCATGTGGCAGGTGGATTACTCGTGGGAAGGCTTCCAGTGGATCGTGCCGGATGACAACCAGCAGAGCGTCGTCATCTTCCTGCGCCGCGACGCGGCGGGCAAGATGGTCCTGATCGCCTGCAACTTCAACCCCGTCCTGCGCGAGAATTACCAGCTGGGTGTGCCTGTGGCAGGTACTTATAAAGAGCTGATCAGCTCCGACGATGTGAAGTACGGCGGTTCCGGTGTCCATAACGCGCCGGTCCGCAGCGTAAAGGGCGCTATGCACGGCTTTGACCAGCATATCAGCATCACGCTGCCGCCGCTGTCCACCGTTTACTTCTCGGTCCCGACGCCGCGTGTCCGCAAGCCCAAGGCAGAGGACGCCAAGGCCGAAAAGGCCCCGGCAAAGACCACCCGCAAAAAGACCGCCGCAAAGACCTCCGCTGCCAAAACAGCGGAACCCAAAAAGACGGCCAAGAAGGCGGCCAGCAAAGCCAAAACGCCGAAGGCGTGAGGAATCCCGCCCCGGGTGAAAGCCCGGACGCGGGGCGATAAAAGACCCAAGGCAATGTTTATCAATGGCGAAAGCCGAATAAGGGGAGATTATCATGGCAAAAGAAATGATCGCAATGATTCTGGCCGGCGGCCAGGGTTCGCGTTTGTATGCGCTGACCCAAAAGCTCGCCAAGCCCGCAGTGCCGTTTGGCGGAAAGTATCGTATCATCGACTTCCCG
>DXFO01000067.1 GCA_019114415.1 Candidatus Gemmiger faecavium | reverse complement strand
AATACAAAAAAGTCCCTGTTTGGCACTGTCCGGCGAAGCGGCGGGAGCAATTGCTCCTGCCGCTTCGTCGTTTTTCTTTGCCCGGATACGCCAAATAGGGCCGAACCTTAGCAAATCTTAAGGCTGCGTTGAGAAAGAACAAAGGTTCTGGCGGTATGCTGTACCTGTCAAATCAAGGAGGTGACCCCATTGCAGGAGCTGTATCCCAGAAAACGCCCGCTGATCGAGGTGCGGGGCATCCGGAAAGAGTACCCCCTGGGGGACGAGACCGTCGTCGCCCTGAAAAACATCGACCTGAACATCATGCGGGGAGAGATCTGCTGCATCTTCGGCACGTCCGGTTCCGGCAAGAGCACCTTCCTCAACCAGCTGGCGGGCATGGAAAAGCCCACCCGGGGCATGGTCCGCATCGGCGGGGTGCCGGTATCCCAGCTGGACGAAAACAAACTGGCGGCCTTCCGCCAGCGGCACATCGGTTTTGTGTTCCAGTCCTACAACCTGCTGCCCCACCTCACCGCCACCGAAAATGTGGCCCTGCCCCTCATGTTCCGGGGCGTACCCCGCAAGGAGCGGGAGGAAGCCGCCCGCCAGATGCTCTGCCGGGTGGGCCTTTCCCACCGTCTGGACCACTTTCCCCGGCAGATGTCCGGCGGCCAGCAGCAGCGGGCGGGCATTGCCCGGGCCTTCATTGCCCGGCCGGACGTGGTCTTTGCCGACGAGCCCACCGGCAACCTGGACTCCAAGACCACGGTGGAGATCATGGAAATGATCTGCGCTTTCTCCCGCAAGTTCCATCAGACCATCATCCTTGTCACCCACGACCCCGAGATGGCCGCCTATGCCGACCGCATCGTCCGGCTCATCGACGGGGAGATCGTCAGCGACGAGACCCGGCATTCCTGAAAGGAGGACCCTCATGCCCACCCAGTTTGTCTTTTTCAAGCGCGCGTCGGCCTTGCTGCTGGCGCTGCTTCTGGCCTGCACCATCCTGTCCGTCCTCGCCCCGGCGGAGGAATTTTCCGTCGACGGCGTCACCGCCCCGGCAGCCGTCTCCGCCGAACCGGAGGCTCCCGCCGTCCCGGCGCTCAACTTTTTTGCCACAAGCGTTACCGTCAATGCCCCGGGCAGCGGGAACGGCCTGTCCGTCCTGCGCCGGGGCGAAAAGGCGGACATCGCGGTGGTGCTGAAGGACGCCTCCCTGACCACCGACACCTTCCGCCTGGAGGACTACGATTTCAGCAAGCTCATCGACAGTTTTTCCGCCTGCACTCCCAAGGCGGAGGTGGTCTCCTCCGGCAGCGACCCGGTCAGCGTCAAGGTGACCTGCCCCGGCGTGGAGTACAGCGGCAGCGGCCAGAGCCTGAAACTCAGCGCCGCCCGCAAAGGCAGCGCCGAGGCCCCCCAGACCATCGAGGTGACCGTCTCCCAGGCGGAGATCTACGTCAAGCCGGAACCCACCCCCACCCCGGCCCCCAGGGAGGAACCCGCCCCGGTGGTGCTCATCACCCGGTCGGCCCAGGCCAAGCCCCTGGCCGCCAACGAGACCGCCGACATTGCCGTGACCTTCCGCAACGCGGGCAAAACCAAGGTCCGTACGCCGGTGGTAACTTTCTCCACCTCCGACGGCCTGACCATCCTCAACGAGACCTCCACCTTCCTGCTGCCCGACCTGGACCCGGACGCCCGCACCTCGGTGACGGTGCGGGTGCAGGCCGCCAGGGAGATCACCTCCGGCAGCCAGGCTATCCAGGCCGATCTGAAATTCAGCTATGACAGCGCCGGGGCGCTGGCCCAGGGCGCCGCTTCGGAAAAGCTCAGTCTTTCCGCCACGACCACTGGCGACGGCCAGAAAACCGACGCCGCCACCCCCAACGTGGTCATCCAGGATTTCAGCTACGGGGACCAGCCCATCTCGGCGGGCGGGCATTTCAAGCTGGATTTCCGCTTCCAGAACATGGGCCGCCTGAAGATCGAGAACGTGGTGCTCAGCGTGGACGGCGGGGAAAACTTTGCCCTGGACGGCGGCACCAGCACCTTTTACTATGACAGCCTGGGCTCCCGGGCAGACCAGCGGCAGAGCGTCCCCCTCATGGCCCTGCCCACCGCCAAGAGCGGCGCCCAACCGGTGACGGTGCTCTTCAAGTACGAGTACGTGGACGGGAACAAGCGGGCCGCCGCCACGTCGGAGATCAAGCTGTCGGTGCCGGTGGTCCAGCAGGACCGCTTCCAGATCAGCGCGCCCTCCCTGCCCGAGACCTGCACCGCGGGGGAGGAACTGGTGCTGACCCTCAACTACGTCAACCGGGGCAAGACCGAAGTCTCCAATGTGGAAGCCACCGCCGTGGGCGAGGGCTTTGACGCCCCCACCAAGACCCAGTATGTGGGCAACATCTCCGCCGGCAGCAGCGGCTCGGTGGGCTTTGCCCTGACCCCCAACGAGGCGGGCAAGCTGAAACTGGTGCTGAAAGTCACTTACGAGGACCCCAACCTGCAGCCCCAGACCAAGGAGTTTCCGGTGGAACTGACGGTGTCGGAAGCCCCCGACCTGGACTTTGACCCCGACCTGGATGCCGCCGGGGAGGAAGGCTTCTCCTTCCCCTGGCCGGTGCTGCTGGTCATCCCTGCCGGGCTGCTCATTGCCGGCGTGGTGCTGGCGGTGCGCAAAAAGCGGGCTGCCGCCCAGGAACAGCCCGCCGAGACTTCCGGCTGGGAAAACTGGGACAGCGCATTTTCCGATGATACCGATGACACGGAGGTGTAAAGGATGAACCATCAGGACCTGCTGCGCGTCTGCATCCAGAATCTGCTGCGGCGCAAATCCCGGACGTTTCTCACCGTGCTGGGCGTGCTGATCGGGTGCTGTTCCATCGTCATCATGGTGTCTCTGGGCATCGGCATGAAGGAATCCCAGGAAAAGCTGCTGGCCCAGCTGGGGGACCTGACCATCATCACCGTCACCGCCCCCCAGAAAGGCAAGGGCAAGAAAAAGCTGGACGACAACCTCGTCAGCCAGATCCGCGCCATGGACGGGGTGGAGGCCGTCACCCCCAAACTGTCCCTGGACGGCTACACCTGCCGCCTGGTGGCGGGTTCGGGCAAGCGCTACGTTGCCGACTGGGCCACCATCGCAGGCCTGGACACCGCCCAGATGGAGCGGCTGGGCTACAAGCTGGAAAATGGCAGCTATCCTGCCCGGTCCGGCGAGGTGGCGGTGGGACAGTATTTCGCCTACGGGTTCCGGGACACCCTGCGTCCGGAAGGCTCCAACACCATCGACCGCTGGGCGGGGGGCTTTGACGAGGAAGGGCAGCTCCTGCCCCCGCCCGACGCCTACTTTGATCCCCTGGCTCAGCCCCTGACCCTGGAGATCGAGCTGGACAACGGCACCGTTCTCTCCTTTCCCCTCAAGCCCTCCGGCACCGTCCGGGAGGACACCGCCAAAGGCTACGAGACGTCGGAAGGTCTGCTCATGAGCATTGCCGACCTGCGGGCCATCCAGCAGAAAGCCCGGGGCGGCACGGGCCAGCCCCCGCCCTATGAGTCGCTGGTGGTCAAGGTGACGGATATTTCCCGGGTAGAGCAGGCGGAAAGCGCCATCAAGACCCTGGGCTACACCACCGAGTCCATGGAGAGCATCCGCAAGCCCATGGAAAAGGAAGCCCGCCAGAAGCAGATGATGCTGGGCGGACTGGGCGCCATCTCGCTGTTCGTGGCGGCGCTGGGCATCACCAACACCATGATCATGTCCATCTCGGAGCGGACCAAGGAGATCGGTGTCATGAAGTCCCTGGGCTGCTATGTCTACGACATCCGGGTCATGTTCCTCACCGAGGCCGGGGTCATCGGCCTGTTGGGCGGACTGGTGGGCTGCGTCATCAGCTTCTTCATCTCGGTGACCGTCAATCTGGTGGCCCTGGGAGAATTCTCGGTATTCAACATTCTCCCCGCCATCGTGGGCAGCGAGACGGTCAACCGGGTGTCGGTCATCCCGCCCTGGCTGTACCTCTTTGCCGTGGCATTCTCGGTGCTCATCGGCCTGGGATCCGGCTATTACCCCGCCAACAAGGCGGTGCAGATCCCCGCCCTGGAAGCCATCAAGAGCGAATAATACACAAAAAGCCCCGGCTGCCGGAAGAAGTTTCTCCGGCAGCCGGGGTCTTTTCGTTTATTCGGAAGCCATGGGCAGGCGGATGGTGAACACCGTGCCGGTGCGGGGGGCGGAGGCGGCGGAGATGCTGCCCCCGTGCAGTTCCACGATGCGCCGGGTGATGGAAAGTCCCAGCCCGCTGCCCCCCTGGTTGCGGGCGTCGCTGCCCACCACAAAGGGTTCAAAAATGCTTTCCAGCCGGTCGGCGGGGATGCCCGCGCCGTTGTCCGCCACTTTCACCACTGCCCGGCTGTCCTCCACGGTCAGGGAGACCGACACCACGGTGCCCAGCCGGTTGTAGCGCAGGGCGTTGCCGATGAGGTTGTCCAGGGCGCGGCCCAGCTCAAAGCCGTCTATCGGGCAAAGGCAGGGCGTCTCGGGAATGTCCACCTGCAGGGCAAAGCCCGCCAGGGAAATCTCGTCATACTTGGCGGCCAGGTATTCCCGCAGGTACTCGCACAGGTCGGTGGTCTTCCGCTGTAAGGCAAAGCGGGGATGCTCCACCTTGCTGTACTCGTGGAAGGCGTTGATGAGCCGGGTCAGGGCGTCGGCCCGGCTGCGGATGGCGGCCAGATACCGGGCCTGCTCTTCCGGCGGCACCTTGCCGTCGGCCAGGGCGTCCACATAGCCCGATATGACGGTGACCGGCGTCTTTAAGTCGTGGGAGATGTTGGCGATCATCTGCTGACGTTCCCGGTCCAGCTGTTCCCGCTCCCGCTCACTCTCGGCCAGACGGTCGGACAGGCGGTCAAAGCTCTCGCCGATGCGGGCCAGCTCCCGCACACCGCCGCAGTCTCCCACCCGGACGGGCGTGCCCTGGGCCTGGGCCACCACCGCCTTGTGCAGCCGGTCCAGCGGACGGCGGATGCGGCGGCTGATCTGGTGGATGAAAAATCCCGCCGCCGCCACATACAGTGGCACCGCCAGCAGCCAGACCCGCCAGGCATCCTGGCTGGCCCGGGTGACAGCCTGCTCGTCGGGCAGGGCGATCTGCAATAACAGGGTGCGCAGGCTGCCGTCCTGCGCCGTGAAATCCTGGCGGCAGAGCACCGACCGGACAGGGTAGGCGCCGCTCAGGATACCGTACTCCCGGGGCGTGTAGGCAGTGCGCCCCGGTTCCAGACCGCCGGAGATCACACGGAACCGGGCGTCCAACAGCATTTCCGCCTGGACCCGGGGCATGTCGTTCTCCAGCGTATAGCGCAGTACCCGGTAGCGGGTCTCGCCGTCGGCGTCCTGCTCGGGAAATGCCTCGATGTAATAGCTGCCGTCGTAGGGGGAGACGCAGGCCAGTTCTCCGGGGGTCAGGCTGACGCAGACCTCCGGGTCGGAACAGTAGAGCACCGCCCCCGTTTCGTCCAGCACCGAAAAGCCGTTGCCCTCGCCGTTCAGACGGCGGGCGACCTCGTCATAGCGGCCGTCGGCCAGGCGGTCGTCGGCGATCAGGGCGTCCCAATCCACGGGGGACAGCAGCCGGTTGAGCTGGTGTTCCCACAGCAGATAGACCCCCGCCGCAATGACCAGCAGCGTCAGGGTGAACAGCAGATAGTTTTTGACCAGCAGCGCAAACAGGCGGCTTTCTCTGGGTGTTTTATCCTTCAATTTTGTACCCCAATCCCCGGATGGTGATGATGTGCCGCGGATTCTTGGGATTGTCCTCGATCTTTTCCCGCAGCTTGGAGATATGCACCATCATGGTGTTGTCGTTGCTCTCAAAAAATTCCCCGGCGATGCCCTCGTACAGCTGCACCTTGGTAAAGATGCGTCCCGGCGACCGCATGAGCTGGGCAAGGATCTTGTACTCGGTGGGGGTCAGGGGGACCGGCATGCCCTTTTTGTACAGCTGCATGGCGGCGGTATCCAGCGTCAGCTCCCCCACCGTCAAAAGGTCCCGGCGGACATTGCCAGCCCGGCGCAGATGGGCCTTGACCCGGGCCACCACCTCCATGGGGTTGAAGGGCTTGGCGATGTAATCATCCGCCCCCAGGTTGAGGCCCAGGATCTTGTCGTTGTCCTCGCTTTTGGCGGACAGGATCAGGATGGGGATGTCGCTCTGCCGCCGCAGCGCCCGGGTCAGCTCATAGCCGTTCATGCCCGGCATCATCACGTCCAGGATGGCGGCATCGGGGGCGGAGGAAAGGGCCAGCCGCAGCGCCGTGTCGCCGTCGGCGGCCTCCGCCACCGCAAAGCCTTCCCCCTCCAGGTAAAGGCGCAGCACCTCCCGGATATCGGCGTCGTCCTCGGCAATGAGAATGGTAGTGGCCATGGGGGTTCCTCCTTTTTATGGGTTTCTGCTGCAAGCATACAATAGTGTACCGGCCTTGTCAACGAAAGCCGCTCCCGTCCGGGGTACGCCGCCGCAATTTTACAATATTACGGCAAAAACATCCCCGCCGGGCGGTGATCTCTGCTTGCCTTTTGGCGGAGATCTTCCGCTGCTTTTTTTGCGTGCGCAAAAAAGCTATTAACGTGTTTTCAAAACCGTGCTATAATAAAGAAAGCTTTTTCTCAAAAATCTTTCAAAAAGTAAGGAGATGCAGTTGTATATGCAGTCACACAGCACCCGGCCCGCGAACCATGGCCAGCAGGTGGATTTTTCCACCGGCAGTATCCGGCAGAATGTTCTTGCCGTAGCCGCCCCCATGCTCGTTGCCCAGGTACTGAACCTGTTGTACAACATTGTGGACCGCATCTATATCGGCAAGCTCCCCGGGGAGGGCGCTCTGGCCCTGGCCGGGCTGGGGGTCTGCTTTCCCATCGTGACGCTGGTCACGGCCTTTGCCAACCTGTTCGGTGTGGGCGGCGCGCCGCTGTGCTCCATCGCCCGGGGACAGAAAGATTTTGCCCAGGCCCGCAAGATCATGGCAAACGCCTGGTTCATGCTGCTGGTCTGCGGCGTGGGCCTGACGGTGCTGGGCATTGCCTTTCACCGGCCCATCCTCTATCTGCTGGGGGCCAGCGCCGATACCTACTCCTACGCCTCGGACTATCTCACCATCTATCTTTTGGGGACGGTCTTTGTCATGACTTCCCTGGGGCTCAACCCTTACATCAACAGTCAGGGCTTCGCCAAGACCGGCATGCTGACGGTCTTGCTGGGCGCGGCGGCCAACATCGTGCTGGACCCCCTGTTCATTTTCGTGTTCGGGCTGGGGGTTCGGGGCGCGGCCATTGCCACCGTGCTGTCCCAGTGCCTGTCCGCCATCTGGGTGCTGCGGTTCCTGACCGGGCCGAAGGCGGAGCTGAACCTGGAATGGAAAGGCTTTCGCCCTGACTTTGCCTGCATCGGGCGCATTGCAGCCCTGGGCACTTCCAGCTTTGTCATGTCCTTCACCGACAGCCTGGTCCAGATGGCCTGCAACTCCACGCTGCAGACCTTCGGCGGGGACATTTACGTCAGCGTCATGACCGTCATCAACTCGGTGCGGCAGATCGCCCAGACCCCCGTCATGGCCCTGACGGACGGCACCTCCCCCGTCATCAGCTACAACTACGGCGCCCGCAGCGTTCCCCGGGTACGGCAGGCCATCCGCTTCATGACCCAGCTGGGCTTTGGCTACACCCTGCTCATCTGGGGGCTGATCTCCGCCTTCCCCACCCTGTTCATCCGCATTTTCAACCAGGACCCGGCGCTGGTGGAGGCGGCAGTGCCTTCGCTGCACATCTACTTTTTCGGCTTTGTGATGATGGCCTTCCAGTTCACCGGACAGAGCGTGTTCAAGTCCCTGGGCAAGGCAAAAATGGCCATCTTCTTTTCCCTGCTGCGCAAGGCCATCATCGTGGTGCCCCTGACCCTGATCCTGCCCTATGTGGCGGGGCTGGGGGTCAACGGCGTCTTTCTGGCCGAGCCCCTCTCCAACGTCATCGGCGGTCTGGCCTGCTACATCACCATGCACCTGACCGTCATGCCGGAGCTTTCGGCCATGGAGCGGGAGAAAGCCGCCGTCTGAGCGTTCTTTTCCCGCCATCACCCACAAAAACAAAAAGCACCCGCCCTTCCGGTATGGACAGCCGGACGGGGCGGGTGTTTTCTCATGTTTTTACTGGGGCGCGGCCAGCTGCCAGAAGGCCACCGCCCCGGCCGCCGCCACGTTGAGGGAATCCACCCCGTGAGCCATGGGGATGCGAACGGTGTAGTCGCACCCCGCCACGGTGCGGGGGGCCAGGCCGTCGCCCTCGGTGCCCAGCACGATGGCCAGCTTTTCCTCCGCCGCCAAAGCCGGGTCCCGCAGGCTCACCGAGTCATCGGTCAGGGCCATGGCCGCCGTGGCAAAGCCCATGGCTTTCAGCCGGTCCAGACCGGGGTGGGGCCACTGGGAGGGAGCGTCCCCGATATAGGTCCAGGGCATCTGAAAGACGGTGCCCATGCTCACCCGGACGGCTCTGCGGCAGAGGGGATCACAGCAGGTGGGGGTGAGCAGTACCCCGTCCATGCCCAGGGCCGCGGCGGACCGGAAGATGGCCCCCACGTTGGTGGAATCCACCACCCCCTCCAGCACGGCAATGCGCCTGGCCCCGGCGCAGACGGTCTCCACGTCGGGCAGGGCGGGGCGGCGCATGGCGCACAGCACCCCCCGGGTCAGGGCAAAGCCGGTGAGCTGGCGCAGCAGGTCCCGGCTGCCGGTATAGACCGTCACATCCGGGCAGCGGGCCAGCAGGGGCGCGGCGTCCCCCTCAATGTGGCGGTGCTCCATGAGAAAGGAGATGGGCTCATACCCGGCATCCAGCGCCGTGGTGATGACCTTGGGGCTTTCGGCAATGAAAATGCCCTTTTCCGGCTCCGCCTGATTGCGCAGGCGGGTGTCGGTGAGCCGGGCAAAGACGTCCAGCTCGGGGGCGGAAAAATCGGTCAGTTCCATGATCTGCGGCATAGGGTATGGTTTCCTCCCTCACACAACAAATTCAGCGCAGCAGCTGCCGCGCGGCAAGATATTCTTTGTAGCGCAGGCCCCGCTCCGCCGGGACCCGCACCCAGTGCCCGGCCACCGTCGGGGCCGACGAAAAGCAGTCCCGGTCATCCAGCACGGCGTAGCTTTCGCAGGGATGGCGTTCCAGCCAGGCGGCGATCTCCGCCCCCTTGCCGCCCTGCTCCAAAAGAGGCGTGGCGTCGGTGATGGGGGTGCGGTTCCGGGCCAGGGTGCGGTACAGGTTGTCAATGACCGCCCGGCAGAAGGGCTCGTCCAGGTAGAGTTCCTCCCGCCAGGAGGAGGACAGCACCACCGCCGCCCCGGTCGTTTTCACCAGGCGGCGCAGCCAGAAAAGAGCAATTGGGTCAAACATCTGACGGTCCATGGGCAGGCGCAGCAGATTGCTGAGGGTCACGCTCAGCGGCGTGCAGAGAACGCCGTCCACATCCAGAAAGATCACCCGCATCCGCTGTGCCCCCTTGCCTGTCTTTTTTCTATTATAAACAGGGCGGGGCGGAGGGCGCAAGCGGCGGGGCACAACAAAAGGGGGCCGCCCCTGACGGGACGGCCCCTGCGGCTGCGGCGGAAAGTTCCGCAGTCAAATTTTTAGAAAACCCGGCGCTTGCGCAGGATCAGGACGACCATGGCAGCAGCGGCCAGAGCGGCAGCGCCGCCCAGCACGGTCAACGGCATCTCGTCGCCGGTCTGGGGAACGGTGTTCACGCTGCCGGCTGCAGGCGCAGCGGTAGCGGTGGGCGCGGGAGTAGAAGTCTCCTCCTGGCCCCAGGTGCCGTCCTGCTTGGCCTGCTCGATGTCGGGATGGTCGTTGTTGCCCGTGGGCGCAATGGTGCGGGCGATCTCATAGCCGCAGACCGTGCAGGTCTGGACCTCAGTGCCGGAAGTGGTGTGGCCGGGCCGGACGGTGGTCACCCAGGGTCCGAACTGATGGGTATGGACCGAGTAGCTGCCGTCGGGATTCCGGTTGGGATGGAAGTTTTCGGCGCAGAATTCCTCAGGCACCGCGTTGTTGAAGGTGCCGCCGGAGACAACGATGTCCGCCTTATCGGAATCATTGGGCAGGGGCTGGATCGCGTTGGAAACGTACTGCCCCTTGACCAGCTTACCGTTGACCGTACCGCCGGTGATGGCGACCTGGGGCACGGCACCGTCATAGGTGACGGACATGACATCGCCGATCACCACAGCGGTGCCGGAGATGTCCAGGGTGCTGTCCATGCCGAGCTTATCACCGTACGCCCAGGAGATGACCGGGCCGCTGATGGTGCCGCCGGTGATGGTGGCCTGGTGCCAGTTCTGGACCGCCTGCTCAACGGAAGTGATGGTACCGCCGGTGATGTTCAGCACGCCGTAGTCGTCGTTCTTGACGGCGATGAACTCGTTCTGGGTGATGACGCCGCCGGAAATGTTGAGGGTAGCCTTCTGATCCAGGCTCGTGCCCAGGTTGCGGATCAGAGAGGCATCGGGGGCCTCGGCGTAGACATAGGCGGTATCGGAAATGTTCATGGTACCCTGGTTGTCCAGCACGTACCAGTTGCCGCCGGGTGTATATACTTCGCGGGTGAATTTCGCGCCCTTGAGGTTGGCGGTGCCGAAGTTCTCCACCGCGCCCTTGCTGGATGCCATGGCCTTGACGGTGCCTTCGCCGGTCACGGTCAGGGTGCCGTTGTTGGTGATAGCATGGCCGCTGTCAGTGCCGGTCAGGGTGACACCTTCGGCAATGTCAATGGCGATGTTGGCGCTGGCAGGGATGGTGACGGCCTCGGTGGTGTTGCCCACCAGGCTGACGTTGGCAGGGCTGCTACCCGCCGCGTCGATGGCAGACTGGAGGCTCATGTAGCCCTTGCCGTTGTAAACCGCAATGGCCTCGCTCTCATCGGGAGCCAGGACCCAGTTGCCGTTTTCATCCTTCACAGTCTTGTTGCCGTCGATGACGAAAAATGTAAAAAAAGCCCGGGGCACCGCTTTTCACACGGCATCCCGGGCTTTTTGAAGTTCGATTTTTCAGGGTTTCACCCGCACATCCTGCAAACGCCGGGCGTCGCTGCGCACAAAGGCCGCATTGCGGTCGTAGTCCTGCTGGAAAATATGGGCGAACAGCACGTCCAGCACCGCCTTTTCCGCCACGGCGGAGGCAAAGGTGGAGATCTTTTCGTCGTTTGCCTCCAAAGGCGGCAGGGCCAGCACACAGTCGGCCTGCATGCCGGCAATGCTGTCCGGCCGGGCGGTCACCGCAATGACCGGCACGCCGTGCTCCCGGGCGGCCCGCAGGGAAATGCGCACCTGCTCATTGGCGCCGGAATAGGAAACGACCAGCAGGCAATGGTTTTTGTCCATCTGCTGGATGGCGTAGCTCAACTCCATGCGGTCGGAGACAATGTTGATGCGGCGGCCGAATTTCATCATGCGGAAGGCAAAATCAGCACTCACATAGCCGCTGGTGCCGATGGCGCACAGATCGATGCACCCCGCTTTCAGCAGCATGTCCACGGCGCGCCGTACTTCCTGCCCGTCCAGGGTGGTGCACAGGCGGCGCAGGCTTTCCCGCTCCACCTTGAGCACCGCGTCGGTGACCTGGTCAAAGGGAGTGTCTGCCCCGAAGGGAAAATTGCAGTCGGGCGTTTCCCCCTCCCCCTGCCCGCCGGGCGCGCACAGCAGGTCGGCCTTGAAGTCCTTGAGCCCCTTGTAGCCGAATTTCTGGCAGAAGCGGATCACCGCCGACGGGCTGGTAAAGCTGGCCTGGGCCAGCTCCCGGGCGTTCATCTGGGCCACCTTTTCGGGATAGCGCAGAATGTAGTCCCGCAGATGCCGCTCGGTCTGGGTCAGGCCGGTGTGGCGCTGGATGCGGCAGTTCAGATCCATGATTTGTATTCCCTTTCCTGATTTTGCAAATGGCAGGCCCGCGTGCCTGCCTGTAATATGATACCTATTATATCCTGCCTTCCGAGACGCCGTCAAACGGCCCGGGTTCCTTTGTGCAAGGTAGACAAAAACGGAGCTCTATTTTTGTCCGGCTGAACGTTTTGTTTCAAACCGCGGGGCCGGCGGGCAGTTTTTTGAAATGCCGGTTCCCATTTGGCCCGGACACCTTTTCTTTTTTACCAACGTATTTTATTCTATAAAAGCTGTAAGTTGTCACAGACCGGGGCAACAGAAAAACGACCGAAAGTGAGGGACATCCATGAGAATGCCGGAAGGATTTCTGTGGGGCGGCGCCACTGCCGCCAACCAGTGTGAGGGCGCCTACAACGTGGACGGCCGGGGCCTGTCCAGCGTGGACGTGGTGCCTTTCGGGCCTGACCGCATGAAGGTCGCCCGGGGCGAGATGAAGATGCTGGAGTGCGACGCCGACCACATCTACCCCGCCCACGAAGCCATCGACATGTACCACCATTACAAGGAGGACATCGCCCTGATGGCGGGCATGGGCTTCAAGTGCTACCGCCTGTCCATCGCCTGGACCCGCATCCTCCCCAATGGCGACGACGACACCCCCAACGCGGCGGGCATCGCCTTCTACCGCAGCCTGTTCGAGGAGTGCCGCAAGTACGGCATCGAGCCGCTGGTGACCATCTGTCACTTTGACACGCCCATTGCTCTCATCAAAAAATACGGCGGCTGGAAGGACCGCCGCATGATCGACGCCTTCCTGAAATACTGCCGCGTGCTGTTCGAGAATTTCGGGGGCCTGGTCAAGTACTGGCTGACCTTCAACGAGATCAACATGCTTTTGCACATGCCCTTCATGGGGGCGGGCCTGGTCTTTGAGCCGGGGGAAAAGGTGGAGCAGGTCCAGTACCAGGCGGCGCACCATGAGCTGCTGGCCAGCGCCAAAGCGGTGCAGCTGGCCCATGAACTGATGCCCTGCTGCATGGTGGGCTGCATGCTGGCCGCCGGTCAGTACTACCCCTACACCTGCGCTCCCGCCGATGTCTACAAGGCCATGGAGTGCGACCGGGACAACTACTTCTTCATCGACGTGCAGGTCCGGGGCTCCTACCCGGTATGGGCCAAAAAGCGGATGGAGCAGGCAGGCGTGGTGCTGGACACCCGCCCCGAGGACGAGGACGTGCTGGCCAAGGGCACGGTGGATTTCGTCAGCTTCAGCTACTATTCCAGCCGCTGCATTTCCGCCGACCCCGAGGTGCTCAAGCAGAAAGCCCGGGGCAACGCCGTCATCAAGGCGGTGGTCAACCCCTACCTCAAGTCCAGCGACTGGGGCTGGCAGATCGATCCCCAGGGCCTGCGCCTGACCCTGAACACCCTGTACGACCGCTACCGCAAGCCGCTGTTCATTGTGGAGAACGGCCTGGGCGCGGCGGACACGGTGGAAGCGGACGGCTCCATCCACGATCCCTACCGCATCGACTACATGCGGGCGCACATCCAGGCCATGCTGGAGGCGGTGAATCTGGACGGCATCCCCCTGCTGGGCTACACCTGCTGGGGCTGCATCGACCTGGTCAGCGCGTCCACCGGCGAGATGAAAAAGCGCTACGGCATGATCTACGTGGACAAGCAGAACGACGGTACCGGCACCCTGGCCCGCAGCAAAAAGGACAGCTACTACTGGTACAAGAAAGTCATTGAAACCAACGGCGAGGATCTGGGCTGACCGGTCCGCCGACTGGCATAAAAAAGGAGGATTTCTATGGATTTCAAACAACTGGCATCCACCATCCTTGCCAACGTGGGCGGCAAGGAAAACGTGGACAAGGTGGTCCACTGCGCCACCCGTCTGCGCTTTACCCTCAAGGATGAGAGCAAGGCCCAGACCGACGAGCTGAAAAAGACCAAGGGCGTCATGGCCGTCATCAATGCGGGCGGCCAGTATCAGGTGGTCATCGGCCCCGACGTTCCCGCCGTCTATCAGGAAATCATCGCCCTGTGCGGTTTCGAGTCCGCCGCTCCCGTGGAGGACCCCAAGGCCGCCAAGGAGGACAACCGCTCTGCCCTGAGCAAGGTGCTGGCGGCCATCGCGGGCATCTTCCAGCCCATCATCCCCGCCATCACCGGCGCCGGTCTGCTCAAGGCCTTCATGGCCCTGTTCGTCACCCTGGGCTGGCTGGACAACTCCACCCAGACGTACACCATCCTCAACGCCTTTGCGGACTCCGCCTTCTACTTCCTGCCCATCCTGCTGGGCGCTTCCGCGGCAAAGAGCTTCAAGTGCAACCAGTATGTTGCCATGGCTCTGGGCGGCATCCTGGTCTACCCCGCCTTCATCACCCTGATGAGCGGTGAGGAAGCCGTTTACCTCTTCGGCCTGCCCGTCACCCAGGCCAGTTACAGTTCCTCCGTGGTGCCCATCCTGCTGGGCGTCTGGTTCATGTCCATCGTGGAGCACTTCGTCCAGAAGATCTCTCCCCAGGCCATCAAGTTCTTCTCGGTGCCTCTGGCCAGCATCCTGGTGGCCGGTACCGTCACCGTCATCGTCCTGGGCCCCATCGGCACCTGGGTCGGCGACCTGATCGCTGCCTTCTTCACCTGGCTGACCGCTACCGCCGGCTGGCTGGTCCCGACGCTCGTCGGCATCTTCAACCCGCTGCTGGTCATGACCGGTACCCACTACGGCCTGATCCCCATCGGCACCAACAACCTTGCTACCATGGGCTTTGACACCGTCGTCGGCCCCGGCATGCTGACCTCCAACGTGGCCCAGGGCGCCGCCGGCTTTGCCGTCGCCATCCGTTCCCGCAACAAGACCACCAAGCAGCTGGCTGCTTCCGCCGGTCTGACCGGCGTGCTGGGCATCACCGAGCCTGTCCTGTACGGCGTCAACCTGAAATTCATCTACCCCCTCATCGCTGCCATGGTGGGCGGCGGCGTGGGCGGCCTGTACCTGGGCATCACCGGTGTCGGCCGTTACGCTTCCGGCTCTCCCGGACTGCTGGTCCTGCCCGCTTACATCGGCGGCGACAGCATGACCAACTTCTTCAACGCCTGCATCGGCACCGTCATCGCCATGGTCGTCTCCTTCGTGGTCTGCTTCATCCTGTACAGCGTATGGGAGAAGCGCGGCAAGCTGGACCCCTCCGAGACCGAGGCCAACTGATCTTACCATTCCCTCAATCTCGCGCTTACACAAAAAACGGGTTCCCCTTTCCGGGGGAACCCGTTTTTGCATTCGCCTTGCCGCTTGTGGGTCACTCTGCCTTGCCCAGAACTTCATCCAGCACATCCACACAGGAGGCTGCCGTTTCCAGATCCACGCCGGAGAAATCCTCCATCACACCGGCGTCGGCCAGCATCCCCTTGGTCTTTTCGGGGTCCTCAGTGATGCTTTTGGCGGTGTAGCAGATGTCCGGCCAGTTTTCTTCCAGCAGCGCCTGCTGGTCGGCGTCCAGGCCGTTTTTCCAGTTCATGGCGTCGGTACGGATCTCCTCCTCATGGCCCTTGCCGTACTGGGCGGTGTAGCGCACCACATCCGCCGCCGCAATGGCCGCTTTCAGGCTGCCCCCCGCAGACCCGGCCTCATAGGTCACAAAGCCGCCCAGCACGCGGGTCAGCCCCGCCTCGGTATAGCCCATGTCGGCGTCCTCCGGGGTGGCGGTGGCCGGTGCGGTCTCGGGGGTGTCGGCGGCCTCATCGGTGGCCTGGGACATAGGGGTGGGGGAGGGCATCATGGACGAGGCATCGCTTTTGCTGCAGGCCGTCAGCATTCCCACGCTCAGCGCGGCCGCCGCAAGCAGCGCCGCCAATTTACAGATACGCATATCGGATCTTCCTTTCTGTCCGTCGGGCCGGGCTGCCCCGGCTTTCTGGTGTTTTCCCTCATAGTATTCGCCCGAACGGCCCCGTGCCATACATGGCCGGGCGGTTACAAATCGGTATCAGGGCAGGAGGCCCCGTCACGGCCGCAGCCGTAGCGGCGGATATAGTTCTGGATGGCATCAAACACCGGCATCAGGGCTTCCCCGTGCTCGGTCAGGCTGTAATCCACCCGGGGCGGGACCTCGGCGTAATCATGCCGGGCGATGAGCCCGTCGGCGGCCAGTTCCTTGAGCTGGGCGCTGAGCATCTTGTGGGTCACATCCCCCAAAAGCCGCCGCAGCTCCCCGTAGCGCAGGGTGCCGTGGGCGCCCACCATGAACAGAATGCGCATCTTCCACTTGCCGCTGATCTTGTCCATCACGCATTCCATCTTGTCGCAGCCCACATCGGCATAGCGGCAGTCACAATCGGGATTCGGTCTCATGGTCTGCTCCCTTCCCCGCAGGATAGCGGTATCCAAAAAGTGCGTACTTGTCAAAATGACCTGTATTCAATATAGTAGATTCATGCCCCGGGTGCAAGTCCCCCCGCGGCAGCTTTGCCAAAAAATCCGACGCAAATTTTTCATGCCGGGCTTTGCCGGGCACGGCCCCGGCTTTTGCCGTGGCATCGCCCTTTTGCCGCCGGACAGGCCGGTTTTGTCCCGCCGGGTCACGGTTGCCCCGGGACGCGGATTCGGGTACAATAGGAACTGTCGATATTCCCCCGGGGAGCCGGGCGGCCGCCGGGCACAGCCCCCGCCGCCCCGCCCCGGTCAATCATTGGAAAGAAGGTTTGCTTCACCATGCAGGATACAAAGACCCTTGACCGTCTGTTCGCCTTTCTGCGGGCGGGCGTGACCCCCTGGCACGCGGTGGCCGAAGCCGCCGCCTGGCTGGAAGCCGCCGGCTACACCCGGCTGGAAGAATCCGATTACTGGAACCTGGCCCCCGGCGGCCGGTATTACGTCACCCGCAACGGGTCCTCCATCGCGGCGTGGCGGGTGCCGGAACACGCCATCGGCGGGTGGCGGATGGCCCTGTCCCACTCGGACACGCCGGGCTGGCGCATCAAGCCCGCCAAGTCCTCCGCCGCCGGGTGTGAGCGCCTGCCGGTGGAAGGCTACGGCGGCATGATCATGCCCACCTGGCTGGACCGCCCCCTGGGCGTGGCAGGCCGGGTGCTGGTGCGCACCGGGGACGGCCTGGACACCCGCCTGGTCAACATCCACCGCCCCGTGGCGGTGATCCCCTCCCTGTGCATCCACTTTGACCGCAGCTGCAACAGCGGCCACACCTACAACGCCCAGGTGGATATGCAGCCCCTCTACGGCCCCGAGGGCTGCCGCAGCCTGTCGGCCCTGGTGGCGGAGGCCCTGGGCATCCCGGAGGAGGACATGGTGGACAGCGAGCTGCTGCTCACCACCCTGCAGGAGCCTGTGCGCACCGGCCCCGACGGGGAATACTATCTCTCCCCCCGCATCGACGACCTGGGCTGCGCCGCCGCCACCCTGCTGGGATTTCTGGACGCCGACGCCGACTGTGACAGCGCCTGCGCTCCCCTGTGGGCCATGCTGGACAACGAGGAGGTGGGCAGTTCCACCCGTCAGGGCGCCCAGAGCACCTTTTTGCGGGACCTGCTGGACCGCATCCTGGACGTCATCCCTCACAGCGGTCAGGGCATGGCCCGGGCGCTGGCCAACAGCTTCTGCCTGTCGGCGGACAACGCCCACGCCACCCATCCCAACTTTCCCGAAAAATCCGACCCCGCCAGCCCCATCCGTCTGGGCGGCGGCGTAGTGCTGAAATATAACGCCACCCAGAAATACTCCACCACCGCCTACTCCGGCGCGGTGTTCGGGGAGATCTGCCGCATGGCGGGGGTCCCCATCCAGCGTTTTGCCAACCGGGCGGACGTTCCCGGCGGCAGCACCCTGGGCAACCTGCAGGCCAACACGGTGCCTGTGCCCACGGCGGACATCGGCCTGCCCCAGCTGGCCATGCACTCGGCGGTGGAGACGGCAGCCTGTGCCGACGCCGACGCCATGCGCAGGGCGGTGGCGGCCTTCTACCGCGCCCACATCCGCACCATGGGCGACGGCCGCTGCATGCTGGAGCAGACGGCCCGCACCGAATGAGCACCGTGGTGGGGCGGTACGCCCCCAGTCCCAGCGGACGGATGCACCTGGGCAACCTGTGCTGCTGCCTGCTGGCCTGGCTGTCCGCCAAAAGCAAGGGCGGCAGCGTGGTATTGCGGGTGGAGGACCTGGACGCCATGCGCTGCCCCCGCAGCTTTGCCGACCTGCTGGAGGAGGACCTGGCCTGGCTGGGGCTTTCCGCCGACGAGGGCGGCAGCAGGGGCGGGCCCCACGCCCCCTACTACCAGAGCGAGCGGTCAAACCTTTACCAGCAGTATTATGACAAGCTGGCGGCCATGGGCCTGACCTATCCCTGCTTTTGCACCCGCAGCCAGCTCCATGCCGCCAGCGCTCCCCACCGCAGCGACGGGCAGGTGGTCTACCAGGGCGCCTGCCGCAGCCTGACCCCGGAGGAAGTTGCCGCCAAAAGCGCCATCCGTCCCCCGGCCTGGCGGGTGCAGGTCCCCGACAAGGTGGTGGACTTCACCGACGGCCACATGGGCCGGTACGAGGAAAATCTGGCCGCCGACTGCGGGGATTTCATCGTGCGGCGGGCGGACGGCGGCTTTGCCTACCAGCTTGCCGTGGTGGTGGACGACGCCCTGATGGGCGTGACCGAGGTGGTGCGGGGGGCGGACCTGTTGTCCAGCACCCCCCGCCAGCTGTGGCTGTATGAGATCTTAGGCCTGAAGGCCCCGGAATTTTATCACCTGCCCCTGCTGCTGGCCCCCGACGGCCGGCGGCTGTCCAAGCGGGACGGGGACCAGAGCCTGGAGAACCTCCGCGCCCGGTATACCCCGGAAGAGGTGGTGGGCCGTCTGGCTTACGCCTGCGGCCTGACCGACACCCCCGCCCCCCGCGCCGCCGCCGACCTGATCGACGGTTTTTCCTGGGACAAAGTCCCCAAAAACGACATTCTTCTGCCGGAAGGGCTGTTTTAATCAATACAGATCCAAAGGAGGTATTTGCTATGCAGCGATTTGATGTCACCGGCATGAGCTGCGCGGCCTGCAGCGCCCATGTGGAAAAGGCAGTGGCCGCCGTGCCGGGCGTCAGCGCGGTGACGGTCAGTCTGCTGACCAACAGTATGCAGGTGGAGTACGCCGCCCCCGCCGACGCCGACGCCATCTGCAAGGCGGTGGCCGACGCCGGGTACGGGGCCAGCCCTGCCGCTGACGACGCCGCCTCGGAGGAAGCCGCCCTGGAAGATACCGAGACGCCCCGCCTGCGCCGACGCCTCATCACCAGCCTGTGCTTCCTGGTCCCCCTCATGTACATCAGCATGGGACATATGATCGGCCTGCCCCTGCCGCCTTTTATGGAAGGGGACGGCACGGGGGCCTTGTGGTTCGCCCTGGTCCAGATGGCGCTGACGCTGCCCGTCTGCTGGATCAACCGTGCCTTCTTCATCAGCGGCTTCAAGGGGCTGCGAAACCTGGCCCCCGGCATGGACGCCCTGGTCTCTCTGGGCGCGGGAGCGGCGCTGGCTTACGGCGTGTTCGCCCTGGTCATGATCTCCATCGGTCTGGCCAACGGCGACGCCGCCCTGGTGGCCCAGTACCGCCACGACCTCTACTTTGAGTCGGCGGCCATGATTCTGACCCTCATCACCGTGGGCAAAATGCTGGAAGCCTACTCCAAGGGCCGCACCACCGACGCACTCAAGAGCCTGATGCGTCTGGCCCCCCAGACCGCCCGCATCGTCCGCGACGACAAACCCGTCACCGTCCCGGTGGCGGAGGTCAAGCCGGGGGACATTTTCCTGGTCCGCCCCGGCGAAAGCATCCCGGTGGACGGCGTAGTGGTGGAGGGCATCTCCAGCATCAACGAGGCCGCCCTCACCGGTGAGAGCCTGCCCGTGGACAAGCACCCCGGCGACCCGGTCAGCGCCGCCACCATCAACCAGAACGGCGCCCTGGCCTGCAAGGCCACCCGGGTGGGGCAGGACACCACCCTGTCCCAGGTCATCCGCCTGGTGCGGGACGCCGCCGCCACCAAGGCCCCCCTGGCCAAGACCGCCGATAAGGTTTCCGGCATTTTTGTTCCCACCGTCATCGGCATCGCCCTGCTCACCTTTGTAGTCTGGATGATCGCCGGGCAGACCTTCCCCTTTGCCCTGGCCCGGGCCATTTCGGTGCTGGTCATCAGCTGTCCCTGCGCCCTGGGCCTGGCCACCCCCGTGGCCATCATGGTGGGCAGCGGCGTGGGCGCCAAGAACGGCATCCTGTTCAAGACCGCCGCCAGCCTGGAGACCACCGGCTACACCGACACCGTCATCCTGGACAAGACCGGCACCATCACCACCGGCGAACCCAACGTAGTGGAGATCGTGGGGACCCGCAGCGTGCCTGCCAAGTTTTTGCTGGGTCTGGCCGCAGGGCTGGAATCCCGCAGCGAGCATCCCCTGGCCCGTGCCATCCTGAAAAAAGCCGACGCCGACGGGGTCAAGTACCGCCCCGCCGCCGATTTTGAGGCCTTCCCCGGCCAGGGCCTGCTGGGCAAGGTGGCCGGCAAGGTCATGGCCGGCGGCAACGAGGCCTTCATCCGCACCCAGTGCGCTCTGCCCGACGATCTGGCCCAGGCGGGAGCCAAGCTCTCCGCCCAGGGCGCCACGCCCCTCTACTTCTCCCTGGACGGCCACGCCGCCGGGGTCATCGGGGTGGCGGACATCGTCAAGGAGACCAGCCGCGACGCCATCGCCCAGATGCGGGCGCTGGGCATGGACGTGGTGCTGCTCACCGGTGACAACGCCGGGGCCGCCGCCCACATCGCCGCCCAGGTAGGCCTTGCCCCCGACAAGGTGGTGGCGGGCGTCCTGCCCGCGGGCAAGGAGGCGGAGGTCCGCCGCCTGCAGGCCACCGGCCGCACCGCCATGGTGGGCGACGGCATCAACGACGCCCCCGCCCTGACCCGGGCGGACACCGGCATTGCCATCGGAGCCGGGGCCGACGTGGCCCTGGACGCCGCCGACGTGGTGCTGGTGCGCAGCGACCTGGCCGATGTGGCCGCAGCCGTCCGCCTGTCCCGCCGGGTGGTGACCAACATCCACGAAAACCTGTTCTGGGCCTTCTTCTATAACGCCGTCTGCATTCCCCTGGCCGCGGGCGCGCTGTACCCGGCCTTTGGCATCCTGCTCAACCCCATGATCGCCGCCGCAGCCATGAGCCTGTCCAGCGTCTGCGTGGTCACCAACGCCCTGCGCCTGAACACCGTCAGGCCCCGGGACAGCGCCCACGACCATGCACCCCGCCGCCGGGCGCCCCTGCCCCAGCGGCCCGAACCCGTCCAGACCGCCTGCCCTGCCGGAGCCTGCCCCGTGCAGTCCGCCCCGGCCCAAACTGAAATGCCTGAAATGGAGGAAACCGCTATGAGAAAGACCATTCATATCACCGGCATGATGTGCCCGCACTGTGAAGCCACCGTCAAGAAAGCGCTGGAAGCCGTACCCGGCGTCAGCGTGGAGAAGGTCAGCCACGAGGAAGGGGTGGCCGTGGTGCTGTGCGCCGACGCCGTGGACCCCGCCGCCCTGCAGAAGGCCGTGGAGGACAAGGACTACACCGTCACGGGGATGGAATGATGGAGCGCCGCCAGTACCGCTTTTACGGGCGAGTGCAGGGGGTAGGCTTCCGCTACCGGGCGCAGTATACCGCTTCCCGGCTGGGGCTGACCGGCTGGGTGATGAACGAGTATGACGGCAGCGTCCTGCTGGAAGCCCAGGGGGAACCGGAAGCCCTGGAGCGCCTGGTCCACGACCTGCGCACCTCCAGCCGGTGGATCATGATCGAGAACTTTACCTGCCGGGAATGCCCCGTGGACCCCGAGGAACGCAGCTTCCGGGTGCGGGGCGGCTACGATTACTGACCCCCGCCCATTTTCCGAAACAAACAAAGGCCGCAGGCCGGGTACTTTCCCGGGCCTGCGGCCTTTTTTGTCCCTTTGTCCTGCCCGCGGCGGTCCAAGGGATGCGCCCTTGCCCTTTTGCCGTTCTCTGTGCTATCCTGATAACAGATTTTTTCCGGGAGGGGTTTGTATGTCCGCTGTTGTTGTCCGGGGCGTTGCCATCGGGACGGGGCTGCCCAAGATCATTGTGCCCATCTTTGCCGCCGCCCCGGCGGAAGCCGTCGCCCAGGCCGGGCGGCTGGCGGATTCCGCCGCCGATCTGGCCGAGCTGCGCCTGGACCCCCTGCGCGGGGAGGACGGCAGCCTGCCCGACGCCCCGGCCCTGTGCCGGGTCATGGCCCAAGTACGGGACGCCCTGCCGGACGGGATGCCCCTGCTGGTCACCGTGCGCACCGCCGCCGAAGGCGGCCAGCGCCCCTTTGCCCCCAGGGAATACGCCGATCTGCTCCGGGCCTTATGTGCCGCCGGGACAGCCGACCTGATCGACATGGAGCTGCACTCCGCCGGGGATGCCATGCCCGAGTTGTGCGCCGCCGCCCATCAGGTGGGACTGGCGGTGGTGGCCTCCATGCACGACTTTGACAAGACCCCGCCCCGGGCCGACATGACCGCCGCCCTGACGGCCATGAGGGAAAAGGGCGCGGACATCTGCAAGCTGGCTGTCATGCCCCGCACCGTCACCGATGCCGCCGAGCTGCTGGCCGCCACCGCCGACGCCAAAGCCGCCATGCCCCGGACGCCCCTCATCACCATGTCCATGGGGCCGCTGGGGGCGGTGACAAGGGTATGCGGCGGGGCTTTCGGGTCGGCGGCCACCTTCGGCACGGCGGGGGCGTCCTCCGCTCCCGGCCAGCCCGACGCCGCCAGCCTGCGCCAGGCCCTGACCGCCCTGGGCAGCTGTCTCAACGGGTGACCCCTATGCCAAACATTGAAATTTTAGACCACGGCACCAAAGTCCTGACCGGGCCGGGCGGGACCTTCGGCACCGACGCCCTGCTGCTGGCCCGCTTTTTGCAGCCGAAGCCCGGCGTCCCCGCCGTGGACCTGTGCAGCGGGTGCGGCATCGTCTCCCTGGCCTGGCACGACGCCGGTCACCGGGGCCGCTGTCTGGCGCTGGAGATCGATCCCGGCGCCCACGCCCTGTGCGCCGCCGCCCTGGCGGAAAACGGCCCCGATGCCGGCCACATCCTGCCGGTACAGGCCGATCTGCGGGACTACGCCCTGACCGGCCCCGAGAAAAACAGCTACGCCGTGGTGGCCTGCAACCCGCCCTATTTCACCGGGGGATTCCGCAGCGCAGACCCCCGCCGGGCCGCCGCCCGCCACGACGATCTGTGCACCACCGCCGATGTGGCCGCCTGCGCCGCCCGCCTTTTGCAGAGCGGGGGCAAGCTGGCCCTGTGCCAGCGGCCGGAACAGATGGCCGCCGTCTTTGCCGCTTTGTGCGCCGCCGGGCTGGAGCCCAAGCGGGTGCAGCTGGTGCGGGCCGCCCCCGACAAGGCCCCCTGGCTGTTTCTCGTAGAGGCCCAGAAGGACCGCCGCCCCGGCCTGCGCTGGGAGCCGGACCTCATCGTCCGGGCAGGGGTGGCCTACGGCCCCGGCCGGGAATGATCTGCCGCCCCCTGACACAATATACAAAATCAGCTGCCCGCCTTTGACGCATCTGCCAAAGGCGGGCGGCTGTGTTTGTTGTTTTTACAAATTGCCTGTTGACCGGGCGGTCAATCGGCAAGAAGTGTCCCCAGGGTATCCAGAGAGACGGCAGGCACGTAGTAGGGACGGTAGGAGTGGAGGCCGTCGGCGGTGTTCTCCCGCTCTCCCTCGTCGACGACAAAGCACCACATGGGCACGTAGTAGAGGGCCCGGCCGCCGGTATAGCAGAGGTAGCTCTCCGCCTGTTCAATATCCGCCGCGGCGGGGGCGGCCTCGTCATACTGGGCGTTCAGGTAGCTGCCGCCGGCCAGCAGGGCGGCTGCCTCTTCCCGGGAAATGAGGGGGTACTCTCCCACACTCTCCGCCAGGGCGGCCCCGGGAATGGTGAGGCTGAGCAGTTTGCCCGTCCCGTCGGCGGAAAAGCTCGCCTGGGCCAGGTCGTACCCGGCCAGCTGTTCCGACGGCGTCTCCCCGGTGCGGTACAGCACGGCCCAGAACTGCTGCCGGGTGCCGTCGTAGGAGTAGTCGCCCCCCGTCAGCCCCATGGCGTCGTAGCCGCCCAGGGCGTCCAGCAGGCCGGCATTGGCTTTCAGGATGGTGTCTGCCTCTTCGGCGGCCTGCGCATCAGTGAGGGCGCCGGTCTCGTCCCCGGTCAGGGTGACGGTCAGGGTCAGCTCGTTGTTGACCGACAGGCTGCCGCCGTCGGGCAGGTCCACCTCCATCCAGGCGATGCCCGACCAGTAATCCAGCTCGCTGCCGATGCCGAACTTTTCGTACAGGCTTTTTGCCACCGCCTGGGGGTCCTGGGTAGATTCCTCGTCATAGCCGGTGGTCAGCCGGGCGCTGTCGGCCAGGGAGGCGTCATAGCCCAGGGCAGTCAGGGCGTCGGTCAGCCGTTCGGTCATGCCGTCGGTGTTCAGGCAGCGCCCGGCCAGGGTGCCCCGGTAGACGGCCAGCGTCCCGGGCAGCTGTCCGTCCAGGGGGTCCTCCCGGAGGAGCTCGCTCACATCATAGGCCATCCAGGCAGCGCTGCTCCCCGCCCCGGAGGTGGGGGTGATCTTCTCTGCAATTTCCTGGGGAATGCCCGGGGCTACCGCGCTCTTTTCCGCCGCTGCGCCCTCGGTGTCATAGAAGGCCGGGGCCTGGGCGGTATCGGGCGCCGTCTCGGGGGCGGCATCCGCCGCACCGCCCGCCATTTCGTTCTGGAGCATGGCGCCGCCGCTGCTTTTGGCGGAGAACATCCCCCGCCCAAAGGACAGGACCGCCGCGCCCACGATGCAAAGGCAGGCCGCCGCGGGCAGGACGCGGCCCATCACCCGGCGGGGCGTCCAGGCAGGACGCCGGACCGGACCGTCCACCTCCTCCACCAGGTCCTCATCCACCATACCGATGGCTTCAAACAAATCTCGTGCGTTCACAGGCATACCCCCTCCTGTTCCAGATAGTGTTTCAGTTTGCCCCGTACCCGGTGCAGCGTCACCCGGACCTTGCTGTCGCTGATGTGATAGCGCCTGGCAATGTCCGCCGTGGCGTCGCAGTACCAGTACCGGCGCAGGAAGATGCCCCGGCTTTCCTCCGGCAGCGTGCGCAGAAAGGCGCTGATCTGCCGGGCGGTCTCGGCGGCTTCGGCCGTGTCGGCCACCGTCTCGGCGGCGGGCAGGCATTCGTCCAGCTCCAGCAGAACGCCGCCCAGGGTGCCGCCCCGCTTCTGGGCGGTGTCGTGGTCATGGCGGTCCAGGGCCAGGTTGCGGGTGATCCGCCCCAGATAGGGCGCAAGACGTCCCGGCCGGTTGGGCGGGATGCTGTTCCATGCCGCAAGCCAGGTGTCGTTTTCGCATTCTTCCGCATCCCGGCGGCTGGCCAGGATGTTGTAGGCGATGGTCCGGCAATAGGCGCCGAATTTTTTCGCCGTCTCGGTGATGGCATTTTCATCCCGGGCAAAGTACAGCTCGACAATGGCATGATCCTCCACAGCCATCTCCTCCTTTCTATCTGTAACAGACGGCATTTTTGTCCCGCTGTTACAAAAAAGGCCCCGCCGGGCGGAGCCTTTTGTTTTTTTGAAATCCTGCCGTCACAGCATATGTTTTTTGTGCAGCACCCAGGCCGCTCCCGCGCACACCAGCAGGATGATGCCGCAGACGATGCCGAAGGCGCTGCCGCTGGAGACAAAGGGCATGCTCTCGGCGTTGACGTTCATGCCGTACAGGCCGGAGATGACCGTCGGCACCGCCATGATGAGGGTGACCGAGGTCAGGTATTTCATGGCGTTGTTCAGGCGGTTGTCCAGAATGGCCGAGAACAGTTCCCGGGTACCTTTGATATCGTCCCGGTAGATGCTGGTCATCTCAATGGCCTGGCGCAGCTCAACGATGACGTCGTCCAGCAGTTCCCGGTCGTCGGGATACTGTTCCAGCCGCTTATACCGGGTCAGGCGGTCCATGACGGTGTTGTTGGCACGCAAACTGGTGGCAAAGTAGACCAGGGTGGATTCCAGCCGGTGCAGTTCCATCAGGTCCTTGTCCCGCAAGGTGCCGGACAGGTTCATCTCGATGGCCTGGCGGCGGCGGTCGATGAGGCGCAGTTCCAGCTGGTAGATGCTGGCCGCCCGGTACAGGATCTGGTAGACAAAGCGCATCTTTTTGCGGGTGGAAAATCCCCGCACCCGGCAGGCGGCAAAATCCGCCAGGACCGGCGTTTCCACCGAGCAGACGGTGACGATCATCTGCTGGGTGAGCAGGATGCCCAGAGGGATGGTGGTATAGACGCCCTCCCCCGAGCCTTTTTCCTGGCTGGGAATGTCCACCAGAATAAGGGTGTAGCCGTCCTCCAGAGAGATACGGGCCGATTCTTCGGCGTCGAGGGCGGCCTGCAGGTCGGCGGGCTCAATGTCCAGGGAACCCGCCACCTTGCGGATCTCGTCCTGGGTGGGGGCGGTCATACAGATCCAGCAGCCTTCCTCAAAATGCTCCTCACGGGTGAGCTGCTGGTCCTTGGTTCGATAGATCTTCAACATAACCGGATACACCGCCATTCCGCCGCGTTTGCGGCCGCTGTCTGGGTGGGCCATGCCCATCCTTATTAGTATACGGGATGCGGCCCCTTTGCGCAAGGGGCATCTCTGTGCCGCGGGTGCTCCCTTTTGCCCCGGCCGCGCCCCCGCCGCAGGCATCCCGGTCCCGGGCCGCCCTTTCCGGGCCGCCGGGGCGTTTTTCTGCCCGCCGCGGGCGGGGGGAACCTGCACTTTACCGATAGAAAATGAATATTTTATGCATATCATGCATTTTCAGCCACTTTGGCCGGCGTGCGGGAACCGGCGCCGCCGCAAGGTGCATAAAAACCTGTTATTTGTGGGTTTGTGTTTGTATAATATGCCGTCTTGCAATTTCCGCCGGTATGATTATAATGGAAACATGCAATGAATATTTATTCAAGTCCATTTCAAACGACAGACGGGAGAGGGATCCATCATGAAAAAGTCGAAACAGGATATCAAAAAGGTAGTTCTGGCCTACTCCGGCGGCCTGGATACTTCCATCATCATTCCCTGGCTGAAAGAAAACTATAACAACTGCGAGGTCGTCGCCGTTTCCGGTGACGTGGGCCAGGGCACCGAGCTGGACGGCCTGGAGGAGAAAGCCAAAAAGACCGGCGCTTCCAAGCTGTACGTCCTGGACCTGAAGAAGGAATATGTGGAAAACTTCATCTGGCCCTGCCTGAAGGCCGACGCCAAGTATGAGGATTACCTGCTGGGCACCAGCCACGCCCGTCCCTGCATCGCCAAAGCTCTGGCCGAGATCGCCATCAAGGAAGGCGCCGACGCCATCTGCCACGGCTGCACCGGCAAGGGCAACGACCAGGTCCGTTTTGAGCTGACCCTCAAGGCCCTGGCCCCCGACATGGCCATCATCGCTCCCTGGCGTGAGTGGGACATCAAGAGCCGTGACGAGGAGATCGACTACGCCGAGGCTCACAACGTCCCCCTGAAGATCAACCGTGAGACCAACTACTCCAAGGACAAAAACCTGTGGCACCTGAGCCACGAGGGCCTGGACCTGGAAGATCCCAAGAACGAGCCCCAGTACAACAAGGACGGTTTCCTGGAACTGGGCGTCAGCCCCGAGCAGGCTCCCGACACCCCCACCTACGTCACCATCCACTTTGAGAAGGGCATCCCCACCGCTGTGGACGGCAAGGAGATGGACGGCGTCAGCTTGATCGAGCACCTGAACAAGCTGGGCGGCGCCAACGGCATCGGCCTTTTGGACATCGTTGAGAACCGCCTGGTCGGCATGAAGAGCCGCGGCGTCTATGAGACCCCGGGCGGCGCCATCCTGTACAAGGCCCACAACGTCCTGGAGACCATCACCCTGGACAAGGAGAGCTTCCACTTCAAGGAGATCATCGCTCAGAAGATGGGCGAGCTGGTCTACAACGGTCAGTGGTTCACCCCCCTGTGCGAGGCCATCTGCGCTTTCACCGACGATCTGCAGAAGACCGTCACCGGCGACGTCACCCTGAAACTGTACAAGGGCAACATGATCAACGCCGGCGTCACCAGCCCCTACACCCTCTACGATGAGCAGACCGCTTCCTTCGGTGAGGATGAGGATTACAACCAGGCCGACAGCGCCGGCTTCATCAACCTGTTCGGCCTGCCCATTGCCGAGCGCGCCAAGCTGGCGAAGAAGTGGCCGGAAGTCAAATAATCGGTAAAACGTACGAATTTTCAAGCCGTCCCGGGGCGCTGCCCGCCCCCGGGCGGTTTGTCATTTCCCATCAATGACCTATCAGGAGGGGTTTTCACATGCCGCAACTCTGGCAGGGCCGCGCAAGCAAGGCGGTCGACAGCCGTGTCAACGACTTCAATTCCTCGATCCGCTTTGACGCCCGCATGATCGAGCAGGACATCCGGGGCAGCATGGTCCATTCGGCCATGCTGGGCCGTCAGGGCATCATCTCCGCCCAGGATGTGGAGGACATCCACAAGGGTCTCCAGGGCATCCTGGCCGACCTGCATTCCGGCGCGCTGGAGATCGACCCCGCCGCCGAGGATGTCCATACCTTTGTGGAGCAGACCCTCACCGCCCGCATCGGTGACGCAGGCAAGCGGCTGCACACCGGCCGCAGCCGCAACGACCAGGTGGCCCTGGACATCCGCCTGTGGATGCGGGACGAAAGCAACGCCCTCCAGGCAGGCATCCGGGACCTCATCGAGGCCCTCTGCCGCCAGGCCGAGGCCGCCGCAGGCTATGTCATGCCCGGCTACACCCATCTGCAGCGGGCCCAGCCGGTGACCTTCGGTCACCAGCTCATGGCCTACGCCTGGATGCTTTTGCGGGACCTGGGCCGTCTGAAAGACGCCGCCGCCCGCATGGACGCCGAGTGCCCCCTGGGTTCCGGCGCTCTGGCCGGCACCACCTATCCCATCGACCGGAACTACACCGCCCATGAACTGGGCTTTGCCGCTCCCTGCGCCAACTCCATCGACGGCGTGTCCGACCGGGATTTCTGCATCGAGTTCGTCTCGGCGGTGGCCACCTGCATGATGCACCTCTCCCGCCTGTCGGAGGAGATCATCCTGTGGTGCAGCTGGGAGTTCAAGTTCGTGGAGCTGGACGATGCCTTCACCACCGGCTCCTCCATCATGCCCCAGAAGAAAAACCCCGACGTCACCGAGCTGATCCGCGGCAAGACCGGCCGGGTCTACGGCGACCTGAACACC
>DXFO01000066.1 GCA_019114415.1 Candidatus Gemmiger faecavium | reverse complement strand
GAGGGTGAACCGGGGCAGGTTGATGCGGATGCTCTGGGCGCTGGGACCTTTGCCGATCATGATGTCCAGGGCGTAGTCCTCCAGGGCAGGGTAGAGCACTTCCTCCACCTGCCGGGACAGGCGGTGGATCTCGTCGATGAAAAGGACGTCCCCCTCCTGCAGATTGGTAAGCAGGGCGGCCAGGTCGCCGGGCTTTTCAATGGCGGGGCCGGAGGTGATGCGGATCTGCACCCCCATCTCCTGGGCCACGATGCCCGCCAGGGTGGTCTTGCCAAGGCCCGGAGGGCCGTACAACAAGATATGGTCCATGGGCTCGCCCCGGCGCTGGGCCGCCCGCAGATAGATGGAAAGGTTGGATTTGACCTTTTCCTGTCCCACGTAGTCCTCCAGCGTTTTGGGGCGGAGGCTCACTTCCTCGCTGTCGGCCTCGGTGACGTCGGGGGTGACAAGGCGGGTGGGGTCAACGGTATATTCCTGATTCACGGTATCCCTCCTTGACGGTTACAGCTTGGAAAGCCCGCGCAGGGCAATTTTGATGATGTCCTGCACCGGCAGGGTGTCGTCCACGCGGGAGACGGCCCGGGCGGCGTCGGAGGCATTGTAGCCCAGGGCCACCAGGGCGGCCACCGCCTGGGACGGGGCGGAACCGGCGGCGGGGGCTTCCTCCCCGGGGTCGGCAAAGCCGGTGCCCATGGCCAGGCCCTTGCCCACCTTGTCCTTCAGTTCCAGGGCGATGCGCTGGGCCAGCTTGGGACCCACGCCCGACGCCTTGGTAAAGGCTTTGTGGTCCCCGGAGGACGCCGCCAGGGCGACCTTCTCGGGGCTCATGACGGACAAAACCGCCAGGGCCGCCTTGGGGCCCACGCCGGTGACCGAGGTGAGCAGCTTGAAGCAGGACTGCTGTTCCTCCGACGAAAAGCCGTAGAGGGCCACGTCGTTCTCAGTGACATTTAGAAAGGTATAGAGGGTGGCTTCCCCCCCGGGGGCGGGCAGGCTGCCCGCCGTGGTGGTGGGGACCTGTGCCAGGTATCCCACGCCCCCGCAGCTGATGACCACGGTGTCCAGTGTTTTTTTGACGACCTTGCCGGTCAGGCAATAGATCATGGTGTGTGCTCCTTTTCTCTATGGAAGGGCGGCCGGGGTCATTCCGGCCGGATATTGGACTCATACCCGGAGGCATCCAGCAGGATCTTCCGGCAGCGGGGGCAGAACCAGCTTTCCAGCTGATGGGGGGAGAACATGGTTTTGCCCAGGCTGAGGGCATAGGCTTCCTCCGGCCCCGGGTTCAGGGTGAGGGCGTGTTTTTTCTCGCTCCACAGGGCCATGCCGCACTGGAACCAGCCCTGCCGCATGGGGATCTTGCAGAAAGGACAGTCCATCCTGTTTCCTCCTCCGGTTCAGCGCGGCGGCGTGCCGGCGATGCGGCTGCGGCTGCAATGGCAGTGGGCGATGGCCAGGGCCAGGGCGTCGGCGGTATCGTCGGGCTTGGGGACGGCGTCCAGGTGCAAAAGGATCCGGGTCATTTCCTGGATCTGCTTTTTCACCGCCTTGCCGTAGCCGGTCACCGCCTGCTTGACCTGCATGGGGGTGTACTCATAGACGGGCACCCCCGCCTGGGCCGCGGAGAGCAGGATCACGCCCCGGGCCTCCGCCACCCCGATGACGGTGGTCTGGTTGTGCTGGTAGTACAGTTTTTCAATGGAGAGGGCCTGGGGGCGGTACTTGGTACAGACCTCGTTCATGCCGGTGTAGATCTCGGCCAGGCGCTGTTCAAAGGGGGTGTCCTTGTCGGTCAAAATCGCCCCGTAGGCCACCGGCGCGAACCGGTTGCCCGTATAATCCAGTACCCCCCAGCCCACGATGGCATACCCGGGGTCAATGCCCAAAACCCGCATTTGTCTACACCTCTCCATTTTAACCGTAATAGTATACCACAAACCGCCTTTCCGGGCAAGAAAAGCGGGCGGCGGGCCGGTGAAATTTTACCCCGGGGCCCGCCGGCCAAAACCGCGCAGAGACGCACATTTACAAAAAGCAGCCGGGACGGCGCCGCGCTGTGCGGGCCGTTCCGGCTGCGTTGGGGTAACTTATCCTGGATTTACGGGGATCACTTGCTGCCCTTGCGGCGGCGGTAGATGACTACGCCCAGAACCACAATGGCAACGGCAGAGACTGCCAGCAGAACGATCCACAGGGTCAGGTTGGCGTCGTCGCTGGTCTGGGGAACGCTGACCGAGGTGCTGCCGGCGGCAGTGCTGTTGGAAGACGCCGCAGGTGCGGAATCCGGCTGGCCCCAGGTACCGTTGGCAATGGCCTCACCGATCTCGGGATGCTCGTCAACGGGCGGGTTCTGGCCCGGGCGCGGGGTGAAGGTCAGGGCCATGGCGGCGGAGACCCGCTCGCCGGACAGATAGACGATGCTGGCATCGTTCTCATCCGCCAGCTTGGCGCGGACGCCGACGGTGTAATTGCCGGCGGAGGTGACGGTCAGGGTGCTGCCGGTCTGGCCGGGGATGAGCACGCCGTCCTTGTACCAGGCATAGCTGTACTCGGTCACCTTGTCGTTGGTATGGGTGGCCTTGGCGGTCAGGGTGATGGTCTCGCCCTCGGTGGCGGAGGTCTTGTCCGCCGTCAGGGTGACGATGGGAGGATCAACGGTCACAGCGCCGCCGGTCTTGTCCACCAGTTTGTAGCTGGTGCTGCCGTCGGCATTCTTGGTGGCCTGGAGGACCATGTCGTCGGTGCCGTTGCCCACGTACAGGTTCACGCCGTCGGCAACGGTCAGGGTGACGTTTTCATTGTCCAGCATCTCAACGGAGACGTCGCTCTCGCCAAAGACGAACACTTCCACAGGATCGCTGCCGGCAGCGGCCAGAGCCGTATCCACGCTGGTGTAGTACAGGGTCACGCCGTTGGCGTCGGTGGCAGCGGCCGCCGCGGTGTTCTTGACCTCAACGGTGGTCTTGCTCTTGGTGGTGGTCAGGCCGTCGCCGGTGACGCCGGCGTCATTGCCGCCGCTGGTGTAGGAGCGGATCGCAGCCTTGCCCTCGGGATACTCCATGGTGCCGCCGCTGACGGTGACCTTGGCGGTCTGGACGTCGGTGCTTTCGGTGTTGTAAACGGTCACGGCATTGCCGTTGACGCTCTTAAGGGTGCCGCCCTCAATGTTGACCGTCAGGTCGGGAGAGGTGCGGTACTGGGTGTTGACGCCGCCGTACATCTGGGCGGAGAACAGCAGGGCGGAGCCTTCGGGAGAAGAACCTCCGTTCTGGGGCTCGTTTTCGTTGTAGTCGCCGGTGCCTTCGATGACAGCCTGGTCCTTGATGGTGATGGTGCCCATCTTGGCCTCGATGGCGGTGCCGCCGCTGACCTTGGCGGTGCCGCCGATGGTCAGGGTGCCTTCCATGGGCCAGTAGATGGCAACACCTTCCTTATCGCAGGTAAGCGTACCGCCGGTGATGTTCACCGTAGCGCCCGCCGACTGCAGGTTGTTGCCGTCAATGGCAAAGTATTTGCAGGTGATACTGCCACCGGTCATCGTCACCGTGGAGGAGGGGTTGCCCGCGTCGTTGTTGGGTGCGTAGTTAAAAACATCGACGCCGGTCTCGCCGCTCAGCTGGACGTTGCCAGAAATGTCGACCTTGGTGCCGGAAGCCTGCATGACACCGCCATTACCGGCATCAATCACCGCTTCACCGCTGAGGGAAACGCTGCCGCCAAACGCCAGGATGCCATATTTGGTGGCATTGATGGTACCGCCGGTCACGTTGACCACGCTGTCACGAGCCTGGATGCCGTAAGGGGTCTCGATGGTGCCGCTCTCAACATTAAGGGTGCCATGGACGTTCAGGGCAAGAAGCGTATTGGCTCCGCCTTTAATGAAACCGTCTTTGCCGCGGACCGTCAGATTCGCGCCGGTTTCAACTTCAAACATGATCTTAAGGTCATCCGCAGCCTGGACGGTGTGGCCGTTCAGATCCAGCACGGAAGTGCCTGCGGCGCTGACGGAGGCAGACAGGGTGACGTCCTTCTGCAGGACAACGGTCTTGCTGTCCGCCGCAGCGGCCAGGGCCTCGCCCAGGTCATCGTAGTAGACGCCGTCCACTTCGGCCAGGGTCTCGGGGTCCTCCGCGGTCAGAGCGCGGACGACAAATTTGCCGTCGCTATCTTTCTGGATGCTGCCAGGGGCAACATAGGCAGAAATGTCGGTATTGAAGGTGCCGCCGGTGATCTGGGGATCGCCGGTGTTTTTGCCGGCGCTCAGAGCCTCGCCCGCAGGGCCGCCGTTGAAGGTGCCGCCGGTGATGTAAGCGGTGGCCTTGGCATTGATGCCGCCGTCGCCGCCGGGATTGTCGTTGCCGGCCAGGACCGCGGAGCGGTAGGCTGCGGTATAAGTACCACCGTTGATGTGGGCTTCGACTACGCCTTCCTCACCGGCGATATAGAGCGCATAGTAAGAGTAGAGACCCTCAGGGCCGTCTTTATCATGCGTGCAGCCGACGGTCCGGTACGTACCGCCGTCCACCACTGCATAGCCGTTGTTGATGGCCAGGGCGCCCTGGACGCCGGTAACATGGGCGTCGGTGATGTGCAGCGTGCCGGAGCTGATGATGCAGTAAGCCCAATAGCTCTTGCCGTTTTCATCCTTGGTCTGGTTGCAGGAGGTGGTGGAGAAGGTGCCGCCATGGATGGTCAGGTCACCCTCACTGTTGATGGCTGCCGTCGCGCCGGAGAAGGTGCCGCCGTTGATGGTAGCGGTGGAACCAGGACGCACGTAGACGCATGCGCCGCCGGCCAGAACACTGCCCTTGAAGTTGCCGCTCTCAATAGTCAGGGTGCCGTAGTTGTTGATGGCGCCGTAGCCGCCGCTGACGGAAGCGGAAGCGTCAATGGCGCCTTCGCCCTTGACCGTCAGGGTACCGTTGTTGACGATGGGACGGCCAACAAAATCCCCGGTAACGCTGATGGTATGGGTGCTCAGGTCCAGGGTCAGGGTCTTGCCCTCGGGAACGGTGGCAATGCCACCGGCAGGCACGGTGAAGTCATCCGTCAGAGTGATGGTGCTGCCGTCGGGGGCGTCATTGAACGCCTGGGCCAGGGTGGTGTATTGCGCAGTGCCGTCGGTGCAGACAGGGTCGCCCTGCTCTTCGTCGGAAAGCAGCGCAATGCCGTTTGCGGCAGAAGGCTGCTCCGCCGGGTCCGTCTCGGTGGGGACGCTGGCGACGGTGCTGTCGGCAGCCGGTTCCTCCGAAGTGTCCTCCGGGGTCTCCGGCTCGGTCTCCTCTTCCCCGACGATCACATCGCCGGCGGGTTCGGAATGTTCCTCTGTAACATCCGACATCGATACCGGTGCCGGTTCGGTGGCTGCTGCATCCCCTTCCGCAAAGGCGGTGGGCATGGCGGCGGTCAGCATGCTGATCGCCAGCAACCAGGACAACAGACGTTTCTTCATGTTGTTTCCTCCCAGTTTTTCACGATTCTGCGATTTATATCAATGCGTGACAACGCAGTGTCTGCCGTGAGGCGTTGGTTTCGCGGCATTTTCACCACATAACCTATATTATGAGACATCGTGTTCAAAAGTCAAGTTTTGCGGCATTTTTTCACATGCTTTTTTCCGCATTTTTTCCTGCGCGATTTTTGGCGAGAAGTTCTTGTGTTCCGCCGACACCTTCCCGCAACATTTGCGCCGGGCCGGGGCTATAATCGGTTCAGCATCAAGGGAGAGGCCCCCGCCCTCCTCCGCTTCCGCTGCATCTGCCCGGCTGACCGGCCGGGGGACAGGCTGTTCCGGTTTCCCACATCACGCCCGAGCGTTTTGCCGGGCCTTTGCCGCCCTTTGCGGCCCGCACCGGACAAGCCCCACGCCCCTGCCGCCCCGGGCGCGGCCACCGCCGCCTTTTGCGGACGGTCCCCGGCCTGCGGCCCCCTTGTGCCGGACCCTCATTTTGTTCCACACCATGAACCAAGGGAGGAATCCATCCATGAGAACTTTCACGCATCCTGCGTTTGCCTTTGTTTCCGCCGCTCTTGCCGCCTGCTGCCTGCTGGCGGGACATGCCCGCCGCGCCGCCGTACATATCACCCGCGCCGCCCGCCCTGCCGCGCAGACCTCCGCCCTGCTGCAAGGTGCGGGGCGCGCCCTGGATGTTCTGCGCCGCCGGATGCAGCAGGCTGCCCGCCGGGCGCTGGCCGCATCCCTTTTGCTGCTGGCTGCCCCCGGCAGCGGCCTTATGCCCTGCTCCGGGCAGGAATTCTGGACCGACGTCACTTTGCTGCCCGCCGGCGTCTGCCGGACCGGGGGCCGCACCCTGCGCCTGCCCCGTCCCGGGCGTGATACCAGAACCGAAGCCACTCCGCCGCCGGGCGGCGCACCGGCGTCCCAGTCCCGGGACGCCCCCGCCCGCTGTGTCCTGATTCTGCCCCCGTGGGCCGGAGTACGCACCATGCCGCTGCGCATCTGAAACGTTCCGTTTCCTTTGCCGTCCGTATCCGTTCCTGACCCGATTTCTTGATCCGTTTTCCACCGATTTTTACCCTCTCCCTCGCCCAGACAGTGCCGCCGCCGCGGCGGGCAACCGCTCGCCCGGGGCCAAGTCCGGCGGCATGAGGATCTTTGACCATCCCGCCCGTGGGGCGTTTTCCGATGGCGACATAGATGACCCCCGATCTCTGTACATCCCTCTCCGATTTTTCACCCCCCTATCGCAAGTTTCCCCCACAATCCCTTTTTCCAAATCCCGCATGGCTTTTCCCCCAAAAAAGCAAGCCGGGTCTGCCGCGCCCACGGCGGACGGCCGCCAGCCGAACGCCTCCCCCGGAGGATTTTCCCGCCGATGCCGCGCTTTGCAGTCCAATGTATCATCCGCCTTTTGCCGCCGTGGTGCTCTGCCGCACCGCGGCCTTTTTGTGTTGCTGGGCTTCGACCCGCTTCCCCGGCCTGCGGCAGGAGGGGCGGGGTTTCGTATTGATTTGCCGGCCCCGGATTGGTATAATTAAGGTACTTATACAAAACAGGCGCTCCGTGCGCCGGAACAGGACGGCGAAACAGTGGCAAACATCGACATTGCGGCATTTATCGAACAGTGCGGCATCCGCAAGGCGCGCTTCGGCGGGCTGGAACCGGATGACGTGCGCCAGGCCATGCTTGCGCTGAGCAGTGAATATGAAAAGCGTCTGACCCGCGCCGAGGAGCGCGCCCAGCAGCTTGCCCAGGAAAACGCCGGGCTGGAAAAGCACTGTCAGGCCCTGACGGCCCGCAACCGGATGCTCACCGACCAGAACGTATCCCTGGCAGGCAGCAGCGACAGCTATTCCCGCCAGCGCCAGGAGCTGAGCGGTCAGGTGTCCACCCTGCGGGAGAAGAACCGTTCCCTCACCGACCAGAACGCCGTACTTACCCTGAAAAACGCCGACCTGACCCGGGAGAACCGCCGCCTGCAGGAGCAGGCCGACCAGGCCCAGGCCGCGCTGAAAGTGAAAGGCCGGGAACTGGACGAGGCAAAGCAGTCCCTGGATGCCAGCCGCCAGAAACTGATGTCCGAAGCCCAGGCCAAGGCGGACGAACTGGTGCGTCAGGCCCGTGACGAGGCGGAAAAGACCGCCCGGAAAGCGGAGAGCGACGCCGCAGCCATTGCCCGCACCGCCCGGGATCAGGCCCGGGTCCAGGCCCAGGAGCTGATCGACGCGGCGGCCAGCGAAGCCAACGAGATCCAGAACATCCACCAGCTGCGGCTGAACAACCTGAAGGCGGAGATCGCCCAGATGGACCAGCGCCGCACTGAGATGGTGGATTACCTGAAACATATGGCCGAGATCCTGACCCAGGCGGGACAGGAGGCAGTGGACAAGGCCCCCGGCCTGCCCCAGACCGACACCCCCGCCGAGGAGCTGGACCTGAGCCCGGTGGAGGCCCCGGAGGTCCAGCTGGACTTTTCCGAGCGGGCCATTGCCAAGGCGGCGGCAGAGCTTGCCGCCGAGGTCCCGCCCGAGCCGGAACCCACCCCCGAGCCGCTCCACGCCGAGCCTGCGGGCGAACCCCTGCCCGAGCCGGAGGTGGAACCCAGCCGTCCCGGCTTCACCCTTGTGGAGGAGCCGGAGGACGCCCCCACCCACGAAGTCCCGGGCGCCATCTTCTCCCAGCCCATTCTGCGGCAGGAGCAGGAGCCGGTGCTGGACGAACAGCCGCCCAGCCGCGGCCCGCGCCGCCCTGTCATGCCGGTTTTGACCGACGACGAGGAAGAGGAGGACGACCTGCCCCCCGAGGACGAGCCGGAGGAAGAACCGGCCGCCCCCGCCCGGCCCGAACCCGCCCAGAAGCCCGTGTCCCGCCGCCGCCTGCAGGCTTTGCGTGCGCTGCGGGCGCTGCACCGCCGGGGCATGGGCGGAAACTGAGGTTTCCCCGACCTACCGGCCTGAAACGACAAAAAGGACCCGGCAGCCATTTCTGAAGTGACCCCGAAAAGTTAGACAATATTTTTGAAGAAATTGTTCAAGCAACCGAAAGGGCTTGTTGTCTGTGAAGAGCAGGCGGCAAGCCCTTTAGTTTTATCTTGATTCTGCGGTTATTGTAGTAATC
>DXFO01000065.1 GCA_019114415.1 Candidatus Gemmiger faecavium | reverse complement strand
AGCCCCTTAAGGGGCCGCCATGAGTCAGCAATGCAGTTGGCCGACCCATTCGTGGCCCCTTGAGGGGCGTTGTCTGTATTATGCCCTTCTAGGGCTTACACAAGCCCCCGGCTTAGCCGGGGGTCCTGACTACGATGATAGGCAGTCAAACAGACTTACCTGGCCGCGGACAGGGAAACGCCTGTCCGATTGACTGTTGCGCTGATTCCAGGAAGTTCTCGCCCCCTTCCCATCGTCGTATTAAGCCGATGGGGCTTTCTTTTTTGAGATTGCGACGACACCAAAGCCCCCTACTGCCCCGGTCCGTCAGGATCAGGGCAGTCTGTTCCGAAACCAAACGGTACACAGCTTACCCAGAGGGCAGCCATTGGCCCGGCGCATCACAAAGCCCATCGCCTCGGATCACAGCTGCGATTCCGAGTTCACTCACCGTGCAAAATAGCTTCCGGCATAATCCAAGCGGTACATTGTAAAAGTAGCGACCAGAGATTCCTTTCACAGCAGAGCTCCCGCAAAGGCATGTTTCGCATCATTTAGTTCAATATCTTGACATTTATTCGAAATTTGTCGTATACTTTTCCACGTCCGCATACGGACAAGGAAAGGAAAATAAAGGTATGGAAACTGCAACCAAAGAACGAAATCATTCCCGCCTGGCAAAGCGGCTGGGCATTGCGGCGGCAGTCATCGTAGTCCTGGCGGCGGCCGTGATCCTGTTTGCCAGCAACTATCTGGTGGATTACGCCATCGGCCGCAGCGGCGACGGCGGCAACCGGGAGGTCGCCCTCGACGTCGACCCGGCTGCCGAGGGTGTCGCCCTTACCATTGCGGAGAACAAAGCCTCCCAGGAGACCGCCAGCGAGGCCTTTCTCTCCGCCAATCCCGGCGAGGAAGTGACCATTTCCTCGCCGGACGGCCTTGCGCTGTACGGTGTCTGCTATCCCAACGACAGCCACCGCTGGGTCATTGCCATCCACGGCTACCGGGGCAGTCATCTGGGGGCAACAGCCCTTGCCCAACACTACCACGACGCAGGGTATCAGGTATTGACCCCTGACCTGCGGGCCTGCGGCGACAGCGAGGGCGATTACGTCGGCATGGGCTGGCTGGACCGCCTGGACGTGCTGGCCTGGGTGGACTGGGTCCTGGCCCGCGACCCCGAGGCCGAGATCGTCATTCACGGCATCTCCATGGGCGCTGCCACCACCATGATGACCGCCGGTGAGGAAACGCCCGACGCTGTCAAGGTGTTTGTGGAGGACTGCGGCTACACCAGCGTGTGGGATGTGTTTTCCAGCGAGCTGAGCCTGCGCTTCGCCCTGCCGGAGTTTCCCCTGCTCTACACCGCCCAGGCCGTAGCCCAGGTGAAAGCGGGATATTCCTTCCAGGAGGCTTCCGCCCTGGAGCAGGTCGCTCTCTGTGACAAGCCCATGCTGTTCATCCACGGCACGCTGGACGACTTCATCCCCTTTGAAATGCTGGACGAGCTGTACAACGCCAAGCCCGGCGATGACAAGCTCAAACTGGTCGCGGAGGGCGCCGGCCACGGCGAGGCCATGTACGCCCTGGGCGATGCTTACTGGAATACGGTATTTGACTTTGCCGACAATTATCTGAGCCAGCCCGCGGCCTGACCTGATTCCGGCGAGCTGCCACGGCTTCGGTTATCTTTTGTTCTCATGCACAGCAAAAAGCGGTGTTTTCCCCGCCCCCTAAGGAGCGTGTGGAAAACACCGCTTTTGTCATCTATTTATGCGATACCTGAATTTTGTTTCCTGCTCAGCCCAGCATCCGCAGGGCCTTGGGGTAGTGGTTTTTGATGCGTCCGCCACTGACTTTGCCGCAGCCCAAAGGATAACCGTCCACGCAGACGGCACACCAGCCGTTTTGGGCGGTGGCGGCGTCGATCTCCTCCCCGCGCAGCCAGGCCAGCGTCCGGGGATCGTTCAGTGTCAGGTTTTCCCGGTTGGCACACTCGGTGCCGCGGGCCATGAACAGGGCGTGGGCCGGCACAAACCGGCCTTTCTGCACCCGGCCCGCCACAAGGCCCGCCCGCAGCACATGCAGGCGCCCCAGCGGGGGCAGTTCTTCGGGCGGCAGTACCACCAGTTCACCGGGCGTCTCCACCCCGCAGCCGGCAAGCGCCGGGAAGCATTCCTTTGCAAAACTGCGCCAGGCCGCACCGGCATCCGCCGCGCCGCCCTTGCCTTTGTTTTCCCGGCCTTTGCCCTTTTTGGCAGGGCGCTCGGCGCGGGGGAGTTCCGCCCGGGGAGCATCAGGGCGCTTTTGCATGCGGGCGATGAAGTGCCCTTCCCCGCCGTCCGCAGGCCAGATACGGCGGCAGGCAGCCGCCGAAAAGCCCGGCGTTTCCGGGGCGCGGTTGGCCTCGCCGGGGCGGCCGAAGCCCACACCGGACAGGTCCTGCTGGACAAACTCCGGATGGCGGGTCAGGAACGCCGCCACCTGGGCCTCGTCCTCCTCCGGGGAGAAGGTGCAGGTGGAAAAGACCAGCACGCCTCCCGGCGCCAGCAGTTCCGCCGCCGCGTCCAGTATCTCCGCCGCCAGCGCCGCGCACTGCCACACCAGGGCCTCGCTGTGCTGGGCCAGAGCGGCAGGCTCCTTGCGGAACATCCCCTCCCCCGAACAGGGAGCGTCCACCAGCACCCGGTCAAAATATCCCGGCATAGCAGCGGCCAGGCGGGCGGGCGTCTCGTTGGTGACAACGGCGTTGGCCACACCCATCCGTTCCAGGTTCTGGCGCAAAATCTCCGCCCGGGCGGCCACATACTCGTTGGCCAAAAGA
Source organism: Candidatus Gemmiger faecavium (assembly GCA_019114415.1). GTDB lineage: Bacteria > Bacillota > Clostridia > Oscillospirales > Ruminococcaceae > Gemmiger > Gemmiger faecavium. Next base: position 18,165 of record DXFO01000065.1, on the reverse strand, counting down.
AGGCCCCTTCCCTGCAGGGCTGCGGCCAGCTGACTGCTCTTACCGCCGGGAGCTGCGCAGAGGTCGCAGACTTTCATGCCCGGCTCCACCCCCAGCAGCGGCGCGGCGGAGGCTGCACTGGGCTCCTGGGCGTAAAAGACCCCCGCATGGTGCCAGGGGTGCCGTCCGGGGCGGAAATCCGCCGGAGCCAGAAACGCCCGGTCGCAAAAGGGCGAGGGCGACAGCTCTATCCCTGCCCCGACTGCAAATTCGCCGGGCGTACAGCGCAAGGCGTTGACCGTCACGCCCCGGGCAGCCGTCTCGGTGGCGGGATGGTAGAGTTCCTCATAACGTGCGCCCAGCAGTGCGCGTTCCCGCGTCTCAAAGTATTCGGGCATAGGACAGCGGCTCCTTTCTTTTGGCGATCATGAGATTGTATATTCGGCTCAGGGGGCGGGCAAACTATCGGCGTGACCACCTAAAGCCGGGTTTTGACAGGGCAGGGGCTCGGGCAGCCGTGTGCGGCCGCCGGAAGAGGATCTGCGCGGTCCGGACACGGCTGCGGCGGCCATTCAAGACCAGAACTTTCAGGGAAGGAGGTCCCACCATGGCCAAGAACGAGAAAACCCAGCAGAAAACCACCAATCGCACCACCAACAAGGCGTCCGAGCGCATGAAGACGACCAACAAGACCGGCAGCAATGCCGCCGAGAACAGCGTCTCCAGCAAGACGACCAACCGTGCCACCAACTGCGGCGGCAAGTGCATGGACGGCGAGCGCAAGAAGTAATTTCTGATCCCTGCTGTCAGAACAAAGGCAGCGGCAGAGCGGGCATCTCCCATCATGGGCGGCCCCTCTGCTGCTGCCTTGCTTTGTCGTTTGTCCTGCCGTTCACTCTGCGGCGTCGGGGTCAAAGCCCTGCCACAGCAGATCGAACAGTTCCAGGATGCGGTCGTTGCGGCCTTTCAGATACAGGTAGCCCAGCAGGCACTCAAATCCCGTGGAAGCACGGTACTCCTGCGCGGTGGCGTGCTTGGCCACCGTGGCTTTGCTGGCGTTTTTGCCCCGCCGCAGCACGTTGGCTTCCTCCTCCGTCAGGACCGGTTCCAGGATGGCCAGTTCCCTGCTCTGGGCCCGGGCCGACACATACCGCGTGGCCGCCGTATGCAGGCGGCCGGGCAGCAGCCGGGTGGTCTCCACCAGACGCTGCCGCACCAGAAGTTCCAGCACCGCGTCCCCCACAAAAGCCAGGGACAGCGGGCTTTGCTCCCGGATGTCAATTTTGGGCGCTGCTTCAAACAGCATATGCTGCGCCGCCTTTCTTAGTAGACATAGTCGAACTCGTACTCGCCGATCTTGATGGTGTCGTTCTCCTCGACACCCAGGCGGACCAGTTCATCCAGAATGCCGGAATCGCCCAGCTGAGTCTGGAAATACTGCAGGCTCTCGTAGTCCTCCACGTTGGTGCCGGCCAGGATACGCTCCAGCCAGGGTGCATCCACGCTGAACTCATGTTCGCCGGTTCGCTGGGCCGTAAAGGGCCGCTTGGGCTGGTTGGACAGGTCTGGACGGACATACTCCGCCTCATACACCTTGACGGGGGGCAGTTGGGACAGCCGCTGCCAGACCAGGGCGGGCAGGCCGTCGATGCCCTGGCGGGTGGCCGCCGAGATGGGCAGGAAGGTCAGACCCTTGGCCTCGATATACCGGCGGAATTCCTCCACCTGTTCCGGGGTGGCAATGTCGCACTTGTTGCCCAGAACGATCTGGGGACGGGTGGACAGCTCGGCGGAGAAGCCTTCCAGCTCATGGTTGATCTGCTCAAAATCCTGCTTGGGGTCGCGGCCCTCGCAGCCGGAGACGTCCACCACGTGCAGCAGCAGGCGGCAGCGCTCCACGTGGCGCAGGAAATCGTGGCCCAGGCCAACGCCCTCGGCGGCGCCTTCGATCAGGCCGGGGATGTCGGCGCAGACAAAGCTCTGCTCGGGGCCGACGCGCACCACGCCCAGCACGGGGGTCAGGGTGGTAAAATGGTAGTTGGCGATCTTGGGCTTGGCCGCGCTGATAACGCTGATGAGGGTGGACTTGCCCACGTTGGGGAAGCCGATGAGGCCCACGTCGGCAATGACCTTGAGTTCCAGGGTCAGGTGCAGTTCCTCACCGGGCAGGCCGGGCTTGGCAAACTTGGGGATCTGACGGGTGGGAGTGGCAAACCGGGCGTTGCCCCAGCCGCCGCGGCCGCCCTTGGCCACGACCACGGGTTCATCCCCGGAAAGGTCTGCCACCACCAGGCCGGACTCCGCCTCTTTCAGCACGGTGCCACGGGGTACGCGGATGACGAGGTCCTCGGCGTCACGGCCTTTCTGGCGGGCGCCGCGGCCGTTCTCACCGTCGGGAGCGGTGTACTTGCGCTTGTAGCGGAAGTCCATCAGGGTGGACAGGTTGTCGTCCGCCACAAAGACGATGCTGCCGCCGCGGCCGCCGTCGCCGCCGTCGGGACCGCCCGCCGCAACGAATTTTTCGCGGTGGAAGCTGACACAGCCGTCGCCGCCCTTGCCGCCATGGACCCAGATGGTCGCTACATCAATAAAATTACCGGGCATCGGGTATTACCTCTTTCTTGCCTGGGCGGGAAGCATGGCCCCCGCGTTGTTACGAATCGATCCGGTCAGACAGACCGCGGCCCCCGTCCGGCGGGTTGCCGCAGAAATGCGATACAGGCAGAACCGTCTGCCGTGGTTTTAGTCTGCCCAAAAAAATTTGGGCGGGCCTTGGCGGCCCGCCCAAGCTGGTTTTTACTGTTTGACAGTGCAACGCTTGCGGTCACGGCCCATGCGCTCGAAATGAACATGGCCGTCAACCAGAGCGAACAGGGTATCGTCGCTGCCGATGCCGACGCCCTCACCCGGATGGATGTGGGTGCCGCGCTGACGCACGATGATGTTGCCCGCCAGAACGAACTGGCCGTCGCCGCGCTTGACGCCCAGGCGCTTTGCCTCGGAGTCACGGCCGTTTTTCGTGGAGCCTACGCCTTTTTTATGTGCCATTGTGTGTTCCCTCCTTAGCCGTTGATCGCGGTGATTTCCACCTTGGTGTAGGGCTGACGATGGCCCTTGCGGACCATGCTGCCCTTCTTGGGACGATAGGTCAGAATGTTCAGCTTCTTGCCCTTGCCATTCTTGACGACCTTGCCGACAACGCTAGCGCCCTCGACAACGGGAGCGCCGACCTTGACGCTGCCCTCCTCGCCAACAGCCAGGACACGGTCAAAGGTGACTTCAGAATCAGCCTCAGCGCCCAGCTTCTCGACGAAGATGCTGTCGCCGACCTTGACGCTGTACTGCTTGCCACCGGTAACGATCACTGCGTACATGTGTAAAACCTCTTTCAATAAGTCTCGCTGGGTCAGGCGGTGTCTGCGAACAGACGCACTTTTCGTGCCCTTGCCAAGCGGCTTTATCATAATATCACAGAAAACTGCTCCCGTCAAGGAGATTTTTCCCCGTCAGTCGACGGCGTATCCCTTTTCCCGGATGACGTTGACCACGCTGTCCACATGTTTCTGGCAGGTCTCCTTGTCGGGGGCCTCCACCATCACGCGGACCAGGGGCTCGGTGCCGGACTCACGGACCAGGATGCGGCCGGTATCGCCCAGTGCCTCGGCCACGGCCTTGACCGCTGCCTGCACATCGGCGTCGTTCTGGGCCGCGGTCTTGTCGGTGACCTTGACGTTTTCCAGAACCTGCGGGTAGATCTTGAGGGGGGCGGCCAGTTCGCTCATGGGCTTTTTGCGGGCCAGCATGACTTCCATCAGTTTGAGGCTGGTCAGGATGCCGTCGCCGGTGGAGGCATACTTGCTGAAGATGATGTGGCCGCTCTGCTCGCCGCCGATGCGGCAGCCGTGCTGCTGCATATACTCGTAGACGTACTTGTCGCCCACGGCGGTCTTGGCGTAGCCGATGTCCAGTTCATCCAGCGCCTTGTACAGGCCGAAGTTGGACATGACGGTGGTGACCACGGTGTTGCCGATGAGCTTGCCGCGCTCTTTCATGTAGCGGCCGTAGATGTACAGGATGTGGTCGCCGGTGATGACCTCGCCCTTTTCATCCACGCAGAGGCAGCGGTCGGCGTCGCCGTCGTAGGCAAAGCCGATGTCCAGGCCCTTCTCCACCACGAACTTCTGCAGGCCCTCGATATGGGTGGAGCCGGCGTTCAGGTTGATGTTCAGGCCGTTGGGTTCGGCATTGATGACATAGGTAGTGGCGCCCAGGGCGTCGAACACCGCCTTGGCGATGTTCCAGCTGGAGCCGTTGGCGCAGTCCAGACCGACCTTGACGCCGCGGAAGGAGTACATGCCCAGGCTGATAAGGTAGCCGATGTAGCGGTTACGGCCGGAGATGTAGTCCACGGTGCAGCCGATCTTGTCCTTGTGGGCAAAGGGTAACTCGTCCCAGTGCTGGCCGAAGGCGTCCAGGTTGCCGTCCAGGTAGGCTTCCACCAGGGCGATGGTCTCCTCGTCCATCTTTTCGCCCTGACCGTTGATGAGCTTGATGCCGTTATCATAGTAGGGGTTGTGGGAGGCCGAGATCATGATGCCGCAGTCAAAGCCGTCCACCCGGGCCACGTAGGCCACCGAGGGGGTGGTGGTGACATGCAGCAGATAGGCGTCCGCACCGGAGGCCACCAGACCGCCCACCAGGCTGTACTCGAACATATAACTGGAACGGCGGGTGTCCTTGCCGATGACGATGCGGGCGGGGCCTTGCGGAACGGCGCGGCCGGCTTCTGCATCGCGGCGGCGTTTCTCATTATAATACCAGCCGAGGAAACGGCCGACTTTGTATGCGTGGTCGGCGGTCAGGTTGATGTTGGCCTCCCCGCGGAAGCCGTCGGTGCCGAAATATTTACCCATACATTCATCTCCATATATTGTTTGTCGGTTTGTGCGGCAGGTCTGCCGCCGGACGGGGATCATCATTCACCCCGTGTCATGCTTTTCCCAAAAAATCCGCCGGGCGAGCCTTCCGCTCCTGCCAGCGTCAGATTTTTATCTATTGTACCGCACTCGGGACCTGAACACAAGATGCAGTTTTCCGGCTTTTCTGACGATTGCTGTCTCCTGGCGCCGGCACGGGTTGCCGAGGGGCGTCCTTTCCGGCGGATTTCGCCCTGCTACTATAATGGTATACGCGGCGGTCAGCGGGGTCAGACCGGAAATTGACAAGAGCGTGCAAATGTTTTACTCTTAAGGCAATGAAACTGTGTGAAACCTTTGGGTTTCCCAAAAACGCGCCCCCGACGCCGCCCCCCTGAGACAACCGGAAAGCCCCCTGCTTTTCCGCGGCCGTCAGCGCCCCCAAAAGAGAAAGGACATGGATCCCAATGGCCGTAAAGACATTGTACACCGTGATCGTCGCCGACGATGAGGACGAACTGCGCGAAGCTGTCTGCTCAATGATTCCCTGGCAGGAACTGGGGTTCCGGCTGGTAGGCAGCGCCAGCAACGGCCTGGACGCCCTGCAGCTTGTGGAAAAGCGCGAACCCGACCTGCTTTTGACCGACATCCGGATGCCCTTTATTTCCGGCATCGAGCTGGCCCGGCAGGTGCGGGAGATCCGCCCTGCCATGAACATCGCCTTTTTGAGCGGCTACGATGATTTCGAGTACGCCAAACAGGCCATCCAGTACAACATCATCAGCTATATGCTCAAGCCCCTGACCATGGAAGGTCTTGCCGCCGAGCTGCGCAACATCCGTCAGAAGATCGACGAAAAGTTTGCCATGTTCCGCCAGGCCGATGCCCAGGCCGCGGGCCAGGATATGCGCGCCGCCATGCTGATGCCCCTGGTGCTGGACGACTATGCCGAGTCGGAAGGTGAGGCCCAGGCCGAAGCCTACGCCCGGCAGTGCGGGCTTTTGCGCGATCTGGATGACAAGCCCTGCTATACCGTGATGGTCTCCACCCTTCTGGACGAGGACTGCGCCAACTGCACCGCCCCCTCCTTTGTGACGTCGGTGGATACGCTGGCTGCCAAATACCTGCGCAGCGTCAGCTTTTTTGCGGCAGGCAAGGTCATCTCGGTGCTGCTGGGCACCCCTTCCGACTTTGACGAGTACCTGCACATTCTGGCCGACGAGATCCCCCAGGTGGCCGCCCGCGTTCTGGGCAAGCACTGCCGCATCGGCGTCAGCCGTGCGGCCCGGTCGCTGACCGGCCTGCACGATGCCTACCGGGAAGCCATGGAAGCCCTGCGCCAGGGCGACCCCACCGAGGGCGGCGCCCAGTTCATCAGCGACCTTGTCCCCGCAGCCAAAGGCGGCAACCTGCTGTGCAAGCGGGCGTTGGACGCCCTGGACCAGCATTACATGGACGCCGACCTGTCCCTGGTATCCCTGAGCGGAATGCTGGATGTCAGCCCCAACCACCTGAGCGCCTGCATCAAAAAGTATGCCGGCGAAACTTTCATCAACATTCTGATCCGCAAGCGGATGGACGCCGCGCGGGAGCTTCTGGCATCCTCCAACCTCAAGATCCAGGAGGTCGCCCAGCGCTGCGGCTACACCGACCAGCACTATTTCAGCTACTGCTTCAAAAAATACTGCGGCGAGTCCCCCAACGCCCTGCGGCGCAGACTGGGCTCCGAAAAGGCGGGTGACGCGTCTTGAAAGACCGCTGCCCGCATACCGGCCTGCGCATCACGACCATCCTTGTCTCCATGGTCGTGGGCGTGGTGGCCGTCATCCTGTGCTGCTGCATCTTCCTGTTCCTGGACCGGTACCGCAGCGCCATGGTGCAGAGCGCCCAGACCAGCAGCGCCCAGGCTGTCTCCCAGGTATCCAACACGGTGGGAAACTATCTGCTGGATATGGACCAGGCCATGCAGCTGGTGGAGCAATCCATGTCGGAAAGTGCGGACAGCCGCGATGAACTGCTGTCCGCTTTTTTGAAGTTCCGCCCCGATGTGGTGGCGGTGACCAGCTATTCCTCCGACGGCACTCTGCTGGACTGCTGGTCCCTGAACCACGAACCCAAGGAGAACATTTTCCGGAACCTTTCCTTCGACATCGACAAGGCTCGCTCTTCCGGCGGGCCTTATATGACTGCGCCCCACGTGGAGACCATCTTTGAAGGCTACTATCCCTGGGTCGTCACCATGACCGCTCCGCTGACCGGCAGCGAGGAAGCCGCCTGGGTATCTCTGGACCTGAGCTTTTCCAGCATTTCCAGCTACATCAACAACGTGGGCATCGGACAGCGCGGTTACTGCTTTTTGATGGACACCGACGGCAACATCATCTACCACCCCCAGCAGCAGCTCATTTATTCGGGGCTGAAGTCGGAGGACACCTCTGCCCTGGCCGCCCTGGAGGACGGCGCCTACGCGGACGACACCGTCATTTACTGCGTCACCAGCATCGAAAACAGCGACTGGCGGGTAGTGGGCGTCAGCTATGTAGACGAACTGGTCAACCGCAATGTCACCGAGATGATCCACCTTTCCATTTTGCTGGCTTTTGTGGTGCTGGCCGCGGCGCTGCTAACCAGCTGGCTGCTTTCCCAGCTGCTGGGCCGTCCCCTGCGCGGACTGGCCTCCGCCATGGAAAGCTTCGAGACCGACGCGGACCACTTCACCTACCGTCCGGTGGGCGGCACCCGGGAAGTGCAGGAACTGTCCAATTCCTTCGGGCACATGGTGGTGCGCATTCAGGAACTGATGACCACCGTCCGTGAGGAGGAGGTCAACCTGCGCAAGACCGAGTTGAAGGCGTTGCAGGCTCAGATCAACCCCCATTTTCTGTACAACACCCTGGACTCCATCGCCTGGATGTGTGAGCAGGGCCGCACCGCCGACGCCGTCAAGATGGTCCATGCCCTGGCCCGGCTGTTCCGCATCAGCATCAGCAAAGGGCACGAGCTCATCCCCATCTCCAAGGAGATCGAGCACGCGGAGAGCTATCTCCAGATCCAGAAATACCGCTACAAGAACCAGTTCACCTACGAATTTGACGTAGACCCCGAATGCCTTGATTATCTCTGCAACAAGATCACCCTGCAGCCCATCATTGAGAACGCCATCAACCACGGTCTGGACCTGATGGTGGAGGAAGGGCACATCGACGTGCGGGTCCGGCAGGACGGCGGAGACATCGTTTTCTTTGTGCAGGACAACGGCGTGGGCATGACGCCGGAGCAGATCGAAGCCATCATGCAGCGTGGTCCCAAAGACCGCACCGGCATCGGCATCAAGAACGTCAACGACCGGCTCAAAATCTATTTCGGCAAAAATTACGGGCTGCATATCACCAGCGAGCCGGATGTCGGCACCTGTGTGGAAATCCGCATGCCCAAGGTACGGGAGGGCGACCATGATACGAAATAAACGGGCATTTGCCTGCGCGGCGCTGGCCCTCGCCTGCCTGTGCGGCTGTGCGTCGGACACGGTATCGTCGACGCAGCACTCGGTGGCACTGGTGGCAAAATCCACCGAGACCGAGTTCTGGCTGTCGGTCTTTGCCGGAGCCGAAGCCGCCGCCACCGAGTACAACCTCAAGCTCAACATCCTAGGCCCTGAAACGGAGGAGGACTACGAGACCCAGAACCAGATGGTCGCACAGGCTGTCTCCGAAGGCGCCGAGGCCCTGGTCTTTTCCGCCATCGATTACGAGAACAACGCCGATGCCATCGACCGTGCCGCCAGCCAGGGCGTCAAGATCGTGGCCATCGACAGCAATGTGGACTCGGAGGCGGTCAGCACCTACATCGGCACCGACAACTATGCCGCCGGGCAGATGGCCGCCCAGGTTGCCCTTGACCGGGTGGAGGGCGAGCTGAAGGTCGGCATCGTCAACTATGACATCAGCAGCGCCAACGGTCAGGAGCGGGAACGCGGGGCCGTGGACACCTTTACCGCCAGCGGCCGTGCCGAGATCACCGCCGTCATCAACACCCTGGCCGAAGCTCAGCACGCCCAGAACGATACCGCCGGTCTTTTGCAGCAGTACCCCGAGATCAACGTTCTGCTGGCCTTCAACGAGCCCACCTGCGTGGGTGCGGCCAGCGCCGTGGAGGAGCTGGGCCTTTCAGACACGGTGTTCCTGGTCGGGTTTGACTCCAACGTGGTGACGGTGGACGGCCTGCAGGAAGGCTCCGTGGATGCGCTTATCGTCCAGAACCCCTATGCCATGGGCTATCTGGGCGTGGAAAGCGCCTACAAACTGCTGACCGGACAGGGTTCCGGCCTGGAGCGGACCGTGGATACTTCCACCCGGATCGTAGATCGTAACAATATATTTACAATGGACAGTCAAAAGGCCCTTTTTGCCTTTGAACAGCGCCAAAATTAAGCAACTTGCACAATAGAAACTAAACTTATTTTTGCATATTGTCTTATTTGGATAATTTTTTGCCTCTCTTTCGGTGAATTTTCACCTTGTTTTTGCACTCGTTTTCCTTTAGCATAAGTAGTGTCAGGCGGGCCCAGATAGGGAGGGTTCGCCAAATCGAAAGACAAAAAGGAGAACGACTATGAAAAAAGCACTTGCACTGACCCTGGCAGCGGCTATGGCCCTGAGCCTGGCAGCCTGCTCCGGCGACACCGCGTCGGGTTCTTCCTCCGCGGCCGGCACCTCTGAGGATGCCTCCGCTTCTACCTCCACCTCCACCGAGACCGGCACTGTCGCCAACAAGGACAAGCCCCTGGTCTGGTACAACCGTCAGCCCTCCAACAGCACCACCGGCGAGCTGGACATGGAAGCTCTGACCTTCAACGACAACACCTACTACGTCGGCTTCGACGCCAACCAGGGCGCTGAGCTGCAGGGCAAGATGGTCGCTGACTACATCGCGGCCCACGCCGACACCATCGACCGCAACGGCGACGGCATCATCGGCTACGTTCTGGCCATCGGCGATATCGGCCACAACGACTCCATCGCCCGTACCCGCGGCGTCCGCTCTGCTCTGGGCACCGCTGTTGAGGGTGAGAACGGCATCGTCTCCGATCCCGTCGGCACCAACCTGGAAGGCAAGGCCCCCCAGGTTCAGGACGGCTCCATCGAAGTTGACGGCAAGACCTTCATCGTCCGTGAGCTCGCTTCTCAGGAAATGAAGAACTCCGCCGGCGCCACCTGGGATGCTTCCACCGCCAGCACCGCGCTGACCACCTGGACTTCCTCCATGGGCGAGAACATCGACCTCGTCATCTCCAACAACGACGGCATGGGCATGGCCATGTTCAACATCTGGTCCCGTGACGCAGGCGTCCCCACCTTCGGCTACGACGCCAACGCCGACGCTGTTGAAGCCATCGCCGACGGTTACGGCGGAACCATCAGCCAGCACGCTGACGTTCAGGCTTACCTGACCCTCCGCCTCATCCGTAACGCTCTCGACGGCGTTGACATCAACACCGGTATCGCCACTGCTGACGACGCTGGCAACGTCCTGAGCGACGACGTCTACTACTACGACGAGGCTTCCCGTTCTTACTACGCTCTGAACGTGGCTGTCACCGCTGACAACTACCAGGATTACCTGGATTCCACCGTTCCTTACGCTCCGGTTTCCAACCAGCTGGATGCCACCGCTCATCCCGAGAAGACCGTCTGGCTCGACATCTACAATGCTGCCGACAACTTCCTGAGCGCCACCTATCAGCCCCTGCTGGAGAAGTACGACGATCTGCTCAACCTGAAGGTTGACTACATCGGCGGCGACGGCCAGACCGAGGGCAACATCACCAACCGTCTGGGCAACCCCGATGCGTACGACGCCTTCGCCATCAACATGGTCAAGACCGACAACGCGTCCTCCTACACCTCTCTGCTGAGCCAGTGATCCTGAGCGACTGCACCGAAACCTGACCACTAAGTAACCACAACGCTATTAGGGAGAAGGAATTTCTCCATTGGGGAGAATACACCCTCCCTAATAGCGCTTTTTTATGAAAACGCAGGCGGGGTCTCCCCCGTCAATATGCAGAAACGGGAGTAACGAGAATGGCAGAAGCGAAAGATGATATCGTCTTGTCAATTCGCGGTATGTGCAAGTCATTCGGCCGCAACCGAGTGCTTGACCACATCAACCTGGATGTAAAGCGCGGTACTGTCATGGGTCTTATGGGCGAAAACGGCGCCGGTAAGTCCACTATGATGAAATGTCTCTTCGGCACCTACCAGAAGGACGAGGGCAAGATCTTCCTCAACGGCAAGGAGATCAGCTTCTCCGGCCCGAAGGATGCCCTGGAAAACGGTATCGCCATGGTCCACCAGGAGCTGAACCAGTGCCTCGAGCGCAGTGTGATCGACAACCTGTTCCTCGGCCGGTACCCGGTCAACTCCATGGGCGTCGTTGACGAAGGACAAATGAAAAAGAAGGCGGCTGACCTGTTCCGCAAACTGGGCATGACCGTCAACCTGACCCAGCCGATGCGCAACATGTCGGTTTCGCAGCGGCAGATGTGTGAGATCGCCAAGGCGATCTCCTACAACGCCCAGGTCATCGTCCTGGACGAGCCCACTTCCTCCCTGACGGTGCAGGAAGTTGACAAACTGTTTGAAATGATGCGGATGCTCAAATCCCAGGGCATTTCGCTGATTTACATCTCGCACAAGATGGACGAGATCTTTGAGATCTGCGATGAAGTCTCCGTTCTGCGTGACGGCAACCTGGTCATGACCAAGTCTACCAAGGATACCGACATGAACGAGCTCATCGCCGCCATGGTCGGCCGCTCTCTGGAGAGCCGCTTCCCGCCCGTGGACAACACCCCCGGCGAGCCCATCCTGTCCATTCAGCACCTGTCCACCAAGTACGAGCCCCATCTGCAGGACATCACCTTTGATGTGCGCAAGGGCGAGATCTTCGGTCTGTACGGCCTGGTAGGCGCCGGCCGTACAGAACTTCTGGAAACCATCTTCGGCGTGCGCACCCGCGCGGCCGGACGCGTTTATTTCCGCGACCGGCTGATGAACTTCAACAATGCCCACGAGGCCATTGAGCACGGTTTCGCGCTGATCACCGAGGAACGCAAGGCCAACGGTCTGTTCCTGAAATGTGACCTGACCTTCAATACCACCATTGCCAACCTGAACCAGTACAAGACCGGCATGGCGCTTTCCAACCCCAAGATGGTCAAAGCCACCAGCAAAGAGATCAAGATCATGCACACCAAGTGCCTGGGTCCCGACGATATGATCTCCAGCCTGTCCGGCGGCAACCAGCAGAAAGTCATTTTCGGCAAGTGGCTGGAACGTGAGCCCCAGATCTTTATGATGGACGAGCCCACGCGCGGTATCGACGTCGGCGCCAAATACGAGATCTACGAGCTGATCATCCAGATGGCAAAACAGGGCAAGACGATCATTGTCGTCTCCTCTGAGATGCCCGAGATCCTCGGCATTACCAACCGCATCGGCGTTATGTCCAACGGACATCTTTCCGGCATTGTCAACACCAAGGAGACAAACCAGGAAGAGCTTTTGAGGCTGAGTGCGAAATACCTGTGAGTGGGGGATAAACAAATGGCTAATAGTACGATGACAAACAGTACCATTCTTTCTGCGGAGCGGGAAGCCGAGCTCCGCAAGCCGATCGATGATTACGTCGGCAAGATTCAGGCTCAGATCGACGAACTGCGCGTCGACGGCACCGAAAAGGTCGTCAACCTCCAGAATGACCTGGACAACCTCAAGCGCGACCGCATCTATACTGCCGAGGAAAAGGCTTCCCGCGAGAAAAAGCTGAAGGCTGCTCTGGAAACCGCCAAGGCAGTGGAAGCCAAGAACAAGGACCAGATCTCCAAGCTGATCGCTGACGCCGAGGCTTACCTGAAAGCTCACTACAACAGCGAGTACTATCAGTACGTGGTTGCCAGCTGCAAGGAAGAAAAGGCCGCCGCTCTGGCAAATTACCAGGCTGCTGTCGCCCAGCTGGAAAAGGATCACCAGGCCACGGTTGCCAAGCTGACCGACCAGCAGGAGATCAGGGACGAGAAATACGTCTACAAAAACCGCCTGTTTGACGCCAAGATGCAGCGCGACAAGGACCTGCAGGCCGTCAAGGACCGTCAGCATGCCGCGTTCGATTACAAGTATCACCTGATCGATATGCTGCGCCTGTCCAAGTTCACCGTCGCCGAGACGATCGCTCAGCGCTGGGAGAACTACAAGTACACCTTCAACCGCCGCGACTTCCTGCTGCGCAACGGTCTGTACATCGCGATCATCGTCATTTTCATCGCGCTGTGCATCATCACCCCCATCGTCAAGAACGTTCCGCTGCTGACTGTCAACAACATCCTGAACATTCTGCAGCAGGCTTCTCCCCGTATGTTCCTGGCTCTGGGCGTTGCAGGCCTGATCCTTCTGGCCGGCACCGACCTGTCCATCGGCCGTATGGTCGGTATGGGCATGACCGCCGCCACCATCATCATGCACAAGGGCGTCAACACCGGCTCGGTCTTTGGCCATGTGTTTGACTTCACCGGCCTGCCGGTCATCGTCCGCGTGTTCCTGGCTCTGATCGTCTGCATCATCCTGTGCACCATCTTCACCACCATCGCAGGCTTCTTCACCGCCAAGTTCAAGATGCACCCCTTCATCTCCACCATGGCAAACATGCTGGTCATCTTCGGTCTGGTCACCTACTCCACCAAGGGCGTTTCCTTCGGCGGCATCGAGACCGATATCCCCAGCATGATCATCCCCAAGATCGGCGGTTTCCCCACCATCATCCTGTGGGCTGTTGCTGCGGTCGTGATCGTCTGGTTCATCTGGAACAAGACCACCTTTGGTAAGAACCTGTTCGCGGTCGGCGGCAACCCCGAGGCAGCCGCTGTCTCCGGTATCTCCGTCTTCCGCGTCACCGTGGGCGCTTTCATCCTGGCCGGTATCCTGTACGGCTTCGGCTCCTGGCTGGAATGCATCCGTATGGTCGGCTCCGGTTCTGCCGCTTACGGCCAGGGCTGGGAAATGGACGCCATCGCGGCCTGCGTTGTCGGCGGTGTCTCCTTCACCGGCGGTATCGGTAAGATCTCCGGCGTGGTCGTCGGTGTCTTCATCTTCACCGCTCTGACTTACTCCCTGACCACCCTTGGTATCGACACGAACCTCCAGTTCGTCTTCTCCGGTATCATCATCCTCGTCGCAGTTATGCTCGACTGCCTCAAGTACGTCCAGAAGAAGTAATTCTTCCCCTCAAACCCAATCGCCGCCGCGGGCTTATGTTGCCCCGCGGCGGCTTTGTCGTGCCGTGCAGCGGGATTCCCTCTCCCCTGCCCCGCCGATTTGCCCAAAGGAGGATTTGCCATGCAGCTTCGCCCCTACCGCACACAGGACTGCCCTGTCCTGGCCGGGCTCTTTTATGACACCGTACATACCGTCAACGCCCGGGACTACACCCCGCCTCAGCTGGATGCCTGGGCGGACGGTCACGTAGACCTTGCCGCGTGGGACCGCTCTCTGTCGGAGCACCACAGCCTTGTGGCCGTTTTGGACGGCGTGATCGTCGGCTTTGGAGACATGGCTTCCGATGGCTATCTGGACCGGCTGTATGTGCACAAAGACTACCAGGGCCGCGGCATCGCCACCGCCCTGTGCGACGCGCTGGAACAGGCTGTTCCCGGCCCGTATACCACCCATGCCTCCATCACTGCCCGACCCTTCTTTGAGCACCGGGGCTACCGTGTGGTGCGGGAGCAGCAGGTCGAAAGAAAAGGCATTCTGCTGACCAATTTTGTCATGCAAAAGGATTGACAGTTCTCCCCTTGCTGTTCCTTCCCCGCGGCAGTGACCTCACAAATAAAAGCACGCTGAATCTTTAGGCGGATTTCCGTCAGAGATTCAGCGTGCTTTTTGATTGGGGCAGGGCTGTCACCTGCCCGGTTTCCGTTCGTTTTGGGTTATGCGATGCCGCAGCCGGTGCTCAGCAGCTGGCGCCGCCGATCACCGTCTTGTTCAGCACGGCAGATTTGTCCACGGTTGCCGTCATCAGCTTGTTCTGGACATAGTCAAAGCCCAGACGGTCAATGGTGTCGGCAAAGCGCTCGCCGGTAATGCCTTCATCCCGGAAGAAGAGGATGGCGCGCTCAACGATGTCCAGCACTTCCTCCTCGGAGGTAAAGATCTTGTCCATGGGATGGCCGTGGGCAATCTTTTTGCCCCAGCGTCCGCCCAGATAGATCCTGTAGCCGTCGGTAAATTCCTCGGTCACTCCGAACGGGCACTTGCCCTTGCAGCGTCCGCAGTGGTTGCAGGCGTTGGGATCAATGTGCAGGGTACCGTCTTTCAGCTTGGCCACATGGATGGGGCAGTTGGCCTCCACCAGGCACTTGGCACAGCCGCGGCACTTGGACGGGTCGATCATGGGGACGCGCTGTCCCACGATGCCCAGGTCGTTCAGATCGGGCTTGACACAGTTGTTGGGACAGCCGCCCACCGCGATCTTGAACTTATGAGGCAGGGTGACGTCGTGGTAGCCGATGTAGAACCGCTCGTGCAGCTTCTCGCTCAGACCGAAGGAATCCAGCAGACCGTACTGGCAGGTCGTTCCCTTGCAGGAAACGATCGGGCGCACCAGAGAGCCGGTGCCGCCGGTCAACAGCCCGGCCCGGGCCAGTTCCTCCCGCAGGGCGTCCAGCTTGTCATACGGTACGCACTGGATCTCCAGGGTCAGACGGGTGGTCATGGTGACCTCGCCGGAGCCGTAACGCTCGGCGGCCTGGGCGATGGCCCGCTGTTCCTCCGCCGTGATCTTGCCGTTACGGGTAATGACACGCACATTAAAGCGGTCGGGATAGCGCTTGTCCTGCAGGCAGCCCAGGCCCTTGACCCGTTTGATCTCCTCGGGCGGGATCTTCCCCTTGAGGTCCACCTTGACCTGGTTGAAGGTCACGCCGCCTTCCAGCACGCGGGTGTTGGTGTAGCCGCAGGCTTTCAGCCGGTTCTGCAGGAAGTAGCCGCGCTTGCCTCTTGCGCAGACCAGAAGCAGCTTTGCGTCGGGTGCCAGACCCTCAATGGGGCCATGGACCGCGGAGAGGTTGACCCAGCGGGCGCCGGGAATAGCCGCCTGGGGCTGTACATCGATGACCTGATAGTCCGCGGCTGCTCCGGCGGCGTACTCTGCCGGGGTAAAGGTCTCAAACGCCCCGGACAGCTTGTTTTCCAGAATGTAGCAGGCCTGCACAAAGGGATGAATGGCGGTGGAGAACGGCGGCGCATAGGCAAAGTCCAGCGTGTCGAAGTTCTCCAGTGTTGCTCCCATGGAAATACCGGTGACGGCAATGTCCACCATCTTGTCCACGGCACCGCCGCCCAGCACCTGAATGCCCAGGAGCTTGTGGCTGGCACGGTCGGCAATGAGCTTGGTAATGAACGCACCGGCGCCGGGATAATAGTGTGCCTTGTCGTCGGTGACGCAGACGACGGAGACCGGATCGTAACCGGCATCTTTTGCCTGTGCCTCGGTCAGGCCGGTCCGGCCTGCGTTGAGGCCTTCCATCAGGCGGACAACACCGGTACCCAGGCATCCGCCGTAGAGCGCCTCATGCCCCGAGAGATTGCGGGCCAGGCAGCGGCCCGTCAGGTTGGCCGTGGACCCCATGGCCGACCACTGGGGCTTGCCGGTCAGCGCGTTGAACACCATGGCGCAGTCGCCCACCGCATAGACATCGGACAGGTTGGTCTGCTGGCGGGCATCCACCCGGATGGTTCCTTTGAACAGATCCAGGCCGCTGCCTTCCAAGAATGCCGTGGCCGGGCGCACGCCGATGGCCAGCACCACCAGATCGGCGGGCAGCAGACCGGCGTCGGTCTCCACGCCTTCCGCCTTTTCGGTTCCCGCAATGCCTTTCAGGGCCGTGCCGGTGAGCACGCGCATTCCCTTGGCCTGGAGCTGGCGCTTGACGTATCCGGCCATTTCCGGGTCAAAAATGTTGGGCATCAGCTGTGAGGCCATATCCACGACCGTGACGGAGAGACCTCTTGCCATCAGGTTTTCAGCCACTTCCAGGCCGATAAACCCGCCGCCGACCACCACGGCCTTGCGGCAGCTGTTCTGCTCCGCCCAGGCGCGTGCCTCGATGGCATCGTCCGGGGTACGCATCCGGAACACGCCGGGCAGCTCAGTCCCTGCCACAGGAGGCACAAAGGGCTCGGCCCCCACCGCCAGGATGAGCTTGTCATAGCCTTGCGTTTCCTCGGCGCCGGTATCCACATCCCGCAGCGTTACCGTTTTGGCCGCACTGTCCAGGGCGATGGCTTCCTTGCCGGTAAACACCTGGGCACCGGTCAGACCCGCGTATTTCTCCGGGGTGTTGACGATCAGCCCCTCCCGCGTGGGAATTTCACCGCCCAAATAATACGGCAGACCGCATCCCGCGTAGGAAATATCCCGGCCCTTGGTGTAAATAACGACCTGGGCATCCGGCTGTTCCCGTTTCAGTTTGGCGGCAGCTTTGGTTCCGGCCGCCACACCACCGATCACAACAACTTTCATACCAAATCCTCCGTTTCCGTCCGCCCCGTTTTGCCGCAGGGCGAACCCGTGGTCCGATTGCATCATGCCGATCTTCGCTGTTCCTCCTTTCCGGGATTCGGGAGCCTCTTTTCATGCCAGTCATCCTCTGTTGCCTGCATAATGATCCCGGTCGCAAGCCGGTGTCATTTCCGCTCGTTTTCAACGTTTTTTCGTGCTTTACTTTCCCTGTCACAGACAGGTGGATTCTACTTAAAGCATACTCCTTGCCTGATACCGCGTCAACACACCAAACGGCAAAAATTGAACCCCCTGTATACAAAAATTTTCCCCGCCGATGTGGTAGCTGCACCGTATTTTTTTGTGAGAGGCCTCTCCCCTCTGTCACACCACACAGACACTCGCAAAAAAAATTTCAGAAAGACTATTGACAACCCGATCGGATTGCAGTATATTATATAGGCAGCATCTGATACGGCAGTTGCCGAGCGGATGAAAATATCGCGGAGTGGAGCAGTCCGGTAGCTCGTCGGGCTCATAACCCGAAGGTCGTAGGTTCAAATCCTGCCTCCGCAACCATGTGAATGGGAGTCAAGTTCTGAACGATCCGGTGAGATCGGATGAAACTTGACTCCCATTTTTTATTGTCATATCAAGGCTTTCCGGCATTTGGCCTCCTGCGACACAAATATTCAAACTTTCTCATTTTTGA
>DXFO01000064.1 GCA_019114415.1 Candidatus Gemmiger faecavium | reverse complement strand
ACACGGCCATTTGCCTGCTGCAGCAGTTCGGAAACTGTCCCCTGGGTTTGAAAGCATCCGTCTTTCATCAGGAACACTTTGTGTGCAATCGCTTCCAGGTCAGAAACAATGTGGGTGGAAAGAAGCACTATTTTTTGCTGCGCATACCCTTCCAGAATGTTGCGAAAGTGGACCCGCTCTTTGGGGTCCAAACCCGCGGTCGGCTCGTCCAGAATCAGAATGTCCGGGTCATTGAGCAATGCCTGGGCGATGCCCAACCGGCGGCGCATCCCGCCGGAAAAGGTTCGGATCTTTTTATTGCCATCCTCCTGCAGACGGACCATATGCAGCAGTTCCTGAATCTTGGGCATGGCCTGGGAGCGGGTCATCCCTTTCAGCACAGCCATATACAGAAGGAAATCGCGGGCGCTGTACTGCGGGTATCCGACAAAATCCTGGGGCAGATAGCCCAGTTTGTCCCGGTATGCCGCGCCAAGTGCGTCAATGGGAATTCCATCCAGGCGTACCTGTCCGGCAGTGGGCTTCAAGACACCGCAGATCATCCGCAAAAGGGTTGTTTTTCCCGCCCCGTTGGCTCCCAGCAAACCATAAATGCCAGGTTCCAACACAGCGGTGACCCCTGCCACCGCCGTGTTTCCTCCGAATTCTTTGCACAGATTATCAAGCAGCAATTCCACCGATGATGCCCTCCTTTCGTTGTTGGAACAGAGAAATCAGTTCTCTGACAAAAAATCCGCCGAATACCAGGAATGCAAGAATCCAGCCGCCTAACGCAGACGTTTCATACAGTTGGGGCGCCGCAAGATGGATCATCAGCAGTCCCGCCGCCGTGACGGAACATACCGCGATACAGATCGTCCCATTGCTCCGCGGACAGCGTCGAAGTACGGTCAAGGCAACCATCGCACAAAACAAAAAAGGAACCAGCAGATAGAAAAATAACGGCAGCAAGGCTTTTCCCGTCTGTGACCTTCCCAACACCAGTGCCGAAGTCAGAATCACAAGGTCTGCGGCCGCGGCCAGAATCAGCTTGGCAAGTGCCAGTTCTGCACGGGACACACAGGTGGAAGCTTCCAGTTCATCCATGTCGTAGCGCTGACCAGCAAACAGGACCGGCAGACACACCGCCACCAGAAGCGGCCCCAGCAGCGGCAGCCAGGACACAAGGTCTTTTTGTCCGGCCGCTGCCAGGAAAAACAGCACAGAAGCGGCCCCCTGCGCCGCCCACATGGGCACCCCGGTAAAGCGCCATACCTGGGAGAGGAAGGTCCAGAATCCGGTACGCTGCCGCACCGGATTTTCTTGTAAGAGCGCGGCACACTTTTGTTTGGTTTCTGCTATGCGAGAGGGCTGGGGTCCCTGGCACAGCAGGCGATGCAACTCAGAAGAATTCACAGTTTTCCCTCCCTTAAAGTTTTCAATGCTTTCCGTACACGGCTCTGCACGGTGCGTAATGGCTGGCCCGTCACGGCTGCAATCTCGCGGTATTTCAGTCCTTCCCCATACCGGAGCAATACAGCTTCCCGCTGTTCCGGGGGCAGATTTGCCAGCAGCCGCTCTGCCATATCACGGTTTTCGACAGCTTCGAAAGGCATCGATGTGTCTGCCATGTCCTCCGGCAACGGTTCCGTTTTTCTTTGTCTGGCGGCATCCACACACAGACAATAGGCGATGCGATACAGATAGGCGCGGAACTGCCCTTGCTCCTGGTAGCTTCCTATGGTACGGAACAGATGCAAAAAGACTTCCTGGGTCAGGTCCTCCGCCGTCTGTGTACAATGGGCATGGCGGGCGCAATATCGCAGAATCGCCGCATAATATCGTTCAATCAAGGTGTCTGCCGCCGTGCGGTCTCCGGCCTGAATGCGACGTATCAACTGCGCGTCCCGCATACGCATCCCCCCTTGTAAAATGTGCTTCACTTATGATAACGAGGGTTCTCTCCAAAATGATTAGGCCATAACCTCTTTCAGGAAATTTTTATGTCCCCCTGCACTTTCATGCTTTTTCTTCTTTCTCTCCTCAACTGCAAATAAATATCCCCCCGGCGAAGCCTGGGGGGATACAGACGAATGAAGCCCTTGATTACTAGCACACGCGTCACGTCGCGTTGGTACGCTCTGTCAGCCGCGAAAGTGGGGTCTGCACTCATTTTGGGCAGCTGCCTCATCGACAAAAATCTTCTTTTGAACCACTCGCTAGGCGAGTGGTTTTCAAGACGCAAAAGCGCAAAAAAATCCGAACGCGCTTTTTGAAAGCGCGTTCGGATCTGCTTGGTATGGTGCACCATCGGGGACTCGAACCCAGGACCCACTGATTAAGAGTCAGTTGCTCACCTTAACGACTCGTACTAAAACTGTGGCTGGGATGCATGGCGCACAAAGAAAGCTCTTTGCCGTGTAAGACTTACTCGCTTTACTTCGAATCCACCTTCAGCAGCTGGGTCAATTGATCTCTTCGTCCATAGATGACAGCGATTACATGAACCGTTGCCGTCTGTTCCTCCACCCAAAAGTAAACCAGATATCCTCGAACGACCATCTTTCGGACGCCCTGGTTTCGCCATGGTTCTTCTTTCAGCAGCGGATGACGCTGCGGCATCGTATCCAAGCCTGCCACCGCTTCGCGGAGATCCTTCACGAATTTTCTGGCCGCTTGTGGGTTCAGCAGTTCATTCTGGATATACGCGGCATATTCCAGGATTTGATTGCTGGCCTGTTTGGTCAGCATGACAGTGTACTGCTTCATCCCAACCGCTCCATAATCGTATCAAAGGCATTCTCCATAGGAGCACTCTCCCCAACCTTTGCCTGACGCAGTCCTTCCTGCATCATCGCATTGAACTCAGCATCCGTCATGACATCGCGGGTTTTGGGCATTGTTGGCACGGTGACAGGGAACGGAATCCCATTGTGCAGAATCACCTGCCGGTAGGTCATGTTAATGAACGCAGAAGTAGACACACCCAGTTTTTCCAGGATGGCCTCCGCCTGCTCCTTGATATCTGGTTCCACTCGCACATTCACATTAGCACTTCTTGTCGCCATATCCAGCACCACCTTTCGAGATAAGTATAGCACATTGTGTTGCGCATTGCAATACAATGTGCTATTTTCATATTGCCAATAAATCCTCTCTACTTGCGGTTCATTCATTCTTTACAAACTGCCGATAGCTCCCCCTTACCACAATCTTAACCTTGTATCCCTTCCCCAGCTCCACCCGTTCCAGCAGTTGCGCCAAAATGGTGCGTTTCCTCGGTACCGATGCCAAATCGAACTCATTGGCCCAGCCAAGGAACTCATCGTAATATTTGCGAATCTGCTGAACCGTGGTGCGGCTGGAATTGTCCTTCAGCAGCGCAGTGTATTCATTTTTCGCCTGCTGCGCCTCGGCTTCGGCCTGCTGGATCAGACGGGCCAGCGTAGTCTCTGAGAATGCACTCTGCCCATCCAGGCAGCGGACGATTTCCTCCTCGTACCGCTGCTGTTTGTGTTGGGCGGCTTTGACTTTTTTCTCGGCGGCCTGCTTTTTGCGGTCCAGCTCGGCGTCCTGCTGGCGGATGCGCTGCTCGATACTTCTGTCGTAGGGTTCCCGCTTAATCTGCTGGAACATCTGATCCACCAGATTCAGCACGACCCCATCCACCCGCTCGGCCAGGTACAATGCCTGCCCGTCGCAGGGCCGCAGGCGCTGGCCTCGTTGGTAGCAGTTGTACTTTGCCTGCACGTTTTCCTTGATGCTGCCGTCCGCCAGTTTGTAGCGATCCTTGTGCAGGAAGGCCGACATCTTCGCACCACAGTGGGCACAGACAACGATGCCAGCCAGCAAACATGGGTTATCGCTCTTTTTTGCAGCGTTCTTGTTCTCCGCCGCATTTTTGCAGCGGCTGTCCATCCGCTCGTTGGCTTTGACGAACAGATCATCCTCGATGATCCGCAGCTGCGGTATATATTCCGACTTGGCGGCTCTAGTGATGATGTAGCCTGTGTATCCCTCATGCCGGGTCAGGCGGCGGATATTGACCGATTGGAATTTGGCCCCCTGCCGGGTGCGCAGCCCACGCTCGTTGAGCATCCGGGCCATCGCGTAGCCGCTGGCTCCCTCGTTGGCCACCTTTTCAAACACCTCCCGCCCCCAGGCGGCTTCCTACGGATCGATCTCTAGATCTTTGACCGGCTGGTCGCGCTTGTTGACCCGGCCCTTATTCACGGCACGGTATCCGTAGGGCACAAAGCCGCCGGCATAGTGCCCGCTGGAGACGATTTGGCGGATGCGGTCTCGGGTACGCATCGAGGTTTTCTCGCTCTCCCCCGCCGCCTGCCAGAAGCGGATGTAGTTCATCAGCTTGTCGCCGTGGCTCTCGATCCGCTTCTGGCCCTCGTGGGTGCTCCACATTTCAATACCATGCTGGACGAACCATTCCAGCACGAACGATGTCTCGCTCTCGATGCGCCCCAGCCGGTCGAACATATAGACCAGCAGGACATCAAACTCCCTGTTGCTGGCCGCGGTTCGCAGTTCCTGGATCACATCCCGCTTGCTGGCGGACACC
>DXFO01000063.1 GCA_019114415.1 Candidatus Gemmiger faecavium | reverse complement strand
CCCGAGTAGGGGGCGGCCCGTGGTAAAAGTGTGGTTGCCAGACTTTTCAGGGCTCCCTTTAGGGAGCGACCACAGGAGATAGGCCCTTATAGGGCCTGTTCAAACCACCCGTTCAACGGGTGGTTTTGATTTTGCTCGAAAATAGAAAAAAGTGTATTGAATAAGTGCAAGAAAAGATGCTTTTCAAGCATATGCAGCTATGAGAATAAGGTATTCGACATGGAACGGCATGGCCCGTATAATGAGAACAAACGAACAGGAGGTACGCAGTATGCAGTATCGTAAGCTTCCCCATGGAAATGAGCAGATCAGCATCATCGGCATGGGCACCAGCTCCATCGGCAAGGCCGGGGACAAGGAGATCGAAGCCACCGTGGCAATGGCGCTGGAAAACGGCGTCAATTACTTTGATATGGCATCGTCGGACGCGGCGCCATTCCCGGCCTTTGGCCGTGCCATCCGGGGCCGGCGGGACAAGGTGTATTTTCAGATCCATTTCGGGGCGGACTACCACACCGGGCAGTACGGCTGGACCACCGACCTGGATGTCATCAAGCGGTCGGTGGACTGGCAGCTTTCGGCGCTGGGCACGGATTATATCGACTTTGCCTTCCTGCACTGCCTGGATGAACAGGACGACCTGCGCACCGCACTGAAAGGCGGAACGCTGGAGTATATCCGGGAACTCAAGGCACAGGGCGTGGTGCGGCATATCGGCATGTCCTCCCACACGCCGGCGGTGGCTCAGGCGGCCCTGGACGAGGGAATTCTGGATATGCTGATGTTCAGCATCAACCCGGCGTATGATTACCACCGGGAAGGCGAGTTCGCCATCGGTGAGGTAGGGGAGCGCATGGCCCTCTACCGCCGGTGTGAAGCCGAGGGCGTGGGCATCTCGGTGATGAAGGCCTTCTCGGCCGGGCAGCTGCTCAGCGATGGTACTTCTCCCTTCGGCCGCGCTCTGACCGAGTATCAGTGCATCCGCTATGCCCTGGACAAACCCGGCGTGCTGACCGTGCTGCCGGGCATCCGCAACCGCGAGGACCTCAAGCGCATCCTCGGTTTTCTGGATGCCTCCCCCGAAGAAACGGATTACTCGGTCCTGGGAACCTTTGCGCCTCAGGAGGCGGAGGGCGTCTGCGTCTACTGCAATCACTGCCAGCCCTGCCCCGTGGGACTGGATGTGGGACTCATCAATAAATACTACGATCTTTCCCGGGCAGGGGACGCTCTGGCCCGCGACCATTACGCCAATCTCGCCCGCAAGGCGGGGGACTGCGTCGGCTGCGGCCACTGTGACAAGCGCTGCCCCTTCCACGTGGCCCAATCTCAGCGCATGAAAACCATCCGGGACTATTTCGGCGCGTAAACCTCCCAGAGCAGGAATTTATGCCATAAAATCAAACTCCCGCCCCGCAGGACGTACCTTGCGGGGCGGGAGTTTTTGTGTCCGTGTGTGCCGGAGTACCCGTTGCGCCCCGGACACCGGGACCCGGGCGTGACAAACAAAAAACAGCGCCGAACCTTTCGGTTCAACGCTGTTTTGGTGCGGAAGATGGGACTTGAACCCACACGTCATGGACACACGCACCTCAAACGTGCCTGTCTGCCGATTCCAGCACTTCCGCATAAGCGACACCGACGTTTCCGTGGTATCGCAAAAGCAATGTTAGCATATCCGACCGGTAAAAGTCAAGTCTTTTTGCAAAAAACATTGCAAATCCGCACGGCGTTATAGGAAAACCAAGCCGCGAAATTCCGGCGGCAAAGTACAGCAGCCGTGTGATGGGGGCTCTCCACAGGGAAACCTCCGACCTTGCCGCTCTTACTCGGTGAACATGGGGGTGGACAGATACCGCTCGCCGGTGTCGGGCAGCAGGGCGACGATCATCTTGCCCTGGTTTTCCGGCCGCTTTGCCAGCTGAATGGCAGCCCATGCGGCGGCGCCGGAGCTGATGCCCACCAGGAAGCCTTCCTTGCGGGCAATGTCGCGCCCGGCGGCGTATGCGTCCTCGTTGGTGACGGTGATGATCTCATCGTACACGGTGGTGTCCAGCGTGTCGGGCACAAAACCCGCGCCGATGCCCTGCAGTCCGTGGGGGCCGGCCTTGCCGCCGCTCAGCACGGGGGAGGCAGCCGGCTCCACCGCAACCACCCGCACATTGGGGTTCTGCTTTTTCAGGTAGCGGCCTACGCCGGACAGCGTGCCGCCGGTGCCCACGCCCGCCACAAAGATGTCAATCTGGCCGTAGGTGTCGTGCCAGATCTCGGGACCGGTGGACGCCATGTGCGCCGCCGGGTTGGCGGGATTCTCAAACTGTCCGGGGACAAAGCTGCCGGGGGTAGCGGCGGCCAGTTCGTTGGCCTTTTCAATGGCGCCCGACATGCCTTTGGCACCCGGCGTCAGCACGATCTCGGCGCCGTATGCCTTGAGCAGATTGCGGCGCTCCACGCTCATGGTCTCGGGCATGGTCAGGATGACGCGGTAGCCCCGCGCGGCGGCCAGGGCGGCCAGACCGATGCCGGTGTTGCCGCTGGTCGGTTCAATGATGACTGCGCCGGGGGAGAGCTTGCCCTCCTGTTCGGCCCTGTCCAGCATGGACTTGGCCACGCGGTCCTTGACGCTGCCGGCGGGGTTGAAGTATTCCAGTTTGGCAACGATGGGGGACTTCAGTCCCTGTGCTGCCGAATAGTTTGACAAATATACCAGGGGTGTATGCCCGATCAGGGCACTGATACCGGATGCGATTTTCATGCGGGAAACCCTCCTGTCCGCGTTGTAGTGACACGCCCGGGGCGTGCGCAACTATTATACCACAAGCCGCCGCCCGCGCACAGTATCGGCCGGTGTAAAATAATGCCGCCGGTCAGGGCAGGGATAAGCCGTCCCCGCGCCGCATAGGCATACGGTAAAGACCGTGGGGAGAGGAGGACAGGTTTATGAAAAAACAATCAGGAAAACAGCCCCGCCGGTGCCTGGGCTGTGCGGTGCTGCTGGTGCTGCTCTGCGGTATGGCACTGTATCTGGGGGCAAAGGTTTTTGCACCCTCTGAACCGGAGGAGGACACCATCCCCAACGATGTTTTTGCCGTCCAGGGGGAGGCAGAGGACAGCGTGGAGGCGATGATGCTCAAAATCGTCTGCCTGACCTTTGACGACGGACCTTCCCCCAACACCGAGCCGATTCTGGAAATTCTGAGAGAGAAAGACGTCCCGGCTACCTTTTTTGTTACCGCCCAGGACGTGAATCAGGACTATCTGCCCCTGCTGCGTCAGGTGGCGGAGGAGGGGCATCAGGTGGCGCTGCACAGTGCCACCCACCGTTACTCCGATATCTATGCCAGCACCGAGGCTTTCTGGCTGGACATCAAGGCACTGCGGGAAGCGCTCTCGCCCTATGTGGACATCGAGTCGGTCCACTGGCTGCGTTTCCCGGGGGGGAGCACCAACACGGTCAGCCACAAATACGGCGGCAGCGGCATCATGAAACGGCTCATTGCCCAGGCGGAGGAAAAGGGCTACGAATGGATCGACTGGAACGTGTCGGCAGAGGATGCCACCTCCCAGCATCCCGACGCGGCGCAGATCCTGGAAAACGTCCGCGCCGGAGCCGAGGGCCGGGACCTCTGCGTGGTGCTGATGCATGACACGGCAAAGACCGACGCCACCGTGGAGGCCCTGCCGGATATGATCGACTGGTTCCTGGAGCAGGGGTATCACTTCTGCACCGTGGAACAGATGTATGAAATGCGGGATGGCGGCTGAACACCGTCGCAATTTCACAAATAAAATGTACAGAAATACGAAAGTTTTGAACAAGACGTCAATAAAATCGCGAAATCGGATTGCAACGGCGGCTCCGGCAGGGTATAATGAATGCGGCCCCAAGGCCGAAAAAAGGAGTTGACTTTTGCATGCGCCGCCATACCCGGACGTTTCAGATCGCACTGTGCGGTGTGTTGGGCGCGCTGAGCGTGGCCATACTGGCAATGGGCGGACTGCTCCCCCTTGCCACCTACTGTGCGCCCATGCTGGCGGGCATAGCGCTGGTGCCGGTGCTGGGGGAATGCCCTCAGAAATACGGCTGGATGACCTGGGCAGCGGTGTCGGTGCTGGCGGTCCTGCTGGTGCCGGACCGGGAACTTTCCCTGGTCTATGCGCTGGTGCTGGGGCCGTATCCCATGCTCAAACGCCGCATTGACCGCCTGGGCAGCGCATGGGTCCGTACCCTGTGCCGGCTGATCGTCTTTAATCTCGCGGTGCTGGTCTGTTATGGATTGCTGCTGGTGGTTTTTCCGCTGCCCGGCCTGATGGAGGAATTCACCGCGGGTGGTGCGCTGCTGACCGCAGCCACCCTGGTCACCGGCAACCTGGCATTTCTGGTGTACGATGCGGCCCTGCGCGCCGTGGCGGTGCTGTATGCCCGCCGCCTGCGTCCGCTGCTTCGCTTTCTGCACTGAGTAAGGAGGAACCGCCATGAAACAGGATACCCGGAAGATGCTGCTGAACGTTTTCGGCGCGGTTGTGGATGTGGCCCTTGTTGCTGTGTGGGTGGTTCTGGTGTTTGCGCCGGAACCTGTCCTGAGCCGGGTGGAGCTGCGCCTTGCGTTTCCGATTTTGTTCGCGCTTGCCATGGTGTATTCTTGGCTTAGAAAGACCTGGCAGCCGGAACACCATACCCCAAAGGCGGTAAAGATCGCAGCCGTGGTCATGATCGCCGTGCTGCTGATCCGCCTGATCTGGATCACCTTTGCATGACCTCTCCCGCTGACCCTGCGGCGGGGACGCCGTGACCGCCGGCCAGCCCGGAAACCGGCAACGAAAAAGAAAGGACTGTTGCGATATGTGGTTTGACAATGCCGTCATCTATCAGATCTATCCCATTGGCCTGTGCGGGGCTCCGCTGAAAAACGAAGGTCCCGATCCCGAACACCCCCACCGCCTGCTTCGGGTGCTGGACTGGGTGGACCATATTAAGGATCTGGGCGCCACCAGCGTGCTGTTCAATCCTCTGTTTGAGAGCGACGCCCACGGTTATGACACCCGGGATTTCAACCAGGTGGACTGCCGCCTGGGGACCAACGACGATCTTAAAGCAGTGTGCGATGCTCTGCACGGGGCAGGGCTCAAGGTCATGCTGGACGGCGTTTTCAACCACGTGGGACGGGGCTTCTGGGCCTTTGAGGATGTGCGGAAAAACCGCCACGCCAGCCGCTACAAGGACTGGTTCCACATTTCCTTTGACGGTGATACCAACTACGGCGACGGCTTCTGGTATGAAGCCTGGGAAGGCTGCAACGAGCTGGTCAAGCTCAACCTGCACAATCCCGAAGTCCGCCAGTATATCTTTGACGCGGTGCGTTCCTGGGTGCAGGAATACGACATCGACGGTCTGCGCCTGGACGTGGCCTACTGCCTGGATCTGGGCTTCCTGGCCGAACTGCGCAGCGTGACGGACGGCCTCAAACCGGAGTTCGCTCTGGTGGGCGAGACGCTCCACGGCGACTACAACCGCTGGATGAACGACCACGCCTGCCATTCGGTCACCAATTACGAATGCTACAAGGGGCTGTATTCCAGCTTCAACTCGGGCAATATGCACGAGATCGCATACAGCCTGAACCGCCAGTTCGGCTCCGAGCAGTGGTGCCTGTATACCGGCAAGCATCTGCTCAGCTTTGTGGACAACCACGACGTCAGCCGCATCGCCACCATCCTGACCGATAAGAACTGCCTCAAACCCATCTACGGCCTGCTGTTCGGCATGCCGGGCACGCCGGCAGTCTACTACGGCAGCGAGTGGGGCGTGGAGGGCGACAAGAAAAACGGCGACCCCACCCTGCGGCCTGAGATCGCTCTGCCGGAGCAAAACGATCTGACGGAGTGGATCACCGCTCTGGCCGGGGCGCGCACTGCCAGCCCGGCACTGTGCAATGGCAGCTACCGCAATGTCATGGTCCAGCCCAAACAGCTGATTTTTGAGCGCCGCTGCGGCGAGGACCGGGTGCTGGTGGCCATCAATGCAGACGACAAACCCTATCACGCCGACTTCAATGCCGAGGCAGGCCGGGCGGTCGACCTCATCACCGGTGACGCCCATGACTTCGGCGGCGGCAGCGACCTGCCCCCGTACTCCTGCATGTTCTGGAAAACGGAGTGACCCTGTTTACGCTAATGGGCCGCTGAACCGGCAGCGCGTCAAAGAAGCACAGGCGGTGAAAAAAGCCGGCTTTCCTTTGAAAACCGGATGACGGCACAGTGGCTGCCTTCTTTGGAGCTGCCCGGAATTTTGCAGACTGAATGAGGCAGGACGGCAGAGAATCTGTTTCATGAAAGGCACCATGTGACAACAGCATAAAACAAAAAAACAGCAGCTTCCCTTGTGTATAAGGAGAGCTGCTGTTTTTGCTGAAAAGATTTGCGGTGTATCTTTCCAGAGGATGGAATGTGCCTGCCGGTTGGAAAAAGCGGGTTTTACCTGTTATACTGTATGAAATCAAACAACAGACCAACAAAACAGCGGAAAGGGAGAACATCGTTTTGCCTGTTATCGTAGACCAGAATATGCGTGAGCAGATCACCCACGAAGCAGCCTTTTTTCCGGTTTCCTATTTTGAAAATGAGCTTTCCGAGCTTCCGGGCTGGGCCGGGCCGTTGCACTGGCATCCGGACTTTGAGATTGCAAGGGCAGAGACCGGTGTACTGGATTACCAGGTAGGGAAAACGCACATTCTGCTGAATCCCGGAGACGGCATCTTTGTGAACAGGAATCTGCTGCATGGTGTAAAGCAGGTTTCCGGCAATGTGCCGGATCCGCTGCCGATTGTTGTTTTTTCCGGAACACTGATCGCACCTGAAACCAGTACCATCAGCCAAAAGTATATTGTGCCGATTGCGGACTGCACATCGTTGCCTTTTATTGTATTCAGACGGCAAGACGATTGGTGCGGTGAGATCCATGACCTTATGGATGAGATCTTTACCTGCCTGAAACAGCAGACCGGATGCTATGAACTGGCCGTGCAGCGGGATCTGAACCGTTTGTTTGAACTGTTGATTTGCCGTTTGGATGCATTGCCCAAAATCCAGGAGACCCGGGTACAGCTGCGCACGCAGGTGCGGGTGCAGAAAATGCTGGACTATATTTACACGCATTATGCCGAACCGATTACGATTGCCGACATTGCGCAAGCAGCCAGCATCAGCCGCAGCGAGGCCGCGCGCTGTTTTCATGAGTATATGGACTGTTCTCCGGTGAACGCATTGATTCGTTATCGACTTCAAACGGCGCATAGACTGCTGCATGATACCTCCCTTACGGTCCAGCAGATCGGACTGGACTGCGGGTTTGGTTCGGCCAACTATTTTAGCCGGAAGTTCCGGAGTTTTTATGGCTATCCGCCGGGACATGTTCGCGATTTGGGAAAATAGTGCTATGATTTGGCGGGAATGTTCCTTATGATATTCTGATTTTGCTGATATAATGCAGGTCGGTGTGATCCGTCAGGGAGCGCGCCGGAATCTGCACGGCTGATCAGAAAGGGGTTACCATGACCGTTACGCCAAACTACCAAAAAACCTTGCGTGCCTGTTATCTGGGCTACGTGACGCAGGCGATCTGCGCAAATTTTGCGCCGCTGCTTTTTTTGACATTCCATAAAACATACGATATTTCGTTGGGGGAAATCGCGTTGATACCCAGCGCGTTTTTTCTGACACAACTGATAGTGGACTTTGCTGCCGCGGGATTTGCGGACAAAATCGGATATCGCGTCTGCGCGGTGATATCCCATCTGTTATCGGCAATCGGGTTGGTGATGCTGGCATTTTTGCCGGAGCTGCTGGTTTCGCCGTTTCTGGGAATAATGATCTCGGTTGTGATCTATGCGGTCGGCAGCGGACTGATCGAAGTGCTGATCAGCCCTATTGTGGAAGCCTGCCCGTTCGAAAACAAGGAAAGCAGGATGAGCCTGCTGCACTCGTTTTACTGCTGGGGCATGGTCGGGGTGGTTCTCGGATCGACAGTGTTCTTTGGGCTGTTCGGCCTGGAAAAATGGAGAGTGCTCACGCTGTTGTGGGCCATTGTCCCGTTTTGCAATGTTTTTAATTTCCTCACGTGTCCCATAGAACGGTTGGTGAAAACCGGAGAGGGCATAGGGGCAGGAAAATTGCTCCGCTTGCCGGTGTTCTGGCTTTTGATCCTTTTGATGGCCTGCGCCGGTGCTGCAGAAAACTCCATGGCACAGTGGGCCTCAGCCTTTACGGAAGCAGCCATGGGGATTTCTAAACCGTTCGGCGACCTTGCGGGGCCGTGCCTTTTTGCCGGTTTAATGGGGGCTGCCCGGGTACTCTGCGCCAGGATCAGCAGCAGGGTGGACCTCAGAAAGATAATGCTGCTTTCCGGGATCCTTTGTATGGGGTGTTATCTTTTGGCCACTTTGGCCGCGCTGCCGGCTCTGGGGATGGCGGGCTGTGCGCTGTGCGGCTTTTTTGTTGGGATCATGTGGCCGGGAACCTTGAGCATTTCTTCTCAGATCTGCCCTGCGGGAGGCACTGCCATGTTTGCATTTTTGGCTCTGGCCGGCGATTTTGGCGGCACGGTGGGGCCGATGATGGTGGGCGTTGTTTCTGATTTGGTGGACGGAAATCTGAAAAAAGGATTGCTTGCCGCCGTGGTGTTTCCGGCAGCTTTGGCCTTGGGGCTGGCTGCATTGCAAAACAAGAAAGAAGAAAGTTTTCCCAAGTCTCTGTATTAGATAAGTATTGGTGTGTATAACTGACCTTTTTATTCATTTTTTATGAATGCCCAACGAAAAGGAGCAAGGTATATTTCAACCTTGCTCCTACGGGATATATGCTATTCAGTTCAACAAATCCCAATTGGTCAAATTGAAATTATTGCTTCCACAAACTGGTTTGCCTTTTCTGTATGAATACCGTGCCCACAATCAAATTGCTGGATTTTCATATTTTCAATCAAGGCATTGACTCTCTGCAAATCTTCATCAGACAATGCGCCTTGCAACAAACCATTTTCACCAATCGTTGTCTTTGCTTTCATAAACAGAGTTTTGCA
Source organism: Candidatus Gemmiger faecavium (assembly GCA_019114415.1). Classification (GTDB taxonomy): domain Bacteria; phylum Bacillota; class Clostridia; order Oscillospirales; family Ruminococcaceae; genus Gemmiger; species Gemmiger faecavium. The sequence goes on along the minus strand of DXFO01000063.1, from coordinate 464 downwards.
TTTGATTTTAGAAAGAAGGTCATTGTAATCAACAGTGTCATTGAACGAATCGTTATAAAAGGCTTCTCCAAAATGAGGGTCATAATATTGCAGGCCATTAAAGCCTTCTAAAAACTTTTTAGGCCAAAACAGAACTTTCAGATTTTTGTCGGGATGTTTGGTTCGGTATTTCAATGCAAAACCACTCAGTTTTTCTCTGACAGTTTCTCTGGATTCATCGGGAAAGAAATTCCAGCAATACTGATTCTTGAAATAGTAATAGACGAAATCCTTTTCCTCATCCTGTAAAAGGAAATTATGGCAGACAGAGGATAAATCTTTGTAATTGTATGTATTATATCTTCTTTCGCCCCAGCTTGAGAAGAACGGAGGGTCTTCCAATATTAGTTTGGAGCATCTGGGAGAGTGTGCTGCAATGTATGCTGCAATCAGCCCACCCGATGAATGACCCAACACGGCAACAG
>DXFO01000062.1 GCA_019114415.1 Candidatus Gemmiger faecavium | reverse complement strand
CCGGACCTGCCTGATGCAACGACTGGCACGGTCCCCATACAGCGGGCCATTATATAGATCAGCGCGACGCCACCCATACGGCCACAGGGCCGCGGGTGGCGCGCTGCTTTTCTCCATACAAATGCAGCCGCGCCCGTGTCCGGGAACCTTTTGTGCTCCTGACACGGGCGCGGCTGTTTTGTGTTTTGGGGTATTCCGGCTTGCTTTTTGGGAAAATCCCGGCGCCGCGGATGGGGGTATCCTCGGGCGGGGCATTTCAGACAGGCAGAGTTTCGATGCGGGTGCAGACCTGCTCCAGCAGGCTGTCGCTGTGGCTGACGATGAGCAGCCCCAGTTCCCGGCGTTCGGCTTCCCGGACGAGGAAATCCCAGATCTGCGCCTGGGTCACCAGATCCAGCATGGCCGAGATCTCATCGCACAGCAAAAACCGCGTGGCCGGGTTCAAGGCCCGTGCCAGACAGAAACGCTGCAATTCTCCGCCGGAAAGTTCCGCCGGGTAGCGCTCCATCCAGCCGTCCTCGATGTGCAGTTCCGCCAGCAGGCGGCGGTCGACGGGGCCGCTTTCCTCCAGGGTCGCTCCCAAGCGCAGCAGCGGGTCCACCACCGTCTCGGGGTGCTGCCACATCATCTGTACCGGGCAGACGCCCCGCATTCCCCACACCGGCTGGCCGTCCAGCAGCACCTGGCCGGACTGCGGGCGTTCATATCCTGCCAGCAGGCGGCAGAGCGTGGTCTTGCCACGGCCGCTGGGCGCCTTGAGGCCCACCCGCTCGCCGGACTGTATGGTCAGGCTGATGTTTTGCAGCACCGGCGCGCCGTGCCTGCCGCGGTAGGTAAAGGTCACATTGTTTGCTTGCAGGGTCATGGTCATTCCTCCGTCTGCGGGTTAAGGCACCGCACCATGCCGCCCTGCCAGGAATGCAGGGGGACTTCCCCGGCTTCCCGGCACTGGGGCGTGCTGCGGGCGCACTGTCCCGCAAAGGGACAGCCCGCGGCCATGGTGCCGGGATAGGGCTGCGCTCCCTGGATGGGCTGGAACCCGTGCTCCGGCATGGCCCGCCACAGCGCCCGGGTAAAGGGATGGCGCAGGGCGGCGGGGTCGGCAAAATCGTCAGCGGACGCCACCTCGATGGTCTGGCCCGCGTAAAACACCGCTACCTGGTCGGCGATGGTCAGGGCCAGTTCCAGGTCATGGGTGATGAGCAGCACGCCCGCGCCGCCCTGGGCCAGCTCCCGGAAATGCCCCAGGATACGGCCCGCAGCCTTCGCGTCCAGGCCCGGTGTGGGCTCGTCGGCAATGATGAGCCGGGGCGACTGGGTGACCGCCGTGGCAATCAGCACCCGGCGCGCCATGCCGCCCGAAAGCTCAAAGGGATAGAGCTGCTCCGTCTCGGGGGCAAGGCCGTAACGGGCCAGTGCCTCCCGGGCTCGCTGTTTCGCGGCGGGGCTTGCATCGTCGCCGCGCACCTGTGCCCCCACCTTCATCAGGGGGTCCAGGTAGGTCACGCCCTGGGGGACCAGCACGATCTCATGCCCGCGCAGTTTGGCGGCGCGCTTGGGGGTCAGGTCGCTGCCGTCGTACAGGATGCGGCCCTCCATGTGGCTGTTGCGGGGCAAAATGTGCAGGATGCCATGGGCCAGCAGGCTTTTGCCCGACCCGCTGGCGCCCACCACCGCTACCACCTGCCCCGGTTCGATGGTCAGGGACAAGTCCTTGATGACCGGCAGTTCCCGCCGGTGCAGGCCCTTGGCGTACTGGGTAAAACGGATGGACAGATGTTCGATTTGCAATATTGGCTGCATGGTCGGCCTCCTCATTCCTGTGCGCTGGCGGGGTCCAGCAGCAGACGCAGCCGCTCCCCCAGCAGGGCAAACAGCAGCACAACGATCACCAGCGAAATGCCGGGGAACAGCGCCAGCCACCATTTCCCCGTGGTGAGATACCGCATGCTCTCGGACAAAATGACGCCGATGGCCGGCTGTTCCGACGACAGGCCAAAGCCCAGAAAGGTCACGCTGGCCTCATGCAGGATGGCATGGGGGAAAAGCAAAATCAGTCCGGTGAGGAACTGGGGCAGCAGATGCACCAGCATATGCCGCCGGACGATCTGCCACGGGCGGACGCCCAGTTTCTGCGCGGCCAGGATATAGGGTGCCTGGCGCAGCTGCATGACCTCGCCCCGGATGACCCGGGCCAGAGAGGTCCAGTGGCTCAGGGCAACGCCTGCCACCACGCCCGCAAATCCCTTGCCGCAGGCAATGGAGATGAGCATGACCAGCAGGATATGGGGGATGCCCATGACCAGGTCAATGACAAAGCAGACGGCCCGGTCCGCCCAGCGGCCCATGGTGGCCGAAACAACGCCCATAGCCAGGGCGATGCAGGCGCTGACCGCCGCGGTCAGCAGGCCGATGCGGATGCTCAGGGAAAGGCCCGCCAGCGTCCGGGCCAGCATATCCCGGCCCATCCAGTCAGTGCCGAAGGGAAACTCCAGACAGGGCATCAGATTTTTGCGGGCAAAATCCGTCTCCATGGCCCGGCTGTTCAGGAGCATTCCGGCCACGGTAACGGCGGCCAGCACCGCCACGGCAAGCAGGACCAGCACCAGCGTGCTGCGTCTGCGGTTGGTTACTTTCATTCCCTGGCCGCCCCCCTTCTGATCTTGGGGTCCACCACGCCGTACAGCAGGTCGGCAATCAGATTGCCGCCGAACACGATGGCCGACGTAATGACGGTGATGCCCAGCAAAAGGGGCATATCGCTGCCCAGGCCCGCTGTGACGGCAGCCTGTCCCAGTCCGGGATAGGTAAAGACCTGTTCCACCACCACCGAGCCGCCGATGATCTCACTGATGGAGGCAAACTGCAGCGTGATGGCAGGCAGAGCCACATTGCGCAGCCCATGCCGCAGCACGATGCGCAGGTCGGACTCTCCCCGGGCGCGGGCAAACAGGGCGTAGTCGCTGTTGAGGACATCCACCATCTTTTCCCGCGTGTGCAGGGCAATGTTGGCCACGCCGGTGATGCTCAGGGTCAGGGCGGGCAAAATGGCGTGCCGGATCCGGTCCGCCAGGGTAATGCTGGCGGCGTCCGCCCCGATGGGCACCGACAGCCCGATGGGCAGCCATCCCAGCCAGACCGAGAAGATCAGCAAAAGTAGCAGGGCCAGCCAGAATGCCGGCGTGCTGGAAATGAGCAGGCAGTATCCGCGGATCAGGCGGTCGGGCAGACGGCCGCGGGTCGCCCCCGCCGTCACGCCCAGCACAAGGCCCAGCACACCCGAGATGATCCAGGCAAACAGCAGCAGCCACAAGGACCCTGCCAGCCGCTGGCCCACCACTTCCAGCACCGGTTGGCGGTAAAGCAGCGAGGTCCCGAAGTCACCATGGAGCACGTCGCCCAGCCAGCCCAGGTAGCGCTCCACCGGCGGCGTACCCACGCCCCAGTAGGCTTCCAGCTTGGCCACCTGTTCGGCGCTCATGGAGCCCAGCGCCACCTGGCCCACGTTTGTCTGCAGCGGGTCCAGGGGGGAGGCGGTCATCAGCGCAAAGGTCAGGATACTGACCCCCAGCATCAGCAATGCCATCCTGAGCAGCTTTCCCGCTGCAAACCGGAGGCGGTGTTTCAACAAAATCCCATCCTTTCCTTGCGTTTCCAGGGACTTTTCTGCCCGCGGCACAGCCGCACAAAGGCGGACGCTCCGTCGCCCCTGTGCGGCTGCGGTTCCGGCAGGTCTCCCGTATACCCCGCATCACGTTCCCCCGTACAGGGGAACGGAAACGGTCATGCCCAGCTCCACTGATCCACGTTGTTCACAATAGACCAGCCGTGGCCGTGGGGGTGGATCTTCTGCTCGGCCACCTGCAGGCCGTCGCGCACCCAGTACAGGTGGCTGACGTTGACCAGCCACACCCAGGGGATGTCCCCGTCCTGGGTGACGCCGGTGGTGCCGTCCCACTGGGCTTTCTGCCACAGTTCATAGGACTGTTCCAGGTCGCTGCAGGCAAGGGCTTCGTCCATATACTGATCCACCGTATCGTTGGAATAGGGCGAGTACCCCGCCGTGCCGGCATCCTCCGGGGAGTAGTAAATGTTGTACAGTTCCATGGGCGTGTGCGCACCCCAGCCCCAGACCAGCGGCGTGGACTGGGCACGGTCATAGGCGGTATCCCAGCCCACGCCCTCGATGGTGCACTGAATGCCCAGTTCGCCCAGCTGGTTGGCCAGGTCTGCCGCCAGTGCCTGGCGCACCGAGTCTCCGTTGGAATACAGCAGATTCAGCTCCGCCCTGACGCCGTCCTTTTCCCGCACGCCGTCACTGCCCATGACCCAGCCGGCCTCGTCCAGGATCTGGGTGGCGGCTTCGGGATCGTATTCCACTTCCGATGCCGGGTTGTACCAGGGCAGCTGGTCACAGACGCTGTATGCGGGCGTACCGTAGCCGTTGAGAACGTTGTCGATCATCTCCTGGCGGTCGATGCCGATATTGATGGCCCGGCGCACCGCAATGTCCGCCGTCACCGCGTTGCCGGTGGCCACGCCGTCGGCGTTGACCGAGGGTTCCGCCGCGGGAAGGTTGATGCCGCGGTTATCCACGCTGTCGTAAGCCGTCAGGGTGTAGCCGCCGATGGTCTGGTCGGAGTAGGTGGCGGAGGTATAGGCCACGTCCACCTGGCCCGCCTGAGCGGCCAGGAAAGCGGCGTCCTCCTCCATGAAGAGGATGGTCACCTGCTTCATTTTCGGTTGTTCGCCGTAGTAGTCGGGGTTGGCTTCCAGAATGACCTGCTGGCCCCGGTCCCACTGTTTCAGAATGTACCGGCCCGACCCGATGGGGTTGGAACCGTAGGTGGCGCTGTCATAGGCGTGTTCCGGCACGATACCCACAATGGCCATGGTGTAGGGCCAGATGGAGAAGGCATGGGCCATATGGAACACCACCGTGGTGTCGTCCACCGCCTCGGCATAGTCCAGCATGGTGAAGTCGTTGACCGAGCTGGACGCCTTGACGGTATTGTAGGTGAAGGCCACGTCCTCCGCCGTCAGGGGCTCGCCGTCGGTAAACTTGACGTCGTCCCGGATGGTGACCGTCCAGGTCAGGCCGTCCTCGCTGGCCTCGCAGGAGGTGGCAAGGTCATACCCGATGGTCAGGTCGGTGTTGGTGACGGTGAGGGTGCTCTGGATCAGGGGCTCATGGACGTGCTCGCCCGCGCCCCAGCCGTAGGCCGGGTCAAAGCCCGCTTCCGGCTCCGAGGTCGGCCCCATGGCAATGACCACCGAGTCCTTGGCCTCCGTCTGTTCGGCGGTAGCCTGCGCGGAGGTATCCTGTCCGCCGCAGCCTGCCAGCAGGCCTGCCGCCATGGCGGCTGCCAGCATCAGAGAAAAGATCCGTTTTGTCTGCATCGTATTCATCTCTTTCTGTCATAGACCCCGCCGTTTTGGCCGCGGGGAAGCCGCGTTCATTCAGGTTTTGTCAGCGTCGATCTGGCGGAGCACCTGCTCCATAACCTGCTGATAGGACACACCGTGCTTGCGTGCCAGGGCGGCGGCGTCCTCATACTCGGGTTTTGCGTGGCGGATGCCGAAGCCCTGTGCATACTTGACGCGCACCGGCCCCCACTGGGTCTGTACCTCCCCTGCCGAGGGTTCCAGGAAATACTTTTCGCAATGGCGCACCCGCAGGCCGTTGCTGGTGGTATGGCGCAGGACTTCCCGCACCAGGTCGGAGACTTTATTGGCGTCGCACAGCACCGTCAGCAGATGGCCGGGGCGGCCTTTCTTCATGGTACCGGGGACGGTGTAGACGTCCAGGGCGCCCAGTTCCAGCAGACGGCCGCAGGCAAAGGCAAGGGCCTCCGGGGTCATGTCGTCAATGTTGCAGACCAGCTCGGTGATCTGGCCATTGGCTTCCTCCCGGGTATCGCCCCAGAAAGCCCGCACACAGTTGGCCTGGCCGAAATCCTTGGTGCCGATGCCCACACCGATCTGCTCCACCGCCATGACCGGCATGGGGCCGAAGCTCCCGGCAAAGTGGGCCAGCAACGCCGCACCGGTGGGGGTGCACAGTTCGCCCATGACGCTGCCGCCATAGGTGGGGACGCCTGCCAGCAGGTTGGCGGTGGCGGGGGCCGGCACCGGCATGACACCGTGAGCACAGCGCACCGTGCCGCTGCCCACATGGATGGACGACACCACGATCTTGTCCGGGTGCAGCAGATACAGGGCGTAGCAGACGCCGGTCACATCAGCCACGGCATCCAGAGCGCCCACCTCGTGATAGTGGACGTCCCCCACCGGGCAGCCGTGGGCCTTGGCCTCGGCTTTGGCAATGTCGTCGTAGACGGCGCGGGCGGCGGCACGGACTTCCTCCGGCAGGGGCAGGCCGTTGATGATCTCCGCAATATGCCCCGGCGTGGCGTGATGGTGGGCGTGGGCATGGTCGTGACCCTCGCCATGGGGATGGTCGTGACCTTCGCCGTGGGGATGCTCATGGTGGTGCTCATGGTCATGCACATGCTCATGGCCGTGCATATGGTCATGGGGATGGCTGTGCAGGTGGGCTTCCTCGCAGGGTTCGCCGTGGCTGTGGGCGGTGGGAGCACCGGGTTCGACCTCCTCCTCGCCATGGACGGTCACCGCCATGTGGGTGCCTGCAATGCCGCAGGTCTTGGCCTGTTTTGCTTCCAGCGCAACGCCGGGCAGGCCCAGGCCGTTCATGGTGGACAGGAACGCCTCTTTGTCCGGCAGAAGTTCATACAGGGATGCCATGAGCATATCTCCGGCCGCACCCATGGCACATTCAATGTAAAGCGTTTTCATTTTGTTTCCAGACCCTCCATTTGGTTGATGCGGCTGGCGAGATATCCCGCCCCGAAACCGTTGTCAATGTTGACCACGCTGCACCCCGACGCACAGGAGTTGAGCATGGACAAAAGTGCCGAAAGCCCGCCGAAGTTGGCGCCGTATCCCACACTGGTGGGCACGGCAATGACCGGGCAGTCCACCAGGCCGCCGATGACCGAGGCCAGCGCACCCTCCATGCCGGCTACCGCCACCACGCAGCGGGCCTGCATCAGCACATCCAGGTTGGACAGCAGCCGGTGCAGCCCGGCCACGCCCACGTCATACAGGCGGGTGACACGGTTGCCCATGGCCTCGGCGGTGAGGGCGGCTTCCTCCGCCACCGGCATGTCGCTGGTTCCGCCCGTAGCCACCACGATGTTGCCCAGGCTCAGCCGCTCCCCGGGGAAGGCCAGGGCCAGGCGGGGGCTTTCATGGTATTCCAGGGGGACTTTTTGGGCCACGTAGTCGGCAGCTTCCTTGCCGATGCGGGTGATGAGGATGTTCTTGCAGCCCCGCTCCCCCATGGCCGCCGCAATGCCGGCGATCTGCTCCGGGGTCTTGCCCGCCCCGTAGATCACTTCCGCCGAGCCCTGGCGGACACTGCGGTGCAGGTCCACCTTGGCATAGCCCAGATCTTCAAAAGGGGCTTCTTTCAGTTCCAGCAGTGCGTCCTCGGGCTTGGTCTCGCCATTTGCAACGCTGCGCAAAAGGCAAAGGATGTCATGCTTGTTATCCATCTTGCTCCTCCTTTTATACAGACGCCCGACGGGGCGCAAGGTCCAGTGTCACCGCCGAAAAATCCGGCGCCAGGGCTTTCAGAATTTCTTCCCGCTTTTCCAGTACCATGGGCATCTGGTCCCCGGTCACCTGCAGGCGGGCCGCGCCGTCCGCCACCCGGACCCGGAAATCCACAAAGCCCAGCCCCGCCAGGGCGGACTCGGCGTTTTCCACCCTGGTCAGCATTTCCGCCGTGACGGCGGTGCCGGTGGGGATGCGGGTGGCCAGGCAGGCGTAGGCGGGCTTGTCCCAGGTGAACAGCCCTGCCTCCTTGGAAAGCCGCCGCACCTCCGCCTTGGTGATGCCGCACTCCCGCAGGGGGGAGCGGACTTCCAGCTCCCGCAGAGCCGCCATGCCGGGACGGTCCCCCGCGTCGTCGGAGGCGTTGGTACCGTCGATGAGCACGGTGTAGCCGTCGGCGGCGGCCGCCTGACGCAGCCGGGTGAACAGCGCCTTTTTGCAGTAGTAGCAGCGGCGGGGACCGTTTTCGGCGGCCTCGGGAACGGACAGCACATCCAGTTCCACAACGGTCATGGGAACGCCCAGCTCCTCCGCCAGGCGTCTGGCGTCCGCCAGCTCAAAGGCGGGCTGGAAGGCCGTCTTGATGTAGTAGGCCCGCAGGGCGCAGCCGTACTGTCTGGAGGCCCACATCAGAAAGGCCGAGTCCGTCCCGCCGGAAAAGGCCAGCGCAGCCTTGGGCACCTGGGCAAAAAACTGTTGCAGGGTCATGGGGTAACTCCTCTCCGGTCCGCCGGGCCGTGGGGCCGCGGCGGTTTGATTGATTTATTTTGTTAACGAATAGCCGAGACAAAAAAGGAGGCGTCCGCTTCCTTGCTGAAAGCAGACGCCTTCCTGGCATCCAAATCGTTCGTAATGATAGGACAAAGGGGTGCGGCCCGCAGCCGCGTTTGCTCCCCAGGCGGCTTCGGCCGCGGATCACCGGCTTCCTGCCGTGTGACCGGGAGTACAAAGGGTTTGCAGCGCGTCCACCGCGCTCTGGATCAGGCGGGACATGGGCAGATCCCGCGCCCCGGCGACGATGTTGTCGCATTGATTGACTGGGATCAGGATCCTTGCGGCGGAGCTCTGCCCCACCGCTGCCGCGGCTTTGGGGGTGATCTCCCCCAGCATGGCGTCGGCAATGACGATGCCGACGGGTCCCACAATGACATCTGCCTTGCGGCAGCAGACACAGACGGCGTTTTCACCGGTAGCGGCCTGATCGGCGCCGGCACGCAGCATGGCGGAGGTCGCCGTACTGTTGGTACCCACGGCCAGCACCCACACGCCGGGGCACTGTGCTTTTATCGCCGCGACCAGCTGGCGGCCCAATCCGCCGCCCTGGCCGTCAATGACCAAAACCGTCAAACTTCATCACCTTTCCTGTCCAGAGGCATTATCCCACAGTGTGAAAAAAAAGTCAAGAAGATGCATCCCGCTCTCGTTTCGGGCAGCGGCCGGCGGGCAGAAAAGTCTTGATTTTCCCGCGGTGGCATGGTATACTTATCGGGTATCAGCCGGTGTGTTGGAATTGGCAGACGAGACGGACTCAAAATCCGTTGCTGGCAACAGCGTGTGGGTTCGACCCCCACCACCGGCACCAAAAATCCCGAATGCGACAGCGTTCGGGATTTTTACTTATTACTTCTTCACTATTCCCTCTTCCTTTCCTCTCCTTGTTTTCGGGATTTTTGGAAAGTAATAAGTAATAGGGAATAAGGAATAAGTGAGGAACGGGGTGCAACCGTGAACAGTCCTCTTCTATCCAAGTCTAAATCTTTCGCCTTAGAAATCATCAAAGTGTGCAATGAAATCAAGCGTTCCAAACGGGAAAGCATCTTGACCAATCAACTCATCCGCTCGGGAACCAGCATTGGCGCCAATATCCGAGAGGCTTTCTATGGTCATAGCCGGTCTGATTTCATCGCCAAACTCCAAATTGCATTGAAGGAATGTTCCGAGAGCGAGTATTGGCTGGAATTGTTGATTGAAAGCAACTATTATAGCGATACCGCAGTTCTTGAGCACTGTATTGAAATGAAAAAACTCTTAATTTCATCCCTGAACACCGCAAAAAAGAACACCAAGTAGTGGCATCTATACTGTTGCGATGTCCCATTTAATTTTGGAAGGCATATCAAGCATCTTAGTTGTCCAAAACGCCAGAATTGATTATATCTTGAATATAAGGATTATCTGGATTGAAACTGTCTATTGCGTCCTGAGCTTCTTCCTCAGTAACATGATCCAAATCATCCCAAGACTGGAAGCCGGCCTCTTTGCCTCTAGCTTCCATATAAATTTTTGACTCCTCTTCTGTCAGTGATTCCCATTCTTCAGAGGTCAACTCTCTAGTGGTACCGTCGCTATAAACACCAGGGGAGACTTCATATTTCTCACCTGTATCAGATGTGGTCTCGGCAGCGACGGGCGTCGGTTCCGGGGTAGCAGCAGTTTCCGGGGTCGCGGTAGGAGCAGGGGTAGCAGCAGGCACCGGGGCAGCAACAGGGGCAGGGGTGGCTGCTGTCTCCGGGGTCTCAACCGCTGCAGGCGCAGACCCCGCTTTGTACCAAACCGCAGCAGCTATGACAATGACAACCACAACTACCGCAGCGATCCATTTTTTCATCGTACATTCCTCCTGTATTTAGGCATCCCTATCGTGGGTAATGCTTTAGGCATTATAACGCAGCGCTGAACCATTGGACAGCAAAACATCCCTGTTTTCGCCAGAGTTTCAGCAATCCATCTTAAGTATCGCGCTCCTTCATTATAGGATTCGACTGCGAGGAAGTAAAGTCCCCTTTTGCCCGGCAAGCCATCTTTTGAGCGTATCGCAATACAAGTCCTACCTATACAAAGATCTCAGTACAAGCTTCCCCTGGACAAACTGCTTTCTGAACCGGGCAGTTCAGATAAGAAAAGAAGAAACAGGTTGCCGACAGAAAAAATAAGCCTCCCGGGATACCCCCTTCCCGGGAGGCTTATTTTTTATAGATCCGTATGGTTTACGCGGTGTAGTTGATGGTAAAGGTCACGGGGCCATCCATCGTAAACGCGGTGTTGTTGGGGATGCTGGTGGAAGAGCCTTCCTCCATCGTCACGGCGGTGTCCGCCTCGATGGTCACGTCACTGGGGGTAGCATCGGCGCTGCTGGTGTCGATCTTGTTGTTGACACCGGTCATCATGGGGACGGTGTACTGCTTGCCGTTTTCCACCACCGTGCACTCGATGGTCTGGTCGGCAAAGTCAGGCATGGCGGGGACTTCCGAAATATCCACGATGCTGGGGATAGCCACCTCACGCACCCCGAAATTGTCGGAGCATATAATCGCCTGAACTGCCATGTTGTCGTCGAGATATACCTCGTAGAGACCGCCCTCGGAATCGGACAGGAAAACATAGTACGTAGCCTGGGCCAGCTGGTCGTCATAGGGGGCGTATTCTTTGTTCATTCCGAATTCCTGTTCTTCCGCCCGGGAGTACGAATTGATGGGGATACTGATGCCCTGGTACGTATAGAGCGGATAGAAGGTATCGCACGCTGCCATCTGGTAGGACGTCTCGGTATAGACCTTGCACATCGTCGCGCCGCCGTCATTCCAGACCATGCTCCAGCCGTAGTCGCTGTCGGGATTGACTGTGTTGTAGGCATTGCTGGCGTAGGGCATGCTGTCCCGCAGCCAGTTGAGGTTGCCTTCCTCGTCATACCAGGAGTAGAACGTGCCCACATAGTTGGGTTCGCTCTCGATTTGGGCGTTCATGCCGCCCTCGGGAATGCTGACGCCATACTGTTCAACCGTCACCTTGATGGCCTTGCCGGAACCGGCCGGGGCCAGCAGCGTGGTCGAGTTGGCCAGGAACAGGTCCTCCAGATTGAAATCGGCCTTGTCATGGCTCTTGACCCAGGCCAGGTCGCTGACCGAAGCCGCCGTCTTTTCCGCTTCCGGCGTGGGGGTGGGCTCGGGCGTGGGAGTGGGAGCCGGGGTGGGCTCGGCGGTCTCCACCGGAGTGGTCTCGGCAGTGGATTCGCTCTGCGGCGCGCTGGAGCAGGCGGCCAGGGAAACCGCCATGACAGCCGCAAGGCCAAAAGCTGCTGCTTTGTGCATCTGTTTCATGGTTCTCCTCTTCCTTTTTGAATATTTTCATTCCATTATCGATCATTTTGACCGTAACAGCATTTGGTTTGGGCGGACAGGTCAGGCTGCATCCTCCACAATGGAGTAATCCTGATATCTGCCGTGGTGTGCCTGCCCTGCATCGTCGGTCCAGTCGCAGGTGATGGTGATCTCATCGTCGCTCAGGGTGACAAACCATAATTGCAGTTCCTTGTACGAATCGTCTCTCGATAAATTCCTGTACTGGTAATCTTCCTCTTTCACCACATCATCAGGGGGAAATCCTTCCCCGGAAAAGCGAAGAACAAGGTCGCTGGTATCATCGAGATTGCCGGGATCGACCGCGATCAGTTGCTGTTGCCCTTGGTGATCCGTCCATGCCGGCAAACCGTCGGCGGAAAGATTTTTCTCCTGCCCTTCCGGCACAACGCAACCTCGGGTGCGATCCAATCGCATTTTACCCGATAAGTCGGCCAACCCCAGGCTCACTGCCTGGAAAAGGATGTGCCGCTTTTTCATTTTGTTTTCCTCACAGTTCCAAGTGATTTGATGCGGGAAAATGCCGCTTGTTTTCCTGCTGCTTTTTCCAACGGAACGGCAAAAAAAACTGCTCTGTCCAAGATTCCATTATAGGCTTTTCTGCCAAAAATGCAAGTTTCTCCCATGATTTTGACAGTTATTGTTATCTGTGCCGTTTTTCCTGTTGACAAATGCCCTGAAGAGGGGTATAGTATAAACACATGAACAATCGTTCATATGAAAGGATGATGCAAATGCTTCCCTTTGAAGATGCCAGAGGCGCACCTGCCCAGCCTGATTCCACCGAAAACGAATTCCTGGCGGCACAGCCCGACGTGGTCTCCCGCCTGCGGGAGGATCTGCCCGACGACGAGGTCCTGTACGACCTGGCCGAGCTGTTTAGGATGTTTGCGGATTCCACCCGCATCAAGATTTTGTACGCTCTGTTTGAGAGCGAGCTGTGCGTGGGCGACATCGCCCAGCTTCTGAACCTGTCCCAGAGTTCGGTGAGCCACCAGCTGCGGCTTTTGAAAAACAGCAAGCTGGTCAAGTTCCGCCGGGAGGGCAAAGCGATTTTTTATTCCCTGGACGATGACCACGTCCGCAGCATGATCGCTCTGGGCATGGAGCACGTGGAGGAATAAACGGTTTTTATCATTTACATTAAGGAGTGTTTTGACATGCAGAAGAAATTCAACATTGAAGTGGATTGCGCCAACTGCGCCGCCAAAATCGAAAATGCCCTGAACAAGATGGAGGGCGTCAACCGGGCCAGCGTCAGCTTCATGACTCAGAAACTGGTGCTGGATGCCGACGACGAGCGGTTTTCCGACATTTTGAAGGATGCCGTCAAAACGGCCAAAAAGATCGAGCCGGATTTTGAGATCGAGCTGTAACACCTGTTCTGACACCATCAAGTTAGGGGCAATCACCTATGACCAAAAAGCAGAAAAAGACCCTGTACCGCATCCTTGCGGCCGCGGCGCTGCTGATCGCCGTGGCCTGTCTGACCGAATTTGTTCCCATGCCGCAGCTGGCACAGTTTGCGCTGCATCTGATCCCCTATCTGGTGATCGGCTGGGACGTCCTGCACAAGGCCTTTCTGGGCATCATCCACGGCGAAGTCTTTGACGAAAACTTCCTGATGGCCATTGCCACCGTGGGCGCCATGGGCGCGGGCGAATACCGCGAGGGCGTCGCCGTCATGCTGTTCTATCAGGTGGGCGAACTGTTCCAGAGCTACGCGGTGGGCAAAAGCCGCCGCAGCATCGCAGCGCTGATGGACATCCGTCCCGACAGCGCCAACCTGGAACAGGCCGACGGCAGCCTGAACACCGTGGACCCTGAGGAAGTGCCGGTGGGCGCGGTGATCGTTGTCCGCCCGGGCGAGCGTGTCCCCCTGGACGGCGCGGTGCTGTCCGGCGAGTCCAGCCTGAACACCAGCGCCCTCACCGGCGAGAGCGTTCCCCGCACGGTGCGCCCCGGTGACGAGGTCATCAGCGGCTGCGTCAACGGGGACGGCCTGCTGCGCATTGAGGTGCGCAAGCCCTACGGCGAATCCACCGTGGCCAAGATCCTGGACCTGGTGGAGAATTCCAGCCTGAAAAAAGCCCGTGCGGAAAACTTCATCACCAAATTTGCCCGGTACTACACCCCCGCCGTCTGCATTGCCGCCCTGGCGCTGGCCGTCATCCCGCCGCTGTTTGTTGGCGGGTGGATGGTCTGGTTCACCCGTGCACTGACCTTCCTGGTCATCAGCTGCCCCTGCGCCCTGGTCATCAGCATCCCGCTGACCTTCTTCGGCGGCATCGGCGGAGCCTCCCGGCAGGGCGTGCTCATCAAGGGCGGCAACTATCTGGAAGCCCTGGCCCATACCGAGACTGCCGTCTTTGACAAGACCGGCACCCTGACCCGTGGCGTCTTTGCGGTGGAGCGGGTCCGCCCCGCCGGGGACCACACCGAGGCCCAGGTCATCGAGCTGGCCGCCCAGGCGGAGAGCTACTCCAACCACCCCATCAGCAAGAGCCTGCGGGCCGCCTGCACCGAGCAGCCCGACCCCAAGCGCACCTCCGATGTGCAGGAGCTCGCCGGGCAGGGCATCCGCGCCAACGTGGACGGCCATGCCGTGGCCGTGGGCAATGCCCGCCTGATGGAAGCGCTGAACATTGCGTACATTCCCGACGACGGCGTAGGCACCGTGGTCTACGTTGCCTGTGACGGGGCCTTCCTGGGTTCTATCCTGATCGCCGACGAGCTGAAACCCACTTCCGCCGGGGCCATCGCCAGCTTGAAACAGCAGGGCGTGCGCACCGTCATGCTCACCGGTGACGCCCCCGCCGTGGCAGAGCATGTAGCTGCCCAGCTGGGCATTGACGAGGTCCACGCGGGCCTGCTGCCCGGGGACAAGGTGGAGAAAGTGGAAGCCCTGCTGGCCGCCAAGCGGCCGGGTTCCAGCCTTGCCTTTGTGGGCGACGGCATCAACGACGCCCCCGTCCTCATGCGCGCCGATGTGGGCATTGCCATGGGCGCGCTGGGCAGTGACGCCGCCATCGAGGCCGCCGACGTGGTCCTGATGGACGACGACCCCGCCAAGCTGTCCGACGCCATGCGCCTGGCCCGCAAGTGCATGCGCATCGTCTACGAGAACATCATCTTTGCTCTGGGCATCAAATTTGCCTTCCTGATCCTGGGCGCGGTGGGCATCGCCACCATGTGGTGGGCGGTCTTTGCCGATGTGGGCGTCATGGTGCTGGCGGTGCTCAACGCCATGCGGATGCTCTCGGTTCCCAAAAAGCACTGATCGCTCCTTTATGACCCGTTTATCCATATAAAGCAGCCCCCGGCAGGTATCGCTCCTGCCGGGGGCTTGTTTTGTCTCTTCCGGTTTATTCCCCGTCGTCGGGGCCTGCAAAGGACGGTCGGCCATAGGCGTCCACCCGCCAGCCGTTTTCGGTATTGACCAGACGGATGGTAAGGTGTCCCACCTTGTCATAGCTGACCGCCCGCCGGGCGATGTAATCCTCGGTGTTCTCCCCTTCCCGGGGGATGGTGTAATGGGCAATGCGGTAAAACTCCACCGTATTGTCGTCCGCCGAAATGAGCTGGAAGGTATCGGGCACATCGGACAGCTCGCTGTTGCCGCCGATGCCGATGTCCGCCGCGGCCAGCTTGCCGTCGATGGAGATGAACCGCCAATCAAAGCCCCGCTCCTCTAGAAATTCCGGAGTGAACACGGTGAGGAGCTGTTCCCGGTAGTATTCCAGGGTGGCGTTCTCCCCCTCCAGGATCTGGTAGCGGAAGGTGGTGCCGGTGTCCGCCTGCCTTTCCACCTCCGGCTGGTCGGAGTAGTCCCAGCCGTACTGATACATGACCGAGAAGGTATCCCCGTACAGCGGCTGGGATGCCTTGTCCGCCCGGGTGTAGACGTCATATTGTTCGGGGGTCAGAAAGACCTCCGGGCTGTCCACTTCCTCCCCCGCCGGGGTGGGCGCAGGCGTGGGCGTGGGGGTCGCCTGCACCGGCTGGGGTGTGGGGGTAGCTTCCGTCACCGCCTCAGGGGTGGGGTCGGGCGCGGGGGTCGCTTCCCCGCCGGGCAGTTGGATGGACACGGTGCAGCCTGCCAGCAGCCCCGCCGCCAGCAGCACGCACAAAGCAGAACAAATTCGTTTCATGGCGTTCCCTCCCGCAAGACAGTTTTCCCCCACGCCGGGGTACACAAAGGGGGAGGATTCCGGCCCGGGCGGGCTTTCCTCCTCCCCTGTATGATAGAATACAAATTCGTCCGAACTGTGTCCGCGGGCTCAGCGCAGGAACATGCGGATCATCCGGTCTTTCAGGCTGGTATAGGGCTGGTAGCGCATGGGCAGGTCGATCCAGGTCTTTTTGTCCACGATGCTGCGGGTGTGGCTGAATTCCTCAAACCCGGCCTTGCCGTGGTAGCCGCCCATGCCGCTCTCCCCCACGCCGCCGAAGGGCATGGCGCTGGTGGCCAGA
This sequence comes from Candidatus Gemmiger faecavium, assembly GCA_019114415.1. Classification (GTDB taxonomy): domain Bacteria; phylum Bacillota; class Clostridia; order Oscillospirales; family Ruminococcaceae; genus Gemmiger; species Gemmiger faecavium. The sequence continues at coordinate 39,146 of DXFO01000062.1, read as the reverse complement.
TGGATGATGGTATCGTTGATGCAGCCGCCGCCGAACCGGCAGCGGGACAGCACCTGCTTGCGGTTGGCGCTGCTGGAGGTAAAGAAGTAGAGGGCCAGCGGATGGGGGCGGCTCTCCACCTGGGCGATGGCCTCGTCCAGGCTGTTCCAGGTCAGCACCGGCAGGATGGGTCCGAAGATCTCCTCCCCCATGACGGCATCGTCAAAGGTAACGTCGGTCATGACGGTGGGGGCAATGCGCAGGGCCTGGGCATCGGCGTTGCCCCCCGCCACCACCTTGGCAGGGTCGATCAGGCCCAGAATGCGTTCAAAATGCTTCTGGTTGATGATCTTGCCGTAGTTCTCATTCTGGAGAGGATCGGCGCCGAACTGGGCGGTGATCTCCTCCCGGATGGCCTGGACCAGCTCGTCCCGGATGGATGCCTCACAGTAGAGATAATCGGGAGCCACGCAGGTCTGGCCGCAGTTGAGGTACTTGCCAAAGACGATGCGCTTGGCCGCCAGACGGATGTTGGCGGTGGCGTCCACGATGCAGGGGCTTTTGCCGCCCAGTTCCAGGGTGACGGGGGTCAGGTACTCCGCCGCATGGCGCAGCACTTCCCGGCCCACCGCCTTGCCGCCGGTGAAAAAGATCTTGTCAAACTTCTGGTTGAGCAGGGCCTGGTTTTCGGCGCGGCCGCCGGTGACCACAAAGACGTACTCGGGGTCAAAGCACTCGGCAATGAGTTTCTGGATGACGGCAGAGGTAGCCGGGGCATAGGCGCTGGGCTTGACCACGGCGGTGTTGCCGGCGGCCAGGGCGTCGATAAGGGGTTCCAGCGTCAGCATCAGGGGATAGTTCCAGGGGCTCATGATGAGCACATTGCCGTAAGGCGACGGGCTGCGGAAGCTGTGGGCCGCAAACTGAGCCAGCGGGGTCATGACGGTATGGCCGCGCATCAGCCCCGCCAGGTGGCGGCGCATCCAGCTCAGCTCGGACAGGGTCATGCCGGTCTCGCACATGTAGCTTTCCACAGCGCCCTTGCCCAGGTCGGCTTTCAGCGCGGCGTTGATCTCCTCCTCGTGGCGGAGGATGGCGTTCTGAAGGTCCTCAAGCGCCTTTGCTCGAAAGGCTCTGGGCAGCGTTTTGCCCGTCGAAAAGAATCTGCGCTGACTTTCCAGCACCTGCGCGATCTGTTGTTCTGTCATTGGTGTTTTCCTCCGTTTTGGGCATGACCAGGCGGTACAAAGCCTGGAGTTCCTGGGCGTCCATCAGGACAGGCACAGGGTAAAGGGGATTGGCCTCATGGTCGGCGTTGCGGGCCAGCTTGGGCAGGTCCTCCTCCCGGATGCCTTCCAGCGTGCGGGGGATCTCCATGCGGGCGTTCATCTCCCGGATACGGGCGATGAACTTGGCCGAGGCCTCGGCCGGGGTATCGTTGGCGCTGGCCACGCCCACTTCCAAAGCCAGGCGGCCCAGACGCTTATGGGCGGCGGGACCGTAGGCTTCCAGCACTTCGGGCAGCAGCACCGCATTGGCCAGACCGTGGGCGATGCCGTACTGGCCGCCCAGGGAATGGGCCACCGCATGGACGTAGCCCACGTAGCTCTTGGTGAAGGCAGTGCCCGCCAGGTAAGCCGCCCGCAGCATCTTGGCGCGGGCAGTCAGGTCGCCGCCGTTCTCCCAGGCCACGGGCAGGCTTTCCAGAATGAGCCGCACGGCGGTGACGGCAGCTTCCCGGGTGCCGCGGGTGGTGGAGCCGCCGATGTAGGCTTCCACCGCGTGGGTCATGGCGTCCATGCCGGTGGTGGCGGTGAGCATGGGCGGCAGGCCCACGGTAACCTCCGGGTCCAGCAGGGCATAGGACGGAATGAGGGCAAAGTCGTTGATGGGGTACTTGTGATGGGTCTCGCCGTCGGTGATGACGGCGGCCAGAGTGGTCTCGCTGCCGGTACCGGCGGTGGTGGGCACCGCGATGAGCAAAGGCAGCGGCAGCAGGACCTGCAGCAGGCCTTCCATGCGGGAGAGGGGCTTGCGGGGCCGGGCAATGCGGGCGCCGGCAGCCTTGGCGCAGTCCATGGAGGAGCCGCCGCCAAAGGCGATGATAGCGCCGCAGCCGTCGTCCAGATACATCTGGCGGGCGGCTTCCACGTTGGCAATGGTGGGGTTGGCCACAGTCTCGTCAAAAATGCTGATGCCGATGCCCGCATCGGCCAGGGCCTGCTCCAGCGGCTCGGTCAGGTGGTGGCTGCGGATGCCTTTATCGGTGACCAGCAGCACCCGGGCGATTTTTTTCTGTTTCAGCAGCTCGGCCACGCCGTTCACACCGTCCAGCAGCTTGGGCTCCCGGTAGGGCAGAAAGGGCAGCGCGGTGCGCATGACGAACTGGAAGGTACGGCAGTAGACTTTTTTGACGATATTCATGGACATGGCCTCCCCGGTATTCAGGCATTATCAATGTTCCCGGATGCCTCCGGATTTATAACTAAATTTCCCGAATCATTTTAGCACTTCCGAGGAAATATTCCTACTGTCGTTTTGCCGGATTTCTGCGGTCAGTCCCATTTTTTTATGGCGAGATTTGCATACTTTTTGCCGTACAGCGGCAAATCTTTGTCTTTTGCCGCCCCTCCCGAGGCATACAGGCACAAAAAGCGGGAGCCCGGACCGCGGTCCGGGCTCCCGGCCATATCTCATGAAATAGGGGGATCAGGTCGCCTGATACTCGTTGTTCAGCGCCTCCAGGATGCGGGGGCTGCTCTCGCGGGTATCGGTCATGCGCACCGCATTGCGCAGGGGCAGGACCGCGCGGGGGCTGACGGACAGCTCGTCGATGCCGATGGCCAGGAAGGTCTCGGTCAGAGTCAGGTCCGCGCCCAGCTCGCCGCAGATGCCGACCCAGATGCCGTTTTTGTGGGCGTTCTCCACCACCATCTGCAGCAGGCGCAGAACGGCGGGATGATGCGGGTCATAGAAGCGGCCCAGGTCGTTGTTCTGACGGTCGCAGGCCAGAGTGTACTGGGTCAGGTCGTTGGTGCCGCAGCTGAAGAAGTCCACTTCCTTGGCCAGACGGTCGGACATGATGGCCGCGGCGGGGGTCTCGATCATGACGCCGATCTGGACGTCCTCACTGTACGGGATGCCCTCTGCCTTGAGGTCGCGCTTGACTTCCTCACACAGTTTCTTGGCTTCGCGGACTTCCCACACGCTGGTGACCATGGGGAACATGATGCCCAGCTTGCCGTAAGCCGATGCACGGTACAGGGCGCGGAGCTGGGTGCGGAAGAAGTCCGGCCGGGTCAGGCTGATGCGCAGAGCGCGCATGCCCATGGCAGGGTTGTCCTCCTTGGGGAGGTTGAAGTAACCGATCTGCTTGTCGGCGCCGATGTCGCAGGTACGGATGATGACTTCCTTGTCCTCCATGTCGGAAAGGACCTGCTTGTATGCTTCAAACTGCTGATCCTCGGTGGGATAATCGTCGCAGTTGAGGTACAAAAATTCGCTGCGGAACAGGCCGATGCCGCCGCCGTCGTTGACCTGAACGGCGTGGACATCCTCGGGGCTGCCGATGTTGCAGTAGATGCGGATGCTCTTGCCGTCCTTGGTGATGTTGGGCTGGCCCTTGAGGGATTCCAGCAGGCGCTGCAGACGCAGCTGCTCCTCCCGCTTTTTCAGCAGGCGGTCACGGGTCATGTCGTCGGGATCGATGACGACATTGCCGGTGGCTCCGTCGATGATGACCTGACGGCCCTCATACTCCGGCTTGAGGGCGTCGCCCACACCCACGATGGCGGGGATGCCCATGGTGCGGGCCAGAATGGCGGTGTGGCTGGAACCGGAACCGCCCGCCGTGATGAAGCCCAGGATCTTGGTTTTATCCAGCTGGACCGTCTCGGAGGGGGCCAGGTCGTCGGCCGCCAGCAGAACGGGGACCTCGGAGGCGATACCGCCCTCTACGGTGCCGTTCAGAATGGACAAAATCCGGCGGGAAACGTCCTTGACGTCAGCCGCACGGGCCTGCATATAGCTGTCGTCCATGGACTCGAACATCTGTGCAAACTGCACCGCCACGTCGGTGACGGCAGCCTCGGCATTGCTCTTCTGCTCCTTGACGAGAGCCTCGATGGCTTCCTCGTAGTCCAGGTCCTCGGCCATCATCTGATGGGTCTCGAACAGCATGGCGGCTTCGTCGCCGGCCTCGGCGCGGGCCTTCTCGGCCAGCTCACCCAGCTGCTCAATAGCGGTGGTCTGCGCGTCCTTGAAGCGCTGCCACTCGGCATCCACATCCTCTACCTGATAACGGGTGATGGTGGTTTTGGCGCGGTGATAAAAATACAGCGGGCCGATACCGACCCCGGAAGAGACCCCCTTGCCCTGAATGGTGATCATTTCTACTCTCTCCTTACTTGCTTGTCCACACTCCGGCGGACGCCGGACGCCAAAAACGGCTGTCCCCGGCCCGGTGGGACGCGGCAGCATAGCCGCAGTCGCCGTAAGCCAGCGGGCAGCCGCTGTTTTGCGTCAGATCAACGGATGTCGTTCCGCTTACAGATGCTCGTGGAAGAAGGTCTCCAGAGCGGGAGCAGCGGTATCCTCGTCGGCACCCTCAACGGTAACGGTGACAGTGTCGCCGCACTTGACGCCCATGCCCATCAGGGCCATCAGCTTGAGAGCATTGACAGAAGCGTCGCCCTTGGTGATGGTAACGGTGCTCTGATACTTTTTGACTTCCTTGACCAGCAGGCCGGCCGGACGGGCATGGATACCCACCGCCTCCTGGATGGTATATACGAACTGTTTCATGGTAACCTCCCGAATCATAGGCTTAAACCAGATTAAGCCAAAGTTTTAGCATAGTTATATTAGCATTTTTCTCACAGAACGTCAACTCAAAACCCGGGCACAGCCGGGCATTTTGTGCATTCAGACAAGATTTGACAACTTTTTGGAACTTTCTATGCCAAAGCGCCCCGGCTGCTTTTGCACAGCCGGGGCGCAGGGGTTCTTTTTTGCAGTTATGCAGGAATCATCCTCTTTTATTTGCCGCTTTCCAGGGTATCCAGCAGTGCCTGGATGGTATCCTCCGGGCAGGGGGTGTGGTTGGGGTAGCGGTCCAGCAGCGGCTGGGCGGCAGTCTGCATCAGGTAGGGCGCACCGACGATGTCCAGCATGGAAACATCGTTGTAGTTGTCACCGAAAGCCATGACCTCCTCCGGGCGGATGTCCAGGGCCTGGCACATCTTGCTCACGCCGATGCCCTTGTTGGCAAAGGTGGTGTCGATCCATTTGGGTCCCGCCACCGCGGCGTTGGCCTGCTTCCAGCGGGGGACAAAACGGTCCACGTAGTTTCCCACCCCTTCCTCCAGATACACTGACACCTTGACGATGTCCTCGGGGATCTGGGCGGGGTCCTGGATGCTGCAATAATGGTTGCCGATAAACCGGATGCGGTCGGTCATGCCCAGGCCGCGCTCCATCAGGTAGGAGGTGTTTTCGCCCGACAGCATGACTTCTCCCTTGCCGTCGCTGTCGTTCCAGAAATCCCAGGCGATCTCCTCCGCCAGCGCCCGGGGCATGGGCGTTTTGGCCAGCACCCGGTCATTGTCATACAGCACGCCGCCGTTCTCACACAGAAAAACACAGTGCTCGGCCACCGGGGCAAACAGGCGTTTCAGGCTGGTATACTGCCGTCCGCTGGCCGGGCAGAACCGGATGCCATGGGCCGCCAGCGCGCGGATCTGGTTCAGGATCCTGTCCTCCAGTTCCTGCTGGTCATAGCGCAGCAGAGTACCGTCCAGGTCACTGCATACCATTCGGATCATTGTCGTTCCCCCATATCCTGTGAAATTCAACGGTTCGATCGGGTAAAATTGTACCATATCCCCCCTTGCGGCGCAAGATTTTCCCCCTTTTGCAAAGCCCCGCCCGCCGTAGTACAATGGAGCTGACAAAATTCAGCGGGAGGGTTTGGATATGGCGCTCATCAAAGCATTCGGGGGCAAGCAGCCCATGCTGGACAGCCCTGCCTTTGTGGCGGAAAACGCCGTTCTGGTGGGAGATGTGCACCTTGCCCCGGACAGCAGCGTCTTTTACGGTGCCGTGCTGCGGGGGGATTCCGGCAGCATTTTCGTAGGGGCTGGCAGCAACATCCAGGACGGCGCGGTGCTCCACACCGGGGAGGGCCAGGGCGTCCACATCGGCCGCAACGTGACGGTGGGCCACTGCGCTCTGGTCCACGGCTGCACGGTGGAGGACGATGCCCTGATCGGCATGCACGCCACCGTCATGAACGGCGCGGTGATCGGCCGAGGCAGCATCGTGGCGGCGGGCGCCCTTGTCACCGAGGGCACCCTTGTCCCGCCGGGCAGCGTGGTCATGGGCGTGCCCGGCCGTGTGCGGGGCAGCGTCACCCCCGAGCAGCAGGCCAATACCGCCGAGAACACCGCCGGGTATATCGCCTACGCCAGAGCACACCGGGAGGAGCCTTTGCTCTGACGAAGCCCGTCCCCTGCCCTTTTCTATAATAAAGTATCGGCAGCCGTACCCGTTTTTGCGGGATGGCTGGCCACAAAAACAAACACAAAGGCCCGTCCTTGCGGACGGGCCTTTGTGCATAGAGGGGTGGGAAAGTATATAAAGGTTAGAAGTTGTCTTTGAATGTGTCTTTAGTATACTCATTTTTCTTAACATGTCAAATTCAAAGCTTGTATTTTGGTTTTCTTTTTATTATAATATTTGAGGAATCGCTTAATTTTTTTCGATTTTCCCTTTGAAATAAGCGATTCTCATTTTTTGTGAAAGAACACAACCTTCTTTTCCTTAATTTTATTTTTTGTGCGCATTGAACAAAATATCAAATATACGAGGTGCCGTTATGGATGAGCTTGACCAAAAAATCATCCGCTTACTGATTAAAAATGCACGTATGCCCGTCAAGGAGATTGCCGAAAACGTCAATCTGACCAGTCCGGCGGTGTCCAGCCGTATCCGCAAGCTGGAGCAGGAGGGCATCATCGGGGGATACACCGTCATTCTGCACCATCCGGGGGAAGCCTCCCGGGTGCAGGCTTTGATCTCCATCTCCGCCAACGCTTCCAGCCGGGACGACTTCCTTGCCCTGGTGGAAAGCGAACCCCAGGTTCTGCAGTGCTGGCGGGTCACGGGCAGCTACAACTTCATCGTCAAAGTCAGCTGCGAGAGCATCGACGGGCTGGAGCATCTTTTGACCAAGATGCAGAAAATGGGGTCCACCAACACCCAGATCATCCTGAACACCCAGACCGACCGGCCGCTGATGCTGTAACGTCCCCGCGCGGAGGATACCAAACATGGATTTTTGCAAAAACTGCGGCGCCCGCCTGATGCCGGACGCCGACCGGTGCGCCGTATGCGGTGCGCCCCGGGCTTATGACGCGCCCCCCTGTTCCCCCGATCCCGAACCGGCCGTGCCTCAGCCGGAGCCGTCTCTGCCCCCTTGCCCGCCGCCGGTTCCCGATCCGCTGCCCCCTGCCCCGCCCAAAGGCGCTCCTGCACCCCACTATTGCCGGGAGCCGGAGGAGACGGACGCCACGCCTTCCATCGAATGGTATTTCGGGATGCTGCTGTTGTTCGTCATTCCGGTGATAGGGCTTGTGGCCATGCTGTGCTTTTCCTTTCTGCCGGGATGCAGCCAGCGGCAGCGGAACCTGGCAAGAGCCTGTCTGCTTTTGACCCTGATGATCGCGGCGCTGATCTCCATTGCCGTCCTGCTGGTGACCATCGCCCTGGGCAGCTGGCAGCGCGCCATGCTGTACGCCTATTACGGCATATCCTGAGATGAGGTGCAACATATTTTGAAAGCAAGCGTTATCATTCCCAATCTGAACGGTGCGGGCTGGCTGCGCGATTCCATCGAGTCCATCTGGGCGCAGACCGAACAGGATTTTGAGCTCATCATCATCGACAACGGCTCCACCGACGAAAGCCTGGAGATCGCCCGCAGCTACCGGGGCCGCCCCAACTATACCCTGATCGAGAACGATAAAAACACCGGGTTCTCCCATGCGGTGAATCAGGGCATCGCCATTGCCAAGGGCGAGTATGCGGTGCTGTTCAACAACGACGCCTTTGCCGAGCCGGACTGGCTGGCGGAGCTCATCAAAACCGCCGACGCCGACCCCAAAATCTTTGCGGTGTCGAGCCTGATGCTGCGGTACTATGAGCCGGAACTGGCCGACGACGCCGGGGACTACGTGACCATCCTGGGCTTTGCCTGCAAGCGGGGCGACGGTCTCAAGGCCAGCCGCTACACAAAACCCTGCCGCATTTTCTCCGCCTGCGGGGGTGCGGCGCTGTACAGAAAATCCATTTTGGATAAAATCGGCGTTTTTGACGAATTGTTTTTTGCCTACTATGAGGACGTGGACCTTTCCTGGCGGGCCAACAACTTCGGGTACAAAAACGTTTACTGCCCCACCGCCCGCTGCCGCCACATCTGCGGCGCCACCACCGGCGCGGTACGCTACAACCCCTTCAAGAGCATCCAGAGCGGGCGCAACAGCATTCTGCTGCCCTACAAAAATCAGCCCATCGGCATGCTGGTGGTGAACTTCATCCCCATGGCCCTGGGGTATCTGCTGAAAGTGGTGATGTTCCGTCACCGGGGTTTCGGCAACGACTACGCCAAAGGCTACGCCGAGGCCAAAATCGCCCTGCCCAAGATCGACAAGCCCAAGTTTTACTGGCGCAATCTGCCCAACTATCTGTGGGTGGAATGCAGCCTGATCGCAGGGCTGTTCCGGTACATCGTCTACCGCATCCAGCGGGCGCTGAAAATTACCTGAACTTTGCCGCACATTCCAATATGCAAAAATGCCGTCCCTCTCCCGTTTGGGAAAGGGACGGCATCTTTTTATTGTCGGGACGGTTTCATCCGTTGAGGAACCACACACCGAGGTTGAGATACCCGGCAAAGGCCACCCACAAAAGGTAGGGCAGTTGCAGCCACCCGGCCAGGGGGTCCACCTTGCGGAAGGAGAGCAGCATCCACAGAATCAGCACCCACAGCACCGCCAGCCAGACAAAGGCAAAACCGTAAGCCTGCAGGTTGAAGAAGATGATGTTCCAGAAAAAGTTGAAGCCCAGCTGGACAAAGAACAGCCGCAGGCTCCGCGTGCGTTCCGCCGAGGCCGCCGCCAGCCAGACCCGGGCTGCACCGATGCCCATGAGGGCAAACAGGATCGTCCACACCACAGGAAAGACGATGCCCGGCGGGGACAGGGGCGGCAGCGTGATGGTCTCGGCGTACTGTTTGGCGCCGTCCCGGGTCAGCCAGCCGGAGAGCGCGCCCACCGCCTCGGTGAGCAGCACCCAGAACAGATAGGTTTTCCACGGAATTTGTTTCATATGCGATCACCCGCTGCTAGCATATGCACCGGCGGGCAGCATTATTCCAAAACGGCCCCCCATTCAGGCCAGGTCGGCGGCGGGGATCAGGCCGGTGGTGACGACCACTCGATTATTCATGCCGTACAGCGTGACGACATAGGCTGCCAGATCGATGCCCGCCTCATCCATGGCGTCCTTGACCTGTTGGGCCAGCTGCCGGGCCGCGGCCTGGGGATCGTCCACGCCGTCGGGAGCGTTGATGTCCAGCGCCAGCGCCACCGGCGGCAGGTCACCCTTGTCGTAGGGCATGTCCACCGTCAGGGACGGGTGGCCCTCGGCGGGGACGGGGACCTCGTCGGTGCTGCCCAGGTAGTATTCATGGTAAAGCCCAAACCCGGCATGGGAGATGCCCGCTTCCGCCAGGGCAGCGTCCACATCCTCCCCCAGGGAAACGATGATACGGTCCCAGGTGTTCCCGCCGTTTTTCACCGTCTCATCGTAGGAGTCTTCGGTGACACGCCCCTGTTTCACCTCCACCAGGAAGTGGGTATCCTCACTGACGGCAGATTCCAGGACCACCTCGTAGCGAAACCAGTGCCGGGCCGAGGCGGCCACCGCCTTGATGTCGTAACCGGGATAGGTCTCGTTGGCATAGGTTTCCGCCGTGTTCATGGCCAGATGCTTGCTGACAGGGTCGCCGGTATAAGCCACCAGCACGAAAATCAAAAACAGCACAATGGCAAACCCGCCCGCGGCGGCAAGGCGGCGTTTGGCTTTGGTGCGCGGGCGCGGGGTTTGTTCACGGGTATTCATGGAAGGTCCTCCTTTCCGAATGCATAGCGGAACAGCAGGGCGGCCACCCCGCCCAGCAGGCAGAGTCCGCCGTAAAAGGCAGCATAGATCAGCCCCAGGACAGGTCCGGTGCTTTCCAGCGAGAGATGCCAGACAAATCCCAGCACCGCCACACACAGGGGCGTCAGGTACCAGCGGCGGCGGAGCAGCAGGGCTCCCACAGCCCCCACCGCCGGCATGATGAGCAGATTGAACTGCCCCGCAAATCCGTAGCTCATCAGCCACAGGCCAAACAGGGCCCCCGCCGCCAGGGCGGCAAAGAGCAGCAGGCGCAGGCGCTTGTAGATCTTGCCCAGCACCTTGCCGTCATCGGGGACGGGCTGGGCGGGGGCGCCCTCCTGCCAGAAAGCAAGGCAGCTTTCGCAGTGCTCCATATGGCGGCGGACCATCTCGGTGGCGGTGGGACTGGCGGCGCCATCCTGCACCAGAGGGATCAGGTCCCGGCAGACATCGCAGGGCAGGTCGGGCAGATCGTCCGGCATACCGGGCTGTACTTCGGGCAAGGGACGGGTTTGCATGGTTTCTTCTGTCACAGATAGCCCTCCTTTCGCAAAATTTCTTTCAATCGTTGACGGGTGCGGTATTCGATGACCCGGGCCGATCCCGCCCGGATACCGCAGCGGGCGGCAATCTCCTCATAGGGCAGGCCCTGGGCACGCAGCTGAACGATGGTGCGCTCCCGCTCGGGCAGGGCGTCCAGCAATTCGGCCACCCGCCCGGCCAGCTGGCGGAAATCGTAGGCCTCCCCCACCCGGTCCTCCACGTACAGCCCCAGCAGGTCGTTGTACTCCACCGTGGGGCGGTTTTTCCGCAGGGATTGCAGCCACAGGTTGCGGGCTATACCGAACAGCCAGGTCTTTTCGCTGCTCTGTTCCCGGAAAGTCCCCGCTTTCTGTACCGCGCAGAGAAAGGTCTCGCTGAGAAGGTCCTCGGCCAGGGCCGGGTCATGGGTCAGGGCGGCAAGGTAGCGGTAGACGTCGCCCCGGTAGCGGCGGTACAGTTCCTCGATTCCCAGCACGGCGTCTCCCTCCTTTCCGTTTCGGCTGCGCAGCCTGCGCCCCGGGCCTTCCCCGGCGTTCGGGGCGGGGCGTTTCGATCAATCTGTCCCGTCCGGCGGCAGAGTGTTACAAAGTTTCGCAAAAAAATCGCGTCCCGACCCGGGGCTTCGGGTACGGGGCGCGATGGATACAAAGCAGTTTTTTGCACCGGGGCAGAGCCGCCGGGCTGCGGGTCACTTGCCGCGGGTGCGGAGTTCCTGCCACACGGCGCGCAGCCAGCTCAAAATCGCCGCGGCCAGCGCGGGATAGAGCAGGAAGCAGAACAGCTGATACCAGCTGGGCAGCCAGTAGGCCAGGCCCGAGGGCAGGGCGTCGGCATCATTCAAGGTGATGGCGTCCCCCGCAAACTGCACGGTGACAGGGTCGGTGGCGTCGGGGCTGCAGGGGTCCAGACGCAGGGACACGATGGTGGTGCGGGGCAGGGTGTAAATGTAGCTGCCGTCCTCCCCGATGGTGGGAAAGACCCGCTTGTCCTGACTGTACGGCTCCCCCACTGCGGTGGTGTAATACAGGCACATCTCCCGGGGTTCACTGTCGAACTCCGCCTGATAACTCAGGGTGCGCACCACCCGGTCGGACACATCCTCCAGAATGATCTGGGGGTCGCTGCTGGTGGAGGTATATCCCCCCTCCTGCGCGTCCAGGTCCACCAGTTGGAATTCTCCCAGAGAAATCTGCTGTTCGGTCAGGGTCCCCTCGGCGCGGGATACAGCATCGCTGCCGAAATTCCACGCCCCCAGCACCAGCCAGCCGGCCAGCGTCAGCAGATAGCAGGCCGCCGGCAATGCGCCGCGGCGGGCAAAAAACTTGCGCAGAGCGTCTTTCATCGGGCGGTCACCTCCATTTCCACGGGGGTATAGCCCGCATCGGTCACGCGGTAGAGCAGCGTCTCCCCGTTCATCGCGGCGGCCAGACCGTCGGTGAACAGCTCCGCGTAGCTTTCCACAAAAATCTCATCGATGGTTTGCAGATAAATGACGGTGCAGCCGTTTTCCCGGATGGTGGCGTCCAGACGTTGGGCGGTGTAAGGATGGTAGTAGTATTTCTTGGTGCTTTCCTCTTCCGGTTCCAGCTCCGGCAAACCGAAGGTCCCGCCGCCGCCCTCCATAGTGGAGACAACGCCGGAATAGTCCACCAGCACCGGGTAAAAGTCAAACACCGCCGAGAACCAGCCCTCGCCGTTGTCTCCCTGGCTGACATAAAAGACCCGGTCATCCTCCTCCAGATAGCTGCAGACCAGCTGGGCCTCGGCGCGCTCGGCCTTGCGGTCGGCAAATTCGCTGTCGGAGAACCCCAGCACCGAAAGCTGAGGCAGAACCATCTGGTTCAGGCGCAACAGCATGGCACAGGCCAGCAGCAGCACGGCCCCCTGCCCCGCCAGCGCCCGGCGGCGGTCCCACGGGGATGCGGGGAGGGCCGCCTCCGCCTTGGCCGGGACGGTCCTGCCCTGCAAGGCCAGGGCCAGGCAGGCCAGGGCGATCAAAAACCAGCCGATGTAATAGCTGTAAATGTAGCGGTTGTAGTCGGTCAGGCTCTCCGCCTGGAAGGGCTTGAAGATGAAACCGTAGCTCAGCGCCAGCATCAGGTTGTAGCCCAAAAAGCACAGGGTGCTGCACACGGCGGCGCAGGCCACCCGCAGCCGCAGGGCCAGGCCCGGCGCCACAACGGCCGCCAGCACAAAGACCAGCAAAATCAGCACCACCACGTTGCGGCCCTGACCGATCATGCTCAGCTTGCCGTCAGCCGTCCAGAACTGGTTGCCCATGTCGGCAATGGCCTGAAGGAACTGATCTTTGCGCTCGGCAAAGAAGCCTTCCACCGGCTGGCCCATCAAGATCCTGATGCCGTTGACCACCACATCGGACAGGGCAGCGCTGGTCTCCCCCACGCCGCCGGTCTCGGCATTTTTGGAGACGAGCATCCCCACATAGCGGATGTTCCAGAGGTAGTACACCGCCAGCGGGGCGGCAAAGGATGCCGCCGCAAAACCGGTGCGGCGCAAAAGACCCTTGCGGAAAGGACGCTCCTCCGGCAAAAGCCAGGCGTCCACCGCCACGATGCCCGCGGCCACCAATGCCAGCACAAAGGTGTTTGCCTTGGTGTTGGCGGCCAGGGCCAGGATGGGCAGTACGGCCCATTTGGGACCTCCCGTCCTGCGCAGGGCCAGCCATGCGGCCACCGCGCCGCCCATGACAAGACCGGCGGGAATATCGCCGTAGGAGGTCATGTACACGGTGTTCAGGTAGATGGTGTGGTTGTATGTGGTAAAGAAGTAGGGCACACACCACAGCACCGCGGCCAGCGGCACTGCCAGCCGCCAGCGGGAGAAGCCCAGCCCGCCCAGCACGGCGGCGAACACCGCAAAAGCAAGGGCGTTGTAGGCCAGATAGATTTTCCAGTCGGCATATCTGCCGAAAAAGCAGAAGAAATAGCTGAGCAGCGGCAGGCCGGGATTTTGGGTGACCGCCCAGGGGGTGCCCAGCACCGCGTTGGAATAAAGGCTGTTGTCGACCTTGGTGACCTTGACCGCCGTGGCCCACAGGTTGAGTTCGTCAAAACCGGTGGCCATGGGCTGGCGGATGAAAAAGTAAACGGCAAAGGCCGCCGTCATGCCCCAGAACAGCACCGCCCCGGGGCTTACCAGTTTTTTGTAGTCGGGCTTTGCCCCCTTGCGGGGCCACAGCGCCCAGATGCCCAGCCCGGCAAAGGCTGCGAACAGGATCCAGGCCCCGGCCAGCAGCGGGCCGGCCATGCCCCAGAGGGTCAGCCACAAAACCGCTCCGGACAGGGCAGTCAGCGGCGCCAGGGCGCTGTGCAGCCCGCACCGCAGGGTCAGAAACGCGCAGAACAGAAACAATGCCGCCATTGACGCAAACACGCAAAGCAGCTCCATGCAGGGGTCCTCCTTTTCGGGTAATGGCGGGGGTCAGGCGTCCTCCCGGCGGCCGCGCAGCAAAGTCCATGCGGCAGCCGCCACGGCGGGCAGGCCAAGAAGAAGCAGCAGCTGGCCGCCGTCCGGCACAAAGCGCCAGACCCAGAATCCGGCGGGATTCAGTTCGATGCCGGCAAACAGCGTCGCCACGCCGCCCACGCTGTCAGGGTCGATGCGCAGCCCGGACACTTCCCTGCCGCCCAGGTCGAACTCATACACGCCGTCCTCCACCACGTAGCCGTAGACTTTCTGGGCCTCGCTGTAATCGGTCTGGCCGGGTTTGAGGTAGTACAATACCACGCTGCCCGGGGGCAGGCGGTGTTTGGCGTACAGGCGCACCGTCTCCAGATAGCCGCCGCCGTCATAAAAGATATGGGGGTCGTTGTCGGTGGACAGATACCAGTTGGGGTCGTCGTCCGGCGGGGTGTCCCATTCCAGGTCGAGATAACATTCAAAGCTCTCGAAGGTCAGGTCCTCCGCACTCAGGGTGGCGTGGGGCATATCCCCCGACGCCCGGTGCATCAGCATGACCGCACACTTGCCCAGGCAGAACACCACCCACAAAATCACCGCCACGGCATAGCACAACGCAAACAGCCGCAGCGTCCGTTTGGTCTCGTTCATGGGCTCACCCCTCGCTTTCCGCCACGGCCACCGGTGTGAAGGGCGTCGCGGCATCCGGGTCGAACCGGTAGAGCGTGGCGGGCATGTCGGCGGTCAGCCCGCCCTCGAACAAATCGCTGAAATCCCGTTCCAGGTAATCGTCGGCCCGGTCGATGAGCAGATAGTTGCAGCCCTTTTCCTTCAGGTATGCCACCAGGGCATCAGGGGTGCAGACTGCCTTATAGTCGTACAGCGTCCAGTTTTCGCTCTCCACCAGGTTCATAAAGTCGGAATCCCAGCGGCTGGACGCATCCTCGCCGTTGAAGTATCCGCCGTAGCCTCTCGCCACACGGGCGGTCAGTTCATAGTTGTAGTAGTACCAGCGGGTGGCGTCGTCCCCCTGGCTGATGACCAGAACGGTATCGTCCCAGTCCAGGACCTCGTTGGCCGCGGCAGCGCGCTCCTTGACGTCCTGGCGCAGCAGGTACAGGCTGTCGGCCTTTGTCCAGAAGCCCGCCGTGGGAATGCCCCGCCAGAAAAACACCGCCAGCACGCAGGCCGCCGCCCCCAACAGGGCGCCGTCCGCCAGGCGATACCACCGGCCCTTGTATTCCGCCGCCGAGCGCCCCAGCAGGCAGAGCATGGCCAGCATCCAGCCCTGATAGTAGGGGCCGATGTAGCGCTCGTAATCCTTGAGGATATAGGCTTCCACGTCGGAGAAGTTATAGCAGTACAAAATCAGGTGGAACAGGTAGAAGGCCGCAAAACAGAAGGCAAAGCCCAGCCAGGTCACCAGGACCCGCCGCCGGGGCGCCCCCTTGCCCGCAAAAACAAAAGCCGCAGCTGCCACCAGGGTGATGGCCGCCAGCGCCCGGACGCCGGGCCCCAGCAGGCAGACGTCCCGGGTAAAGAAAGCGTCCCCCATCAGGTTCATGATGTCGGAGAACTTTTCGGTACGGCCGATGCCGAAAAACTGGGCAAGGCCCCCGGTCAGGACCTGGCCATAGCTCAGGCCCGCCCCGCCCACGGTGCCGCTGCCCGAGTTCAGGCAGGCGGCGGTATAGCGGTTCCAGCTGACAAAGGCTGCCAGCACCGGCACCGCCAGCACCACGGCACGCCACAGCGCCCCGCCGAAGATCCGCACCGGGCGCAGATCCTTGTGTTCCTGACCGAAGATCAGGTCCAGGAAAATGAGGAACACTGCGATCAAGGCATAGGCAAAGCCCATGTCCTTGGCCAGGGTCAGAAGCGCCAGGGGCAGAGCGTTGAGCAGCAGGCCCAGTTTGCCGGGACCCACCGCGAACCACAGGCTCACCACCCCGCCGAACAGCAGTGCCAGCGGGATGTCGGCCATGGCATTGGCGTAGACAGTGCTGGCCGTTCCCCGGGAGACAACGCTGAAAAAGAACGGCAGCAGCACTCCGGCCGCCAGCACCATGGCGCTGTGCGCCCAGCGGCGGCGGGGCAATGCCGACGCCGCCGCAATGCAGGCCATGAACAGCATATCGTAGGCGGCAAGGCACTGCCACTCGGTAAACACCGGGGACAGCCCCTGCACAAAGAAAGACACAAGGCCCAGCCCCGGCAGTCCCGCCGCTGCCTTGAGGTTGACGGGATCGGCGGGATAGAGCATGCCGTGTTCTTTCAGCAGTTTTGCCGCCGCCCCCCAGAAGGTGAATTCATCCCACTGGGTGAACATGGGCTGCAGCACCGCGAACATCACCCAGAACACTACGGATGCCGCGGCAAAAAACAAAAAGCCGGGGCTGAACAGTGCGGCTTTCAGGAGTTCACGCCCCGCGTGAACGCCAAGCCCCACCGCCAGCGCGGCCAAAAGAGCATAATCGACCCAGAGCGCCGGGACCAGCAGTCCCAGATACCCGCCGCACAGCAGCAGGCAGACGCTGCCGGCCAGCACGGGCAGCGGGAACACCGCAGCGTCCCGGCCGGTATCCGCCGCCGCGCAGACCGAGACGGCGCAGACCAGCGCCAGGACCAAAAGCCCGCCAACAAGCGTCATGGACTGCCCTCCCTTCTCTCAATCAAGGCAAATCATTGGGTTTGCAAAGGCCGTTCACACCGGGATGGTGCTGATCGGCCCGATAAAATAGTGCTGGAACAGTAAAACCGCCCCAAAGGCCGCATAGGGCGCAAAGAGCCGTGCGGCCCAGCGCTCGGCTTTCTGGGGGGAAAGCTCGGCGGAGAGCATCCGGCGCAAAGGCGCGGCCAGCAGCATCATGGCCACCAGGATGACCGGCAGGAAATACCGGGTCTGAAGCCCCACAATGCGCACCATGGTGACCGGGGTGTAGGTGATATACATGGCGGTCATGGCTCCCACGGCGTATACCAGCCCGAACAATGCCAGCGGCACCGTGCGCCGCCGGGTGATGGACTGGCCCTTGCCCGCCGAAAGCACCGTGCCTGCCAGAAGCACCACCGGGCCGGTCAGGCTCAAAAATGCGATGGGCAGGTCTTTCCAGCCGAAAAGGCCCAGCTGGCCGACGAAAAAGTCATTCTCGTACAGTGTACCCATCAGAACCGCCAGATAACGCAGCGGATTTTTCAAAAGGAAAACAAGCTGGCCCATCTGGTCCACGTCGCTGCCGCCCATACGGCCGATCTCGCCGTAATTGTAGCGGAACACCACGCCGTAGATCTCCAGCAGGCGGGTCACGGCCAGCGACGCCGCCAGCATGCCTGCCGTCCACATCCAGCGTCGGCCTTTGGCACAGAAAGCCTGCCGCAGCAGGATCAGCGGCAGCAGCGCCCACAGCAGATTGATATAGGGCTTTGCCACGTTGACCCAGACGCAGGCCGCCGCATAGATGGCAGCATCCCGGGTGGTCCAGGTGCGCCGGGTCAGCAGGGCCAGCATCAGGTAATAACAGGCCAGCAGCGCCGAGTCATAGCTGAGGCTGGCGCCCATCCAGAGGGACATGGGCAGCAGCATGACGCAGAGAAAGGTAGGCCGGAACTTCTGCGCATTGCGCAGGGCCAGCCAGCACAGCAGCGTGTATACGATCAGGTTTGCGATACGCCCGGCATACAGGCAGCCCAGCGCCCCAAAGCCCAGCAGGCGTGCAAGGAACATCCCCGCCGCCCCCGGCAGGAAGGGCAGGATCAGAAAACTGACCGGCTCATGCACCGGGGTGGTGTCGGGGTCGTTGAAATATTCGTCAAAGCTGTCGGCGATGCTCTGGACCTTGCCGTCCTCGCCGTACTGTTTGAGGGCGTTTCCGGCGGTGGTGTAGTATTCGGTCTCGCCGGATTCCTCGTCCGTCACCGTCCCCGCCGAGGTATGGGCATTGACCCACGCCCCGGGAAAGGCATTGTACAGCGCGCTGACGTCATCGGGATAGCCCCGCTGGGCGTCAAAGTCAAAGCGCCCCATGCTGATGGCGTAGGTACGCAGAAAATGCTCCGACTCATCGGGGGTCTGCATGGGCGGGTTGGCAAAGACGAAGAGCAGCCCGCAGGCGGCGATGCACACCGCTCCCTTGGCCGCAAAGTCCCGCACGCCGTAATGCAGCACCCCCGCCGCCAGCACCGCCCCCAGGGCGGCCAGCACGCAGGCCAGGGTGACGAACAGCGGATCGACCCGCGCGTCCAGGTAGTAGAACACCCGCCAGTAATAGGACCAGGCCACCCCCACCGCCACAGCGGCGACGGCGGCCAGCCCCCAGCAGAGAGCGGGTCTTGCCCGCAGTTTGTTCAGCATAGACATCACAGGATATACTGGCCGACCTTGTAGGAATCAAGGTTGCCGCGCAAAAACTCGATGGTCTCGGCCAGGCCTTCCGCAAAGGTGTACTTGGGCGCCCAGCCGGTCATGTTGCGCAGCTTGGTGGCGTCGCCCAGCAGACGGTTGACCTCGCTCTTTTCGGGGCGCAGGCGCTCAGTCTCGCAGACGATCTTGGCGTTGGGGTTGATCTGGGCAATGAGTTCGTTGGCCAGGTCGCCAATGGAGTGCTCCACGCCGGTGGCGATGTTCAGTTCCTGGCCGATGGCGGCGTCGCAGTCGGCGATGGCCATAAAGCCTGCCGCCGTATCCTTGACGTAGTTGAAGTCACGGGTGGGCGCCAGGTTGCCCAGCTTGAGCTCGGTCTGGCCGGCCAGCAGCTGGGTGATGATGGTGGGGATGATGGCCCGGCCGGACTGGCGGGGGCCGTAGGTGTTGAAGGGTCGCACGATGGATACCGGCAGGTCAAAGCTGCGGTAGAAGCTCTCGGCCAGGCGGTCGGCGCCGATCTTGGTGGCGGAGTAGGGGCTCTGGCCCTGGTAAGGATGGTGCTCGTCGATGGGCACATACTGGGCGGTGCCGTAGACCTCGCTGGTGGAGGTCACCAGCACGCGGGAAGTGTCCAGCTCACGGGCGGCGTTGAGCACGTTGAGGGTGCCCTTGATGTTGGTGTCTACATAGCTGTCCGGGCTGTGGTAGGAGAACGGGATGGCGATGAGGGCCGCCAAATGGAACACCCGCTCCTGGCCGCGCATGGCGGTGCGGACGCCGTTGGGGTCGCGGATATCGCCCATAAAGATGTCGATCTCGTTTTTGATCTCGGGGGGCAGGGTGTCGATCCAGCCGCAGGACCCGAAGGAATTGTACAGGCAGAAGGCACGCACCTTCTCGCCGCGCTTGACCAGCTCCTCCGTCAGATGACTGCCGATAAACCCGTCCGCGCCGGTGACCATAACCGTATGTGCCATGTTTGTGCTCCTTTATTTTCAAAAATATCCGCCCCAAAAGCGGATGCTGTTCCATTGATATGGTTACAAAATAGTATAACCGATTTTGGGCCGCATTTCAACCGCAGCAGGCAGGCTGTCGCTTTGCCTTGTAAAACTCCTGTAAGCCGCGGCAAATTCCTTTTGTATTTTCACGGGAATGTGTTATACTGATTTTATTGGACAAAATTGCGGTTTTGTACCGCTTTCGCTCCGGTGTTTTCCGCCGGGGCCAGCATCAACCGGTGTACACCGCCGGAGAAAGTGAGAGGAAAAATGGCAAATTATATTTTAAGCTGCTGCTCCACCGCCGATCTGAGCGCCGAGCATCTTCGTTCGCGGGATATCCACTACACCTGCTTCCATTATTATCTGGACGGCAAGGCCTACCCGGACGATCTGGGCCAGACCATGCCCCTGGATCAGTTCTATGCCGCCATGGTAAACGGCGCCTCCACCAAGACCTCCCAGATCAATGCGGATGAATTTGTGGAGTATTTCACGCCTTTCCTGGAGCAGGGGCTGGACATCCTGCATTTGTGCCTGTCCAGCGGTATTTCAGGCGTTGTGAACTCCGCCAACCTGGCCCGTCAGGAACTGATGGAAAAGTTCCCCGACCGCAAGATCTACATCGTGGATTCCCTGTCCGCGTCCTCCGGTTCCGGCCTGTTCATGGACAAGCTGGCCGACCTGCGGGACGGCGGCATGTCCATCGACGCCCTGTACCAGTGGGCCATGGACAACCGTCTGCTGCTGCATCACTGGTTCTTCTCCAGTGACCTGACTTTCTACGTCAAGGGCGGCCGCATCACCAAGGCTGCCGGATGGTTCGGCACCGCTCTCAAGATCTGCCCGCTGCTCAACGTGGACTACATGGGCCGCCTGATCCCCCGCCAGAAATGCCGCGGCAAAAAGCGCGCCATTGAGGAGATCGTCAAGAAGATGGAACAGCACGCAC
The DNA here is from genome assembly GCA_019114415.1 of Candidatus Gemmiger faecavium. Taxonomy (GTDB): domain Bacteria; phylum Bacillota; class Clostridia; order Oscillospirales; family Ruminococcaceae; genus Gemmiger; species Gemmiger faecavium. The sequence goes on along the minus strand of DXFO01000062.1, from coordinate 18,670 downwards.
AGGACGGCCTGAACTACTCCGGCAAGTGCTACATTTCCCAGTCCGCCTGCATGGAGGACGCCCGCGCAGTCGCCGACCTGGTGGAAGCCCGCTTCCCCAAGCTGGACGGCAAGGTCCTCATCAACAACATCGGCACCACCATCGGCAGCCACACCGGCCCCGGCACCGTGGCGCTGTTCTTCTGGGGTGACGAGCGCAAGGACTGATCCTGCGCCTGTCCCCTGCCCTGCAACCGTATCCATAAAGTCCGGCTCCCGTGGTCCTGGCCACCGGGGCCGGGCTTTTTTATGCCATGGACCCTTTCGTTCCCTCTCCGTGCCCCGCCCCGACGGGTTGCACAATTTATACGTATATGTTATGATAATTTCATCAATAATTCCGTACAGGAGCTGGTGACTTTCCATGGCAAGCAAATACGTATTGGTCTACAACGACATCACCACCCGCATCCAGAGCGGCATGTACCCTGCGGGAAGCCGTCTGCCTGCGGAGAATCTTCTGATCCGGGAATACGGCGTCTCCCGGGACACCCTGCGCAAGGCCCTGGCCATGCTGGAGCAGGACGGCTATATCCAGAAAGCCCGGGGGCGCGAGGCCCTTGTCCTGGACCGGGACAAGGTGGTGTTCCCGGTGTCGGGGCTGACCAGTTTTCAGGAACTGGCGGTGGCCGAAGGGTATCAGACCAAAACCCACGTGGTTCTGCTGGAATCGGTGCGGGGCTGCCGGGAACTGATGAAGGCCCTGGACCTGAGCCGGGAGGACGAGGCCTGGCGGCTGTACCGCGTGCGGGAGATCGAGGGAGAGCGGGTCATCCTGGACAAGGATTTTCTCAACCGCCGGTATGTTCCCGAACTGACCGAGGCCGACTGCGCCGATTCTCTCTACCGCTATCTGGAAAAGGACCTGGGCCTGAAGATCGGCTGCGCCCAGAAAGAGATCACTGCCTGCCGCCCCAGCGAGGAGGACCGCCGCTACCTTGACCTGGGCAAAAACGACATTATGATCGTGGTGTCCAGCTATGTCTATCTGGAAAGCGGCGCTTTGTTCCAGCATACCGAATCCCGCCACCGCTGGGACCGCTTCCGCTTTGTGGACTTTGCCCGGCGCTCCCGCATGTGAGTTTCAAAAGCATACAACCCGCCCCACTTGTCTGTTTTTATCGAAACACCGTCAAAAATGCGTTGTCTGTTTGCACAAAACGGGCAGCGCGTTTTTGTGTGTTGTTCCAAAGATCACCCTGGCCCATGGACAAACATATACGTATATGATACCATACAAGTGCAGCATGACATATACGTATATGTAGACCGTACATAACACAAAGAACACGTACAAGTCTAAGGAGAGATCATCATGGGGAAATTTACCGCGGACGCCACCAAAATGCTGGAACTGGTAGGCGGAAAAGAAAACATCAGCGCCGTCACCCATTGCATGACGCGCATGCGTTTTGTGCTGGCGGACCCGTCCAAGGCGGACATCAAAGGCATTGAGGCACTGCCTTCGGTCAAGGGCAGCTTTACCCAGGCCGGGCAGTTCCAGGTCATCATCGGCAACGATGTGGCCGAGTTTTTCAACGACTTCACGGCAGTTTCCGGCATCGAGGGCGTCAGCAAGGACGCCGCCAAGCAGGCCGCCAAGAGCAACCAGAACCCCGCCCAGAAGTTCATGAGCAACCTGGCGGAGATCTTCGCCCCGCTGATCCCCGCCCTGATTGTCGGTGGTCTGATCCTGGGTTTCCGCAGCTTTATCGGTGAGGTTGCTATCTTTGACGGCGGCACCAAGACCCTGTCCGATACCTCCCAGTTCTGGGCCGGCACCTACAGCTTCCTGTGGCTGATCGGCGAGGCCGTCTTCCACTATCTGCCCGTAGCCATCTGCTGGTCGGTGGTTAAAAAGATGGGCGGCACCCAGATTCTGGGCATCATCCTGGGCATCTGCCTGGTCTCGCCCCAGCTGCTCAACGCATACAGCGTGGCGGAAGCCGAGAGCATCCCCGTCTGGGATTTCGGGTTTGCCCAGGTTGAGATGATCGGCTATCAGGCCCAGGTCATTCCCGCCATCCTGGCCGCCTTTGTGCTGGTCTATCTGGAGCGCTTCTTCAAAAAGATCACCCCGGAATACATCTCCATGATCGTGGTCCCCTTCTTCTCCCTGGTCCTGTCTGTCCTTATCGCCCACACCGTCGTCGGCCCCATCGGCTGGAAGATCGGCGACGCCATCGCCAACGTGGTCTATATCGGCCTGACCACCAACCTGCGCTGGATCTTTGCCCCCATCTTCGGTTTCCTCTATGCCCCGCTGGTCATCACCGGCCTGCATCACATGACCAACGCCATCGACACCCAGCTTTCCAACCAGTTCGGCGGCACCATGCTCTGGCCCATGATCGCCCTGTCCAACATCGCCCAGGCTTCCGCTGTTCTGGCCATGATCGTCCTGCAGAAGGGCGAGCGTGAGCGCCAGGTCTCCATCCCCGCCTGCATCTCCGGCTACATGGGCGTCACCGAGCCCGCCCTGTTCGGCGTCAACCTGAAAAACGGCTTCCCCTTCATCTGCGGCATGATCGGCTCCGCCATTGCCGCCACCATCTCGGTGGGCACCGGCGTCATGTCCTTCTCGGTGGGCGTGGGCGGACTGCCTGGCTTCCTCTCCATCCAGCCCCAGCATATGCCCATGTTCTTTGTCTGCATGGCCGTTGCCATTGTGGTTCCCTTTGTCCTGACCCTCATCATCGGCAAAAAGAAAGGAGTTCACTGATATGACCCAGACGGATTTGGGCGGCAAGGTCGTCTACCAGATCTATGTCAAGAGCTTTCAGGATTCCAACGGCGACGGCATCGGCGATCTGCCCGGCATCACCAGCCGCCTGGATTACCTGGCCGACCTGGGGGTGGATTATCTGTGGCTGACCCCCATCTACCCCTCCCCCCAGCGGGACAACGGCTATGACGTGGCAGACTACCGCGCCATCAACCCCGAATACGGCACCATGCAGGATTTTGAGACGCTGTGTGCCGAAGCGGAAAAGCGGGGCATCCGCATCATGCTGGATATGGTGTTCAACCACACCTCCACCGACCACGAATGGTTCCGCCGGGCCCTGGCCGGGGAGCAGAAATACCTGGACTATTACATCTGGAAGGACGGTGTGCCCGGCACGCCGCCCACCAACTGGGAGTCCAAGTTCGGCGGCTCCGCCTGGCAGTGGGAGGAGCGGGTCGGCAAATACTACCTGCATCTCTTTGACCGCACCCAGGCCGACCTCAACTGGGAGAACCCCGAAGTCCGGCAGGAGCTGTTCGACATCCTGCATTTCTGGGAGGACAAGGGCGTCCGGGCCTTCCGGTTCGACGTGGTCAACCTGATCTCCAAGCCCGACATCTATACCGACGACAATGCCGGGGACGGCCGCCGCTTTTATACCGACGGCCACCGCATCCATGAATACCTCAAGCTGCTCAATGCCCGGGGCTTCGGCAAATGCGCCGACGTGGTGACGGTAGGCGAGATGTCCTCCACCAGCCTGGAAAACTGTGTCCGCTACACCGACCCCGCCGAGGGCGAGCTGTCCATGGTGTTCAGCTTCCACCACCTGAAAACCGACTACAAAAACGGCGACAAATGGCAGCTGGAACCCAACCGCTTTGGAGAGCTGAAAGGCCTGCTGGACAAATGGCAGCTGGGCATGCAGGCACACAACGGCTGGAACGCGGTGTTCTGGTGCAACCATGACCAGCCCCGCATTGTCTCCCGCTTCGGGGACGAGGGGCAGTACCATGATGTCTCCGCCAAAATGCTGGGCACCGCCATCCATATGCTGCGGGGCACCCCCTACATCTACCAGGGCGAGGAACTGGGCATGACCAACGCCCACTTCACCGACATCCGCCAGTACAAGGACGTGGAGAGCGCCAACCGCTACCGCATCCTCAAAGACCAGGGAATGCCCGATAAGGAGATCTACACCATCCTGGGCGCCCGCTCCCGGGACAACGGCCGCACTCCCATGCAGTGGGACGGCAGCGCCCAGGGCGGCTTTACCACCGGCACCCCCTGGCTGGCCGTCAATCCCAACACCGAGACCATCAACGCCGCCGCGGAGGCTGCCGATCCCGACTCAGTGCTGAACTATTACCGCCGCCTTGTGGCACTGCGCAAGGAGTATCCGGTCATTCAGTCCGGGCTCTATGCTCCGGTGGAGCCGGGCAACCCCAACGTCTACGCCTACACCCGCACCCTGGGCGGCGAGACCCTGGTGGTGGCCTGCAATTTCTACGCCGCGCCTGCCCGGGTCACCCTGCCCGCCCCCGAAGGCCAGGACGCCCGGCTGCTCATCGGCAACTGGCCGGAACAGCCCTTTGCCCCCTGCATGACCCTGCGCCCCTACGAGGCCGTCGTCTACCGCTTCGCCCCCAAAGCGTAAACGGTTTTGCGGGCAGCCTCCTCATAAACCAACGCACCCGCCGTATCCCCGGTGAATTTGAGCCCGGGTACGGCGGGTTTCTGTTTTCAGGTGTTGACAACTTTCCTTGTCAATGCTAAGATACAAATGACAAGAAAAATTGTCATTTTGACAAAATTGCTTGTCACAAAAGGAGGTGTGCGGATGCCGCTGTACAATCGTCTCAAGGAGCACCGCGCCCGGCTGGGAGTCAACCAACAGCAGATGGGCGCCATGGCCGGTGTCTCGCGGCAGACCATCAGCCAGATCGAACGGGGAGATTACTCCCCGTCGGTCACGCTGGCGCTCAAGCTGGCCAAACTCTGCGGCGTAACCGTGGAGGATATTTTCCGCTATGAGGAGGAATCATCGGATGAAACAACCTAACACGCAGGACCCGGTCACCCGGGACAACCGCCAAAACTGGCCGAAATTTGTGGCCATTCTCATTGTCGCGCTGTTTGCGGGCGGAGCGCTGGGCACTGCTGTCACCTGGATCATGGAAAATCCCTCGCGGGATGAAGTCATCCGCCATCTGGGCGTCGCTCTGGGGGCCTGTTCGCCCTGGGTCGTGCTGTGCGCCCTGTTGTTCTGGGCGGGCAGCGTGGTCTGTTACCGCCGGGCCAAGGCCGCCTTTGCCTCCTGGAATGGCGAGGACGAGGATGTGCTGGAGTCCACCGAACATCTGCTGTCCTGGAGCATCCTCTGGGCGACGGCATCCCAGTTTTTTGCCTTCGCAGCCTTCTCGGTGGTGGTATCCCTGATTCCTCTGGGCTATGCGGACTATCTTTCTCTGCTGGCGGCCATCGTCGGGCTTCTGGTGGTCACCTTCCTCGTTCTGCTCTCCCAGCAGCGGGTGGTCGACCTGACCCGGCGCATCAACCCCGAAAAGCAGGGCAGCGTCTACGATCTCAAGTTCCAGAAAAAGTGGCTGGCCAGCTGTGACGAGGCCGAGCGACAGCGCATCGGCCAGGCCGCCTATTCCAGTTTTCTTGTGACCTCCCGGACTGCCATGGTCGTCTGGATCGCCATGGTGCTTGTCAACCTGTATCTGCCCATCGGGCCGCTGCCGGTGCTGGCCGCGCTGATCCCCTGGGGTGTGGGGCAGATCTCCTACCTGGCCGCCTGCCTGAAAATGGAGCGTTCTGGCAGTTCCTCCGCAAAAGGATGACCTGTATCCCGTTCGGGCTGCAAACCGCAGTTCCGGCGGGATTTTTTGCGTCCTCCTTCCAATCATGAAACTTTTGCCTCACCGGTTGAAACATTAGTGCAAAAACGGTACAATAAAGATGCATAAACAAGCATCCGGACACCGTGCGGCACCTGTCCGATTCCCGTTTTGCCGTGCCGCCGCACTGTCTCGGTCTACATTTGAGGAGGACATTTGATGGAGCACTACAATCCCCTGCTGCGAGGCAACAGTTCCAAAAAGTTCATCACCATCGGCGAGATCATGCTCCGCCTTACCCCGCCGAACTACGAAAAGATCCGCATGGCCAGCAATTTCGAGGCCAGCTACGGCGGCAGCGAGGCAAACATCGCCCTGGCCCTGGCAAACCTGGGCATCGACAGCACCTTTTTCAGCGTAGTCCCCAACAACAGCCTGGGCAAGAGCGCGGTGCGGTGGCTGCGCTCCAACGATGTGCACTGCACGCCCATGATCCTCTCCACCCCGGAGGAGACCCCCACCCATCGTCTGGGCACTTATTATCTGGAGACCGGCTACGGCATCCGTGCCAGCAAGGTCACCTACGACCGCCAGCACAGCGCCTTCACCGAGTATGATTACTCCACCGTGGATCTGGATGCCCTGCTGGACGGCTACGACTGGCTGCACCTGAGCGGCATCACCCCGGCGCTGGGCCCCAACTGCCGTCAGCTCATCACCGACTGTCTGAAAGTTGCCCAGGCCAAGGGTCTGACCATCAGCTTTGACGGCAACTTCCGCAGCGCCCTGTGGAGCTGGGAGGAAGCCCGGGATTACTGCACCCAGTGCCTGCCTTACGTTAATGTTCTGTTCGGCATCGAGCCCTACCACCTGTGGAAGGACGAGAACGACCACTCCAAGGGCGACTGGAAGGACGGCGTTCCCCTGCAGCCCAGTTACGAGCAGGAGGACGAGGTTTTCCAGCATTTCATTGAGCGGTATCCCAACCTCACCTGCATTGCCCGCCATGTGCGGTATGCCCATTCCGGCTCTGAAAACAGCCTGAAGGCTTTCATGTGGTATGAGGGTCACACCTTCGAGAGCAAGCTGTTCACCTTCAACATTCTGGACCGCGTGGGCGGCGGCGACGCCTTTGCCAGCGGCCTGATCTACGCCATGCTGAACAACTACAAGCCCATGGACATGATCAACTTTGCGGTGGCCAGCAGCGCCATCAAGCACACCATCCACGGCGACGCCAACATCACCGACGACGCCAACTCCATCCGCGAGCTGATGAACATGAACTACGACATCAAGCGCTGAGTTCCCGTTCATCCGCCGTTCATCCAGACAAAACGCCGCCCGCAGCGGGGGAACTCCCCTGCCGCGGGCGGCGTTGTTTGTTGTGTTTGCCTTGCCGGCTGAAACTGTCCGGAGAAAGCCCGGTCACGGGTGCTCTGCCAGAACCGCAAAGACCGGCGGACGGCCCGATCTACCGGCATACCGCCGGGCGCGGGACTTTCACAGCTTCATCCCGGCGTTTTTCAGGTTGCGCAGGTCGGCGCTTTCCCGGAAATCCTCGTAATCCAGAGAGAGGGACGGGTTATAGTACGGGTCACGGAGGATGTTCTCCCGGCCATGGCGGGCATACAGGCGGGTGCGCTCGGCGTCGAAGCGGGCTTTCTTGACGGGGTCCACTTCGTCGGAGCCGCGGCTCTTGCTCTCATAGTGGTAGAGCTCGGCGTAGGGTGTCCAGACGATGCGCCACCCTGCTTCCCGGATGCGCAGGCAGAAGTCCACGTCATTGAAAGCCACGGTGAATTCCTCATCCAGGCCATTCAGCGCGTCATAGACCTCGGCCCGGACCAGCAGGCAGGCGGCCGTCACGGCGGAGTAGTCCTGCACGGTGGCCAGGCGGAACATATATCCGCTGGCGTCCCGGCGATGGTACTTGTGGCTGTGGCCCGCGTAGCCTCCCAACCCGGTGATGACGCCCGCATGCTGGATGGTGTCGTCGGGATAGTAGAGCATGGCCCCGCAGGCCGCCACGCCGGGCTGGCTGGCTTCGGCCACCATCTCCCCCAGCCAGTCGTGGCTGAGGATCTCCACATCGTTGTTCAGCAGCAGAAGGAAGTCGCCTTTTGCCGCCTTGCGTCCGAAGTTGTTGATGGCCGAGAAGTTGAAACCGCCCTGATACTCCACCACACGGCAGTCCTCATACCGCTGGGGCAGCGTCTTGTAATAGTCCCGGGTTTTCTGCTCGGTGGAGTTGTTCTCAATGACGATGACCTCGAACCGGTCGTAGTTGGTCCGGGCATACAGGCTGTGCAGGCATTTTTCCAGGTCGTCGGTGTGGTCCTTGTTGGGAATCAGGATGCTGACCAGGGGCTGCGGGTCGGGCAGCTGCCAGCGCACATGGCAAAGCCCCGAGAACTTGCCTTCCTCCACTTCGCCTTTGCGGCCGGTGGCGGCCAGATGGTCGCTCACCGCCTTTTGGGCCGCCTGCACCACATAGGGTTTGGCCCCGGTACCGCCGCTGGTGGACGCCGCGTGTACCCGCCAGTAATAAAGCACCTGGGGCAGGTGCACCGGTGCAGCGGCGGGGTCGGTGCGCTGCATCTCGTCGATCATGCGCAGGAAAAGGTCATGGTCCTGGGCGCCGTCGCAGGCGGGGCGTTCCCCGCCCACCGCCTCAAACAGGGACTTTTCAAACACCGCCAGATGGCAGATATAGTTGCAGGCCATGAGGTACTCCGGGGCATAGTCCGGCTTGAAGTGGCCCACGTGAGCGTCTTTGGGCGTGCGGCGGAACAGGGCTTCGTCGCTGTACAGGAAGCGGGGTCTTGCCCCCTTTGCCTCCCCGTCCAGGATAGCCCGGCCCATGGCGTAGACGGCATGGGGGGCCAGCTCGTCGTCGTGGTCGGCCAGGGCCAGGTAAGGCCCGTCGGCCAGCCCGGCGGCGGCGTTGGTGTTGGCCGCAATGCCGGCGTTTTCAATTTTGCAGTAGCGGATGCGGGGATCGGTCCCGGCACGGCGGCGGACGGTCTCCCCCACATAGGCATGGGCGTCATCGGAGGCATCGGCCAGGCAGAGCTGCCAGCTGCCGCAGGTCTGGCCCTGCACACTGTCCAGGAACCACTCCAGATACTTGGGCGGCGTATTGTACAGCGGCGTCAGGATGCAGATCACGGGAAAGGCCGAGGTATCCTCCTCCCGCTGGGCGGCCAGCGCCTTTTTGGAGGGCAGATACCGTCCCCGGTGGGGCAGCAGCCGCCGGGCAGCAAAGCCCGCTGCCCGCTGCAGCATGGCGCCTGCCCCCTGTTCCCTGGTCAGGGTGCGGGCGTAACCCATCAGTTCCCGCATACGTTTGAGCTTCAGGTTCATACCAATCCCTCTGTGGAAGAAAATTCCCGTTTGATCGTGTCAAAATAGCTGGCGGCAAAGGTCAGCCTGGCCATCACAAAGAACGGCGTGACGGCATCCAGCAGGATATTCACCGCCACCCCCGCCGACAGCGCGGCCGTGGTATCCACTCCGGCCCGGACAATCAGGTTGCCTGCCGTCCCGCCCACCGCGAGCACCGGCAGGTAGCACAACAGCAGCCCGATGGCAAACCGCACTGCGTAACCCAGGGTCCCCCGGGTCTTTTTCATGGTCATATCTACCGCCGGACGCAGGCTCCCGGCCCGGCCGGTGAGCCAGGTGTATTCCAGCAGGCTGAACCGGTAGAGGTACCACAGCTGCACCGCCACCCGGGCGATCAGCACCGAAACGCTCAGCAGCATGGTATTGGAGTTCTGGGCGGCAGCCATATACAGTCCCGAGGCCCCCACATTGCAGAGGATCAGCAGCACATCCAGAAGTGCCGCGGGCAGCCCCATCAGCAGAGCATTGCCCAGGGTGTGCAGGTTCTTCACGCCGCACAGCATCATTCCCCAGCGGGGCTTTTTGCCGCACAGGGCTTCCAGGCATGCCCGGTAAAAGCCCAGCACCAGAACGGGAGACAGCACAAAGCCGGCGGCAATGCGCAGGGCGGTGGGCATCAGATCGATCGTCTGATTGAGGACGCCAATCCCCATGCCCATCAGTGCCAGCGTGGCAAACTGACTGCGGAAAGCCGCCCAGGCATAGCGGAACAGTTCCTGCACCTTTTCGGCAGGCATCCGACTATGGGGAGCATCGTATTGCGGCATGACCATATCCTCCTTTACACGGAGCAGGTTTGTCGGTGCATCGGCTTATTTCAGGCCAAAATTTTCATACAAATTGTTGAAATGCGGATTATAATACGGATCGTAGTTGTCGATCCACTGGCGGTACTTGTTGTAGAAGGCCGCCTTCTCCCGCTCATAGCGGCGGGCATTCTCGCCGGTGGTGTCCAGTCCCCGGCTCTTGCTTTCATAGTGGTAGGCCTCGGCCCGGGGGGTGTAGACATTCAAAAGCCCGCGCTTCCACAACTTGAGGCAGTAGTCCACATCATTGTAGGCCACGGCAAAATCCTTCTCATCCAGTCCGCCCATCTGGCGGTAGAGGGAGGCCCGGGTCATCAGGCAGGCACCGGTGACCGCCATATAGTTCTGGGTGGTGACCAGGCGGTACAGATCGCCCACAGCTTTGCGGGGATAGCTCTTGTGGCTGTGGCCCGCGCTGCCGTTGATACCCATGAGCACGCCCGCGTGCTGGATGGTGTCGTCGGGATAGTAGAGCTTGGCGCCCACCGCGCCCACATCGGCCCGCTGGGCATAGCTGAGCAGTTCCCGCACAAAGTCGGGGGACAGGATCTCAATGTCGTTGTTCAGCAGCAGCAGATACTCGCCGCTGGCATACCGGGCACCAAAGTTATTGATGGCCGAGAAGTTGAACCCGCCGTGATAGCGCACCACCTTGCACCGGGGCATGGCCGGGTCGGCCACGATGCGGTCATAGTAGGCAAAGGTCGCCGGGTCGGTGGAGTTGTTCTCAATGACCAGGACTTCAAAATTATCGTATCCGGCGTTTTTGTACAGGCTGCGCAGGCAGCGGTCCAGATCCTCAACGTGGTCCTTGTTGGGGATGAGCACGCTGACCAGCGGGCGGCCGGTCAGCTCGTACCGCACCTGGAAGGCACCCGGCGCACCGGGGGCCTGCATGGCCTTGCCCCGCATGCCCAGCCTTGCCAGCTGGGCATCCACGGCGCGGACGCCGGCTTCCAGGGCGTAGGGTTTGGCCTCCATACCGGCGGCGGTGGATCCGGCATGACCCCGCCAGATATACAGGACCTGCTTGATGTGCACGATCTTTCTGGCACGCTCGGTCAGGCGCAGGAACAGCTCGTGATCCTGGGCGCCGTCAAACTCGCTGTACTCGGCCGCGCCCACCGCGTCCAGCAGCGAACGGGTAAAGACGGCCAGGTGGGTGATGTAATTGCAGCCCCGCAGATAGTCGGGGGCAAAGTCCGGCTTAAAATGGTAGCCGCCCAGCTTTTTCAGGTCCGCCGACTGGACGATCTCGTCGGAATAGACGAAGTCCGCCCCGCCGTTCAGAGCCTTGGCACACTCATACAGGGCGTTGGGATAGAGCAGATCGTCGTGGTCCAAAAGGGCCACCGCCTCCCCCGTCGCCGCCGCAAAGCCCGCCGTAGTGTTGGCGGCGATGCCGGCATTTTCGATGGTGCGATAGACGATGCGGCTGTCCTTTTGGGCAAGCCGTCGGGCCAGCTGCCCCGGCTGGGGGTGTTCGGCGTCGGAGGCGTCCATCAGCACCAGCTGCCAGTTGCGGTAGGTCTGGCGCTGGACGCTCTGCACCATCTGGCGGAAAAAGCGCACGGGCGTGTTGTACACCGGCACCACCACCGAAATGCAGGGCCCCTGCAAATTTTCGGCGCGCTGGGCGCGGAGGGTGCGGCGCAGGGGGATGTCTGCCCGGTGACGCCAGCCGTCATGGTGAAAGGCCAGCCCCACGCGGAACACCACATCCCGCCAGAGCTGTTCCAGGCCCTGCTCCCGCAGCGTGCGTACGCTGCGGCCTGCCAGGTTCTTGAGATGGGCCGGGTCCATCAGGCGTTTGGCCATTCCCCCGACACTGTCCGGTGCGGCCACATCAGCCGGCCGGTTTTGATCCTGCGGATTCTGCTGCATAAAAACTCCTGCATTCTATGGATGGGCAGCCCCGTAAAAAGGCAAAGCCCCGCCGCTCCCGGTGAGAGAGCGGACGGGCTTTGCCCCGGGGCATGCCCTTTATGCGTCCCGCCCAAAGGGGTCAGGGCGCAGTCAAAGGCTCGGACGGGGCAGCGTCATTCCGGCTTTTCCGCCTTCATGCTGTCCTGTTTCTTGAAATGGCGGTACTCCTGGGCGATGGGCCCGGTCAGGCCGTTGCGCCGCAGATGGCCGTGGTCCAGCCATGCCACCTTATTGCACATGCGCTCGATCTGGTCGATGGAATGGCTGACCAGAATGACGGTGGTGCCGCCGCTCATCAGCTCGGCCATGCGCTTTTCACACTTCTGCTGGAAGAGGAAGTCGCCCACCGACAAGATCTCGTCGGCAATCAGGATATCCGGCTTGGTCATGGTGGCGATGGCAAAGGCCAAACGGGCCACCATACCGCTGGAGTAGTTTTTCAGCGGCACATCCAGAAAATCTTGCAGCTCGCTGAACTCCACGATCTCGTCAAATTTGGAGCGGATGTATTTGGGGGTATAGCCCAGCACCGTACCGTTGAGGAAGATATTTTCCCGGGCGGTCAGGTCCATGTCAAAGCCGGCGCCCAGCTCAATGAGAGGCGCAATGGTGCCGCGCACCGTGACTTTTCCGGAGGAAGGCTTATACACGCCGGAAATGATCTTGAGCAGCGTGGATTTGCCGCTGCCGTTCAGGCCGATCAGGCCGTAAAAGTCCCCCGGCATGATGTCGAAGGTGACATCCTTGAGGGCAAAGAACTCGTCAAAACGGATGCCGCCGTGGGTGAGGGCGATAAAGTATTCTTTCAGGCTCTCGTGCTTTTCCTTGGCAAGGTTGAAGCGCATGGAGACATTTTCAACAGAGATGATCGGGGTCTTGCTGTCCATCCTGCGCCCTCCTTACATATACAGGACAAACTTGTCCTGATTGGCCTTGAACACCCACAGTCCCAGCGTCATGCTGAGCGCGGCGCACAAAAAGTCGATGAGCAGCATGTTGGCCGTCAGCCCCTGGCCCCACATCACGCAGCTGCGCACAGAGGTAATATACCAGTAGATGGGGTTGAGGTTGATGGCATACTGCACCCAGGCAATGCCCATCTGGGGGGGATCGTAGAAGATGGCGCTGCCATAGACCAGCAGCGTGCAGAAAACCTCCCAGATGTGCATGATGTCACGCACAAAGACGTACAGCGCCGACAGCAAAAGTCCGATGCCCAGGCAGAAAAAGAAGAGCATGACCAGCGGGTACAGCGCCAGCAGGGCGGTGGACAGGGACAGAGGCGCCCGGGTGACCAGCACCACGATAAGCAGCGCCACAAAGCTGAACAGGCAGTTGACCAGGGCAAAGCAGGTCTTTTCCAGAGGGAAAACATATTTGGGGATATAGACCTTGCGCAGCAGCGGAGCGTTTTTGAGGACGCTCTCCATGGCCATGGTGGTAGCTTCCCGGAAGAAGTTGAACATCAGCTGACCGATGATCAGGAATACCGGGAAGTTTTCAATCCCCTGCCCGCGGCTGTTGAACAGCGAGCCGAACACCGCCCACATGACCAGGCAGGTCAGCAGCGGGTTGAGCACGCTCCAGGCCACGCCCAGAACGCTGCGGCGGTATTTGAGCTTGAAGTCACGGGTGATGAGGTTTTGCAGCAGGTAGCGGTAGCGCCAAAAGCCGACAAAATAGTTTTTGATGGTATGCAAACAGGTTCCGCCTTTCCGGTTTGGTGTGGTTGGGACGGCTGGACGCCGGGATCAGTACTTGGCAAACCAGGCAAAATCCTGTGCGGCAAAAGGCTCGTGCTGTTTGTCCTTGGCGCTGGTCTTGTGCTCACAGCCGCAGTCCGGCCACTGGACATTGACGGTGGGGTCGTCGTAGGGGATACCGCCCTCGGAGGTGGGGTCGTAGACGTCGGTGCACTTATAGGTGAACTCGGCCACGTCGGACAGCACCAGGAAACCGTGGGCAAAGCCTTCCGGGATATAGAACATCTTCTTGTTTTCCGCCGAGAGGGTCACGCCCACCCACTTACCAAAGGTGGCGCTGTTCGGGCGGCAGTCCACGGCCACGTCGTACACTTCGCCCAGGGTGACGCGGACCAGCTTGCCCTGGGTGTGGTTTTTCTGGAAATGCAAACCGCGCAGCACGCCCTTGGTGGAACGGCTCTGGTTGTCCTGCACAAAGGCATGGTCGATGCCCGCCGAGGCGAACTCATCCGCCTGGTAGGTCTCCATAAAATAACCGCGGTCGTCGCCGAAAACCGTCGGTTCAATGATGACGACGCCGGGGATCTCGGTCTGGATAAAATTGAACTTGCCCATCTTTGTTGCTCCTCTGTCTTTATTAAGTCCGGCACGGCCGGGCATACTTCTACTTATACAGTGATATTCTACTCTGTTTTGCCCGTCTGTGCAAGCACAACCGGCGTCTGCAAACAGGTTGTAACCATTGTAAGCGGCCCTTTCCCGCGGGGGTATCCCCTTTTTCCTGTCCGACAAAAAACAAAAATTTTTTCGGCGTCCTCTCTTTTCACTGTAACGGTCCAGGGATTTTTCCGTCCTTATGGGCAGCGGACGGACAATGGGCCTTGCAGGCGTATTGTGCAAACCTCCGCGGCATGCTACAATAGGCGGGAATCTCTCCCATGAGTGAGGTGCTCCCCTATGTCACACTCCCCAACCGATCTGTCCCAGGCCAAACGGGAAGCCCGCAGCGCGGCAAAAGCACGCCTGCGTGCCCTGACGCCGGAGGATCTGGCCGCCGCCGGGGCGGAGATCGCGGACAAGCTGTTTGCCCGCCCCGACTGGCAGGACGCAGACACCGTCTTTTGCTTTGTCTCGCTGCCCAGCGAACCGGACACGGAGCCCATTCTTCGGGCGGCGCTGGACCAGGGCAAGCGGCTGTGCGTCCCCCGGATGCTGGGCGGCGGCAGGATGGAGCTGGTGGAGCTTTTGTCGCTGGACACCCTGCGCCCCAACGCGCTGGGCATCCGGGAACCGGTCTCCGGCCCGGTAATCCCGTCGGAAACGCTGGGAAGCCGTGCTCTGGCCGTTGTCCCCTGTCTGGCTGCGGGCCGTGACGGGGTACGACTGGGACGGGGCGGCGGATACTACGACCGCTTTCTCGCCGGTTTCCGGGGCCATGCCGTGCTGGTCTGCCCGCGGGCGCTGGTGTTTGACACCCTGCCTGCCGAAGCCTGGGACGCCCGCTTTGCCCCCGCCGACCTCCTGACCGGAGGTCCCGACCCTTTTTATTTGTCGAAAGACGGGAATTTTCCCGCATTTTGAAAGGAGAAACAACATGATGAAAAAGCTGATTGCCCTGCTGTGCGCCGCCGCACTGGCCTTTACCGTCGTCGGATGCAGCTCCGCGCCCTCCGACTCCACCGGTTCGGACAGTTCCTCTTCCGAGTCCGCCTCCACGTCGGAGTCCACTCCCGAGACCGACGTCGATCCCGAGGAGCCTGCCACCCCGCCTGAGGGCGGCGAGACCACGGACGGCGATTCCGGCACGAGCACCGAGCCCGTGGAAGCCGATGCCGACCTGTCCGCGCTGATCGACAGCATCTATGCTTCGGTGGACCCGGGCATCATGGTTGCCACCAGCGGCGTTGATCTGAGCCAGGCTTCCTGGGTCACCTACTACACTGGTCTGGAGGATGCCTCCAATCTGGATGCCGCCGTTGCCTCCGAGGCCATGATCGGCAGCCAGGCATACAGCCTGGTCCTGGTCCGCGTCAAGGATGGCGTGGATGCCACCGAGGTTGCCAACCAGATGGCCGCCGGCATTGACCCCGCCAAGTGGATCTGCGCCCAGGCGGATGACCTGCAGGTCGGCGCCGCCGGCAACATTGCCATGCTCATCATGGTGGACACCGCTCTGTCCGAGACGGTCACCGCTGCCCAGATCGCCGACGCTTTTGTGACTGCCTCCGGTGACGACACCGCCAGCTGCTGGGTCCCCGAGACCATCGGCGCTGCCGGCCACAGCATGCAGTAATTTCCTCAAAATGAAATAAGCCGACCGGCATCTGTGCCGGACGGCAGGCCCGTACCATCGTCGAGAATCCCGACGATGGCACGGGCTTTTTTGTGTTTTTTTCTGCCATGCTGCTTTTATGCCCGGTATAGCCAGTCCCCCTCCCCTGCTCCAATTCACCTCTGACACGGCAGGGCAAAGTTTGCCGGGCGGCGCTTCTGCCATACTGCAGCCCGAAATCCCACACAAACAGAAACATCCCCCGGAGGGGCGAGAAAGCCTTCCGGGGGATGTTTGCTGTGTAATGTGCTTTTAAGGGAATGGATCAGAGGTTACTGAGCTGCCTTGATGGCGCGGATCTCCTTGATCAGCTCGGGAACGACCTTGTACAGGTCGCCAACGATGCCATAGGAAGCCACATCAAAGATGGGCGCGCTCTCGTTCTTGTTGACAGCGATGATGGTCTCGGAGTCCTGCATACCGGCAACGTGCTGGATGGCACCGGAGATGCCCAGAGCAACGTAGATGCGGGGATGGACGGTCTTACCGGTCTGGCCGACCTGATGATCGCTGGACAGCCAGCCTTCATCAGTGACAGCACGGGAAGCGCCCACAACGCCGCCCAGAACGCCGGCCAGTTCCTCGGCCAGGGCAATGCCCTTCTCCACGTCGGAGCTGATGCCGCGGCCAACGGAAACGACCACGTCGGCGCCGATCAGGTCGACCAGCTTCTTGGCGCTCTTCTTGATGTCCAGGATCTCCACATGGATGTCGTCGGCGGTCAGAGCGGGAGTGACCTTCTCGATGACGACCTTGGCAGCACCGGCCTCATCGTAGGCCTGGGTCTGCATAACGCCGGGACGGACGGTGGACATCTGCGGACGGAAGCGGGGGCAAATGATGGTAGCCATCAGGTGACCGCCGAAAGCCGGACGGGTCATCTTCAGGTTGGTGTTCTCCTCGAACTTGGTGTTGTCCACGTCGATGTTGGAGGTGGTGCGCAGGAAGTCCTTGTACTTCTCCACGTCAACATCCAGGTGGGTGCAGTCGGCGGTCAGGCCGGTGTGCAGACGGGCTGCGCAGCGGGGGCCCAGGTCGCGGCCCAGGTTGGTCGCGCCGATCAGAACGATCTCGGGCTTCTTGTCCATGACCAGGTCGCACAGGACCTTGGCATAGCCGTCGGTGGTGTAGTCCTTCAGCAGGGGGCTGTCGATGTAGTAAACGCGGTCAGCGCCGTAGCCGCCCAGAGCCTTGATGTAATCCTCATTGAGCTCGCTGCCCAGAACAACGCCGCACAGCTCAACGCCCAGGTCGTTGGCCAGCTTGCGGCCTTCGCTCAGCAGCTGATAGCTGATGGTCTGGATCTGGCCCTCGCGCTGCTCACAGAACACCCATACGCCTTTGAAAGCGGCGGTATCCATTGCATTGAATTCAGCCATTGTTTTTCTCTCCTCTCTCAAATCAGGTGCTTGTCGTTCAGGATACCGACCAGCTGGCCGACGCTCTCGACCATCATGCCGGCGCCCTTGACCGGGGGAGCGAAAGACTTGTAAACGTTCGTCGGAGAGCCCTTCAGGCCGATGGTGTCGGTCTCGATGAGGGGATCGTCCTTCAGAGCGTTGTAGTCAAAGACATCGATGGGCTTGTCGTAGCACTCGAAGATGCCGGACACGCTCATGTAACGGGGCTCGTTGAGCTCCTTGATGCAGGTCAGCAGGCAGGGAGTCTGAACCTTCAGCTCCATGTAGCCGTCTTCCAGCTGACGCTTGACGGTCAGGCTGTTGCCGTCCTTCTTGATCTCGGTGACGTAGGTGACCTGGGGCAGATGCAGCTTTTCAGCGATCTGGGGGCCGACCTGAGCGGTGTCACCGTCGATGGCCTGACGGCCGCAGAAGACGATGTCGTCGGGGCCAACGCCGATCTTGTTGACGGCAGCGGCCAGGATCTGGCTGGTGGCGAAGGTGTCGGAACCGCCGAACTCACGGCCGGAAACCAGCACGCCGCGGTCAGCGCCGCGGGCGATCAGCTCACGCAGCATGCCCTCGGCCGGGGGCGGGCCCATGGTGACGACGACGACTTCGCAGCCGGTCTCTTCTTTCAGCTGGAGAGCAGCCTCGACGGCGTTCAGGTCGTCGGGGTTGGTGATGGTGGCCATGGCGGCACGGTCCATCGTGCCGTCCGGCTTGACGGCAACTTTGCCCTGAGTATCAGGGACCTGTTTGACACAAACGATAGCTTTCATTGTACGTCTTGCCTCCTTACTTCAGCAGCGCGCCGGAAATGACCATCATCTGAACTTCGCTGGTGCCTTCGTAGATCTCGGTGATCTTGGCATCACGCATCATGCGCTCGATGGGATAGTCACGGGTGTAGCCGTAGCCGCCGAACAGCTGCAGGCAGCGGCGGGTCACGTCGCTGGCGGTGCGGGCGGCGATCAGCTTGGCCTCGGCAGCCTCGACGCTGTAACGGGCCTTGGCGCCGTTCATGACAGCCTGCTTCTTCTGAGCCGCAGCGTAAACCAGGTACTTGGCGGCGTCAACGCGGGCCTTCATCTCGGCCAGCTCGAACTGGGTGTTCTGGAAAGCGGCGATGGAACGGCCGAACTGCTTGCGCTCCTTGACGTAAGCAACGGTCTCATCGATGGCGCCCTCAGCAATGCCCAGAGCCTGAGCAGCGATACCGATACGGCCGCCGTCCAGGGTAGCCATGGCCAGCTGGAAGCCCTTGCCCTTCACGCCCAGCAGACGATCCTTGGGGATGATGCAGTCTTCCATGATCAGCTCGCAGGTGGAGGAACCACGGATGCCCATCTTGTCCTCGGGCTTGCCGACCTTGAAGCCGGGGTCGGTGCGCTCAACGATGAACGCAGAGATCTCCTTCTGCTTGCGGCCGCGCTTGTCCAGCACGGTGCCGGTGACGGCGATGATGATGAACACATTGGCG
>DXFO01000061.1 GCA_019114415.1 Candidatus Gemmiger faecavium | reverse complement strand
GCGCGGTTCCATAAGAAAACAAAGTCGCAAAACTCTGACTGCAAAGCGGCATCTGCCGCGTTATCGGGTCTTGCGTTCCACCAAGGAGCGCTTCGCCCCTCTGCCTTGCATCTGCCGCCTTGCAGCGGTTTCGCGATGCAGAGCAGTTCTTACAGAACCTTCGTTTTCTTATGTCACTCGCGCTTCGGCCTATTGCGGCAAAGCGGGGCGGAAAAATCATATGTGTCGGGCGTGGCGGCAGCGGGGCTGCGCCGGACTCAGAACTGCGCGCCCAGGGTGGCGGCCATGACTGCCTTGATGGTGTGCATGCGGTTTTCTGCTTCCTGGAAAACGATGCTCTGTTTGCTGGTAAAGACCTCGTCGGTCACTTCCATGGCGTCGCGGCCGAACTTTTCACCCATGACGCGGCCGACCTCGGTGCAGTGGTCGTGGTAGGCGGGCAGGCAGTGCATGAACACCGCCTGGGGCCCTGCCTTGGCCATGCACTGGGCGTTGACCTGATAGGGGGCAAGGTCATGGATGCGCTGGGCCCAGACCTCCTCCGGCTCGCCCATGCTGACCCACACGTCGGTGTAGACAGCGTCGGCCCCGGCCACGTCGGCGGGGTCCTCGGTAAAGGTCAGGGTGGCGCCGGTCTCGGCGGCAATGGCGCGGCAGCGCTCCACCAGGGCGGCCTCCGGCCAGTAGGCCTTGGGGGCGCAGGCGGTGAAGTGCAGGCCCATCTTGGCGCAGCCGATCATCAGGGAGTTGCCCATATTGTACCGGGCATCGCCCATATAAACGAACTTGAGCCCCGCCAGGCGGCCGAAGTGCTCCCGCAGGGTCAGGAAGTCCGCCAGAATCTGGGTGGGATGGAACTCATTGGTCAGGCCGTTCCACACCGGCACCGGCGCGTACTGGGCCAGCTGCTCCACAATGCTCTGGCCGTAGCCCCGGTATTCAATGCCGTCGAACATGCTGCCCAGCACCTGGGCGGTATCGGCAATGCTCTCCTTTTTGCCGATCTGGCTGCCCTTGGGGTCCAGATAGGTGGTGCCCATGCCCAGATCGTGGGCGGCGACCTCAAAGCTGCAGCGGGTGCGGGTGGAGGTCTTTTCAAAAATCAGCGCCACGTTTTTGCCGCGCAGCACATCGTGGGGGACGCCCGCCTTCTTTTTTGCCTTGAGGTCGGCGGCCAGGTCCAGCAGCGCCGCGATCTCCTGCGGGGTGTAATCCAGAAGGGTCAAAAAATCTCTGCCTTTGAAATCCATATTCGGTCTCCTTTTGGCCGGTTGGGCCGGAATACTCCCGCCTTGCTGCGGCGGGGAAAAACGTCGGTGACGTCAGAATGCGATAGTCCTATTTTAGTACGTTTTGCCCGGCGTTGCAAGAGAAATATGCAGAAAAACACGCAAATATCCTGTATAATTGCCTAAATCATGAATAAATATGCTTACTTGCCGTCGGGATGCCGCCGAAAGCGGCGGGGCGGGGAAGGCGGCGGTCGCATTTTGCACCGCCCCACAAGGCGGGGAGAGTCTTACAGGGCGGAAGCGTTTCGCCACTCTCTGTGCGCCGACCGGCGGGAGAAGCCGCGCCCCGGCCGACTGAGGGTGTTGCTGCGTACAGAGAAATGGTCCCGCAATTTTCCCCGGAGCGCCCTGCGGCAGCACCCTGTATCCCCCGGCAACCACAAAAAAGCCGTTCCCCCACGGCAAATGCCAGGGAAAACGGCCGGTACGGTCACGGTTTACAGGGCAAAGCCGGTCACAGCCCGGCGTCCTGTTCCAGCTCCTGGATCAGCTGCCACAGCTGGCCCACGGTACGGCAGGACTGCAGTTCCTCGTCGGAAACTTCCTCCCCGATGCCCTCGCCCACGTTCCAGGCCAGCTCGGTGATGTCCAGCTCGTCTGCGCCCAGATCATCAAAGAGGTCGGTGTCTTCGGTCAGATCCTCCACGGTGCAGCTGAATTGCTCGGCCAGGATCTCCTGCAGATCTTCAAACGTCATGGTCAAACCCTCCAATCCACAGCGGAGCGCCCATGGCATCCCTGAAACACGCTGCATCGCGGGTTTTGTGCTTGCGATGCAGGGACAGGGGTTCCCGGAGGGGGTCTCCGCCATACTGCGCGGTGATACCGCCGTTTGTTTCTGTTTTTATGATAGCGGCAGGCGTGCGGCACGTCAAGAGCAGGGCAGACGGCGAATTGTACAAAAAAATCCCCGCAGGACAGGCACCTTGCGGGGAGCAAAAAGAAATCTTCGTTTTAACGTCAGGCAGCGGGAACGGCGGTGAACTGCTGCACGGCCCAGACCGCCAGCACAATGACGCCCAGCACGATGCGGTACCAGCCGAACACGGTAAAGCTGTGGCGTTTGACATAGTCCATCAAAAAGCGGATGGCCGCAATGGAGACCACAAAAGCCACCAGGCAGCCCACCAGCAGGATGACCACCTCATTGAAGGCGAAGGCATTGCCCTTGGCGAAGAACTTGACCAGTTTGAGCAGGCTGGCCCCGGCCATGACGGGGATGGCCAGGAAGAAGGTGAACTGTGCCGCGCAGGGGCGGGACAAGCCGCACATCATGCCGCCCAGGATGGTGGAGCCGCTGCGGGAGGTGCCGGGGATCAGGGACAGCACCTGCCAGCCGCCCACGGCCAGGGCGTTTTTATAGGTGATGCGGGACAGCTTGGTGACCTTGGGCGGGCGGGGACGGCGCTCGATCAGGATGAAGGCGATGCCGTACACAATGAGCATGAGGGCGACCACGATGCTGTTATACAGGTGTTCGTCCATCCAGTCGTCCAGCAGGATGCCCAGCACGGCGGCGGGGATGCAGGCGACGATGATCTTGAACCACATGCGCATGATGGGCCAGCGCACATACCGGGCCACGCCGGTATCCCGGCCGTTGTCCCGGCAGAAAGGCCACAATTTCTGGAAGTAGAGCACCACCACGGCCAGGATGGCCCCCAGCTGGATGACCACCCGGAACATCTCCATGAAATCGGCGGAGAGATTGAACTGCAGGATCTGCTCGGCCAGGATCATGTGGCCGGTGCTGGAGATGGGCAGCCACTCGGTAACGCCCTCAATGACGCCGTAGGCCACGGCCTTGAGGATCTCGAACAAAAATTCCATTTCCACTTACCCCCTGTAATGCGTAACGCCGCGAAAGGACAAAAAGGCCGGGTCCGGCCTGTATGGTACAAAGTGCATGTTCCTATTCTATCACAGATTTGACGGAAGGAAACCCCGGACGCTTTATTTCCCGGCGGGAAAGATGTAAAATTGTAAAAACCGGTCGGACGGCCTTTACCAAGAAAACGACCGGGACGTTGCCGATTTTGCAAAATGCTACTATAATAGGTACACAGCGGCGGGGCGATTGGATGCACGCCGCGGAAGGGGAAAGGAAAGATGTATCAAACCGTTTTGTTCGACCTGGACGGAACGCTGCTCAACACCATTGAGGACCTGGCCGACGCGGGCAACCGCCTGTGTGCGGCCCGGGGGTGGCCCACTCACACCACCGCCCAGTTCTGCTATCTGGTGGGCAACGGCATTCCCAAACTCATCGAGCGCCTGACGCCGGAGGAACTCCGCACCGAGCAGGTGCTGGCGGATGCCTACCGGGACTTTGACGCCGACTACCACGACCATATGTTCGACAAGACCGCGCCCTACCCGGGCATGCCTGAGCTGCTGGCCGCCCTGCACGCAAAGGGCGTGCGGCTGGCGGTGTTCTCCAACAAGGACGACGCCCTGGCCCGGGGCGTGGTGGCCCACTATTTTGACCCGTCCCTCTTTGTGCAGGTGCGGGGGGCGTTTGCGGACGTGCCCAAAAAGCCCGCCCCGGAAGGCACCCTTGCCCTGATGGAGCAGATCGGCGCCGACCCGGCCACCACCCTTTACGTGGGGGACAGCAACGTGGACGTGGCCACCGCCAAAAATGCCGGGCTGCCCTGCTGCGGCGTGCTGTGGGGCTTCCGCACCCGGGAGGAACTGAGCGAGGCGGGGGCCGAGTATCTGGCCGCCGACACCGACGAGCTGGCCCGGGTCATTCTGGGCGAGGACGCCTGACCCGGCCCCGGCGGAAAAACGGCGGCCGTTCATCGCCCGGCGGGCTGTGTGAGGCCTGCCGGAGGGCAGACAAAGGAGGTTGTATTGATGATCCCGCAGCAATATCTTGACATGCTTGGTGCAAAATCCGTCATCCGAACTCTGAGCGAATGGGCCACGGCCCGTGGCGCGGAGATCGGCTACGACAATGTGTTCGACTATTCCCTGGGCAACCCCAGCGTACCCTGCCCGCCCCAGTTTACCGAGACCATGATCCACCTGCTGCACACCGCCCGCCCGGTGGAACTGCACGGGTACAGCCCGTCGCTGGGTATCACGTCGGTGCGCAAGGCGGTGGCGGAAAGCCTGAACCGCCGTTTCGGCATGGAGTACGGCCCCGAGCATATCTTCATGGCCAGCGGCGCGGCGGGCGCCCTGGCCCACGCCCTGCGCTGTGTGGGACAGCCGGGGGAGGAGGTGGTGGTCATCGCGCCCTATTTCCCGGAATATAAACCCTACATCGAGGGCGCGGGCCTGAAACTGCACATCGTCCCGCCCCGGGTGGAGGATTTCCAGGTGGACCTGGCGGCGCTGGAGGCGGCCCTCGGCCCCGATACCGCCGCGGTGCTCATCAACACCCCCAACAACCCCTCCGGCGCGGCGTACAGCAGCGAGACCCTGGCCAGCATGGCGGAGGTGCTGCGGGCGGCGTCGGCCAAATACGGGCGGCATATCTTCCTGATCTCGGACGAGCCTTACCGGGAGATCCTGTTCGGCGGGCGCTCCATCGATTACCCCGCCAAATACTACGCGGATACGCTGACCTGTTATTCCTTTTCCAAGAGCCTGAGCCTTCCCGGTGAGCGCATCGGCTATGTGGCGGTCAACCCTGCTGCCGAGCAGGCGGACAAGATGGTCCCGGTGTGCGGGCAGATCTCCCGCGGGACCGGCCACAACTGCCCGCCGTCCATCATCCAGCTGGCGGTGGCGGAATGCCTGGAACTGACCAGCGATCTTTCGGTGTATGAGAAGAACATGGAGCTGATCTACGCCGAACTGAAACGCCTGGGCTTTACGGTGGTCAAGCCGGACGGTACCTTCTACATCTTCCCCAAGGCATTGGAGGAGGACGCAAATGCCTTCTGCCAGAAAGCCACCCGCTACGATCTGGTGCTGGTCCCCGGCGATTCCTTCGGCTGCCCGGGGTATTTCCGCATGGCATACTGCATCGACACCGACAAGGTCCAGCGCAGCTTTGCCGCCCTGGAGCGCTTTGTCTATGAGGAGTACCGCCGCTGACGCCACGGCAGGTCCCGTGGTTGAAATGCCCCGGCGGTTCCATGTATAATAACAGCAGCAGGGCTGCGCCGCGCGTGCCGCGGTGCGGCCCTTTGAGTTTGCAGCAGGGGAGGCAGGAAAGGATGCTGCATATCAGTTTTGCGGAGGACGACCAGGCCATGGCCGCCCAGCTGCGGCAGTTTTTGGAGCGGTATACCGCGGAGCATGAGCTGGAGGCGGACATCCGGGCCTTTTCCAGCGGAGACGAACTGCTGCGGGAGTACGACACCACCTGCGACATTCTGCTGCTGGACGTGGAGATGCCCGGCAGCGACGGCATGGAGACCGCCCGCGCCCTGCGGGAGCGGGACGCCAGCGTGGTCATTGTGTTCATCACCAACATTGCCCGGTATGCGGTGCAGGGGTACGAGGTGGAAGCCCTGGACTTCATCCTCAAACCGGTGAATTATTTTACCTTCAGCGTCAAGATGGACCGGGCGGTGCGCCGGGCCAGACAGCAGGCGCGGCACACCGTCTGCCTGCAGCTGGCCGACGGCATGCAGATGCTGGACACCCAGGAGATCTATTACCTGGAGACCCGGGACCGGATGCTCTATTATCATACGGCCAAAGGGGTGTTCCGGCTGCGGGGCAGCCTGTCCGCGGCGGAAAAGGAACTGGCCCCCTGGAACTTTGTCCGGTGCAACCAGTGCTATCTGGTCAATCTGCGGTATGTCAGCGGCATCGTGCGGGATAATGTTACGGTGGCGGGACATTCCCTGGAGATCAGCCGCCGGTGCAAGACCGCTTTCCTGGCGGCGGTGGCCGCCTTTGTGGGAGGCGGTGCGTGATGGGAGAGCTGATTGCCGGCGGTCTGCTGGAAGGCCTTTTTTACTGGCAGGCGGCCATGTGCTTTATTGACCCGCTGCGCCACCGGGGCAAGTACCCCGCGCGGGCGGCGGTGGGGTTTGCCGTATGTGTGTCGGCGGCCATTCTGCTGGCGCCTCTGGGACAGGATATGTGGGCCATGCCCCGGCGGTTCCTGATGTGGGTGGTACTTGCCTTTCTGGCCGGTTCCTGCGCAAAGCTGTCTGCCCTGGGGGCGGCTTACTGTGCGGTGCTGAGCACCGTGGCTGCCCAGTGTGTGCATGAACTGTGGATGGCCGTGCAGGGCATCGTGCTGGAGGAAGGCACCCTGCCCTGGAGGCGGTTCTGGTGGGTAGAGGTGCTGTTCGGCACCCTTGTTTATCTGCTGGTGCGGTTCACTGCCGCCCGGTGGATGCCCAACAACGGCCGCTATGACCCCAGCGCCATGCAGCTGATCAGCGCGGGACTGCTGGCACTGCTGTTTTCCCTTTTGTTTGAACTGCTCAGCCAGGGCCTGATGGTCACCGCCTGGCAGGACAACATTGTCTTGCCCGCTGTTTTGGGGCAGTTTTATTGTCTGACGGTACTCTACCTGCAGAACGAACTGTTCAAAAAAGCGGCCATCCAAAAGGAATTGAATACCCTAAACCTGCTGCTGGACCAGCAGAAACGGCAGTATGCCAACGCCCGGCGCAGTGTTCAGCTTATCAACCGCCGGTGCCACGCCCTGAAAATGGAGATGGCCGCCCTGCGCAAGGCGGGCGGCGCTCCCGACACAGAGCTGGAACAGGCCATTGACAACTATGACGGCATGATCCGCACCGGCAACGAGGTCCTCAACACCGTCCTGACCGAAAAGGGATTGCTATGTGAGGAGCGGGGCATCCGCCTGACCTGCGTGGCTGACGGTACAGCCCTGGATTTTCTGGAGGCCGCGGATCTGTACGGCCTGTTTTCCATCACGCTGGACAACGCCATTGAGGAGGTCTCCGCCTTTGCGGACAGTGACCGCCGTTTGGTGGAAGTATTGGTATGTCGCAGGCAGGATTTTGTTGTGGTGAATGTATCCAATCCGGTTTACGGCAAGCTGACCATTGAGGACGGCCTGCCCCGGGCCCGCCGCGCCACACTGCTCCAGGGGTTTGGCTTCAAGGGTGTGCGGCGCATCGTGCGGCGGTACGATGGTATGCTGAACGTGGATGTGAACGACGGTGTGCTCACCGTGCGGGTGGTTATCCCGGTAGGAGAGACTACGTTATAATGCTGAAAATATGGCCCCGGTCTTGTGCATTTTGCATAAGACCGGGGCTTCTTTTTTGTGTGCCAAAAACCGATTATCCCGCCCTGGCGACCGCTTTTCGCAAAGAGGTTGAAGCGGAAAAAAGAAACGTTTACACTTGACATCGACATTTGGCGGAAATGGCGGTCCGCCGAAACAGTTTGATGATGTAAGGAGAAGAAAAATGGAAAGCAAAGCAAAAAAGAAGGGCAGCGGCATTGCGCTGTTCTCTGTTTTGTCGGTGCTGTTCGCCGTATTGTTTGCGGCGGCCTGCATCGGCACCCAGCTGGCCTTTGCCAGCTCGCAGGCGGTAAACATCGCCCTGCAGACCTCCACCTTTGCCACCAAGAATACCGATGACGAGGCGGTCTACTTTGAAAGCGATTTCGACAGCGTGGAAGAACTGGAAGCCCACGACAAGGAGATCGCCGAGCAGCTCACCGGCGAGGGCGCCGTCCTGCTCAAAAACGACGGCGCACTGCCCCTGGCTGCGGGCAGCAAGGTCAGCACCCTGAGCCATTCCTCGGTGGACATCGTGACCTGTGGCACCGGCTCTGCGGACATTGATACCTCCAAAGCTCCCACCCTCAAGGAGGCGCTGGAAGAAGTCGGTCTGGAAGTCAACCCTGTCCTGTGGGACTTCTACACCACCGGCGCCGGCAAGGACTACGTCCGTTCCCCCGGCAAGGGCGTCAGCCTGGGCGACCGTGCCGCCTGGCACATCAACGAGGTGCCTGTCTCCGCCTACGGCACCAACGTCAGCGCTTCTGATGTCGCCGCCGGCCTGGAAGGCATCACCGACGTCCGCTCCAGCTTTGCCCAGTACGGTGACGCCGCCATCGTCACCATCTCCCGCGTGGCGGGCGAAGGCTCCGACCTGGAATACGGCGACTACACCGACGGTACCAACGTTCTGGCACTGACCCAGGAAGAGCAGGACATGCTCAAGATGGCCAACGAGGAATTTGACAAGGTCATCGTCCTCATCAACTCCACTAACGCTCTGGAATGCGGCTTCCTCAACGATCCCGCCTACGGTGTGGATGCCGCGCTGTGGATCGGCTACACCGGAACCTGGGGCCTGAACGCTGTTGCCGACATTCTGGTGGGCAACGTCAACCCCTCCGGCAAGCTGGTGGACACCTACTGCTACGACAACACCACCGCCCCCGGTCTGGTCGGCTACTATGCCCAGGCCTACTCCAACTATGACGAGGCCGACACCGAGACCTGGTACTCTGTGGCCAACGGCGGCCTGGACGGCAACGGCTACTACATCGCCTACCAGGAAGGCATCTACGTGGGTTACCGCTACTACGAGACCCGCTACGAGGATGTGGTCATGGGCCAGGGCAATGCCGGCAGCTACGACTACAACTCTGTGGTGGCCTATCCCTTTGGCTACGGCCTGTCCTACACCACCTTTGACTGGTCCGGATTCTCCACCACCTACGACGCCGCGTCGGACAGCTTCCAGGTCAGCGCGACCGTCACCAACACCGGCAGCGTTGCCGGCAAGGAAGTGGTCCAGGTCTACTTCCAGTCCCCTTATACCGATTACGACAAGGCCAACGGCATTGAAAAGGCCAGCGTGGAGCTGTGCGGCTTTGACAAGACCGAGACCCTGAAGCCCGGCGCTTCCGAGACGGTCACCATCACCGTGCCCCGCTCCGAACTGACCTGCTACGACGCAACTACCGCCAAGACCTACATCCTGGACGCCGGCGACTACTATCTGACCGCCGCCCATGACGCCCACGACGCCGTCAACAATGTTCTGGCCGCCAAGGGCTACACCGTGGAAAACGGCATGACCGCCGCCGGCGATGCCGCCATGACCTACAAGTACACCAACGCCGCCCTGGATGCCGAGACCTACTCCGTCTCCGCCGCCACCGGCGCTGAGATCACCAACCAGTTCGACAACGCCAGCCTGGAATACTACGGCGTTGAGGACACCATGACCACCCTGTCCCGCAGCGACTGGCAGGGCACCTGGCCCCAGACCTTTGAGCTGGCCGCCAACGACGCCATCCTGGCTGACCTGAACCTCTACCAGACCTATGACGGCGTGGACGGTTCCACCACCGAGATGCCCACCATGGGCGCCGACAACGGCATGACCCTGGGCATGATGGTCGGCAAGGCCTACGACGATCCCGACTGGGATCTGCTGCTGGACCAGGTCACCTTTGAGGAGATGGCCGAGCTCATCGGCAAGGGCTACCACAACACCGCCCGCATGCTGTCCGTTTCCAAGCCCGCTACCGTGGACGACAACGGTCCCCAGGGCTTCACCCAGACGCTGACCGGTATCTCCACCTGCCACTGCGCTTATTCTGACGAGAACATCATGGCCGCCACCTTCAACGTGGAACTGATGGAGGAAGTGGGCCGCTGCATCGGCAACGATATGCTGGATCTGGGCGCTTCCGGCCTGTACGGCCCCGCTATGAACATCCACCGTACCGCTTACTCCGGCCGTAACTTCGAGTACTACTCCGAGGACCCCTTCCTCTCCGGCAAGATCACTGCTTCCGAGATCCAGGGCATCCAGTCCAAGGGCGTTTACGTCTACATCAAGCACTTTGCCCTCAACGATACCGAGAGCCACTGCCGCTGCATCTCCACCTGGGCCGACGAGCAGACCATCCGTGAGATTTACCTGGAGCCTTTCCGCATTGCGGTGACCGAGGGCGGCGCCAAGAACGTCATGAACTCCTTTGCCCGCTTCGGCGCCACCTGGTCCGGCGCGCACAAGGGTCTGATGACCAACGTCCTGCGCGGCGAGTGGGGCATGACCGGCTTCGCGCTGACCGACTTCTCCGGCAACTCTCAGTTTGCTGCCTACGGCATCATGATGAAGAGCTTTGACGTGGCCTGGGGCCTGATGGCCGGCACCGACAGCTGGGACTCCAGCGCCGAGCAGTGGACCGACGACCTCATCAACCTGTACCAGGGCAATCCCGACCTGACCCAGGCCATGCGTCAGGCCACCCATCGCATCCTTTACACCGTGGCCAACTCCAACGCCATGAACGGCTTTACCGCTGAGACCGAGATCGTCTCCGTCACGCCGTGGTGGCAGATCGCTCTGATCGTGCTGGACGTTGTGCTGGGCATTGTGACGGTGCTGTGCATCGTCAAGCTGGTGCTGGCCATCCGCCGCAAGAAGGCGAATACCGCCGCGGCACAGAAAGCGGAATGACCGCACCTTAAAACAGACATCCTCTAAATTCCATACATCAGCAAGCGGGGCCTCCTGATTCGGGAGGCCCCGCTTGTTTGCGGTTTATCCTTCGGGAGCGGTCGGGGTCACCCGGCCTCCACCGTGCATTTGCGCAGGGGCAGCAGGCGGAAAGCGGCGTAGCGTTCCGCCAGTTCGGTCAGCCGGGCGCGCAGGGCGGGGGAGGGCTCCTCCCATGGGGTGAGGGTGAGCTCCAGCCCGTTTCGCACCGTCCGGGTACGCCAGATGCCCGCCACGCAGCCGCCCTGTAAAATGACGCCGGGGTTGCCCACCGTCCGCCACACTGCCCGCTGCCGCTTTTTGTCCGGCAGGATAAGCCCCCGGTCCCGCAGGTCCAGATAGGGGTCGTGGGCGCCCAGCAGCAGGACATGGTCCGGGTCAGGCTCCGGCAGCGTTTTGGCGGCGGACAAGTCGGCTGCCAGCATCCGGCGGCGCTTGCCCTCCACCGTCACGGTGAGGGTTTCCTCCGGGGGCAGGGCGTCCCACAGCCGGGCCGCCTGGGCGGGGCTGGCCCCCAGCCAGTCGGCAAAATCCCCGGGCAGGGCGGGGCCGTAGCAGTGCAAAAACCGGCGGACCAGCTCGGCATCCCCGTGGGGGACGGCGGGCGGCAGACTGCCCAGCCAGCGCTCCATGGAGGTGAAAGTGGGGGTGGGACCGCTGCGCTCCCCAAAGACCACCCGGCCCTCAAAGGCGCAGGGCCGCAGCAGAAAGGATACCACCGCCCCGCCCACCGTCTGCCGGTCGGGCCGCCCGTACATGGTGGGGGCATCCCACAGAGAACGCTTGTCCGGGGGCAGACTGTCCCGGGCGGCGTCGGCCAGGAACTGGTCCAGGCTTTCCTTGCTGCGGACGGTCTCGCTGTCCAGGCAGCGGCAGGCCTGCCGCACCAGGGGCAGCAGCTCCTCAAAGCTCATGCCCAGAAATTCCAGCGCCAGCCCGATGCCCCTGGTGTAGATCCAGGGGGCCTCCCCCGGGCGGGCGCACAGCGGCGTCAGGAACACCCCGGCGTCCCGGGTGGGAAAGACCACCGGCACGCCCCGGTAGCTCCACGCCTGGAGCAGGGTCTTGTCGTGGTGGAGGGCGGTGTGCAGCGAACAGACCGAGCAGTCCTCCACCCGGTTGAAGGCTGCGGTCTCCCACGCGCCGGGCGGGGAATTCTGCAGCCCGCAGGCCGCCGCGGCTTGCAGCAGCCCGCCGGCGGGCAGGGGCGTGTCCAGATGATGGGCGTGCAGGCGCAGGGCGCGCACCCGGGTTTGGGACAGTTCCATGGCGGGGCTCCTTTCGGGGGAAGGTTCTGATCAAATTATAGCCTATCCCCGCCGCAAAAGGGGGCCGGGAAGGCCGGATTTTCCCCGTCGTTTTTGACAAAAACAACGCACAAAAACCGGCAAGGGGGCAATTCGGCAACAATAATGCAAGGAACGGGAGCGCGGACGCCGCTGTCCCGCGGGATTTGGGGCGTGCCGAAAGTCCATTCAAAAAAAGCGGCCGCTGTGATAAGATAGGAACCGTTGCGGGCCAAAATACGGCCGGCGGCATCACAATATATAGAGGGGCGATCTTGTGGAAGTTGCATATCTGCTGCCCGGCCAGGAACGCTGTGTTCCCTTTGCGGCAAACAAAAACGGCCAGAAACGGGTGGAGTATTCTTATCGTTCGGAGCGCGGGGAGTTCTTCTCCTGCGTCTGCCGCAGCGTGGAGGAAGCCCGCGACCTGTGCGAGGACTGGATGGCCCGCCGTGAGCGCTATTGAGTGCCAGCCCACAGATGCTGATGATACAATGACCGCCCGGCTGTGAGGGAAAGTGCCCCCGCAGCCGGGCGGTTTTGCTTTGCGTGGACAAAAGAAAGCCGGGACCCGATGCCGCTCCTCGCAGGGGAGAGCGGCCGGGTCCCGGCTTTTCCGTTTGGCAATACAGAGGATAGAACTGCCTGCCCGCCGTGCAAATCAGCTTGCAGTCGGGGGTGACCCGGCGGGCAGGGGAGTCAGATCGGGATCAGCCCTCGTCGGGACGCAGATCCATGAGCTTGGGCAGGGGCTCGCCAATCAGCGGGCGGCACCATTCCTTGAAGGCCTCGGTGATGTTGTTGCCCCGGGCATTGATGAACTCGTCGGGCATCTTGCGCTCGGTCATCATGACCTCCTGGATGTCGACCAGGAAGGTCTCGCAGCGGTACTTGGGTCCCGGGACACGGCGCAGAGCCACCATCTTGCCGCTCTGGCCGGTGGTGACGGCGTCCACCGCCGCACGGCCGCAGAGTTCGGCTTCGGTGCGGTCGGTCTCACTCTGCCAGGCGATGGACGCCCGGCCCAGGATGCCCGGTTTCTCCGCACGGGCCTTGTAGCCCAGCTTTTTGGTGATGAGGTTCGCCAGATGGGCGGACACATCGCCAAAATAGGTGGCCCGGCCCACCGTGAAGATGGGCTCCACGATGGGGGTGCCGTCGGCATAGTGCAGGCCCTCGCTGGCCACCACTACGCCGTGGCCTTTGGTCTTGATGAGCTGCTCCACGTCGCAGAGGAATTCTTCCTCCTTGAAGGCGCGCTCGGGCAGGTAGATCAGGTCGGGGCCGTGGGCATAGCTGTCGGTGGCAAGGGATGCCGCCGCCGTGACCCAGCCCGCGTTGCGGCCCAGGGCCTCCACCACAACAATGTGGATGGGCAGGCCCTCCACATCGCAGCAGACTTCTGCCACGCTGCCCGCCATATACCGCGCCGCACTGCCGAAGCCCGGCGAGTGGTCGGTGATGGCCAGGTCGTTGTCCATGGTCTTGGGGATGCCGATGACGTTGATGCCCCGCTGGGCACAGCGGGCATACAGCTTGCCGCAGGTATCCATGGTGCCGTTGCCGCCGTTCATCAGGACGTAACGGATGCCGTATTTCTCGAGAA
>DXFO01000060.1 GCA_019114415.1 Candidatus Gemmiger faecavium | reverse complement strand
GCGCGGTTCCATAAGAAAACAAAGTCGCAAAACTCTGACTGCAAAGCGGCATCTGCCGCGTTATCGGGTCTTGCGTTCCACCAAGGAGCGCTTCGCCCCTCTGCCTTGCATCTGCCGCCTTGCAGCGGTTTTGCGATGCTTCGCAGTTCTTGCAGAACCTTCGTTTTCTTATGTCACTCGCGCTTTGGCGCAGCCGGACAGGCTTCTTTTTGGAAAATGGTTCAGCGGTTTACTCCGCCTTTTTGGCGGGGGCTTTGCCGTCGGCGGCGGGCAGGCTGAAGGTGAAGCGGCACCATTTGCCTTCCTCGCTCTCCACCCGGATCTTGCCGCCGGACAGGTTGATAAGCACCTTGCAGATGTGCAGGCCCAGCCCCGAACCCCGGGTGTTCAGCCCGCGGGAGCGGTCCTCCTTGTAGAAGCGGTCAAAGACGTAGGGCAGGGCGTCGGCGGAAATGCCCGCGCCGGTATTTTCGATGGAAAGTTCCACCATGCCCCCGGACGACGTCACCCCAAAGCGGATGACGCCCCCCGGCGGGGTGAACTTGATGGCATTGTCCACAATGTTGTACACCACCTGGTGCACCAGGTCGGGGTCGGCGTAGACCATGGTGCGGCTGGGCGCCAGGCCCTGGATGTCGATCCTGGCGTCCTCGATGCGCTGCTCGTCGGACAGCGCCACGTCGGTGACCGTCTCCCACAGATCGTAGCTGCGGGCGTGGACCTGGTACTCCCCGGCCTCCAGCCGGGTGATGTCCAGCATATTCTGCACAAGGCGCGCCAGACGTCCCGTCTCCTGGGATACGATCTCCAGATATTTGGGGCGCTCCTCCTCGGGGATGGTGCCGTCCAGCATGCCGTCGATGAAGCCCTTGATGGTGGTCATGGGGGTGCGCAGCTCGTGGGCGATGTTGCCCATGAACTGACCCCGGGAATTGTCAATGGTCTGCAGCCGGGATGCCATGTTGTTGAAGGTCACCGCAAAATCCGCCAGCTCGCTGCATCCGGTCACGGGGGCGCGGGCGGTAAAGTCGCCGCTGCCCAGCTTGCGGGCGGCCTCGCTGATGGCCTCGATGGGGCCGGTGAAACGCCGGGCAAACACGATGGACAGCACGCTGGCCACCAGCAGCGCCAGCGCCGCCGACAACAGGAACATGTTGATCATGTCCCCCACATAGCTGCCCAGGGCGCCGATGTCGGTGGCGGCAAAAATGTACCCGGCCGACCCGTTGGTGCTGATGGCCCGGCCCAGCACATAGAATTTGTGGCTGAACACCCCGCCCAGGTCCCCGGTGAGAAATACCTCGCCGTCGGTCAGGATCTTGTCCAGCATTTCGGCGGGGACCGGCGCGCCGGTCAGCACGTCGCCGCCGGTATGGATCAGGATGTTGCCCTCATCGTCGGTGACAAACAGCAGGGTCTTGGCTGCGGTGTTGAACAGCTCCAGCCCCTGCTCGGCCCGTTCGCGCAGGGCCTCGTCCACAATGGGTTCGGTGATGGTGCTGCCGTCCTCGGCCAGGACCTCACTCATGGCGGCGGCGCCGTCCAGAATGCCCGTCAGCGCGCTGCGGCGCTCGGTGGAAAAGTACGCCGCCGAAAGCGCCGTCTGGCACAGGCAGACCACGCCCAGCCCCAGCAGCAGCACGGCGGCCACGCTGGAGAAAAACTCCCGGCTGATGGTCCTTGTGCGCATGGTTATTCTTTCACCTCAAATTTGTAGCCCACGCCCCACACCGTCTTGAGCTGCCACTGGTCAGAGGCATTCTCCAGTTTTTCGCGCAGGCGCTTGACATGTACGTCGATGGTGCGGCTGTCGCCGTAATATTCAAAGCCCCAGACCTCGTCCAGCAGCTGGTCGCGGGTGTACACCCGGTTGGGATGGCTGGCCAGGCAGGCCAGCAGTTCCAGCTCCTTGGGCGGAGCCTCCACCACCTTGCCCTTGACCTTCAGCTCATAGCGGTTCATGTCCAGGTGCAGGTTGTCAAAGTCGTAAACGCCCTTGTTTTCCTCGTCGTCGGTAACGGCGCAGCGGCGCAGCACCGCCTTGATGCGGGCGGTGACTTCCTTGGCGTCAAAGGGCTTGACGATGTAGTCGTCAGCGCCCAGTTCCAGGCCCAGGACCTTGTCGTAGGTCTCGCCCTTGGCGGTGAGCATGATGATGGGGGTCTTGTTGTTGGCGCGGATCTTGCGGCAGACCTCCCAGCCGTCCATGACCGGCATCATCACGTCCAAAAGCACCATGTCGGGCTTGAGTTTTTCAAATTCGGCCAGGGCGGCGCTGCCGTCGTAGGCCAGGGTCACCGCGTAGCCCTCCTTGACCAGGTAAAGCCGCAGAAGTTCGCAGATATTTTTGTCGTCATCGACTACGAGGATCTTCTCGTTCGCCATGTTGTCTCCTCCTCTATCCGGTGGACTGTTCCACAGATTATACCTATTATACGGGGTAAATGTGGAAAAATAAAGAATAAACCGTTGCTTTTTTCTTGCGCGCGGGGCGGGGGTCGGGTATAATGATAAACGGCGGCGTATGCCGCTTGAACAATACCAGTATTTCCGCACCGCGTCCGCCACGGGCGCGGCGGCGGTGAGACCCTAGGATACAAAAGGAGAATGTCAGCATGAAATTAGGTATCCTCGGCCTGCCCAACGTGGGCAAGTCCACCCTGTTCAATGCGATCACCAGCACCAAGAACGCCCAGGCAGCCAACTATCCCTTCTGCACCATTGAGCCCAACTCCGGCATCGTGGCGGTGCCGGACCCCCGGCTGGACAAGCTGGCCGAGGTCTGGCAGACCGACAAAAAGACCCCTGCCATCGTGGAGTTCGTGGACATTGCGGGCCTGGTCAAGGGCGCGGCCCAGGGCGCGGGCCTGGGCAACAAGTTCCTGGGCCATATCCGGGAATGCGACGCTCTGGTCCATGTGGTGCGCTGCTTTGACGACGACAACATCATCCACGTGGTGGAGGACGTGAACAAGCCCGAGAACGTGGACCCCATCCGGGACATCGACGCCATCGACCTGGAGCTGATCCTCTCCGACCTGGAGGTCGTTTCCAACCGTCAGGGCCGTCAGGCCAAGGCCGCCAAGACCGGCAACAAGGCCGCGGCCGCCGAGGCTGCCTGGCTGGCCGAGCTGGCCGCCCATCTGGAAGCCGGCAAGCCCGCCCGCACCTTTGAGCGCACCGAGGGCGACGAAGCCCAGGCCCGCACCTGGAAGGAGATGGGCCTGCTCTCCGCCAAGCCGGTGATCTACGCCTGCAACGTGGGCGAGGACGACCTGCTGGGCGGCATCGACGAAAACCCCTACTATCCTCTGGTGGCGGCCCGCGCCAAGGAGGAGGGCGCGCAGGCCCTGCCCATCTGCGCCAAGACCGAGGAGGACATCGCCGACTCCACCCCCGAGGAAAAGCTGGCTTTCCTGCATGAGATGGGCATCGAGTCCACGGGTCTGGACAACCTCATCAAGGCAAGCTACGAGCTGTTGGGCCTTATCAGTTTCCTGACCGACGGCAAAAAGGAATGCCGCGCCTGGACCATCAAGCGGGGCACCAAGGCGCCCCAGGCTGCGGGCAAGATCCACTCCGACTTTGAGCGGGGCTTCATCCGCGCCCAGGTCATCGCCTACGACACCCTGGCCGAGTGCAGCTTTGACTACGCGGCAGTGAAGGCCAAGGGCCTGCAGCGCACCGAGGGCAAGGAGTACGTGGTCAACGACGGCGACATCATCGAATTTCTGTTCAACGTCTGATGGAGGAACACCAATGACATACGGCATTATGGGCGCCATGCCCGACGAAGTGGACCAGCTGTGCGCACGCCTGACCGGCGTGACCAAGGAGACCTACGCCGGGGTGGAATACCACCAGGGCAAGCTGGGGGACAAGGAAGTGGTGGTCTGCTGCGCCGGCATGGGCAAGGCCAACGCCGCCTCCACGGTGCAGGTGCTCATCACCCGGTACGGGGTGGAGCAGCTGATCTTCTCCGGCATTGCGGGCAACATGACCAGCCGCATCGGTATCGGGGACGTGGTCGTGGGGCAGACTGTACTGTATCACGACGCCGAGCTGGACATGCTGGCCCAGAGCGCGCCTTTTCTGAAGGAATACACCGGCGACCCCACCCTGGTCAAAGCCGCGCTGGACGCCTGCGCCGCCTGCGGGGTCAAGGCCATTGCCGGGCGCATTGCCACCGGCGACCGCTTTGTGGGCGACGCCGCCACCAAGAAAGCCATTGAGGAAGCCTGCCATCCCGACTGTGTGGAGATGGAGGGCGCGGCGGTGAGCCAGGTGGCGGGACGCAACGGGGTACCCTGCGTCATTCTGCGGGCCATGAGCGACAACGCCGACGAATCCGGCTACGATGTGCTGGTGGTGAAGAAGTTCAGCATCACCGAGTACGTCAAGACCGCTACCGACATCGTGACCCGGATGCTGGAGACCCTGTAACCTTCCTGCCATCCGCCCGGGCGCTGTTGCCCGAGCCCATCCAAGAAGGGAGAGAACACGCCATTTGTGCAAAACGACCCCGCCCCCGGAAGGTGTTTGAAGCCTTCCGGGGGCGGGGTTTTATTTGGTGTCAGCGGCGGGCGCCTGCGATATTACAGAAAGCCGCGCCAGGTCTGTTCGGCCTGCTCCTGGAACTGGCACAGTTCCTGCATGAGTTTGTGAGCCCCCGGGGATGCCTGGGGATAGTCGGTCTCCGCCCGCTTGCAGTCCATGACGCCCTGACCGCTGCCCTCGGCCAGCATGGTGGCCAGGTTGCGGGTGGACTTGTCCATCATGGTGCGGGTGCGGATGCCCATGCTCACCCCCATGCGGGCTGCGGCGCTCTGGCCCTTGGCCTCCGCCCCGATGGCGTCCAGGGCGGTGTGGGCCGCCTGGTTGATGCGGCGGTACTCCCGCTTCTGGCGCAGCATCTCGGTTTTCAGCTGCTGGTCCCGGGTCAGGGTCATCAGCTCATCCAGGGTGATCTTGCCCATCTCGGTGTTCTGGACGATCTCCTGGAGCATGGATTCGTTGTCGCTGCTGTGTTCGTTCGCCATAAAAATAACCCCCTGTGTACGCAGAAATCATCTTCCGGTCCCGCGGGACCGTCGGTGATAGTATGCGCACCAGGGGGATGGGTTATACCGGAAAAGAAAGGTCAGGCGGTGACCAGGCGCTGCTCCGCCAGGGACAAAAGCAGATCCCAGTTGCCGGTCTCGGCCCAGTCGGCGGATGCCACCGCCACCGAGAACTCGCCCCGGCGGGACAGGGAAATGTTGAAGATCCGGCGGCTGCCGTCCATGGCTTCCCGCACGTCGGAGGCCAGCTTGGCGCCGGGGCATTCCCCGGCCAGCAGAAAGACGCCGTCCTCCAGACGGACCAGGAGCACCTGCTCCGGGTCTGCGCCGGCGGCCCGCTGCAAAATGCCCGCCGCCGTGTTCAGGCAGCAGTCGGCGGCGTCGCGGCCGTACTCCCGGCAGATCTGGGCGTATTCCTTGACGCGGATCAGGGCAATGCCGATGCCGGCGCCCTCGTGCCGGGGCAGCCAGGACTCCACCAGATAGCGGCGGTTGTAGGCGCCGGTCACGTAGTCGCGGCTCAGTTCCTCATAGTACTGGGCCAGCAGACGGCGCAGGGCGTTGGCCTCGCGGCCCTCGGTGGGCTGCGGGTCGGGCAGGTGGCAGTCCATCACCACCAGGCAGGGCTGGCCATCCACCTGTACCGCCCGGTACAGGGTCATGGCGTCCTCCCCGCCGGAAGCGGGCAGCCATCCCCGGCCGGAAGCATCCAGCGCCGGGATCTGGCAGGCACCGCCGGCCGGCGCCATGGTGGCGGGGTCCAGCAGGCAGCCGGTGGCCGGGTCCGCCAGACGGACGGCCGGGAACATCTGCTGCAATGCGTCCAGCAGGGACACGATCTCGCTGCGGGTATATTCCTGTTTCATGCGATTCCCCTTCCCATGTGCGGCACAGCGGCAAAAAGCCCCTCTGCCCTGTCCGCACTTCCTTGACAGGGCGGCCCCGGACGCCTGTGCATAAAAAACAAAGCCCCTGCAAACTCCCTCTGCATGGCAGGACCCCGGCAGACCAGCCGCCGGCCGGGATTCCGCCGCCTTGCTTTTTATACGGGCGCACAAAAGCCCCCTATGTATAAAATATCGGTTCTCTCCCATATTTTATCATAGAGGGCAAAGTTTTCCTACCTTTGCGTTGCACAAAGAAATTACAGAAACCGCGGGGGATATTGGGCATCCCGACTATGAAAATTCTGCCGCTGCGTCATTTTTTGACGCTGCGTGCGGAATTTTTTTCGCCCTTTCGCGCAGTTGCCTCCTCCGCCGCGGCGGGAACGGACTGCGTTTTTTTCGCATCCTTTTCCTCGGGGGCGGCGTCTTTGGCGGGGGCGGTATCCTTGGCGGGTTTCAGGGGTTCGGCGCGGAAGAACCGCACCGACATGGCCCGGATCTCGGCGGCAAGGGCGGTGGTAAAGACGCCCTGGGCCGCACGCCACTGCCAGTTGCCGTCGGCGCGGCCGGGGGTGTTGATGCGGGCCTCGGTGCCCAGGCCCAGCCAGTCGGTCATGGGGACGACGGCCAGCCGTGCCGGGCTTGCCATCACGCCGCGCAGAATGCCCAGGCGCACGCCCTCGCTCTCGGTCAGGGCCAGGTAGCCGGTCAGCTGGTCCCGCTGCTTGTCGGTCAGGCCGGTGTCCCACCAGCCCAGCAGGGTGTCGTTGTCGTGGGTGCCGGGGTAGCAGACGCAGTTGGCCGGGTAGTTGTGGGGCAGGTACTCGTTGTCGCTGCCGTCCAGGGCAAACTGCAAGACCTTCATGCCGGGGAAGCCGCTCTCAGCCAGCAGATGCCGCACCGAGGGGAACAGCTCGCCCAGGTCCTCCGCCACGATGGGCAGCTCGCCCAAAGCGGCCCGCAGCATGCGGAACAGGTCCATGCCGGGACCCTGCTCCCATTTGCCGCCCTGGGCGGTTTTCTCCCCGGCGGGAATGGCCCAGTAGGTGTCGAAGCCCCGGAAATGGTCAATGCGCAGAATGTCGTAGATGGACAAAGCATGGCGCACCCGGCGGATCCACCAGGCGTAGTTGGTCTTTTTGTGGTAGGCCCAGTCGTACAGGGGATTGCCCCACAGCTGGCCGTCGGCGGCAAAGTAGTCGGGCGGGCAGCCGGCCACCCGCAGGGGATGCCCGTCGGAGTCCATCTCGAACAGTTTGCCGCCCGCCCAGGCATCGGCGGAATCCGCCGCCACATAGATGGGCACGTCGCCCATGATGCGCACGCCGTGGGCGTTGGCGTAGGCTTTCAATGCCTGCCACTGTTTGTCGAACTCATACTGCACAAAGGCCCAGAATCCGATCTCGGCGGCGTGGGTGCGGCGGAACTCCGCCAGGGCGGCTTCCTCCCGCAGGCGCAGGGAACGGGGCCACTGCTGCCAGTCAGCCATTTTCTGCTCCTGCTTGATGGCCATGTACAGGCAGTAGTCGGGCAGCCAGCCGTCGCAGCGGAAGGTAAAGCTGTACCAGTCGTCGGGGTAGGGGGTCTCGCACCCGGGAACGGGCCGCTGCTTCAAAAAGGCGGCATAGGCCTTGCGCAGCACGGGCAGGCGCTTTTCATACAAAAGGCCGTAGTCCACCTTTTCCGGGTCGACGCCCCAGTCGGTAAAGGCGTAGTCTGCCCGGGACAAAAGGCCCTGGGCCGCCAGCAGATCCAGATCGATGAGGTAAGGGTTGCCCGCAAAGGCGGAGCAGCTCTGGTAGGGGCTGTCGCCGTAGCCGGTGGGGCCTACGGGCAGAATCTGCCAAACGCTCTGCCCGGCCCGGGCCAGGAAATCCACGAACCGCCGGGCGGGGGCGCCCAGCGAACCGATGCCATGCCCGCCGGGCAGGCTGGACAGCGGCATCAGGATGCCGCTTGCGCGTTTTGTCTGAATCAATGGGATCGTCTCCTTTACCAAAATGATACCGCAAAAGCGCGAGTGACATAAGAAAACAAAGGTTCTGCGTTTTCTTATGGAACCGTGCAAAAAAACCGCATCCCAGCGGGAAATCCGGAGAGAAAAAAAGGGGGGGTCAGGCCACGTCCAGCCCGGCCAGGACCGCCTCCACAAAGGCGGTCCTGGTGGCGGTGGAGCGGGTCTCGGCGGCCACCACGTCGGCGCAGGCCTTGGCCAGGTCGGCGCTGCGGGTGCCGTTCAGGGCGACCTCGGGCAGGATGCCGGTGCTCACCAGCTGCACCTGCAAAGCGCCCAGGGTGGTGGAGTCGGATGCCGTGTTCCAGGGGGTGACCAGATACAGGTCGTCGGTCAGGCGGGTGTTGCCGTCGCCGCTGCCGTACAGCCACAAAATGGCGGAGGCGGCGGCTTTCTGGTCGGCGCTGCCGTTGTCGGGGATGGCCAGATACCCCGCACAGGCCAGGGTGGGGTAGTTCATCAGGCCGGAAAGGTTGTATTCCTCGGTGGTCAGGTCGCTGTCCTCCAGCTGGCACTTGACGGGCAGGGGGACCAGGGTCTGCGCCCGGTCGGAGCCCACCACCGCCACCACGTCGGCCAGCAGGCCGCGGTACAAAAGGGCGGTGCCGCTGCCCAGAGCCCCCGCGGCGTCCTGCATGGTGCGGGAGGCATCCCCGGCGGTGTTTTCCGCTTCCAGGACGACGGCGCTGTACAGACCGTTGAGAGGGCCGGTGAGGGTCTTGCCAGTATATTCGCTGCCAGCAGCCAGCAGAACGTTGGTGAACAGCGCCCCGCCCAGGCAGGAGACCTGGTCGGCGCCGCCCATGGCAAAAACGCCCTCCAGGCTGGCGGCGGCTTCGGGGGCCTCGGCGGGCAGGGTGTAGCTGTTGCCGTTGAGGGTGACCTTGGTCTCGGAGGGGGCCTCGATCCAGGCGGTCATGGTCTCGGCAAAGTCGCTCCACTCCGACCAGGAGGCGTTCTGCAGGTCGGTCAGGCAGTCCTCCCCCAGCAGGGCGGTGAGGACGGTACTGTCCGCCCAGTAAGCGTACAGCGTCCGGCCCAGAGGCAGAGCGGTGACGCCCTCCTCACCCTCGCCGGGCAGTCCCGCCCGGGCAGCCGCGGCCTTGAGCAGGGAATCCCCCGTCAGGTCGGTCCAGCCCTCGGCGTCGGCGGGCTGGGCGGCCAGCAGCGCCAGGTCGGCGGAAGCCAGGCCCTCCTCCCCGGAGACGAACTCCACCGTCACGTTCTGGGCCTCGGCGTAGGCGTTCAGCGCGGCCCGGCCGGCGCTGCCTTGGGGCAGGTCGCAGTAGACGGTGAGGGACTGGGGTTCGGCCTCGGGGGCGGCGGGCAGCGTCGCCCCCTGGGCGGAGGAAGAGCCTTGTGCGGAACAGCCGGCCAGACAGGCGGCGGCCAGCAGCGTTGCAAGTAAGCGTTTCATGGGAAGGGTTCTCCTTTTTGTGTGAGAAAAAATACGGTGATGCGGCAGAAAAAACGCCGCCCCGCCGCAGAGCGGGCGTCCGCCCTCCAAGGGGGCGCACCCGGGCAAAAAGCACTGATTTTATTATAACGGATGGCGGCGGTTTTTTCCACTGCCGTTTTTTGTGCCGTTTTTGGGCGCGGGTTTCCCCGGGGCGGGGTTTATGTTATAATGACTGCATATTGCGTAAAAAAGGAGCTGAGCCCATGGTCCCCACCCGCCGCCTGTATGAGGAAACCCCCACCCTGCGCGCCTTTGACGCCGCCGTGGTGCAGTGCCGCCCCGACCCCGCCGCCGAAGGCTACTGGGAGACCGCCCTGGACGCCACCGCCTTTTACCCGGAGGGCGGCGGCCAGCCCTGCGACCTGGGCCTTTTGGGGGAGCAGCCGGTGCTGGCGGTGCGCATGGACGGGGAGGGTGTCGTCTGGCACCGGACGGCGCAGCCTTTGCCGGAAGGCGCGGCCCTGCACGGGGAGATCGACTGGGACCGCCGCTTTGACCATATGCAGCAGCATACCGGCGAGCATATCCTCAGCGGCATTCTCCACAGCCTGTACGGGGCGGAGAATGTAGGCTTTCACATCGGCAGCCCGGCG
The DNA here is from genome assembly GCA_019114415.1 of Candidatus Gemmiger faecavium. GTDB lineage: Bacteria > Bacillota > Clostridia > Oscillospirales > Ruminococcaceae > Gemmiger > Gemmiger faecavium. The sequence goes on along the minus strand of DXFO01000060.1, from coordinate 2,692 downwards.
GTGCGGGTGGACGTCAGCCTGCCATTGACCGCCGAACAGCTTGCCAGAGCGGAGGAACAGGCCAACGACACGGTGCAGGCGGACAAACCGGTGCATTGCTGGGTGCCGCCCCGGGGGGAACTGGCAAACCTGCCCTACCGCAGCAAAAAGGAGCTGGAGGGCGACGTGCGGCTGGTGGATGCCGGCGGCGCCGACCTGTGCGCCTGCTGCGGCACCCACGTGGCCACCACGGGACAGGTGGGGCTCATCAAGATCCTGAGCGCCCAGAACTATAAGGGCGGGGTGCGGCTGGCCGTGGCCTGCGGAAAACGGGCCTGCCGGGCGGTGAGCGACCTCTGGGCCGACAGCCAGGCCGCGGGGGCGCTGCTCAGCGTTCCTGCCGGGGAGAGCGCCCGGGCGGTGCGGCACCTGCTGGACGCCCAGTCCGCCGACCGCCAGCGCCTGGCCGCCCTGCAGAACGCCCTGGCCGACCAGACGGCGGCCGCTGCCCCGGCGGGGGAACCCTATGTGGGCTTTTTTGACGGCCCCGACCCCGACGGTCTGCGCCGCATCTGCCTGACCGTGGCCCAAAAGACCGGCGCCCGCTGCGCCGTCTTTGCCCCCGGCGGGCAGGGCCTGGCCTACGCCCTGTCCGACCCGGAGGACGTCCGCACCCTCTGCCGCAGGCTCAACGCCCAGTTCGGCGGCCGGGGCGGCGGAAAAGCGGTTTTGTGCCAGGGCAGTCTGCCCGCCGGCACCGACCGGAAGGCGGTGGAGGAATTTCTGCGCAGGGAATGACCCCCGCACCCACAGACGGACCAACATTTCCCATGATGACAATCTGATATGACAGGAGAAAGACCCCATGCGAATGCGTTTCAAACCCTATGCCAGGCCGGAACTGCTGGCCTGTGACTTCCACGTCCATGAGCCGCTGAAAAACGCCGGTCACTGGCATGAACTCTACCCCCGTCCCGACCAGCCCCTCCATCTGGAACTGGGCTGCGGCAAGGGCGGTTTTATGGCCCAGCTGGCCCCCCGGGACCGGAGCATCAACTACCTGGGCATCGACATCACCGACAAGGTGCTGATTCTGGCCAAGCGCAAGATCGAGGCCGCCTATGCCGAAAAAGGCATCCCCGCGGACAACGTGCGCATTGCCTCTTTGGACATCGAGCGCATGCGCCTGGTCTTTGCCCCGGAGGACACCGTCCAGCGTATCTACATCAATTTCTGCAATCCCTGGAGCAAGAACGCCGGCAGCAACAAGCACCGCCTGACCCATCCCCGGCAGCTTTTGCAGTACCGGATGCTCATGCCGGAGGGTGCCGAGATCTACTTCAAGACCGACGACGACGACCTGTTCCGGGACAGCCTGGGGTATTTCCCGGCGGCGGGCTTTGAGATCACCTGGCAGACCTGCGACCTGCACAAGGATGAACCGGACTGGAACATCCGCACCGAGCACGAGGGCATGTTCACCGAGCAGGGCATTCCCATCAAAGCGCTCATTGCCCGCAAGCTGCCCGATTCCGCCGTGACCTGGCAGGAGCCCAAGGCCCTGGCCCGGGCCGCGGAGGAGGACGAGGCAGCCGATGCCGACACCGCACAGGGTAAGGAGGCCGACGACTGATTATGACCGCTACGGTCTGGGAATACATCCTTTACTTTTTCATCTACGCCTTCATGGGCTGGATGACCGAGGTCGTCTTTGCGGCCCTGCGCTCCCACACCCTGGTCAACCGGGGCTTTCTCAACGGCCCGGTCTGCCCGGTGTACGGCTTCGGCATGGTGGCCATGCTGGTGCTGCTGGGCATCCATGCCAAAAGCCCGCTGGTGGTGTTTGCAGTGGGGGTCATTGTGCCTACGCTGGTGGAACTCATCGCCGGGGCGCTGCTGTACGGCCTGTTCCATGCCCGGTGGTGGGACTACTCGGATAAAAAATTCAACATCGGCGGTTTTATCTGCCTGCAATTCTCCCTGGCATGGGGTGCGGCCAGCATCTTCATGGTCATGGTGCTGCACCCGCCCATCGCCCGGCTGGTGTCGGCCATCCCGGATACTGCCCAGCGTGTGGCAGGGATCGTTCTGCTGGTGATCTTTGCTGCGGATGTGGGCGTTTCCGCCGCCGAGGCCATCGGTCTGGACCGCCGTCTGCGCCAGATGGACGAACTGCGCACCGCCATGCGCAAGGGCAGCGACCTGCTCACCGAGCTGGTGGGCGGGCAGGCCCTGACCGCCGACGAACTTTGGGACGAGGGCAAGCTGCAGCTGGCCCTGGCCCGGATGGAAAGCCGGGACAACGCCGCCGAGGCCCTGGCCCAGTTCCAGGCCCGCCGCAGCGAGATCATGGCCCGGTACAAGGAACTGACCGCCCGTTTCGACCGGCAGCGGTTCTTTGGCGCGGGACGTCTGCTCCGGGCCTTCCCCACTCTGAAAAGCCCCGAACACAGCGAGACGCTGGAACGCCTGCGTCATCACCTGCGTGGCTTTGGCCGGGGCGGCTGGGGACGCCATTGAGCCGTTCCTGTTTTTCCGCAATTTGAAAATGGCAAGAGAACAAAAGGACCCGGCAGCCGGGAATGAACTGCACCCCATTTGTTAGACAGTATGATATACTGAATAACAAATGGGGTGCTTTACTATGCCGAAAGGAATACCAAACAAACGCTATACACCAGAATTCAAGAAGCAGGTAGTAGAGGCGGTCATA